>CABHOV010000047.1 GCA_902168185.1 uncultured Bacteroides sp.
TGGTGCCTGCACTGCAGACTGCACCCGGAGTATATAACGAAGAAGTTGTTGATGGACTTGATTTCTTATTGCATGAAATGAAGCTGAGAAATATGTATGCTATAGTTTGCCTTTCGAACTTCTGGAATTGGTCTGGTGGTATGGGGCAATATATAGTATGGACGCATGCAGCGGACTCAATCCCGTATCCACCACCACATCCCGGAGGAGACTGGGGTCGCTATCAGGAATTCGTAGCGAACTTTTATTCAAATCAGCAGGCCGTAACCATGCTCAACAACCACATCACATATATAGTAAATCGTAAGAACTCATATTCGAATGTTGAGTATAAAAATGATCCAACCATTATGGCATGGCAACTTTGCAACGAGCCGCGTGGCCTTACTCATACGGATGCTTATCGGAAGTGGATTGAAAATACAGCGGGTCTCATCAAGCAATTGGACAACAATCATCTGGTGACCACTGGTAGCGAAGGAACAACATCGTCACCGTACTCGGGTACTGACCCTGAAAAAGATCATAGTTTCAGCAACATAGATTACATGACCATTCATATATGGGTACAAAACTGGGATATATATAATCCACTTCGTGCAGCAGAAACTTATGATTCTGCCGTGACCTATGCGTTGAATTACCTGGATCAGCACGAGGCTCTTGCCCGGAAACTAAACAAGCCATTGGTGCTGGAGGAGTTCGGTATATCGCGCGACAGCAATAGTCATGATGCAGCTTCCAGTGTTGCCATCCGTGATAAATATTACGCTTCCATCTTTGAAGGTATATATCGAAAGTCCAGAGAGCCAAACAGCGTTGTTGCCGGTTGTAATTTCTGGGCCTGGGGTGGCGAAGGTCGCCCGCGACAACCTGCCTGTATGTGGAAGGCAAATGATGATTTCATTGGCGATCCACCACATGAAACGCAAGGTTGGTATTCGGTATATGATCGTGACTCAACAACCAACCTCATCATTCATGACTATGCACTCAAGATGAATGCCTTGTCAGAAAAGTAAAAATACTGTATAGATAAAAGAGCAGGACTATATTCCGTCCTGCTCTTTTATTTACTGAGATATTTACTGAGACTATGATCTTTATACCTCTCTTACGTTAAGCTTCATCTGATCTATACTATTCTTCAATTATAAATGTATGAGGGCTTGTCTCGCTATAGAAGCGTTGGGTATAGTTTCTCCACCGTGAAATAAAGCCATCACGGATATCCTTCACATCTGAAACTTCCAATGTGCTTACATCGAGCGTCCCCATCATTTTTTGCACCTCAAGAAACTCCTGCCACTCGTCATTTGAGTAAAAGGTAACTTTAACGTAACCACTTCCGATAGGCCTGCTGACCATTTTCATATTGAGGATTGTTTATAGTTCAATTATATCCTCAAAAGTAATCAATTATTCTGCAGCCAGCTGTGTTCAATTTCTGCCACGACTATATTTCAATTGGCAAGCCATAGTACCGGATTTCGTACCGGGAGATTTCGCAAGACTTCTTCTACAACAGGATCGTGATCCAGGTTCTTCCAGGTTTCAAACCAATTGTTTTCATGAAATGCATACGCGCCCATTACCAGAAACGGATGAGCCACCGGCCATTCATCCCAGTACATGACATCCTTTGCATAAGGCCATGTGCTCTTCTCTTTCGCGTAAGGATACAAGAACTCAATTCCTTTTCGTATACATTTCCCATCGGGGGTCTTGTAATTCCATAAATCATTTTTTGAATCGGAAAGGATCTGACAAACCATGACCATCGCATCCAGGTTAAAAAGCGAGTAGCCATAGGGTTTTGTTCGTTTGAGCTCGCGCGGGAAACTTCCATCAACCGCCATTTGGTTGGGAAGTAAAACATTTTTATAGCGGTCTCTGCAAAACTGCAGAACATCTTTATTCCCTGTAAACTTTGCAAACGCAGCTACTTGCATCACCCAACACGTGCCGTGGTTATTCTCGGCATTCATCTCATCCTTACCATAGGGATGTGTGGTAAGCCATTGTATATATAGTCCAAACCATTTACGGATTGCCGCCAGCATGGATTTATTTATAGCTCCGGATGATTCCATCACAGATATACCTTCAACAACCTCCATGAGATGAATAGTATCGATGATTCCTATACCACGCCCTGTATGTCTCCCCTTTATAGCCTGTGCATAAAGAAGCGATGGATTCATCATCGTAGCAGTATCGACAAACCACGCATTGAGATGTGTTATAGCATGTTTTACATACGCATCATCCTGAGTAATTTTATAGGCAGAAGCAAGGCACCCGACAATCCTGCTCAACCGGATCAACGCCTTTCGGTGCGCCACAAAATTATCCGGGTTGGTCATGCCATCGCGCTGAATATAGGGACCTTCCGGGTTCTGAGGATCGGGCCACCAGTAATCGCCTTCAGAGTAAAAGTCATGCTTCCCACCTGCGCTTCGGTCGCTGGCTGCAGCCGTTATGGTAACGGGTTCTTCTTTTAGCGCGCGGCCTGCTTCATCGAGTATATGACTACGTAAGACAGCTACTATATCTTTTTGTGATTGCGCCTTTATATTCCCGGAAACCAAAAAGATCAACCCTGCTCCTGCTAACAAAACAACAAGTATGCGCTTCATATAATCTGAATTATATAGTACAGACGAACTATTGACTTAATACCCTGAAGGCCATTCTTTACAAACGACAATGTTAAAAGTATTCGTAAACCCTTGGCAAGGGATTTTATAGGATAATCAGAACTTCTGGATTATGGAATTACACGAACAAATTATCTGGCTTTTCATACTTGCCATTCCGATTGCATGTATAGCATGGACCGTTACGCACGAGGAAGTGTTTAAAGAGCCTCGCGAATTTTGTGTACGGCGAAGCAAGGATTGCAAAACGCTGATACAGCGAAAATTCTTTTATCTGTTTACCTGCGAGTATTGCTTCAGTCATTACGTAACCATCTTGATGTTGGTGATAACGCACTATACATTGCTGCTGCACGACTGGCGTGGTTATTTGATTGCCGGTTTCGCACTGGTATGGATCGCCAATATCTACATGAGCCTGTACGCCTTTCTTCGCATTGATATTAAGAAAGAAAGAATCCTCACACAAAAGGAAGAGGAATCTATTTAATACTATTTTGCCAACGAAAAATACTCGCGTTACCGAAGCAGCTTTTTCACTTTCTTCATCAACACATCAGGGTCCAATGGTTTTTTGATAAACTCATTTACACCAAGCTTTAGTGCGAGTGCGATTACTTCTTCTTCTCCATCGGAAGAAAGCATAATGATCGGTGTCTTCTTTTGTTGCTCTTCCCGAACTAATTTAAGTATCTCATCTCCATTATGATAAGGCATGTGAATGTCTGTTATGATGAGATCGAAATGCACGTTTTCATGCAGATGCTTCAGAGCTTGCCTTCCATCGCTTGCCAGGTAAGGTTCCATGCCGGCATTCTGCAACGTGAGCTTGATTATTCTCAGTACAACATCATCATCGTCACAGACCAGGATTTTCATAAAGCAATATAGTTAGAGCCGGCAATATAAATTATTCCGGATAACCAGGAAACATACCGAAGGTTATAGCGATTGAAATGGAGGGTGTAGTGAAATGAAAAAGTGACGGCGTAAAATTCTAACTAAGCGCCGTTGAGTAATGGTTGGGTAGTGTAATATGAAACGAAGTGCCCTCTCCTTCCTGTGATTCGATGCTGATCGTTCCGCCCATCTTTTGGACAGTATCATTCACCAGGTAAAGACCGAGCCCTGTTCCATCATTTTGTGAGGTCGCCCTATAAAACATAGTAAACACTTTGGCGAGATAGGTCTTGTTAATACCTATACCATTATCGGTGAATTCAATATCAACTTTTTGTTTAGTTACTTCAATGGCAACCTTGATAAAAGAATCAGCCTTTGAGTAATCCATATACTTGATTGCATTCGAGATCAGGTTGTGCAGGATACTGGATACCCGATAAGCATCCGAGTAAAACAAACTTGATTGATTAACTTCTACTTTAGGTTGTATGCGGTCAAATCCCTTCATGAACCGCATTTGCTCAAGACCGTCCTGTATGATTTTCTTGAAGTCAATTTTCTCAATGCTTACTTCCTTCTTGGTGTTCTTGGCATACTTCAATAAATCATTTACAGATGTATCCAGTTTTCGGATACTATCTTCCATCATCTGAAAATAATGCGACATGTTTTTACTCAATGACTCTCCTTCGTGCCTGGCCAGATTCAAAAGTCCCAATACAGAATTAAGGGGCGATCTGAGATTGTGCGCTACACCATAAAGCATGTTTTCGAGTTGATCATTGGCCTGGCTGAGTTCTTCAACCTTGAGCAATAACTCTTCTCGGGTAGCCGATGTTATATCTGCAGCGTGTAAAGCTTTTTGGATGGCCAGCGGAAGTCTATATAGATCAGATTTTAACACATAGTCACTCGCACCTTGTTGAATGCAATTGATAGCCATGGTTTCAGAGACGCCACCACTGACAATGATGAAGGGAATCTTAGCATTTACTTTTCGTGCCAACGACAGTGCTTCCAGTGAGTTGAATTGAGGAATGGCATGATCCGATAAAATTATATCGGCTTTATATTCCGACAACGCTTGAAGAAACTCTTCCCGGGTATCAACTTGTTTAATGTTGAACTTCATCCCGGCTTTTCGAAGTGTCATGGACATCAGTTCCATGTCTTCTACTATATCTTCGATTAACAATATTTGAAGTTCCTGTGAGCTCCCAGGCAAGGTATACTCAATCTCGTCCCCTGCGTCTCCTAGTTTGCTCTTGGCATCTTCTATGGCTTCATATACCGAAGAGTAATATTTGATTTCACCATGGTCATCCATAACAGGTGTCTGCCAGATGCGCTTATCGTTTTCATCACGGGCCGAAAGATTAATAAAATATGGACTGGCCAATGACGCCTCGTGCTCTTCCGGAGATTGGTATAAGATTGTATTGGACCTGTCTGATATGGAAATTTCCAACTTCAAAGAACCTACCTGCACTGCTTTGTTATAGACTTCCATATAATTTGACGATCAAAATTTATGAAGTACTTAAAAACTTATGCCTGTGAAATCTATATCGGAATCACATATAGTGAACGTTGGTCAACTCTTTTATTCCCCAAAAATGAATAAATGGGATGGTGCGTTAAACGCAAACACTATACTCTGGATATACCCGGCAAAGGTATACAGTATGCTTACGTCAGGAATTTTGATTATAAAATTAGTGGCTGTAGAAATAAGGACATTCAACATCCTTGTGAACGTTCCTGATCCGGGTTCTGAAGTTGATCGTAAACTCGTGTGTTCCCTTTGAATAACTCCCTATGGCCGAAGTGGTCCAGTCGTATGAGTATACAAAATGAAATTTCTCGCTGAGCTTAAAACTGACGAAGGTAACAATGGCGTCACCCGTTCTGTATGAATTTCCAATACTGATTTGATCATAGAAAATAACATTCAGATTTATATCAGCACTCAGCGGAGTTCCCTCTTGTACACGCAAGAGGAAAGAAGGACTTACTTTCACTTTTTCCATCCGATCGATCGGGAAAGTTGTTCCCGCATTCAGGTAATATACCCGTGGCAAGGCGAGTTGTTCAAAGGAGCCATTAAAGAAATCTGCGTGCTTTAGAATTGTAGGAACTGAAAAACCTGCAAACATTTTTTTGTTATAGTAAAATACACCACCACCAAAGTTCGGTCTTAATTCGTTGAAAAAGCCATTGAAGATCGGGTCGGCATCAGCCTTCAGATTAAGTTCAGTGAAGTCGGCTTTGAAATTATTGAACCCACCCTGAACACCCAATGAGAGCACACCACCACCGGGCCGCTTGATGATATAGGCATAACTTCCATACACTCCGGTATTTCGGTAGCTGCCGATCTTATCATTGGTTACAAGCAACCCAAGGCCTACACGCTCTTTTTTGAAAGCGGAGTGAATACCGAACGTTGCCGTTTCGGGCGCACCTTCAAAGTTGATCCACTGATTGCGGTATGTTAATGTACTGCTGAGCTGCACATGACTTCCCGCATAGGCAGGGTTAATGAGCAACCCATTAAAGATGTACTGTGAATAGACGATGTTATGTTGAGCACAAAGTTTTGTCGGAATCACTATGATTCCGACAAGTACAATGCTTAGGATCAATTTTTTCATATGCTTTTTAGTTCAGCAGTTCGAGGTAACCGGTTTTAGCTTCTGAGCCATCACCCTTATCAATGATATAGAAGTACGTCCCATCAGGAAGTGCATTGCCCAGGAGGCTGATGCCTTTGTTTGATACGCCATTGAAAAACACATCCTGGTTATTATACCCTTTGTGCTCGTAGACCAGCGTACCGGCACGATTGAAAATTCTTACTCTGTTATTCGGATAGCTTTCAATACAACCAATCTCAAAGATGTCATTCATGCCATCGTTGTTGTTGGAGACGGCATTATAAATATTGATTTCGGTTTTCACTTCAAAAGGTAAAGTCGTTTCACAATGAAGTGCTGTAAAGGCCGTGACCGTGTAGTGTCCGGATGGAAGATCTGAGATCGTAGGACCATTCAGTACCGCGCCGTTGATATACCATTCTATTACCTGTATATCACTGTTGTTAAGCGTGATCAATTGTGCGACACCATTTTCTTCACTACATGTGGATGGATTCGTCTTGACAATAAATTCAGGAAGAACATATATCGCTTGTACAGTTTCGACAACAGGAGCTGAAGGACAGCCGGAGATTTCGTCTACTGCCGTAACCGTATACTGACCCGCATCGAGGAACGAATACACTTCACCGGTTCCATCAGGCTGGGTTTTCACCCCGTTGCCATCGTACCATTGGAAAGCGTAATCCGTGATGTTGCCGTTCACTGAAGCCGAAAGTATACCATTTGGCGTTTGACAATCTGTTCGATTGGACACCAGCACGATTTGAGGAATTGGTATAGACAGCGGATCACTCATTATGGTGATGCTGTTATTGCCTGTACAACCTGAAACCACATCGGTTGCCCTCACAAAGTATGTTTTGGCATCCAAGTTTGTGGCCGCGCTTCCTGTAAAGTATGGCGCCCCGTTTGTGATCGCTCCTTCAAACCAATCAAAAGTATATCCGATGATCTGACCATTTACATCAGCATTCGCTGCCCCGTTCAGTTTGGCAGGGTCGCAATACGTAAGCGGTGTTGTGGCCGTGAGATTAACGGATGGATAAATCCTGCTATCGGTTATGGAAGCGGTATCAGGAAGTATAGGGCAGAACGGCATGGTTGGATGCTTTGCTATAGCGGTATATAGTCCCAGCGGTGCAGTCGTAACCGTGCTGCCTGTAAAGTCAGGTGAGTTATCGATCACCGTACCTGCAAACCACTCATAGCTATAGAGGCTTCCATCTCCTTTTGGTGTCGTTGCGAAAAGAAGACCGTTTGAGGTCACACAGCTTGTCAATGGTATAGACGAAGCCAATGTTTGGACAGCAACGGTATCCGTAGCGAACTTAAAGGTTGCGTCAGAGAAGCAATTCGTAGTGTTGTTAGTAACGCGTATCGTATATGTACTCGCCGCTGTGTACGCTATATTACCAAGTTCGAAATCTGAATCTATAGGAACACCTGCTACTGCATTACCCTGATACCACTCGAAAGTATAGTTGCCGAAGTTAGGACTGTTATCAGCAATTACACTTAACATACCGGGCACTTCAGGAAGTATACAGATAGCCGGGTTGGTAAAGGCGTCCAACGTGATAGTCGGAGGTGCTGTATCATCTTCAATCTCTGCGATGGTATATACTGATTGACAATTCAATGTATTCGTTACCTGCACATAATATATACCACTGGTGAGATTCGGTGAAACCGGGCTTGCGGTAACGCCCGTTATCGGATTTAACAATCCATCGAACCATTGGAACGAGAAGTTAGCAAGGTGTGCAGGATTCTGCATATCAAAGATAGTCGTCACTCCCATCAGATCCTGTCTGACAGTGTTCACTACAATAGAACCGTCCAAGGTTGGAGCACACTGAGTTTGAGGCGTTGTTGTAACAACACTGTTAAGCACAGGGATTGCTCTCTCCAGATAATAGGTAGCCATGCCTATACATCCATTTCCGGAAGAGGTTATATCCGTTACACGAACCGTATAGTCACCATCTTGTACGTTAGCCAACGTTGCACCAGCGCTCACAAAGTTTGCAGGATTGGTATTGTTCGCCCCCGTAAACCACTCGAAAAGATAACCGGCTGTTACACCCGTGGTTGCGCCTTCTGTAACCGATGCTGAAAGCTGTCCGGTATAGCTCGTATTACAAGCTATGTTCGGTGAATTCTGAACTACAACAACAGTAGGATCAACATGTATATCATTTATCGTAAACGGTGTGATCGATGAGCTACAGTTTGAAGCAGTGTTGGTAGCACGAACGAAGTAATCACCCGCGGCTATATCTACTCCAATCGTAGAACCTGTACCCGATGAAGCAATCACCGTAGTGCCATCACTTTCATACCAGGCAAAAGTATACCCTGCTGTACTGCCAAGAGCAGCCGCATCAACTATAATATCAGTAACCTGCGCTGAACCATCTGCAGGATTACAATCCGCCTGATGTGTTAACGTAAGGTCTGAAGCATCGATAGCGATCACAGGAAGATCATCGGTAATCGTAAAGGTTGCAACCGACTCGCAGCTTGCACCGGGAGATGTGTTGTCTATAACCCGAACCGTATAGGTACCTGCCGGTAATTGCTGAGCCGTCTCGTTGTTAACACCGGCTGTTACTCCTACCGTTGTACCAAGCGCTGTCGTGGTACCAGTACCTTCAAACCAGGTGATTGTGAAGTCGGCAACAGGAGCTCCGCCGTTGATAGAAATCGTGATTGAACCATTCGGAGTAGAACCCACGCAATTTGTATTGCTGATGTTAGCACTCGCTACAATCGCAGGATCAACATGTATATCATTTATCGTAAACGGTGTGATCGATGAGCTACAGTTTGAAGCAGTGTTGGTAGCACGAACGAAGTAATCACCCGCGGCTATATCTACTCCAATCGTAGAACCTGTACCCGATGAAGCAATCACCGTAGTGCCATCACTTTCATACCAGGCAAAAGTATACCCTGCTGTACTGCCAAGAGCAGCCGCATCAACTATAATATCAGTAACCTGCGCTGAACCATCTGCAGGATTACAATCCGCCTGATGTGTTAACGTAAGGTCTGAAGCATCGATAGCGATCACAGGAAGATCATCGGTAATCGTAAAGGTTGCAACCGACTCGCAGCTTGCACCGGGAGATGTGTTGTCTATAACCCGAACCGTATAGGTACCTGCCGGTAATTGCTGAGCCGTCTCGTTGTTAACACCGGCTGTTACTCCTACCGTTGTACCAAGCGCTGTCGTGGTACCAGTACCTTCAAACCAGGTGATTGTGAAGTCGGCAACAGGAGCTCCGCCATTGATAGAAATCGTGATTGAACCATTCGGAGTTGCACCCACGCAATTTGTATTGCTGTTTATAGTCTCTGCAATAGCCGGAGGGTTCGTGTCATCATCAATTGTGAATTGGACCAGAGGTGAAACGCAATTTGAAGCGGTGTTAGTGGCTTTCACGAAATAATCATTTGCAGCCAACAAAGCACCTACGGTTGCTGCGGTACCTCCAGATGGTATAGCGGTAATGCCATCGTTGGTAAACCATTCAAATGTAAAGCCAGCGGTACCTCCGGAAGACGCTCCATCGATTAACACATCGGTTACATTTGCAGATCCATTTACAGGGCTACAATCGGTTTGATCTGTCACCGCCAAATTCGCAGAAGCTATAGATATAGCATATGGATCATCGTTGATGGAGAACGTTGCCTTGCCTTTACAGCTATTGGTTGTATTGGTAACTTCTATAGTATAGAATCCACCGAATATATCGAATGCCGTGTGACCCGGTGCTAAAATGTTTGATGCTGGTAAGGCCGCACCTGAGATGAGTTTACCTTCATGCCATGCATATGTATAGCCTGCTGCTGGTGTAGGTGTACCATCTACTGTGAGTTCAATAGACCCTGTACCCAAAGCTGCGCCCGTACAATTATTGTTGTCGATCAAGGCATTTGCCGTAATAACAGGTTCAACGGTATTATCAACAATCGTGATATCGTTTGGCGCAGAAGTACAACCTGGTAATGCAGGGTTTACTTCGACGGCCAATATAGTATAGTTTCCGGAAGCAAGACCAGACACTACCGTAGAAGGCAGTGCTCCGTGCACTGTCATTTGCAATGATCCTTTCTGATAAACTTTTATATCATACCAGGTCTGATCGATGGTTGGATTCGCAGTGATAGTTCCCGCACTTGGTGTAATCGTCGCATCAAAGGCCCCATCGGGTGCGGCACAATTTGTTTGAGGAAATGTTAATACACTCAAGAGAGCAGCCTCATCGCTATACGGAAGATTGATCACTAAAGAATCCTGGCAGCCCGTGGTGTTGTCTACAGCGATCACTGTATGAAGACCACTAACGATTGGCTCAGAAGATGCGGCACTCGAGATACGGTTGGAGTTCGTAGGGAAATTTTGTCCATTTCCTTCGAAAATCATTCCGATATTCTTATCACCAAGATACCAGCTAAAGCTAAAGCCTCCAACGTTTACAGGCGAAGACGCCTGCACTCCAATTTGTCCAGTACCCGCATTACAAATGGCGGGAATGATACGCTCACCTAAAAGCTGATTAATGGTGATTGCTGTTGCCGGAGCATTTATAACATTTACGGTAAAAGGCGTCTGCACATCGCATCCGAGTACATTGTTAAAAGCAGACACAGTATATATACCTGCCCCAACACCCGTTAAAACATTCGATGTTTGAGCGTAATCCGGAGTAGCCTTCAGCGCATTGCCGTTATACCAGGAGAATGTATAGTCACCTACCACTCCAATGCTTACGCCAGCTGTTATGCTTCCGTTTGCCGGAGAACAATTCGTGACATCGGCTGATGTTGCGGTAATCGTAGGGAGGACAATGTTATTATTTATCGTTACCTCTGTTGTGCCGGCACATCCGGTCACATTATCAATGGCTTGAACAGTATAAACACCAGACGCCAGGCCTGATACAACCGGAGCCGGTGAACCTGCTACTTCATTTGTAGACAGTGTGTTTTGCCCACTGAAAATATGGAATATATGATTTGTTGTCAACCCGCCCACGTTGGCAGATATAGTTCCATTCGATTTTGTCGGATCACATGCAGTGTTGCTGGTTGGCACAGCACTGACAATCGGATCTACGCTATTATCAAGCACCTGAACAGTTGCTTTCGCAGATTGACATTTCGTGGTGTTATCAACTGCAACCACCGTATAGAAACCGGCTGGGCGGGTGCTATATACTGCGCCTGTAAAATCAGGAGCGGCTATATTTGGTGACGCTATATTTCCATTAAACCAGTAGAAGGTAAACCCGGCTGTGGCTCCTCCAACATTGGCTGAAACCTGGCCGTTACCTGAAATACAGATCGTTTGATGAGCATCGATTACCGCAGAGACTGTAGGGTTAACAAGATTATTGATAACCGAAACCTGAGCCGTGCTCGAACAACCTGTAGTATTGTTATCTACTTTAACGGTATAAGTACCGGCGGATAAACCGGTAATGATAGCTGTATTTCCTTTTACAGTACCACCTGTACCACTTCCTATATACCAGGTAAAAGTATATCCGGTCGTAACACCGCCAACATTCGCTGACGCTTGTCCATTCGGAGCAGCTACATCGCAGCTTGTTTGAGCAACAGTACCTGTAGTAATTGCAGGAGCTACACTATTATCAAGCACCTGAACAGTAGCTTTCGCAGATTGACATTTTGTAGTATTGTCAACAGCAACTACGGTATAGAAGCCGGCTACGCGAGTGCCATACACTGCTCCTGTAAAATCAGGAGTGGCTATATTTGGTGTTGCTATATTTCCATTGAACCAGTAGAAGGTAAACCCGGCTGTCACTCCACCAACATTGGCTGAAACCTGACCGTTTGAAACAGTACAGTTTGTCTGGTGTGAATCTATAACTGCAGACACCGTAGGGTTAACTAAATTATTGATAACCGATACCTGAGCTGTATTTGAACAACCCGTAGTATTGTTATCTATTTTCACGGTATAAGTACCGGCTGATAAACCTGTAATGGTGGCGGTGCTTCCTTTTACAGTACCACCTGTACCACTGCCGATATACCAGGTAAAAGTATATCCTGCTGTAACTCCGCCTACATTGGCTGATGCCTGTCCATTCGGGGCAGCTATATCACAACTCGTTTGAGCAACAGTGCCTGTAGTAATTACAGGAGCGACACTGTTATCCAACACCTGAACAGTTGCTTTCGCAGATTGACATTTTGTAGTGTTGTTAACGGCAACCACCGTATAGAAACCGGCTGGGCGGGTGCTATATACTGCGCCTGTAAAATCAGGAGCGGCTATATTTGGCGACGCTATATTTCCATTGAACCAGTAGAAGGTAAACCCGGCTGTGGCTCCACCAACATTAGCGGAAACCTGACCGTTACCGGAACCACAGATCGTTTGGTGCGCATCGATTACTGCAGAGACTGTAGGGTTAACTAAATTATTGATAACTGAAACCTGAGCTGTATTTGAACAACCCGTAGCAGTGCTTGTAGCTCTAACAGTATAGGTATTGGCTGCTAAACCTGTTATGGTCGCTGTGTTTCCTTTAACAGTACCACCCGTACCACTGCCGATATACCAGGTAAAAGTATAGCCGGTTGTAACACCACCAACACTCGCTGATGCCTGACCATTTGGAGCAGCTGCATCGCAGCTCGTTTGAGCAACGGTGCCTGTAGTAACAGCAGGCAATACTGTATTGTTCAAAATTTGAACCACAGCTTTACTGGAAATACATCTTGTAACTTTATCAACCGCTACTACAGTATAGTATCCTGCAGCAAGTCCAGCATACGTGGCGCTGGCTTTATAATTTGCAGCCGTAGTATCAGGCGTTCCAATATTTCCATTGAACCAATAATATCTAAAAGGACCTGCCGAGCCTGAGCCCGTTGCAGTAATTGATCCATCTACCGGCGAACATTTTACCTGATGGCTGTTAATGATCGTAGAAACGGAAGGTGTGGTAATATTGTCAACCACTGTTACCGTTTCAGTATCAACGCATCCATTGGCATCGGTAGCCTGAACAGTATATATACCGGCAGCGAGTCCGGAAACAGTTGCTGCCGTACCAATCTGGTTTGCCGCCAGGGTATTACTTCCTCTAAACCATTTCCATGTATAGCCTGCCGTTACACCGGCTATATTTGCACTCGCAGTTCCGTTCGGAGTTGGTGTACACGAAGTTTGTTGTGCAGTAACCGTTGCTGTAACTGGCTGTATAGCTTTCGATTTGATCGTTACCAAAACCGTTGGCGAAACGCATTCACTCGTATTGTTAGTTGCCGTAACCAGGTATGTTCCTGCAGTAAGACTTGCATACGTTATACCGGTGAAATCAGGTGATGGTTTTACACTCGATCCATTATACCATTGAAAGGTATATCCTGTAGTTACTCCGCCAACATTAGCAGCAGCACTACCTGAATTGGCAGGACTACATTTGGCATCAACGGTGGTAACAGAAACTGCCGGCTTTATCGTTGCATCGGTTACGTGACCGGATTGAGAAGACTGGCATCCGGTTGTCTTTTCGGTAACAAGAACCGAATATGTTAGTCCGTCTGTATTCGACAACTCATGACTCACGGACAATATCGTTCCTGTCAGCACATTGGGACCTGCATACCATGCATAATTAAAATTACCAGCGGGTTCTCCGCCATTGATAATGGCATGTAATTTTCCATTGGGGTTTTTACAGTTGGTATAGCTTCTGTCTTCTACGATCTGAATATTCAGTGTACGAGACTTCACGCCAACGGCAATGGTCTTCGAAGAAGAGCCGCATAATAATCCTTTATGAACTGCAAAAACAGAATAGGTTCCTTCTGCTAACCCCGTATAGGTTGATCCCACATAAGCCGCGGAAGCAGCTGTTCCGGTGGTAGCACTGTTGAACCAATAGAATGTATAGTCTGCAGTTTGCTTTACACCGCTTACCAGCCTGTAGGCTTCTACAGCACCTGAAGGCAATGAGCTGTTACCACATTTTAAATTATCGGATATGAGTGCGGTCTCAATTGCAAATGGATTTGGACTCACACTGGCAGAGGCCAGGTTGTTTGAGTAATCGCATTCTTTGAAATTGGTACTTGGAAAAGTCAACGGTGTAGTACTGCCGTTATCATTCAACACTACATATAGTGTAAAGGTACTCCCGGTACCTTGTACGGTAAGGTTACTGGCCGAAAAAGTATCACCAATGTTAAGGTTGTTCAGGGTAAGGGTAACCGTATTTAGCTTCACGGCCCCGGCAACACGCGGATCTCCGCTATAAAAAGTTACGGGAAAAGAACCTGAAAGTCCAAGGTTACCAGAGTTCTTTATTCCAAACGAAACTGTAAAATTTTTATCAGGACAGGTAGGCTTGTTAATGGTAATGGCAGTGTTGGGATCAAATATTATATCAGGCGATGCATAGGTTGGACATCCTTTTGAATCCAGGAATGGCGACTGATTTAAAAATGAATTTAATGCACGTTGCTGTCCTGCGTTACAGGGAGATCCTGTTGAAAAAACAAGATGATGAAGCTGCTGTACCTTGGGAATTGTAAGATCGTCATTAACGTTCACGTTGAAGTATGCGTGTTGATTCCATACTTTACGCGAAGGCACCCATGATTCAAGACTTGATGAGTATGTACGAACCTGTCCGTAAGCTGTGCGTGAGTTGTCATTTATATCATCATTATTATTGGTTGCGCAGGTTACGCATATCTCGGTTGATCCGTCACCATCTACGTCCACAACAATGGGATACTCACTGGAGGTACGCGACCGGCAAAGTGTTTGTGTTAATATTGCACCCGTTTTACCATTGATGATATATAGATAGCCTTCATCACGATATACTATTTCATTTGACTTGTCATTATTAAAATCAAAAACGGTTGATCCGGTAAAACCAGATGTCATCTCGGAAATATCAGATGACCATAGCAGTGTCATGTCCTCCTTCAAGGCAAATAACTTCTTTCCTGAAACGAACGTGGTGTTTAGTTTTCCATCACCATCAATGTCAGATATATTAAGGCGTCCCGTTCCTTCAGGCCAATTGTTGGGCGTGGCATATCGCTTATAGGCGTTGTTTTTAACATCCCAGAAGAAAGCATGCGTAGCTCCGGTGGTTGATCCGGTAGAACCGCTGGTAAGAACATCCAGATAACCGTCCTGATTGTAATCCGCCACGCTGGACATACTGGTTACATAACCAAAACTGGATTTCTTAGGAAAATAATTAGATGCGGCAGGGATTGATTTTACAAGCGTTAACGATCCTGCATCCACAGTACGGGCACCAAGGTTAACAGAATATATAGTTCCTCCCAGAACAAGTTCGAGTCCGGAACACGATGCACAATCTGTTGTAGTCAACATGTCAACGGCTACAGGTCCGCCATCTATATCGGTCCATGATCCACTTCCTTTTACAATTCTTACACCTGTGGCTGCATCCAGAATCTCATTTCTATAATACAATTCAACGTTTCCGTCACTGCCAAAATCGGCAAGCCCTAGCGTTATCGGCAAACCGTATGCCGCTGTACTCCAAAGCTTAACGCCTTTACAGTCGTACGAGGTTATATAAAAAGTTGTCCCTATTTTTTCTGCTATAAAGATCTCCGCACAACCATCACCCTTTACATCAGCAATTACGTGATCATAGAATTCAGCGGTACCTGTTATCGCAGCAGTATACTTAACACTTAAGTTCTGTCCGTTTAATATATAGAGCTTTTTGTCACCGGGGTGCAGCGTCACAACTTCTGGTATACCATCACTGTCCAGGTCACCAATCGCCATTCTACCATACGAATAAGTAGTTCGGTCTTGAGAAGTTGACTCCAGTTTCATACCGAAGTTGGCAACACCCGTAGGGGGAACCTGACAGAATTTGTCTTGACCTATATAGAAGTCTTTACAAATTGAATTTTTAGCGCAGTCACCATCAAAACAGTCAATAAATCCGTCACCGTCATTATCAACTCCATCACCGCAACTTGATTCCTGTGCGAATGATGCGAAGTATAGCACCAGACACAGTGCGGTCAGCAGTAGTTTTTTACTCATAAGCTCAACTATAGACATGAATACAACCTGGAAAGAGAAAGTGAGAGGCCGATCTTTAATTCAGGTTCAAATACCCCAGAAAGGTATTTTCTTTTAAAATGATAAAAATTGAAAGATCAGAAACATTCAGAGTCACGTAATAATTGGTATGTGTTTTACGCTTTTTTACTAAAAAATAAGGCAAGCTTTATATTAAAATTATCATTAACGCAAACCATGTTAGCGAAAGTTAAACCCATTTCACGACTAAATAGTCAACTGAATACTAAATGTATCGTTATTCTTCTCTGCCTCCTTTCAATTGCTGCTATTGAAAATGTCACTGCTCAAGTAGTAAGAGTTGGGGTAAAAATCGGGGGACAATATGACTTCGTAAAAGTCGATCAAAAACGTTTCAAGGATACTGTAAAATTAGCTCCGGGTATAGGTTTCAACGCGGGACTCGTGCTTTCTTTCAAAGTAAGGAATCGGTACTTTTTGCATACTGAATACCTATATTCTACAAAAAGCAAAACTATAACGGGTAAATTCGATCCTGATCTAAAGGATAAAGTGACGTATCATTATTTTGAAGCGCCTATTTTATTCACCATGCACTTCAAAGGGCAGCTCGGAGAGAACAGAAATTTCAAATGGTATCTGGGTGCCGGGCCGAACATTGCCTACTTACTAGGAGGACGCGGCGTTATATCTTCCGGTGAATTAGAAGAGAACGGCATTAGTTCACTATCCTATAAAATCAAATTCACACCTCGCCAGGACCGCGATCATATAGACGAGATTCACTATACCAATGTTAACAGAGTTCAATTTGGTATAAATATAGGTGCCGGAGCATTACTGGAGCCCATCCCCAAGCACAAAGTAATGATAGACCTGCGCTATACTTTCGATCAGACTTTATTTGGAAAGCAAAAGGCGGATTACCTCGTTCCTCATGACTATGATGATGACCTCCGGTTCAGAAACAGAGGCGTGCGAATCTCCCTGATGTATCTTCTTGAATATAACATTAGTAAAAAGGCACGAAACACAGGTAAAAGCACTATTAAAAAGTCATGATCTTACTTTTCTGGATATTCTTCTGGGTAAGCTTGTTACTCCTGAAATGCAAACTCTATATATACTATAGTCAAAAAAAAGACTACGATATATAGAAGCACGGGGAATCGTACGTTACTATCAAATTTTCTCTTCAGGGCTTATGTTCTGAAGGTCAGCGCTTTTTTTTGCCAGGGAACAACGAACGGTATAAGAACATGCTTGTCAACTCCCGACAATCAAAAGAAGCAATAGAAGCATCATTACTATCACCATCGTGGTTTTAGTAGCATAAAGAAGTGTGATCGTTTTCATTCTTGTATCGGATATTCTTCTCCTCACTTTTTTACAATAGTCTGTTCCTTCTCAACCTTGATGATCAAAGGCCTTGTTTATTGAGATTCGAAAGTTCTCACGGCTGGGCGCAGAGTATAATGACCACCATCACGATACTCACACGCACCAACACATAACAGCGCACACACATTTTTAATTACAACATTTTCAGTCTCTAATTAGCCTACCATTTGCCCAAACATAAGCCATACATAATGACACAATGTCTAAACATCAGCTTGCGATTTTATTGGCAGGTGAATCCCTTCTGTATATAGCTGGTCTTGACGGCTGTATTCTTTATACTGAGATCGCTATCCAGTATAGTTTCCCGTATCCATCCTTTGGTTGCATCACCGGCAGGTATAGATAGAATTGATTGATAAGTACCATCCGAGGTAATATCGAGTGAAGGACACATCACCGGTGGGTTATAGTTATAGTATCCATTGCCTGGCCCCCACTCCCATACATAGTATCCTATATCATGTTGATCAGCTTCTTTCAGCAACGTCTCGTAATCAATTGATCCTTTTGTTGAGCACGATTCATAGTCGGGTTCTTCATCGCCAGGCCAGCCACCGTATGCTGCCAACTCCCCTATAATAAAAGGAACATCCAAGTCGGCAGCTTTTTGAAGCTGGTCTTTTATAAAAGTAGGCTGCACATATTTAATTGCCTCCTTCGACCAATAGGTATGCACCGAGAACATCACATTGTGATCGGGATCATGTGCCATTAAATCGGCTGCAGTATTGATGAATATATCCAGATTTTTTCCGCAGCCTGTCGCATCAATAACCAGCGGTGGGCGAATGCCTGCACTGCGCATATTCGTGATGGCAGTTTTGTAAGCACTCAGGAATTGTGACTCTGTCACATTATCGTCTCCGGCCTCATTGGCTATGTTGACCAACAAAGCATGTTCATATTTTTGTACCAGGGCCACTACATCGGCACGCGTCCAGTAGCTGACTACTTTTGTGAGTTGAGAAAAATCACAGGTGGCCTCATGCATCTCTACCATGGGAATCATCTTCTGTGCGATGCAGTTCTTGATTAGATTTTCGAGTTGAGTCAAAGATGTAGCCGTACCGTTGTCTGATACCGCCTGCCATACGATACGCACAGAGTTTGCGTTTGTCTTAGCGATCTCGGGAAAGTATTGCTCACCATCCGGATCATCCTGATCAAAGACACTCATCTTGTTAATACCTTTCAATACAACTGTATTTCCACAAGGATCGATAAGATGATCTCCGCTTACCTTAAATGTTTCCTGCGGCGCTGTACCACCTGATCCCGAGTCATCATCACTTCCACACCCTGAAAGGTATAGCAGGCAAACGAGCGGCAAAAACTTTAAAATTGCAATCGAAATTTTCATGAGCGTAACGGGTTGTTTGATAATACAAAGCAATGCGATCAACTAGCTCAGATCAATTCCCTATTTGGGTAATTATACTATATAAAGAAACGTATAAAAATTGACGTTAAAACTCCGGCAGGTTCGCGAAGGATTATCAGCAGGTAATTATATACTGCTTTGCTTTTTGAAAATATTACTAAATGATCTTTGCGCGTATAGCCTTGGCAACAGCCTCGGGACCACATTGAACATGAAGCTTCTGGTATATATTCTTGAGGTGCTTCTTTACAGTTTCGGGGGAGATCAGGATTTCAAGAGCAATCATGCGGTATGAGAATCCCCTGGAAAGAAGTTCAAGTACTTGCTGCTCACGCTCGGAGATTCTATACTCATTTTTAGGAGCCGGTATCGTTTCACGAAAAGCGTTCAACACGCGGTGCGCGATACCTGGTGACATGGGCGCTCCACCTTCAAATACTTCTTTTATTGCCTGTACCAGTTGCGCTGAAGAATCTTTCTTTAACAGGTATCCATCGGCACCGTTGCTCAGGCATTGAAACAATTTATCATCATCATCAAATACTGTATGCATTAACACGCGAATCTCAGCATGCTTTTCCTTAATGAGCCGTACTCCTTCTATACCACTCCGCTCAGGCATATCAATATCCATGATCACAACGTCTGGCCTATCCGTCTCTATTTCACCCACAACAGAACGACAATCGGGATGAGAACCTGCCACAGCAAATCCCTCAGTTTTACCAATGAGCAATTCAAGTAAATCACGCAGCTTGGTATTGTCCTCGTAAATAGAAACACGGATGGTTTGCATGGTATATCGCTATAAACGGAATGCGGGTTAATCTTCAGTAGTATACAAAGCAAATTGGTTCATACTCCATTCGCAATACCCTTTTCGGGTAGTCAGCCAATTGGAAATTCAAGTCGAAGTTTTGTTCCCTTGCCGGTATCGGAAAGAATATTTAGCGTTCCTTTCAGACTCGCAGCACGTGCTTTGAGATTCAAGAGTCCATTCCGGTCACGCGGTATCTCGGGGTTAAACCCTACGCCATCATCTTCAATGATCATCAATAACTTTCTGCGCTCCACTACAACCTGAACAGATGCATTGCTGCAATGTGAATACTTGATGAGATTATTAACGGACTCTTTGAAGATGAGGTAAAAATTCCTGCGTTGCTCCATCGATAATTTGATATGTTCAAAATGCTTCGGCATGGCAAAATTATAGTGAATCTGCTTTGCTTCGAATAGCTCGGATGCATACCGGGTCATGCGCGCAATCAGACTGGAGAGTGCATCATTTCGCGGACTGATGTTCCATACTATATCATCGAGTGAACTGCTGATCTGCTGGGTCTCTTCTACCATTCGTTCTATGAATGACGCTGACGGATGCGTTTGTGCAAGCTCCTTTCTGGCCAGCGTTCCCATGATGCTGATACCACTTAGCGAAGATCCAAGTTCATCGTGAAGATCCGCTGATATGCGGTTGCGCACATGCTGAAGGCGAATAATCTGGTTGATACGATACCGGTAAAATGCATATAGCAACGCAATGATGGTGGCGATGATCAGAAGTTTAAACCACAGTGTCTCATAATATGCCGGCATTACTTCAATGCGAATGCTCGAAGCCTCCGGGCTCCAGTTGCCAAGGACATCACCGGTTTTCATGTGAAGTATATATGTGCCAGGGTTCAGATTAGTATAGTATGCCTGGTGATTGGTACCGCTATAATTCCATTCCCTGTCAAAGCCCTCCAGGTAATATGCATATTCATTGTCGTGATGCTTCCTGTAGTTGAGTGCTATAAAGTCTACGCTAAAGGCATTCTCGTCAGGAGCCAGTTCAATGGGCTTTGAGAAATCAACAAAGTGTTCTTTGCCATGAATTTTAAAACTGGATATACCCAGCACAGGATTTTCAACAGGGCGAAGAATACGGGTGACGTTAATGATATTTATACCATTCTGATGACCTACATATAGCTCTTTGCCATCCCGACTGGTATAAATGCGTCCCATTGTATTGTTGTTAATCAGGCCATCATTTACAGTAAAGCGTTTTAATTTCCGGGAAGTTGCATGATAACAGTAAAGCCCCTCATAATTGCCAGCCCAGATATTGCCGGCATGATCCTCGGCCAATCCAGCGATCTGCCGGTCAACAAATCCATCTTCGCCTGTGAGCACTAATGAAACCTTCCCTTCCCGATCGGTTTTGGTAAGGCTGCCCCAACGGGCTGCCCACACGTTCTTTTGCTTATCGAGAAGAAGCGAGTTCACCGAACGATCCTGTATCCTGTCATCTATATCTTCAGGCTCTGCAAGCAGAAAATTACCAGCGCGTTCATCGCCTCTATATATACCCTGCATCGTGCCTAATAAAATAGTACCGTCTGTATCCAAAAGCATATCGTTGATCAGGTTGTTATTCTGTATCAGCGAATGCTGCATGGCATCCGGCCAAGGTGTTGTGTCTTTCCCGGTATTGAAATCCAGTATACGAATGCCTTCATCGGAGTTGCCAATCCACAAGCGATCCTGTTTGTCAAACAGACCGTACATAAAAAACGGCACCGAAAAATAACGATTGGCCTGCTCACTCAGCGCGGTTGAAATAAATCGTTCCTGTTCCGGATCATAGACAAATATACCGGGCCGTTTATAGTTCCAGCGATTCGTTCCAATCCACAAAGTCCGATCGGGTCGTTGCGTAATCCAACGTGTATCTCCGCCATCCGGATAACGGATCAGCGTAAATTCATTGGTGACTTTATTCCATTCCACAATCCCCGTATGCGATAACCCGAGATATACTATATTGGGATACTCTATATCTGCAAGAACAACATTTACCGTGACCGGAAAAGATACTATACCTTTGGGAAGCCACAGCGTCCGGATTACATTACTGGATGGATTATACTTAATGATACCATCCGAAGTGCAAGCCCACACTATACCATCCTGCTTGTCACGAACGATAGCATTGACTTCATAGGGATTGGGGAGCAGGTCATTGAAAAAATAAAAACGTTTTTGTTCGGGCCGGAACACGCCAAGTCCAGAGTTATCGCCAACCCATAAAATTGAATTCCCGTTTTCATCAACCCCATTTTCAAGAGCATTGACTTGGTTGGCGATACGCCCTGTACTATAATGCTCATAGATATTATTGCGTGTATCATACCGGATTAACCCCATATTATAACTGCCGATCCAGAGAATTCCATTTTCCCCGGCACGGGCATCCGAAAGCAGTACAGGCTCCTGTGGCGCAACCTCATGGCTATCCGCACCAAAAACACAGTATAATGTATCTTTTGCCGGATCATACCGAAATAAACCATTATCCCTTCCGATCACCCATAAGTTTCCATCTGCGTCCTCTGTAAAGGAAGCCTTGGTCCAAACATACATGGTCTTCCGGAATGCATAATGTTTTGTCTTGCGGGTTTTTAAGTCCATGCGGTTTACCCCATCACGATCACTATACCAGCCGTTGTTGTTTTTATCGATAAAGAAAAATCCGGTGGTCTCGATATCCGGTTCCGGAGTTTTAGGAGAGCACTCCATTTGTAACGAGACAGCATCAATCCTGCATATACCGTTGCGATCAGACGAGATCCACACATTGTTCTCATGGTCTGCAACAACGCCTGTCACAAAATTCGTTTCGGGTGAAATATAGGGCTGGAACGTTGCACCATCATACCGTACCACACACTGACGTGTACCGAACCACATAAAACCTGAATGATCGCGTGTTGCAGACAGCACCGTATTTCCCGGCAACCCATCTTTCGAACTGATTACTTCAAAAGTAATTGCGGGCAATTGCGCATATACCGGTCTATATAGGGTAATGAAAACACACAGCAGTGTAACTATCCAATGTATCCGGAATGATGGGCGAAGAGTCATTGATTTTATTCCAATCGTGTACCAAGTTACAGCAGAATATCACAGGATCATTGCTGTTACACTAAAAATCACTTCAGAATATTTCTACGAATAACAAGGCAACGCAGAAAAAACAACACGCATCTTATTTAAAATTGCGAATGGTATAGGTTAGCGTCAGCATAAAATAACGTGTCAACACATTGGTTTGCCGGTCTTCAATATAGGTCTCAGTCACATCGCGACTGATGCTGTTGTTTTGATTGAGAATATCAAATGCATTCAACTTGACTTCAAGCGCATCATCTTTCAGGAATTTATAGCCCAGCCCCGCATTCCAGAACCAGATGCTCTGATCATACTCGGCCGACAAACCTTTATATAGGGTATTGTTGAGATTGCTTGTGAATACAAATCCTTTCCAAAAGATCCAGTTAAGTCGCAAGGATGAAGTGTGACTAAAGTAATTATTGTCGGATTGCTTCTGCAGTGTATTTTTTACAACGGTATAATTTGCTGTATACGATAATGTGAAATCAACCTTTTCGCTGATGTTGCTACTCAATACGAGGCCCTGACTGATACCATAGTTATTCGCCAGGTTTTTACTGTTGTTAATCATTGCAGGCGTACGATTATAGGTAAATCCAGTGTTGAGATTCATATTTGATTTCAGAAACGCAACGGGGAGACCATACGTCACCAGCGTTCGGAGTGTACTATATCCATCGATATTAATGGGATACGACAACTGTGTACCACGCGTGAGTGCGATATCGTTGACCACTGTATCTTTTACAGCAATATAGGATGCATTGGTAATATAGTCTTTGGTAACACTGCCGCTCAGCAAAAACAACAAACTGGTAGATGCCTTCGGATCCGTTTTCCCATACCGGATGGTGAGGTTGTGGCTATAGTCTTGTGACAAATCAGGATTACCAGTCCTTAGGAAGAGCGGGTTCCGGTTATCGACTACATTTTGTAACTGTGAGATCGAAGGTGCGTTGGTGGAAGTACGGTAGATGAGGCGCACGTTCTCGCTTTGCGTAAACCTGTAATTGAAAGTAGTCTGTGGCAGTATATTCTGAAATGACCGATTCACCCCGAAGGCAACGGGAAACTCCTGATCACTGGAAAGGCGGGCATGCTGAAAATTAAGCCCGGTATTGAAATTCAGTTTTTTATTATTGAACCTATAACTCACTCCCCCCCGATTCGATATATATTTATTCTCAAATGCATTGGTGAGCAATGTATCGAGTTCGGTATACCGGCCTGTTTCTGATGCGAGATTATAGGTATTCTTGTCGGTTGTGCTTTTGGTAAGCGAAGGTGTATAATTAAATTGTAACTGTCCCCGTTTTCCAATCGGTTCGGTATATGCCAGGGTCGATGAAAGCGTATAGCTATTGGTATACTGATCGGATTGCTGATCTATAATGGAAGACTCTCCGGAAGATTCATATTCATTGAGAGAGTATAGATATGAATTACCGTCACGGTTATTGACATCGGTATTGACATTCCACGAAAGTGACCTCCCTCTCTTTTTAAACCGGTGTCGGAAGAGAATGCTATTCGAGAAGACGAATCCCTCATTATTGGCATTGTTGGTATTGGTAATATTACTTCCCAACGCGCTCGATGCTGAAGAATAATCGCCATTCAAATTTGCCTTTGAATCATTCTTCTGAAAACTAAAGTTAGGTGTCACCACAATAGAATTGGCCGTGTCAATAGTATACTCCAACCTGAAATTTAGCCGGTGGTTATAATTGGTACTGTTCGTGCGGCTATGCTCGTCATATACCAGGCCACTGTCCTGTTGCGTAATATACATCCGATTCAGATTGGTGATCTGCTCGTTATCGGCCTGATTGAAAAAATAGCTTCCCGTAACTTCTGTTTTAGCATTCCACTTATCGCTATAGTTTAACCCAACGGAGTGGGTAGTGGAAATCCCGTTTTGTTGTCCTACTGAAAAATTATTGCTACTGCCACCACCACCACGCTGCCCTCTTCCACCGCGGCCACCACCTTGCGGACTACCCGAGGAGCTTGTGACCCCCAGCAAATCTTCATTGCTAAAATTCTGCTGGTTGATATTGTTACTGAGTCCTACCAGCGAAAGTTTACGATCACCTTTAAACGCATTTATATTTCCTCCGGCAGTATATCTCCCATCCTCTCCTGCCCCGGCATATACTCTTCCGAATTGCCCATTGTTTTTTCCTTTCTTGGTAACGATGTTCACCGTTTTACGCGTTTGCCCATCATCAAAACCTGTGAACTGCGATTGTTCACTCATCCGATCAAACACTTCAATTTTATCGATGATCTCTGCGGGAAGATTTTTCAAGGCAAGTGTTGCATCATCACCGAAGAATTGCTTTCCGTCCACCAGGATTTGCTGCACCGCTTCTCCTTGTGCTTTCACCCCAGTGTTGTCAGAGGTCATCCCCGGCATCTTACCGATGAGGTCTTCGGCTGTTGCATCACGGTTCGTTTTAAAAGCGTTGGCATTATACTGAATGGTATCGCCTTTTTGTTCAACCTGTATAGATGTACCTTTAATCTCGATGCTCTTCAGCGTTGTTGCCGACTGATTCATTTTGATTTGTCCCAGATCGACAACATCGTTCTCAACACGCACACGAATAAATTTTGGTGCATAGCCTATATATGAGATCTTCAATATATACCTTCCGGCAGGTATAGCAGAGAAACTAAATTTCCCGTCAATATCTGTAACGGTACCTTTCTGTTTTGTGGAGTCGTTGGGTTGCTGCAAAAGCACCGTTACACCAATGAGTGAGGTGTTGTCGGTGCTATCGGCCACCACGCCAGAAATGCCCGGCTGCTGGGCAAAACCGGTGTTGTAAATCAGACAGAGGAGCGCAATCCAACGTTTCATAAATATCGTAGAGGGATTAAAAAAGAGATTTTAATCAACGCAAATCAAATGAATAGTTATTCAGCACGGTTCTGTTTATGTAAGCGGAACAAAATCACCCATTTCGCGCAGGCGATTCCCACAGAGCTGTAAACAATCTGTGCCTCATTTTACAACATCCACAGTGTCAACGAAATGAAAGATATCTCGCACGTGCTGTTCGACCGGAACATTCACTCTGTTATATTTGAGGTTGAAAATGAAGGAGATGAAGGAGACAAAGCCGGGACGCATTCGCGATTTAATTTTTACATCCGACAACTCCTGTTTCCTTGATTCTTACTGGCGGAAACGCTTCAAACATTCTGGTCGCACGATACGCTACGAACAACTCATCCATGCTTTTTGACCAACCAAAAATTGAGAAAAAAAATACTGCGCGTCCGGTTCTTCCACCGGGCACAGTCATCGATTATAAAATAGCTTTCTTATTCAACTTTGTTTCAGGAAAGTCAACGCGATTTGACCTGGAACCTGTTCTTGTATTCGAGAAGAACGGTGTTGTAGAGTATAAACGAATTTCGCTTCAGGCGGAAAGAGGTCTTGCTTACCTTCAACCTCTTGAAGATTCCTTTTACAAGGACTTGATGGAGTTCTCGGACCATCAGTTGTTGGACTGGATGACCCGTACTGGCAATCGCTATATACGGAATCACTCCGGCTCGTGGGCACATGTCTCTGCAAAGGAATTGATAAACCTGCGAAAGCACTATATCAATCTGCTGCACAAGCTTTGGCCTACTTTGAGTACATGGCCTGCTATATTTATACTGAAAGCCGGAAGATTTCTGAATTATTCACAACTGCCGGTTAAGCTTGGCAAAGAACCTGCACGATTTAGTTTTACAGCAGATCGCAACGGCGATTTGATTGTACTGAAATTAGTGTTGTGGCTCGATGGTAAAAAAGCTGATCTCCGTTTACTCTCCGGCTTTATGCTCGAGCACGAAGGTATACTATATCTTCCCCCCGACCCAGCAGCGCTTTCATTGATCGATCTCTTTCGCAACGGTCCGCTGACATTTCCGATGTCTCAACGGGCAGATGTGATGCAGCGCTATATAAATCCTTGGCTTGAGAAGTATGAAGTTATCATCAGCGACAAGCTGGGGATTGAATTTGTGAGCCCCGAGTTGCAGCCACGCGTTATGTTGAGCGAGCTGAATGAAAGCAACCTGATGATCCGTCCACAATTTTCATACGAAGACGTAGTGGTGGATTACAGCGAAGAGCGTAGTCATGTAGCAGACTCAGTCGAAAAACTACGGGTGATTAAACGTAACGCTGACGAGGAGAAAAAACTATATGAATACCTGCGCACGTTGCATCCGTCCTTTTCCAGCCAACGCAATAATCAATATTACTATCTTCCGTTCGCGGATGTTATGAAGCATGGCTGGTTCATTGGCATGATGCGCAATGTACAACAGGAGGGCTATGCGGTGCATGGGTTACAAGAGCTTAAAAAATTCCGCTATACTACACATATACCACGCTTCAACATTACGGCGAGCAGCAACACCGACTGGTTCGATCTGAAGGTAACCATACAATGGGGCGAACATATGGTATCGCTCAAGGAAATCAGGCGTGCTATCCTCAACAAACAGGATACGATCATGCTGGAAGACGGCACACTCGGTCATATACCCGAAGAATGGATCAGCCAATATAGTTTACTCTTAAGAACGGGAACAGAAGAGAACGGTACATTAAAAGTGAGCAAGCTTCACTATACCTTGCTCGAAGAGATCCTGGACAAGATTGATGACAACACAGTACAGCAAGATATAGCAGCACGCAAACGAAAATTGCTGGAATACGACACTATACAGAAGGCATCACTGTCAACGGAAATAAAAGCAAGCCTGCGTCCCTACCAGTTATCCGGATTTCATTGGTTGCAAACACTGGATGAATTAGGATACGGAGGCTGCCTGGCCGATGACATGGGTCTTGGTAAAACACTCCAGACTATATCTTTCCTGCAGTATCTGAAAGAAAAATATCCAGGCAGCACACAACTCGTGGTTTGTCCTACTTCTCTTATTTTTAACTGGGAAAATGAAATTCAAAAATTCTGTCCTTCGCTGAGACACTATACTTACTATGGATTGCAGCGTGAATTTACAGAAGCACATTTTTCAGAATATGATATTGTACTCACTACCTATGGCGTGGTGCGAAACGACCTGGAAAATTTAAGCGGTTTTCTCTGGCAGTATATAATTCTTGATGAGAGCCAGGCTATAAAAAATCCGGATGCACGTGTTACCAAAGCTGTACAACAGCTACATGCAGTGAACCGTGTTATACTCAGCGGTACTCCGGTGCAGAACAATACATCTGATCTTTTTGCACAATTTAATTTTCTGAATCCCGGCTTGCTGGGAACGCGTGAATTCTTTAACCGTGAATTTGCACAGCCTATAGATAAGCAAGGGAATAAAGAAAAAACGCAGTATCTCAAACGACTCATTCACCCATTTACCTTAAGGCGCACCAAAGAGCAGGTAGCCAAAGACCTTCCTGACAAGACGGTAACGGTGCTGTGGTGTACGATGGATGCTGCCCAACGAAGGATATATAATCAGTATCGGGACAATTACCGGAACCTGTTATTGAAACGAATTGATGAAGAAGGTATAGCCAAGTCCGGTATATATGTACTCGAAGGCTTATTACGCCTTCGCCAGATTTGTGATCACCCTGCCATGCTCGATCATATTCCTGGTAATGATGAAGAAGCCGTAAAGAGCTCTGTAAAGATCGAAGAGCTTACACGCGAGTTGCAGGAGAACGCGGGCAATCACAAGTTCCTGGTGTTCTCTCAGTTCACCGAAATGTTACACCTTATCAAAAAGGAATTTGATGAAACGGGTATAAGTTATTGCTACCTGGATGGAAGCACTTCGCTTGCAAAACGTAAAACTGAAGTGGAGAGATTCCAGGAAGATGAAACCGTTAAGGCTTTCCTCATTTCATTGAAAGCCGGTGGCGTAGGTCTTAACCTTACGGTAGCCGACTATGTATACCTGGTAGACCCATGGTGGAACCCGGCTGCCGAACAACAGGCCATCGACCGTGCACATCGTATAGGCCAGAAGCGAAAAGTATTCGCCTATAAAATGATCTGCAAAGATACAGTAGAGGAAAAGATCCTGCAGATGCAGGAAAAAAAGAAAATGCTCGCAGACGAACTGATTCACGAGGACGCTGGATTCGTCAAAAATCTTTCTCGTGATGATATAGAGTTTCTATTTGGTTAAGCACACGGCTTACAATATTGAGTCCCTATACAAGGCCATCTCCCAACGGAGATGGCCTTTGTCTTTTATCGTTTTGCGCAAAGACAGGGATATATACCTATATCATCCTGATCGCACTGATAGCTCTGACCGGCGATTGGGTAGCGGGATGGTCAGAGCCACCGCAGATTTTGCCAGGGATTCTACAATCTGAATGGTCTCACACTTCTTCTCCTATGGCAGGAAGAACTACGCTTTAATCAATCATCGAAAGAACAGACCGGTAAAATCGCGCTGGTGTAGTCTTGTCACAAATCGGGTAAAGCAATACGAAGTTGGTATGATTATTTATTCCCTTCACCAGCCCGGAAAGCGCAAGAAAAGTGGTGAATGTTGGGAAAAGATATTTCCGGATATATATAGAAAGCCTCCGTGTTATACCGGAGACTTCTTGTTTACATCGATACAAATTTCAGTTACATCTATATAAATAAAGTATTCGTCACATACAGGAAGAAATTCTTTATGGATCAGTTTCGCGTATTTATTTTAGGTAGGTCTATATATCGTGTAAATCGTCTTTAACTCTATGCATTTTTTTTACAGATCCTTCAAGTATACACTGGCAATATTCTACATCGTTGCCTCAGCCTATTCAACATTTGCTCAAACCGTTATTCACTATGACAGTGGGTATACTCTTCGTAACAACCAACTGGGCCACTATCACAAAATGGCAAACTTCAGTAACGAAGCGTTGCTGCGGGAATTTACATATTGGAAAACCGTGAACGGTGCCGTTACAGAGTTCCTGAATTTCAGAGTGATGTTTCCAACGGGATTCAACAAGAATAACACGTCCACGAAATATCCGCTCATTGTGATGATGCATGGTGCCGGTGAATCCGGACGCTCGTGGGAAGGACATTATAATTATGGACCCGAAGATGCGCGGTTCGATAACAACAGTACGAACACTGCATATCCGGGGCCCTCACACGTGGCGGCTGTACTTCGATCTCCTTCGGATCCGCGTGCATTTCCCGGCATTGTCATTATACCGCAGGTAAGTCACAGCGGCAGTTGGCAAAATGGTTGGGAAGACGGAGCGCTTGGCGCCAATATGCGCATGACCATTGGTGTGATTGAACATTTCATTCAGCAGTATAATGTTGATCGCGATCGCATCGCTGTGCACGGACTGTCCAATGGAGCGAAGGGTACATGGGATGCTGCGGCCAAACGCCCTGATCTTTTCGCGGCCATGCTGCCGATGTCTGGTGTGGGAAGTAATTTCGAGGCGATGTCGGATATACTGGTAACGATGCCCATCTGGTTGTTCCAGGGAGGCACGGACACAAATCCGAAACCACAGGCATCACAAGACTTGGTAGACCTGCTCAAAAGTAAAGGTGGTGATCCCATCTATACTGTATATCCAACCTTAGGTCACAACACATGGACTACCGCCTACGCGGAGCCCAATTTCTTCTCCTGGATTCTGCAGCAAAACAAAAAGAATATATATGTATTTGGCCGCCAAACGGAGCTTTGTGAAAACGGTGCTATAAAACTTGGCTTCTCGGATGGTTTCCTTGCATACCAGTGGACTTTTAACGGAGCTGACATACCGGGTGCTACATCGCGGTTCTATACCTTGAATCAGACTGGTATATATACCGTTAAATTTAAAAGAAGCGAAACGGAGTGGGACGAATCATTCCCGGTAGAGATCACACCTAAATCTGCCTCTACCTATTCTCCGGAACTTACCAATACCGGAACACGAATTATACCAATTGATTTCACGGGGACAAAAAATGACACGCTTAAACTTATAGCACCTGAAGGCTTCCCTCAATATTACTGGTATAAAAACGGAGCTCCGTTTGATACCACAACGGCCCATACAAAAGTTGCATACTTCCTGACAGGTTCAGGAACAGTAGGCACCGCAGCACAGGCGGGTGAATACGCTGTAAGAGTAAAGGAGAATTCGGGGTGTGAAAGTTTACTATCACCTGCCATCACCGTAAGCTATACCAGCCCGCATGTTATACCCAATGCTCCAACCCTGGCAGCAAGTGGTATATCTGCTGTCTCTGAAAAAGAAGTACAGCTCCAATGGACCGACAACTCCGCCAACGAAGAGTACTTTGAAATCTGGAGAAACCGAACCAACACGAATGGCTATACCAGTCAGCCCTATAAGTTGGTTGCCACGGTACCGGCCAATACAACAAGTTATAACGACACGAACCTGCGTCCGCTGGCCCGATACTTTTACCGCGTTCGTGCTGTCGGCTCAGGTGATGGAAAGTTTGCTACCACCGAAGTGAACATCACCTTGCCAAACGATGCAACCAAGCCAACGCCACCTGAAAATCTTACCGTTACCGATATTGAAGATACCCAGATCTCTATTGCCTGGGATGCTTCTTCCGATAACGATCAAATTGCAGGGTATGAAGTATACCTTGGTTCTACCATTGTAGATACGGTTACCACCACCAGCTATACTTTCATCAACCTCACCCCCAGCACAACCTATTTTATTAATGTCCGCGCAATAGATTCCCGCGGCAATTTTTCCGATTTCCCCGGTGAAGCTATAGACGTTACCACGTTGACTCCTCAAAATGGATTGCTATACTCCTATTATGAACCGCTTAACGTGCCCACCACCTTTACATTGGCGGAATACTTCAGTACGCCGCAAACGCCTGTAAAGCAAGGCGTGGTCAGTAACTTTGATATATCTGTACGAAACCGGGATATAAAATTTGCTTTCGTATTTGAAGGGTATATCAAGATCAACACAGCCGGCAACTATATATTTTATTCGAGGTCCGATGACGGAAGCCGGGTATATATAGACGGCGTTCTTCAAATCGACAACGATGCGCTACACGATGGTACGGTAGAGAAGAACAAAACGATAAACTTCACCACAACCGGCAAGCATTCTATTCGCGTAGAATACTTCTATGCGAACAGCCTTGCGCAAACATTAGCCGTTACCTACGATCCGCCTGGCACCGGAACAGGACTCGGCAAGCAAACCATTCCTGATACCCTGCTATACCGTACCTCAGCCACTCCGGTCTCATACTACTCGAAGGCATCCGGTGATCTGAATGATGTCGCCACCTGGGGAACGGCAAGCAACGGAGGGGGTACTGCACCAATAAACTTCACAGACGCCTATCAGTATTTTTATATCAGCAATCGCCCAGGAACCACCACACTATCTGCCCCCTGGGCGGTGACAGGTGCTGGCTCCAAAGTTATCCTTGGATCGAACTTAACCCTTACGCTAAACGAAGCATTGACGGGTACACTGGAAGCTGGTGATAACACGGTGATCAACCTCAATCACGAGACTATACCTACACTCGGCACATTGGCGCCAACATCCACAGTAAACTTTAATGTTACCGGTACAGTGCCGAACAGTGCCTATGGAAATCTAAACCTGACCACCGCGACAACAACTAAAACTTTACCGCTTAGCTCCATTGCTGTAAGGGGTAATCTGACCGTTGCTGATGGTGTTACCCTTCAGGGAAGTGAAGCGAATAAATCTATTGTAACCGTGGACGGAGACATGACTTTTCTTGGATCGGCCAGCGGACTTCCATCCGGTCAATTATATTCCCTTGCTTTCAGGGGTGGCAAGAGTCACACGCTGACACTAAGCCCGGAGGAAGGCTTGAATATATACCAGCTTATGCTGGACTATGGTGATGCGTTAACGCTTGAGAAAAGTTCATCCGATCCGGTCGACATTCAAATCGGTAACAGCAGTGGTGGCGGATTGATACTCAACACGGGTGCTATATTTCAAGTTGATAATAACAATTTATCGCTCACCGGTAATGTAGCCATGAATCCAAACGGTGAAACCGGGGTGATTGCAATGAAGGGTGGCGACCTTACGATCAACACAACGTCTGCATTATCTTCTACCATTGCCTTTGCTGAGACTGCCGATAGTATTCACAACCTTACTTTGTCATCGGCCAATGCCGGTAAATTTAATTTACAGAATTCTGTGAAGGTAAAGAACCTGGTGACGCTCACCAAAGGCGAACTCAACAGCTATAGTGGCAACCTGGTATTGGTGTCCGATAAAAATGGAAGTGCGCGTATAGGTCCTCTTCCCTCCGGAGCAAAAATCACCGGTGATATTGTTTATCAACGGTATATGGATGGTGAGGGCAGAATATACCGCTATATAGCATCGCCTATAAAAGAGTTTCGCGTTGCGGACATCCAAAACTATATACCGGTAACCGGTTTATTCAAAGGACAAAGTTCAGGTCCCGGTATCAACTCAGCAACGCCATCTTTATTCTACTACAATGAGCCTGCCGGTGGATGGCAGAGTTTCCCTCCTGAAGGTGGTTCCAATGACGATACATTACGCATCGGCAAAGGATACTCAATCTTTGTTCGTGAAGCAACAAATCCTACAACGTGGGAGGCTACGGGTAGTCCGTATCAAGGTAACTTTGTGTTCCCCTTAACCGGAGGAACGCTCGGTCAGGACAATGGATGGAATTTACTGGGCAACCCATACCCTGCTCCTATACAATGGACCGGTGCTGCCGATGCAAAATGGAATTCACTTCAGAATGTAAGCAACACCGTACATGTTCGCGAAAACTTTGGTGCCGAGTATAGATGGCGCGTGTGGAATGGTACCACCGGAAATCTTGCCAATGGTATTATTGCACCGGGCCAATCGTTCTGGGTACAAACAACATCGAATGCTCCTGCATTGAGTATAACTGAAAATGCTAAGGTTACCACAGACGGTTCGTTTTACCGGGATGACAACACTCCGGAAGCTATCGAAATCAGCATGACCAATGGCACCTTTACCGATGAAACCTATATCCAGCTCGCGTCCACCGGAAGCAACCGGTATACCAAGGCTGAAGATGCCGTCAAGCAATTGAATACTTACTTCAATCTCTCGTCACGATCAGAAGACAGTGTTGCTCTTGCCATCAACAGGATCTCAACAGATTTCTGCCAGCAGAATATACCCTTGCAAATCGATAACGCATCCAATGGCGGCTATGCGTTGAAATTTAAAGGTGTTGACAATACGATCACGAAAGTATATTTAAAAGATATATATCTCGACAAGAAGGTGGAAATCACCAACGACCTGGTATATAGTTTCGCGGTGACCAGCAGTCCGCTGTCCAAAGGATCACGTTTTGAAATTATACTGGACAGGCCAGCTGTTACATCGGTAACTTCAATGAGCGCATCACAAGGTTGTGAAAGTGATCCCCTCATTACGCTTGAAGATACTCAGGCCGATGTAGGATACCAGGCATTTCTGGGAGATATACCTGTATCGGAGAGACGAATATCACCCGGTGGTATAGTTGAACTTCCGCTTGACTATAGCCGAATGCACAGCGGTGCTTTTGACGTTGTTATTAAGGCCGGATACGGATCCGGTGATTGTCCTGCCGTTGCTATGGCTAAGACGGTAAACGTGGTCATCGATTCTTTACCCAAGCCCTATATTACCGTTGCTGGCAACACGCTTTCTACAACACATCGGAACGGCCAGCAATATCAATGGTTCCTGGATGGTGAACTTTTAGCAAGCGAAACTATGTCATCCATCACACCGATTGTCTATGGAGAATATGCAGTAGCCGTTACGTGGGGAAGCTGTCTGAAAGCATCGGATACAATTCGCTATACGCCAACCGGCAGCGAAGTTTCATTGGAGAAAATGGCAACCGTCTCTCCCAATCCGTTTACAGATAAACTAACAATCATGCTGCGAGATCGCTCTGTAAAAACAATTTCCATCTCAAACCTGGTAGGGAAAGTGATCACCGAAAAAACGATAAGCACGCAGGATGAAAGTGTAACCTTCGACCTGACCGATATAGCGCAAGGCACCTATATATTATCGATTGGTGATGCCCGGTATAAAGTCGTTAAGAAAACATAAAAGTGTCAATCATTCACAAACCTTAATGACTAAACTTGATTGCATATATACTTGGCCAGAACTTGCCTGTGATGTAAACATTTCGACTGGCAGGATCATACGCTATACCGTTCATCTCAAGTGAATTTTCGTTCCTGGAGCGAGCGTCCATTGCAAGCGAAGTCAGATCTATACGCCCTGCTATCGTACCGGTAGCAGGGTCTATTTTCAGAATATAGTTTGTGGTATATAGATTGGCATAAATAAAGCCATGGATGTACTCGAGCTCATTTACATTGCGTACAGGGCCTGTATTATCGCGAACATGAATAGTCTTCACCGGTTTTAACGTTGCCGAATCAAGATAGGTGAGTTTATCGGTGCCATCACTCATGATGAGGTGTACACCATCCGTTGTAAGCCCCCAGCCTTCCGGGGTGGTTAACGTAAATTCTCCTGTCTTGCTAAAAGTCGTTGCATCATATATATAGCCTTTCTTCTCCCGGTAGGTAAGCTGGTATAGCTTATGGTTCAGGAACGTGATGCCTTCACCGAAAAGGTTTCGGTCGATCTCTACTTTCGGGTCAATCTTCCCGGTCTGCAAATTCAGGACACCTGCGAGTGATCGCGTATTCGGCATTTCGAGTGGAGACCCCGTACTTTCATATAGCGCGCCCTGATGCATGAGCAATCCTTCCGTAAATGAATTTGTATCGTGCGGATAGGTCGCTACCACACCATAGTTTATAGCAGGGGGCGCATCCGCTGATGCCTGTGGTGAAGTCTTATCCTTGCGATCTGTATTGCATGCAGACAAGAGGAAAAGGACAATAATCAGCAATGGAAAGAAAACATGAGAGTGAAGTACGTGCAAAGAAAAATTGTTTAATGCGCCTCGAAGATACAGATTACGTTTAAACTTGCGCTACCCGTATTTCAGGAACCTATATCTTTCATGATATATCCTACACCGCGAATGTTTTCGATCTTCAATGCTGGGTCATTCTTTAAATATTTCCGAAGCTTTGAAACAAAAACATCCATGCTGCGGGCTACAAAAAATCCATCGTCTTCCCAGATCGCTTTCAGGAATACATCCCGTTCGATAAGCTTTCCGGTATGCCGGAAAAACATTTGCAGTAGTTTACACTCTTTGTAGGTAAGGCGTGTATCCTCACCGTTGGCATGGAGTAACAGGTTATGGATGTCGAGCATGGAGTTACCGGCCTTCAAGATTGAAGACCTGTTCGTGGTGGCTGCAAGCCCGGATGAGCGCTTTAAAATCGCCTCTATACGATACTTGAATTCCTGTATACTGAAAGGCTTGCACACATAATCATCCGCGCCAATCTGAAATCCACGGATCCGATCATCCAGCTGATTCTTGGCCGTCAGAAATACAATCGGGATCTGTTGATTATACTTCCGTACTTCGATGGCAAGATCAAATCCATCTTTCTCCGGCAACATGATATCAAAGATGCACAAGTCAAATATACCATTGTGAAAGGCTGTTAATCCCTTCTCACCACTCGCATACAGATGGACCTTCCAGCCATGCGCATCCAGGGTGTCCTTGATGAGAAAGCCAAGACTTTCATCATCTTCTACGAGCATTATTTGAGGACTTTCGCTCATGCCTTCGGAAGTATAATTTTCACTTCTGTTCCCTTATTCAATTCACTGAAAAGATTTACTTCACCGCGATGGGCTTGTATAACGCTCTTCACAAAACTTAGTCCTAACCCAAAACCTTTCACCGTATATACATTGCCCGATCGCACACGAAAGAATTTTTCAAATACTTTGCTTCGCATATCGGGAGCTATACCTATACCGTTATCTGAAATATCGATTTCAATTTTATTGCCGAGATCTTTTGTGCGCACCAGAATTTTAGGTTGATGTGGCGAATATTTCTCCGCATTGTCAATGATGTTGGTGATGGCTTGAAGCAGCAGATCTTTATCACCCAATATTGTAGCATCACTAGCGTTAAACTCAAGTTGGAGTACGCCACTCCGCTCCTGCACCTTGAGCAAAAAAGCCTCGGCACAGTCTTCGATCAACCGGTGGATATCCATGGCTTCCAGCACCGGGCGTTTCATATATTCTACGGAAACACCACTCAGCACCTGGTCTATTTTCTGGCGAAGTCTTTCGTTTTCCTTCAACAGGATATCGATATATACCTGGTCTGCCTGACCAGCGATCTTCTTCTGCAAGATCTCACCTGCAATACGGATGTTGGTTACAGGAGTTTTGAATTCATGCGTCATGTTGTTGATAAAATCACTCTTTAGCTCTGCAAACTTTCGTTCGCGCAAGAGTGATGCAATCGCATAGGCGAAGAATCCCATCATCAGCAAAAGAATGATCGTGGAGAAAATCCATACGCCTAACTGTGCGGCGACATAACTTTGCTTCTTGGGAAAGTATATAGCAAAGTTTTTCTCCGCATGACTGCGTTTATAGCCCGCCACTTCGGCTTCCAGTCTGCGCGTTGCCTCTACGTAGTTTCCATATACCAGCGTATCGTCAACAGCATTATATACTCCGAGCTCATAATCAACGGAGAGACTTCTTCTGGCAAATTCCTTTTTCAGCAGGCTGTCCAGAAGTTGATCGTTGAGTTCACTGTTGGTGGCAACAAAGAAAAAACTCGACGACATCTTTTTTACCTCGGCATCCTTGGCAACGGAATCGGCCACTTTCTTTAAAGCCACCTGTACTGTATGATCGAATTGTTTTTCGGCTACATCAAACGCTTTCCGGAACCAGTATACCTGTACAATCATCAGGCAAATAAGGACCAGTGTTCCTGCCAGAATAATTCCCCGGAGATGCTTGCTTTTCATACACTAAAAATAACAGATTAAGAGTCTACTTGTAAATCCTTTCCCATTTTTAACACTGCATTAACACTTCTTTACACTGCTTAACCCTAAACCACAGCCCGCTGCGGTAGCATTGTAAAAAGTATTTACATGTTCCTCAAAACAGACTACCGATTCTTTCTGGCAGCATTGCTGCTCATCCTGACAGCCTATATATGCATGGGACTCGATCCTGCAGACAATGGCTTCGGCATCCTTACGCTCTGGGTTGCACCACCGTTGCTGCTCGCCGGATTCCTCCTTCCTATACCCGGTATCATCGGCCTGCAGAATCTTGCTTCTATAGTCTCACGCTTCATTCTGGAAATGAATAAGTGGAAGGTTGCTTTCGGTATACTTGTGTTTCTGATTTCATTTTCTACCTATATCATAACGCTGGAACCCACTGCAAGTCTTTGGGACTGCTCTGAGTTCATAGCCTCTTCCTACAAGCTCCAGGTTCCCCATACTCCAGGAACACCATTGTCATTACTGATTGGCCGAATCTTTACGATGTTCGCGTTCGGAGATGTACATGCAGTCGCGTGGAATCTCAACATCATGAGTGCCTTTTTCTCGGCCCTTACAGTTTTACTGGTCTATCATATTATATACCTGCTAGCCTCCCGTATACAGGCGCAAGGAACGTATACAACAGCGTTACGCATCATCGCCTCGGTATGCGGAAGTTTGTGCCTGGCCTTTTCGGATACATTCTGGTTCTCCGCTGTAGAAGCTGAGACCTATGGCCTGGCTTGTTTTTTTATGTTGCTGATCCTCTGGATGATCCTGAAGGGAACAGATCTATCTGAACCCATACGTTCGCGGTGGCTCGTTCTTATTGTATATATAGCAGGCCTCTCCTATTGCATCCACCCCATGTGCCTGCTCGCTTTACCGGTACTTCCTTTTGCCTGGTATACCAGCAAGATACCATTAACGTTTTGGCGTGTGGTACTACCCATTGCGCTGGGAGGATTTATAGTTTTGTTTATCAACAGATTTATTGCTGTCGGTATATTTGAGCTGGCCTTTTACCTGGATCTCTTTGTTGTAAATTCATTGCACTTACCTTTTTATACGGGTGCCTTTATACTGCTGAGCGCATTGATCGGATTGTTTATTTTTTTACTACGGAAATATACCATGCACCAGGTATATACCTGGGTGGTGATATTTCTGCTAACCGGTTTTCTGCCCTACGGTATGTTGTTTGTCCGGTCAAATCACAATCCTCCCATTGATGAAACGAGCCCGGAAAACTTATCGATGATCAAGGCTTACATGAACCGGGAATCCTATGGCTCACGACCGCTTTTGTACGGCCCTTACTTCGATGCCCAGGTAGAAGATGTACAACCCGGAAAAAAGATATACCACAAAGGAGATAATTCATATGAATTCTCCGGCAAGCTATCAGAGTATATCTATACCCCTGGGCGGCAGACGGTCTTGCCGAGGATCTATAGCAATGAGGCCAACCACATTGAAACGTACAGGCAATGGACCGGCCTACAACCGGGCGAAAAACCTGGTTTCCGTGAAAATATACTATACCTGACACGCTATCAGCTTAACCACATGTACCTGCGGTATTTCCTGTGGAATTTTGCCGGCCGCGAAGGCGATATTCAAAACAGCCGCTGGCTTACACCCTGGGATGGATTGTCCAGGCAAGCTCATCAACAACAGAGAGCCAGGAACCAATATTGGATGATACCGCTGATACTGGGTATAGCGGGCGGTGTGTTTCAGTATCAAAAAAAACGAAAGGATTTTATTGCGGTCAATATCTTCTTTTTGCTAACCGGAATCGTGCTTGTTCTTTATCTCAACTCCACTCCCAATGAGCCGCGCGAACGTGACTATATTTATGTGGGCTCTTATATAGCATTTTGCATCTGGATCGGGCTGGGTGTCCAGGCATTTTATTATATACTAAAGCAGTGGCGAGTTGCTTTGGTCATGAGTGGCATCATCACCGTAGTCGTTCCGCTCTGGATGCTCTATCAAAACTATGATGACCATAACCGCAGTGGACGAACGTTTCAAATTGACAACGCTCGAAATTTATTAAACAGCTGTGCTCCCAACGCCATTCTCTTTACGGGTGGTGACAACGATACATTTCCATTGTGGTATGTGCAGGAAGTAGAAGGGTATCGCACCGATGTGCGCATTATGGTGCTGAGTTATTTCAACACGGACTGGTATATCAGTCAGTTGCGAAAAGCATACTACGAATCGAAACCATTTCAATTAACGCTTACAGAGAAAGACTATGAGCAATATGGGCCCAACGATGTACTATACTTACAGGAAAGTATACCCCATGGAATTGATGTCACCAAGTATCTCGCCTTGCTAAAGGCCGCACATCCAGCGTTGCGCATGCAAACCCGCACCGGTGATGTATACTCGGTTCTTCCATCCAAAACACTCCACCTAAAAATAGATAAGGATGAATTTCTTAAAAATGATCATGGCCATTTTTTATCTGAAGCGGAAATCAGCCATGAGCTGTCGCTGCAGGTGACGGAGAATTATCTTCAGAAAAACGCATTGGCTTTTCTTGACTTAGTAGTTAGTAACGCATGGACAAGACCCATATATTTCAACTTTACCTCATTGAATACTTTTGGTCTTGATCTCAAGCCATATGTGGTGCAGGAAGGAACCTTATTTCGTCTCTTCCCAATCAAACCAAGCAAAGACGGCATCGCCATGAACACAACGCTGATGTATAAGAACCTGGTAGAGAAATCCGATTACGCGAATCTTTCGAACCCGAAAGTATATTTCAACTATGAAGACTATCACCTGCGGATAATCATGCCCGTTCAGCAATCATTTAATATGCTGGCGCAGGCGCTTTACGAAGAAGGCAATCATGCGCTGGCCGAAAAGGTATTAACCGAAGCCGTTGATAAAGTATACCTCGACCACCTGACGCCTTCCATTACAAACCTCCAGGCTTCGCGTATGCTGCTCGCCCTGGGCCGAAAAGATCTGGCGCAGCATCTTTCACACAACGTCTTTCAATATTATTATGCTGCCGCGCAGCAAGATGATGCTGATCCGGAAGATCTATACCTGGCTGAAAAATCAGCAGATATATTGAACCTGTTGGGTGAAGATGTATACCTGAAAAAAGTGAACAGCCTGAAAGCCGTAGCAGAATATACTGAGTAAATAAATTTTTATTCTGTTAGCGGTTCTTGGGGCAAACAATTTCCCAGAGGTGACCATCCGGGTCTTTGAAGTAACCGGTATATCCCCAATCTTCATCTTTTGCCTCGCGTGGAATGGAGCCTCCGGTACGTGCTGCCCCTTGCAGGATAGCGTCCACCTCTTCACGGCTATCGGCTGTACAGGATAAAATACATTCCACTGCACTCTGTGAAAGATGGGGCTCGGCTTTTGCCAGGGTAGAGAATGAAGCAAACTGGTTGCGTTCAATGAGAAATAAGGATAGCCCGCCATCCAGCTCAATGACGATGATGCCTTCGTTAATACCGGGTGTAGGCAGGCCAAGTCCATCGCGATAAAATGCCAGGGATTTCTCCAGGTCGTTAACCGGAAGTGATATCACATTGATCTTTGGTTTCATACTTGAGTATTAGTCCTTAGAGATGTTTTAGATATATAGTGTTGTAAACACGTTGATAGTATATATTATTTATTCGTCAGCTTTTGCGTGGCGGCCTGGTCTACGAACCAGTGTAACGATCCGCCTTGCGGGCGAATTAACTGGGCCGGGTACTCGACTATATTTTGCGCATCTTCATGGATGTGATGCATCGCTTCTGCTTTCGATGCGCCGTATACCAGGAAGGCAACGTTCGCAGCCTGGTTAATGCACGGAGCCGTTAGTGTGATGCGGAACATCTTTACCTTATCGATATATATTTCCTTCACCAGCGATTCTTTTTCGTGCAACACCGCAGTGTGCGGAAAAAGAGAGGCGGTGTGCGCATCATCACCAAGGCCAAGCAATACAAGATCAAACCGCACGGGTTTATCCGAAAAATATCCGAGCAAATCTTTCTCGTAGCCTTCCGCTGCTGCTGCCGGTTCAAGTTCTGTTTTCATTCGGAAGATTTGTCCCGGTGAAAGATCCAATGCATCGAATAACGCTTTCTTGGCCATCAGATAGTTACTGTCAGGATGATCGGCTGGTACATATCGCTCATCTCCGAAAAAGAAAAATACCCGTGACCAATCGATCTGCTTCCTATACTTATCTGTAGCCAAAAGCTCATATAGTTTCTTGGGAGAACTTCCTCCTGACAGCACAAATGAAAATCTTCCATGCAAATATATAGCTTCCTTCGCCTGTGCTACGACAAAATCAGCGAGTGCGGGAAGAAGGTCATCCGCGCCATCAAAAACGTGAATCATCTTACTGTTACTTTTTAGCGTTTTTCAACGGAAGTGTAAACCAATGAAAGCCATCTTGCGCGATAAGCGCCTCGGCCGTTTCCGGCCCCCACGAGTCAGCCGAATAATTCGGAAAGCTCAAACTCTTTTTACCAGCCCACGCATTTAGAATCGGCATGAGCAGATCCCATGCGGCCTCCACCTGGTCACCACGCATAAAGAGCGTCTGGTCACCCAGCATCGTATCGAGTAACAACGTTTCGTATGCCTCCGGAGTATCGCCAGTATACGTACCGTTATAATCGAAGATCATGTCTACCGGGTTCAAGGTCATATCCAATCCGGGACGTTTGGCTTGCACCTGTAAGCGCACGCTCATCTCTGGTTGAATGCTGATGATTAACCGGTTTTGCTGCCATCCTTCTATAGCTTCTGAAGGAAAAATCATGTGCGGCACATCTTTAAACTGTATGGTAATAACAGATGAAGACTGGTGCATTCGCTTGCCGGTACGCAAATAGAATGGGACACCATGCCATCTCCAGTTGTCAACGAAAAATTTTATAGCGGCAAACGTCTCCGTGTTGGACTGTGGATTTACGCCTTGCTCTTCGCGATATCCTACAACTTCTTTTCCTTCCATCCACCCTTTGCTATACTGACCCCGCACAGCGTTCTTCTTGATGTCTTCGGGGTTGAACTTGCGCATGGAGTGCAGTACATCTACTTTACAATTCCGCACTTTATCGGCTTCGAAACTTACCGGTGGCTCCATGGCTACCAGGCAAAGCAACTGAAGTATATGATTCTGGATCATATCGCGAAGTGCTCCGGCATCATCGTAATAACCGCCACGACTTCCCATTCCGAGTTGCTCGGTTACCGAGATCTGTACGTGATCTATATAATTCCGATTCCAAAGGGGCTCAAATATAGAGTTGGCAAAACGGAAGGCGAGAATATTTTGAACCGTTTCTTTGCCCAAGTAATGATCGATGCGGTATATCTGTTGCTCGGAAAAAACGCTTCCTAGTAATTGGTTCAGTTTGCGTGCAGAGTCAAGATCATGACCAAACGGTTTTTCGATTACGATCCGTGACTTGGTAGTGTCAACGGCTAACTTGTGTTTTGATATATTTTCGGCAATCGTGCTAAAGAAGCGTGGTGCTACTGCCAGGTAATAGATTACATTGGGATCTATACCGGCTTCTTTCTTAAATGTAGCAATGCGCTGGGACTGCTCTTCGTATGTTTTGGAATCGTTGATGTCAGAGACCTGGAAATGAACATGCTTGGCAAAAGCCTCCCATTTTCCCTGATCAGGTTTTCCACTTCGTGAAAACTGGTTGATATCTTTTAAGAGTACTTCTCTGAACTGGTCGTCTGTAAAGCCGGTACGTCCCATTGCGACAATGGAAAAATGATCGGGCATCCATCCATCTACAAATAGATTATAGAGAGCGGGTACCAGTTTACGCGAAGTAAGATCGCCAGTTCCTCCAAATATAAAGAAGATGGTGGCCTGTGATTTAATAGAGTCTGTAGCTGAGCTCATTCCTTGTACGGGTTGATCGTAGATTAGTGAAGCAGTTATTTGGTGAACCATTGTGTATGGAACACACCTTCTTTGCCGATAAGCTCATAGGTATGTGCACCAAAGTAATCGCGCTGTGCCTGTATAAGGTTCGAAGGCATTCGCTCACTGCGGAATGCATCGAAGTAACTGAGCGAAGCAGTGTAGGCTGGTATCGCTATACCTGCGGCCGTAGCAGCCGATACTACCTGACGCATGCCTCCTATAACACCATTTACCTTTTGTGCTATACCTGCATCCAACAGTAAATGTGGTAACTGATTATCTTTTTTATAGGCCTGGTATATATCTTCCAGGAACGTAGAGCGGATGATACATCCACCGCGCCAGATCAACGCAATGTCGTCCATCTTTAATGCATATCCATATTCAGCTGAAGCTTGAGACAGCAAATGCATACCTTGTGCATAGGCGAGCACGGTGCTGAAATATAGCGCCTCTTCCAATGACTGTATAAATTTAGTTTGGTCCGCGGTGATCTTCAATGCACCATCTTTATAGAGTGCTGATGCTTTAGTTCGAAGCGCTTTATATTTGGAAAGATCGCGCATCGATACAGCGGTATCAATAGTAGGAATCGGCAATTGTAAATCCATCGCTACCTGCGAAGTCCACTTGCCTGTACCTTTCGAGCGCGCTTCATCTTTGATATCGTTGAGTAACAGATGTGATGCGCCCGGTGCCTTGAAGGCAAATATATCGCGAGTGATTTCGATGAGAAACGATTGTAAACGTCCTTCGTTCCATTGTTTAAAGATAGACTGGATCTGATCGCCCGGCAGGTTCAATCCTTTTTGCATTACTTCGTAGGTCTCAGCAATAAGTTGCATCAATCCATACTCGATACCATTGTGTACCATCTTTACAAAATGTCCGGATGACCCAGGGCCTATATATGTAACACAGGGATCGCCTTTTACTTTGGCAGCTATAGCTTCAAAGATAGGTTGCACAACTTTATAGGCTTGTGGATCACCACCCGGCATCATGCTTGGCCCTTTTCGTGCGCCTTCTTCACCGCCTGAAACACCCATACCAAAAAAGTGAAGTCCTTTATTCTTCAACTCTTCGGCTCTGCGATTTGTATCTGTAAAGTGTGAGTTACCTCCGTCAATGATGAGATCTCCTTTGTCAAGTAAAGGAGCGATCTCCGCGATAGCGCTATCAACAATTTTACCAGCCGGCACAAGTAACATTACCGCGCGTGGCTTCTGCAAGCTGCCGATAAATTCCTGCAGTGAAGTGAATCCTTTAACATCACCCTTTACTGCTTCCTTGCCTAAAAGTTCTACTTTGGATGCATCTTTATCATGACCTGCCACTTTAAATCCGTGGTCTGCCATGTTCAAAAGAAGATTACGTCCCATGGTACCAAGACCGACCATGCCGAGAATATAAGAATCACCTTGCATTGTTATATAGATAAGATTTTATGTAATACTAAGCTTTATTTCCTGAACTACTTTTATTTTCCACAGCGCTCTGTACGGTCACTGTTTACTTTTGATTTTTCGTGATAACAGTAAAGGGTTAACTCCGTCCGCCTTTAGTTTTTACCTTCCAGCTGCTTGACCTTTCCAAGTCTTCGCTGATGGCGTTCGGCTCCTGTGAACTTTGCTTTCAAAAAAGCAGTGATGAGTTCCTTTGCCATTTCGTCACCGGTAACACGTCCGCCAAGGCAAAGCAAATTCATGTCGTCATCTTCAACTCCCTGATGAGCAGAAAAATGATCGTGGATTAATGCTGCGCGCACACCGGGAATTTTATTCACCGCGATGGAAGCTCCTACTCCGCTTCCACATATGGCGATGCCGCGTTCTACTTCTTTTGCTGCCACAGCTTTCGCCAGCGGCACAACAAAGTCGGGGTAATCATCTCCATCATCACGTACGTGGGCACCGAAATCTTTTACTTCGTATTGTTGAGATAGGAGAAAATTCTTGATCACTTCTTTCAAAGCGAAACCTCCATGGTCTGCAGCGATTCCTAGTTTCATCTTGATTCTACGTAAGCGTGTTACTAATCGGGTTTTAAATTAAGCAAAGGATTGGACTCCATCATCACAGCAGAGATTTTTATAAAAGATGTTTAATGATCGCCTCTGGAAAGAGAGCGATCCCTGTATAAATGCAGTATTTTTTTGCAAGAATCATTTTAAAGATTCGCTGTTTAGTGAGCCGTTGAATACTGTATTGATGACACCTGTCATTATACAGCAAGTATACTATAGCTGAGGGTAAACTATAAACGGGGAATTAAAGTTTCGTAAACAGTATGGCAAGGATACGAGGGATCGTATTTCTGTCATCGTTATCAAAGTACTCATCTATATCTGCGATGACCAGTCCATGTTGCCGGGCTGCCTGTATAAAATCGGAAAGGTTATGATTAAAACATTCGAGTATATGCCGGCCTTCCGCGGTATCGAACCTGGCTTTCGAGCCGGAGTATTGTTTGAACGGATGGAGTTCGCCAACGTAAACATAACCACCACGTTGCAATACGCGGGAAGCTTCCCGGAAAATGTGATCGAGGTCCTGTATATGTTCCAGTACCAGACTAAACGTTATGAGGTTATACGACTCTTGCGCAAATGCCCAATCCGTTGTGATGTCAGTTTGTTGAAACTGAACATAGGGTGCTGTAATTTTTAGTTTTGCCTTGGCTAACATTTCTTCGGAAAGATCAACGGCCGTGATATGATCTGCCTTCTCAACAAGCCATTGCGTGTTCTTTCCTGTGCCACAGCCAACTTCGAGCACCCTACTAAATGGTATATTGGCTAACGTTTTTCGTAATGCGTGGGCTTCAAGATCCCGGGTCTTGTTATCGTTGGTATCATATTGTGTGGCCCAAAGGTTATAGGCTTGACGCGTATCCATCATATCTGCAGTATACTTTCTAAAAATAATTATATTAACGCCAGATCAATATATTAACGCTGCATTTACAGTACAAGGTTCACCGTCCGTGGAATATACCTAAGCAAATATGTTCCTTCAAACATGCGTTCAAATCTCAGATATACTTCTGCCTACATTGCCATCCCCTACTCCCTCGTCTTCATCTTCGTCTGTATCGCTATACTCCAACGAATGATCCTCTTCATCGGGCGAGCCTGAAATTTCCTCCTGCTGGAGCGACTTCAAATCCTCTTCTTCTTCAGGCTTTGAAGTCCCTTTCTTTTCCTGTGTATGCTCCGATTTTTTCTTTGAATCCTTCATCGCTGTATGTGCTCGTTTGCAGTTATACTGTAAAATCGCGTTCCAACAAATCTATTGAAGGAGAATCATCGCTACACAATCGTATTCAGAATTCTTGACAGGATGAAGTTTTATTAGATATACACCTTTTTTATTATCCTTGCTTTGATTCAAAATGTTTATCTAGAATTTCAATCACTTCGTTCTTAAACAGTTGTTTACTGCCTTCAATCATATCCATGTGATTCACTTCAATGAAGTGTAACATCTGGCCATAGTCGGTACGCTTGGTAAAAAAATAATCACGAAGCTCATCGATGAGGTAATGCATCTTCTCACGATCTTCCAACTCTTCATAATACTGGCCTTTCACAAAATTCTTTAAACCGGTTTCAGTAAGAATTTTACGAATCAACATCTGGCGTGTGTTCTGCACCAGGTTGATGTGATCGATGCGAAACGTTTCCAGCGGATCAAACTCCAATTGTACTTCACGCAGACAAAGTTGAATATGCTGATCTATCTCTGCAAAGAATATAGCAGAGTCAATGTGACTGTTCTCTTTTTCAAGTACAGTCTGGAACGCCGATCTATACCGCTCCAGATTTATACCCGAATGTTGAAGCTCGATCAGTTTACTTTTAATCTGTAATGCTTTCTGTGGTGCTACTTTAACATTGAAGCGATGCTGAATATACTCTTCAAGTCCCTTGTCAGAGAAGAGTCGTTCAATCAAACTTTTTCTTGCTTCCTGCAAGATCTCACGAACCTGGAGCGGTACCAGGTTCATGTCCCAATCCTCAATTTTCCGGATGCCGTTGAATGTTTTTACCGTTCTCATACACTAATTATTTTAGACAATCAAAACTACAATAAACTAATATAATTAGTAACAAAATCATCAACTATTTTATTGGCTACTGACAACCAATGCTTTATAATCGCATCTGGTTAATCTTAGAAATTGTTCTCTGAATGATCAGGCATTTAGCAAGTGCGGTTTTTGCTTGTATACATGCCAGATAAATTCTCCGAAAATAGTATTGGCCCACGCAAACCACTTGCGTGTAAATTTCTTCGGATCGTCTTTGTGGAAAGATTCATGCATCAACCCCGTGTCGCCATGTGTGGCCTTCAGTGTACGAATGCAATCTTTTATCTCTTCATCACTTGTGCTTGTCAATCCGCGCATGATGATACTCAATGGCCAGATCATGTCCATGCCGGCATGAGGTCCACCTATACCAGAGGCGGCCTTCCCTTTGAAGAAGAATGGATTGTCATCGGAGAATAAAAACTTCCGTGTGTTGAGATATACCGGATCATCCATCCTCACAGCACCCAGGTATGGAAGCGAGAGAAGACTCGGTATATTTGCATCGTCCATCAGGTTATGACTGCCCATGCCGTTCACTTCAAAGGCATAGATCTTTCCATATACTGCATGATCAACTGTGCTATATATCTTAAGTGCATCCGACACTTCTTGTGCCAATTGTGACAGTTCATCTGCCAACGCTTTGTCATTTGAAATTGCGAGCACCATTTCGGAAGCCTGCTTTAAACTAACGACAGCAAAAAAGTTAGATGGAATTAAAAACGGAAATATAGTCGCATCATCGCTGGGGCGAAACATCGAGCAGATCAAACCTACGGGCTTCACCGGGTAACCATATCCTGCGAGCGGAACACCGTCCGTAGCCCAGGCTGTTGTGCGTTGAAATGTATAGGGCCCCTGGCCATCCTTACGTTGTTGTTCTTTAAATACTTTCAGCGTTGCCTTCACCGCCGATTTCCACGATGCATTGAACGGAGTTGTATCTTTTGTCAGTGTCCAGTAATTATAGGCGAGGCGGATCGGGTAACACAACGAATCGATTTCCCATTTGCGCTCATGTATACCTGGCTGCATGGTAGTAAGGTCATCTTTCCACTCGCTTACTTTAGCGTTGTCGTCATAGAAAGCATTGGCATAAGGATCTTTCAGTATACATTTTGTCTGACGATTGATCACACCGGCAATTAAATTTTGCAGCGCAGGATCAGATTTCATAAACGGAAGATAGGGCCAAATCTGCGCTGTACTATCACGAAGCCACATCGCATCAATGTCACCGGTGATAATATAGGTATCAGGATTATTACCCTGGGCTTTTAAAAACACAGTGGTGTCCAATGTGTTGGGAAAACAGTTTTCAAACAGCCATCCAAGTTCTTCATCCTTCACTTTGGTTCTGAATTCCTTAATAGCGGCTTCAACCGATTTACTTGAAAAGTTTCGCGCCCCCACTGCCGGACGCTTTGAAGTATACTTTGATTGATCACTACCGGATACGGGTAATGTATTGATGAGTAAACCCGTACTCAGTAACCCGGCACGCTGTAAAAATTCAAGTCTGTTCATTTGTTAGGATGAGTTTTCTATAATCTATATAACCCGATGATTTTCGAGTGGCGGCAAAATAGAATATCACGCCAAGAAAACAAAGCTAAAGAATGTCGTTTTTAATTTACAAGTCATTCGTGTCTTCGTGTGTGTACACACTTCATGTCAACCTTTATTTTGACAAATGAAAATGCAACATGTCCACTGCCTTCCTCACCCGAGAAGCCAGTAAAATGATTTAACACGGGCACAGTTTTATCAGCACAATGCATAAAAAAATATCATGAAAAGAATAGCAGGATTTTTTATCGGAATGTTTATCATCGGCATTACCGCAGTGAACGCTCAGCAATCAAAAGACTCGACAAGCACGCAACCGCGAACATCCACGCGTACCGAGTCCAACCAGTTCAACCAGAAAGACTATACACTTGTACAACCCTCGGAAATACCGTCATCGCTCCGCGAAACGCTTAAAGAAAACCGGTATACCGGATGGGAGAATGGCAAAGTATATAAAGATAAAAACAACAACGGTTACTGGGTTCGGATTGCCTCAGGCAGCGACGTTCAGAATTTCTTCTTCGATAAAAACGGAAAGGCTGCTGACAAAGGGCCTGGTGTCGGTAAGTCACCTCAATAAGCTTCTCACGAAAGCCGGTTTCACCACCGGCTTTTATATTCACTATATATTTTAACCTTGAATTGATGTCGGCTATAGCGATTGCGTTGAAAGCATGTATAGCGGCTAGGGCAATAGCGCCATCAACTGACAAAAAAGAATTGTTTTATTCGTAAGCGTTATCTGTTATCATTACAGGATCGTACACTACAGGCAGCAGGCATCTGCGCACATGGAAGGATGAGGGCCAACGTTTTAAAAGCATTTCAAAGCTGGAATTACAGATTGTATTTTTCAGGTCAATCCATTTCATTAATTGGTACCTGGATGCAACGCACAGCCGTATACTGGCTGATCTACGAAAAGACGCAATCTTCTTTTATGTTGGGAGTTGCTGTTTTTGCGGGGCAATTTCCTTCATTTCTTTTTTCGATCCTGGGCGGTGTAGTGGCTGATCGCTATAACCGCTATCGCGTTTTACTCTTCACACAACTGGCCTCACTCATACAAGCGGCACTGCTTACAACGCTTGTGCTATTGGACAACTATATGGTTTGGCAGATTCTTGCTTTGAGTGTTTTGCTGGGCATCATCAATGCGTTTGATGTACCCGCGCGACAAGCAATGGTATATGATATGGTAGATAACAAAGAACATTTACCCAATGCTATAGCGCTTAATTCTTCCATGGTGCATACCGCCAGGCTTATCGGGCCGGCAGTCTCTGGCCTTGTGTTACAGCAATATGGCGCAGCAATCTGTTTTCTTGTCAACGCATTGAGTTTTATAGCCGTGATCACTTCGCTGCTGTGTATGAAGTTGCCACCCTATAAAAAACGTGAACATGTTAACAACGCTTTCGTTGATCTCAAGGAAGGTTTCGGCTATCTGAAAAATACACCTGCCATCAGCACGATCATGTTAATGCTGGCGTGTATAAGCTTGCTAGCGTTGCCCTATATAACATTGCTGCCGGTATATGCCAAGGAAATATTTTTAGGAGAGGCATCAACCTTCGGATATCTGAATAGCTTCGTAGGACTCGGTGCTGTATGCGGAGCGTTTTTCCTGGCATCGCTCAAGTCAGGAACGAACCTAAAAAAAGTATTATTTTTCAACACGCTGATCTTCGGCTTGGGACTGATTATATTTTCGCATCTCACACATTTACCTATAGCGTTACTGGCAATCGCCTTTACCGGTTTTGGTATGATGTCGCAGACTACCATTAGTAACACGTTGATTCAAACTACGGTAGCACCTGCTATGCGCGGACGTGTGATCAGTTATTATGCCATGGCTTTTTTTGGCATGCAACCTATAGGAGGTTTACTGGTGGGAACGCTATCGCATTACCTGGGTGCACCCAATACTATATTGATCGAAGGACTTGCTACCCTGCTGATCGCGTTGATATTCTTTCCTTTTCTGCGCAGAGATTTACTGAAACGAAAACATAAGATCAAGATTGACCAGCTCGAAGAACGATCAATCGAGACTACCTAGATCTATAACTATATAGGTACAAAAACATTACTGATACATTACTGCCAGAGCAGCCGAAGTCCGCGATCTTTTCCATATAGCGGATCGTTAGAAGGAAATGGAACAGCAGCAATGTTCTCGAGCACTTGCGGGCGATCTTCCGGTGCACCTTTCTTCAGGTCATAGTTGCGTCCATCCGGATAAGCACCAACGACACCAAAGTTTCCTTCATCCCCCAGGTTCTTATGGCCTACTCCTGCCGGGATTACAATAACATCTCCTGCATGTACGTCTACTTTCTTTCCATGTTCTCCGCCCAGGTGAAGCAATGCGGATCCGCTATATATACCCAGCACTTCATGTGAGATACTATGATAATGATGAAATGAGTATACACCGTTACGCCAGGAGTTTGTCCAGTGGTTGGATGCGAAAGTCTTCTCCAGCCATTCCGCACCAGCCTCTCCATCCTTTGAAAAAACATTCCGGTATACCAGCAGTGGATATTTACTATTTGGAATTGAACCATCGTCTGAAAAATAGAACGCCTCAGGTTGTATAATTTGTGTTGCCATAGCTTTCCAGTTCATACTGTGTGAATAAGCTTGTCAACGATAAAAATCATTCCTGTTTATATTGATGGCACAACAATATACTATTGTGGCAAGATTCTGGCCATGCAGCAACCTTGACCGCTTGATGAACCTTTTACTCCGGCTTTATCTCAATAACGGCGCGGTTGGGTGGTATGGCAGCATGACTATATATACATTTCCAGCGCGATCCCTGTTCAATACCTTCTACGGTATTGCCATCTTCAATAACAGAGCCGTGATTAAAAATATACTCTGCGTAGGAGTATAACAATCCAGCGATTTGCCCCGGATCATACTGTGAAAACTGAATCTGGAAATCCGGAAGACCCAGAGCCTGAAGACCCAAACTATCCATGAGCATTCCCTTCCCTTCTACATTGAACAACCGTACATTGATGAGTGCGTATAGATTTCTAAATCCATGTTCTTCAATCTGCTTTAAGTATTCCGCCGGTTCTATCAGTTTCTCGCTTGCAGGGAAATATATAGCAGTAGGTTTCAGCGCCTTTACAACAGCGGTCAGGAACTTCTGATAGTATTCTACCCGGTCCTGATGCGTTAATAACATAGACATGAGGTCTCCCACCATCAAATCGTATTTACAGGTACCGGCGGTTGCCGCAGCATCGTGCCAATGCCAGGCCTGTCGGTATGCGCTTGCTAAAGTATCCTGACTAAATTCCTTTTCAGGTTTGAATATAGTACCCTGTGCAGGCAGGTCGCCTTCACTATACTTTACGATATAATCACGGAAAAAATATTGTCGCGAACGCTGATTTTCCTTTGAACCAATGTCAGTTGACGAAAATAATGGAAAATTCCTGACAATCTCCTGCTCTAAAACGGCATCATCCCATGTCGGTTCAGATTCAAACAAAAGCTTTGCAAAGAGCATCTGCATCTCATTGGAAATCATTGGTTTTTCATTCGCCGACTCCTTCTTTTTACTCCAGTTGAACAAGGCCATTCCAGTTTTGATTTATTTGAACATTGCGTTAATTCTTACATGTGACAATTATAGCGGTCGAAAAGTTACCAAAGTATAAACAGTTATTACCTAACTTTCAAAAATCAATTTAACCTGAATAACCTTTATCAAGCATGAGTAAATCTAAAAAAACAGTTGCTGAAAATCACGGGCAGAAAGTCACATCTAAGGAGCTCGCGCTTATCAAAAGACTGATTAAAGAACATACCCCCACTGTTGAAATTGCAAAAGCTGCAGGGCGTTCTTTAACTGCTTTACGAAAAATTACATTCCGCGCAGGATTATCGTTGCGTAAAAAAGTTGCCAAGGTTAAAGCTACCGCACCGAAAAAGGCTGTTAAAAAATCTGCAAAAAAAGCATCGAAGCGCGGTCCTGTACTTATTCACTAGTACTACAAGAATACGGCTATAGATGTAGTATACTATAGATGGAATTTCATCTATAGTACACACGTTTATTATACTATCAGGTATCGATCACCTTCGTGATTGACAGATCAGTGTAATGTAAAAACAACACTTCTTTTTGTGGCAACCAAGCTGAAATGCCACTCCATCAATACTTCCTACAAACCGCTAGTTTTTTCTCCATGGAGCGGAGAATGCTCAGATTCTATGAAGAAGAGTTGCCGTTGGTCACTACTCTTCACTTTTCTGTAATCACCTTTTTCGGCCCTGCGTTAATAGTACGTTGCTACATATTCTGTTTGCACACTCACCCTGTAAAAAAGGTGTGTGCCATTTTCCTTATTTTTATAAGCTTTCCTTATACAGTGATTTCGTTTAAAGGCAGGACACTTTTGAAAGCATTTATGCCTGCAAATGTGGTATATATTGCCAATCCATTAATCCGAACTCCGCTTTGTGACGGGCGTGGCACAACACCCGGTATATATAACTTTAGCATCGATGATACTGTGAATCGTTTTTGTATAAACCGGTTGCAACTTTCAATCGCCTGTATCAGAAACTTAACGTTTGGGACATCACGTTCACATATTTCTATCATTTCAATTAGCAAACATTTTGTACATTTTGCCCGAAGTTGAAAAGTGAAAGAATCAGGTTATGGAAAATCTATTCATGGAGGAAACACAAGATACTCCTCGTGTAGCGTTAAGTAAAAGCAAAGAAATTTTTGAGATAGCCGGCAGATCGTTACCCGAAGACGCAGTTGATTTCTACAATCCTATTTTAGATTGGATCGCAGAATATGCGAAAGCTCCCAATACGGCTACTAATTTTGCATTCAGGCTGGAGTATTTTAATACTGCATCATCCAAATTAATTCTTGACTTGCTCCATGCACTAAAAAGTGTGAGAGGAATAAAAGTCCTCTGGTATTTTTATGAAGACGATGAGTCTATAGACGATGCCGGAAAAGAATATGCTGAACAAGTAGATATACCTTTTGAATTCAAAACTATATCTTGATTTAATTCACACAGAGTTTACTTGGGATTATGCCAATCCTGGTTCCAGATGTCAGTATACTTTTCGGGGTGTGCTTTAAACTCTGCATGTACATACGGGCATAGCGCGATCACTTTAAGATTATGCTCCCTCACATAATCCACCATGGTCGACAATAACTTTGCCGCTATCCCCTGGCCGCGCAATTTCTCCGACACTTGGGTGTGATATACTGTTAAGTTTGGTCCTACTATACTGATCACCATTTCGGCAAGTCGTTCGTCACCATCTTTTACAAAAAATGATCCCCGCCCATGACTGGTTATTTCGAACTGAATATCGCTCATACGTTCTGATTTACTCCGCGACAATTTAAACACATTTCGTTTAACAGAGGAATACAGCTGATCATTAATTGATAACGATTTACAAATAACAAATACAACATTACAGCTCCTTTGGAGATAACGATGCCACACTCAACATAGGAAAAATTATTAATGAAGACTTCCAAACCAGTCCTCTCCTCCCATATGTCAAACGTATGGCCGGTGTAGGTATATATGCATCATAGAATCTACATACAACCATTCTTCCCACTTCCTACTATCCGGAAATAAGATATGCCGGACTGTAAGCATTTAGTCCCTTGATTATATTTTTAGTGTGGCCAGTTAATGTGAGGTTCAAAATATCTTCGTCCGAGCTATCTACCCATAGACCGTTAACTTTTTCTTTGATAAATCTCGAGTGGCCGCGAAATATCTCTATGCCGCATTTTTCATAGAATGCGCGGCTTGACAAATCACAAAAGCCAATGGCTTCAATACCTCTTTCCTGCAAGTAGTCGAGTATACTTTTAATAAGCAGCGAGCCATGACCTATTCTTGGCTTCTGGGAAACAAATCCAACCAATTCTGCGATTGTATGAACAGAGTCTGATATGGAGATTTGAAAATTATAGTTTATGCGCGAGACGGACAATACCGTTGCAGTTTCATCAACAAGCATGTGAAATTCATTATTGTAAAACAGGTCAACGAATTCAGAATGTGTCAAATGCAACCACTCTTCGATCTGCCACAACTGCAGAATTGCGGCCGATTGAGATAATGAGAGTTCAGAGGGCTTCTTTACAACATACGAAGTCATATCATCTTATTGAGGATCAAAGATGCAACAGAAAATAATATAGCTAGTCAAAAATTATTAAACATCCCACAGAAGAGATTCGCCTAGGTTAGCATACGAAAAAAACAGAATTTTCTATCCCTAATTTTCATGATAATATCATTGATTCTCAGTGTCATAAATTGAAGGTATTGACATATAGGTAATGGAAATCTCGTTTTTTAATTGCTTGATCCGAAAGGGTAGATTTCCAGCAAAACAGCTCTCGTGGACCTACCGGTGGTATAGAGTTGAACTGGCCACAACATGATCCGAATATTTAAATTGCAAGATAAAGTAGCCGGATTTTGTTTAATCCGAAATGGATTTTTAGTATAAATTAAACGACTTAAAACAAATCCTGTACAGATCAAGCCTGCTATAATAGTTCGTTATTTCCAATATATTTAAATTATACTTTGTACATAGTCATATGAAGATTGTTGTCGGTTCTATACTGGTGTTGATGTATTTGTTATCGGTTTTGTTCCTCCCGGTATCCATTAAGCAGGTATTTAAAAGCATCGAAAATATTTCGGTATCGACCGAATACGTGATGAAGCGCATTAAGGTCGATTCAATTGTTGCCCATGATACTGAGACGAGCACTTACTACTCGGTTTATAGTACCGGATTAGATCGGACTTTAGTTGTCACGGATCATGACAAAAATGTGCTTATTGGTAAGGAGAACGATGAACAGAATATTTCTCATATGTATGACTATATGCGAACGCACCAAGATTCGATATGGATATGGTACCATACGGAAGCTGAGTTAAAATATGCTCGTGTCGAGAGTCCTGCTTTTTCCAATAAGGAGGATCGGCTATATCTTTTTATAAGTCTTTCGGATGTTGTCGTGGCGATTGTAGGTACCATTTTGGTAATGCAGTATTCCAAAAAAAAGAAGACAGCATGAAGTTTACGGAGGCTGTTTTGTTTTCACTAGAAACGTATGACCCAAGCTTTATTGAATTCTCTTTTCTTTACCCCCGACATTTATTTCATGGTAAATGAAATGGTATATTTAGTTGATCTTTAAGATCATGTAAAATGAAGAAACTAAATTCCCATACTCCACTTTGTCACTGGTGTGCGTAGCCTTGAAATTGTCGTTTATGAAAATGAAAAGAATACACCTCTTTGAGTTTGAAGATTTGTCCTGGTTTCCAAACTCGATGAGAGCAAGTCTGACCAGGCTTCTCTCGGTGATGCATAATATTTTGAACACACAAAAAGATGTAGCACAACTGATCCTCCGGTTGATTGATCATTCTGCCAAGCCCTCGATTATAGATTTGTGTTCTGGCAGTGGCGGTCCCATGCCTGGGGTTGCAACCTTGTTGAAAAATCATTATTCGATAAAGAATTTAACACTAACCTTAACAGATTTATACCCTGATAAAAATCTGGCGGGCAAATTAAATAGTAACGATATTATATATTTACCTGCTCCGGTTGATGCCGCTAACGTACCCGTTACCTTGCAAGGTATCAGAACCATGATATGCAGCTTTCATCACATGAAACCTGACACAGCGCGAAACATATTAGAAAATGCTAAGGACAGCAAACAGCCTATATGCATCTTTGAAATAAGCAATAATAGTTTTCCTGCATACTTGTGGTGGATCGCTATACCCTTCAACTTTATAACTGCATTTTTCATCACACCTTTAGCCAAGGGTCTAACCTGGCAGCAAATTTTATTTACTTATATATTGCCGGTAATACCGCTTACTTTTGCCTGGGATGGTGCTGTGTCCAATGCACGCACGTATACACTACAGGATCTGGACATTCTTCTGGAAGGATTGTCTTCAAATAACTATCGTTGGGAGAAGGGAACGATCAGCGGCAAGTCAACAAAGCTATATTTACTAGGCTTCCCCATTCAAACCCATGAAAAAGTTATGAGTTGAATGAAGAGGCGTTAGATTAACAATACAGAAAGCAAATTAGAGATTACTTCTTAAGCTAAAAGCACCATGACGCATTACTCACATATATATTACCGGATCATTTTATTAGTTACCATGTCGCTTGTATCCACGAAAGCAATAGCACAAAAGAACAGCCAACTGGTTCGGCTTGCTATCATTGAGGTTGACACAGCCCACCTTGATGTATATAATAAATTCTTAAAGGAAGAAATTGAAGCTTCCATTGCAAAAGAACCGGGTGTAATTACCTTGTATGGAGTGGCAGAGAAGGAAAATCCGGAACGCGTTACACTTTTCGAAACCTATGCAGATTCAAGTGAGTACAAGTCTCATCTTGCTACGCCACATTTTCAAAAATATAAGCAAGGCACTCTTCAAATGGTAAAGCATCTTGAGCTACTGGAGACTCAGCCGATTCTTTATATCCGGAAACCTGGTCTTTCAAAAGCACCTGTTGATAATCTCTTCATACGGCTTATCAAAATGGAAATTGACTCAAAGGAGATTGACAACTTCAAGAGACTAGCACAAAGCGTGATGTTACCCGGACTCCAAAAAGAGCCGGGAGTTCTGGTGATGTATGCAGTGGCCAGCAAGAAAGAACCAACCAAGTTCAGTATACTGGAAGTATATGCAGACTCAGCATCATACAAATCACATCTAAATACATTGCATTTTCTAAAGTATAAAAAGGAGTCAGAAAAAATGATAAAGTCATTAACGATGATTGATGTAAAGCCTATCGCACTCGGGGCAAAGCCACAAGAAAGCAGAAAGCGGTAATCTCCTGAAATGAAAATATAAGCCTGAAACATGCGCTATATTTACGCACTTTAAAAAGTGAGCAAGCTACTCTGCTCGCGCAAAGCAACCTGAACAATGATTTATTTACCTCAAACTTTTTATAGCAAACGTTGGAGCAATAGGAAATAATGAAACATTGACTTGGGAACATAGAAGATTGAATTACCAAATTTATGAAGATAGAATTGACGCAAACAATGAACGACTTAATTTCATTTTATCAATTTCACCACTGGTACTCGGACGAAAGGAAAAATTTCAGAATTAAGACAAGGCTAAGTTGGGGGATTATAACGGCTATTCCTTTTGCGTTAATTATCCTTAATGTTGATAGTGGGCGAGTAACTTCAACATTTGGACTGGTACTATATGGCCTTTTCTTTTTCGCATTGGGTTTTATTGGTATTAAGCATCTAGCATTAAGTGACTGGAGAGGTGTCGCAATTAAGATTGCTAATGATAACGACAATAGTGAATTCATGGGACCTAAGACGCTTGAGTTTACGAATGACAAAATTGCTTGGACAAGTCAATGGGGACAAGGACAAAGTGTAATTGAAACAATTAAGAAAGTAAAGTCAGACAACAAATATTACTACTTATACAATACTTCATTTAGTGCCTACATAATTCCGAGGACAGTTTTAAAAACAGAAGACGAAGTGAATGAATTTGAGAGTATAGTGAAAAATTATGGTCAACGGGCTAAAACATTATAGCGTTGATCACGCAGTGAATATATACAGAAGTGATCTTACACTTTTTTTACGCTGTCGCTTCATTCCAACCAACCTATAACCTTGCCCCATGAACTATCTTCATCGCCTGCCCTCCTATTTCGCATGGTTTGCCTTTTGCGCTTTGATTGGATGTTCTGAAAAAAAAGATCTACCAGGACCAGTCAAAATTTCAATCCATGATCCCTACTTGTATAAAACTATACGAGTCTTTGCATATAAGAGTCTGGATCAGGTTGATTTAGCGTATCCAAAAATCGATGCTGGAGGGAACGTTTCTATGAAATTTACCTTGCGGAGACCAACCTTTGCCTTTATACAGCTAGGCGACAAATACAGTGAAGTATACTTAGCCGCAAAGACCGACATCATGGTATCCGGTGATGAAGATGCCCCTGAAAAGCCATTGCACTTTTCAGGTCACGGTGGTGACTTGTCCAACTACCTGGCGCATAGTGCTCTTATTACAGAACAAATAAAAGCGAAGAGCGGTAACTATATAACTCAACTAGAACCACCTGCCTTTTTACAGCGGTACGACTCATTAAAGGCGGCTTTAACACATTTTTGCGATGCCTATATCGATAGCCTTCATCCGTCAGCTGATATTGCGGATTTACTGAAAAAGAAAAATGATCTCAAGCTTCTCGCCCTTGCGTTGGAGTATACATATACTCTTCAAACGAAAGCGTTATCGGCAGAGAGTGGTGTAAAGAAATTTATACTACCCGATCGGCTTCAGCAGGCAATTAAGGATATACCTTTTGATCCGGTTTTCCTGAAGCTGGGTATATTCGATTATCAGATGATATTGCTTATGTATCTGCATACAAAAATTTATAGCCCTATATGCTTCCAGGATGCCTCAGTGAAACCGAAGTATATTGAAAGCAAAGCGGACCTCGAATTAAAGAACGGTGACTACCCAGCGGAGGTCAAAGAATACCTGATCGCTTTAAATGTTAATCACTGGCTGAACACAACCGGCATTACACCTTCTGTCGATTCAATCCTTGCTTCGTTTAAAAATACCTATAGCGATTCCAAACACTTGCCCGCCCTACAGAAGAGTTATGATGACTGGCTGACAATCACACCTGGCAAAATGGCCCCGGACATTGCAGGCACAACCATAGATGGCATGCCTGTTTCGCTGCGTGACTTATCGGGAAAGGAAAGGTAGTATATATTGATGTCTGGGCAACGTGGTGTAAGCCTTGCCGTGAGGAAATTCCGCATGCCAAACGGCTTCAGAAAAAATTCGCTGGTAATAGCAACATTGTGTTTCTGAATGTTTCTGTTGATGCCGATCTGCGAGCCTGGATAAAAATGATCGAAGGCGACACGGAATGGGAAGGTATACACATCAACCAGACACAAGAACAAAGACAAGCGCTATGGAAGAGCTATAAAATGTATGAAGTGCCCACCTATATTATAATTGATCGCGCTGGAAAAATTGTAAGTGTACAAGCTAAAAAACCATCCGATCCCGAATTACAAGATGAATTAAAAGCGCTGTTAAAATAAAGGCTCTATATTTTAATAGTGATGCTTTTGCCATCGCTACCATCTACTGCTGTCTTATTACGGGATTTAGGTAACTGCGACACTTTGTAGTCAGCAATCAATGCAGGATCACCAAATATATAGAATAGCTTTTCTCTCAATGTTTGTGCCTGTAGTACATCCTTAATCATGTCGACATATTCGTGGAAGTTGATATGTAGCGGATTGTGTTTGGTTCCGATGTTGTGGGTAACGCCATATTGAACTATAACTTCTTCCGGTTGATAGGTTCCAAACATTCTGTCCCAAAAAATGAATGTAGCTGCAAAATTCTTGTTGATGTACTGCGACTGCGATCCATGGTGGACACGGTGATTAGACGGGGTTGCAAAAATATACTCAATCCAGGGATGAAGTTTTCGGATATACTCTGTGTGTACCCAGAATTGAAATAAAACAGCAATTTGGTTGGTTAAAAATATAATAACCGGATGAAACCCGATCAACGCCACAGGTAGTATAAATATAATTTTTACGTATTGTACCCAGCTCAAGCGGAAAGATACTGTAAGATTATACTGCTCCCCCGAATGATGAGGGATGTGAGATGCCCAAAAGAATCGAATATGATGTGAAATGCGATGTGTCCAGTAACTACAAAAGTCGAATATAATATAGCAAGGAATAAACGTCCACCAGTTTAATTCCATACGCCACGGCACCAGGTTATAGACCAACACAAACAAGAAAAAGAGAAGGGTTTTAATACAAACGCCGATGGCGACATTGCCCAAGCCTACAAGAATGGATCCTATCGTCTCTTTGGTCTTATAGTAATTTCTTTTTTGATGCGCCGATACGAGATACTCGATTAGTACGAAAAGAAACATGACCGGTGCTGCATAAACGATAACATTCGGAGAGCTTTTTTCGAGCGTCTCCAAATCTTGCAGCGAAAGCTCGGCTGCTCCAAACAATTCATCCATTTCGTGGGGGTGTTAAGTTGTAGTATTATAATACTCTCTATAATACTATGCCGGTCTATCAATGACCGGCAGTTTCATCTACAGATATGAAGCACTTGAAAATTCATTCCATAACAAGCATTAATCATTAGGCTTAAAAGGAACAAGTTTAGTTAAGAGGCCATTTATCTACATTACTTACAGACAAAATCTGTCTTTCATGTTACAAACGAATCTGCTTCGTATTTATTAGGCTTCTTACAAAGATTATCTATAAATATACACAACTGTGTGCGTTTGGCATAATGATAGAACATCATTATGCCTTTATATCAAGCCGGTATTAAAAGCCGGAACATATGTAGTATAGCTTCGGAGGCTACAACGCCAACCTATATATTAGCCAACTGTTTTTTGCGTAATCGTCCTGTACGAAATGTTACCGGTTCCCTCTTCGCTGGTTGTAATCATTTTAGAGTGAGTGCCGCAGATATGCATTACCGATTCAGTTGCATCCTGCGTAAAACCGTTTTGCGGATAGGCACAGAACAAGCAGAATGCCTGTGTCTCGCAGAACTTATTCCAGAGCTGCTCCAGTCTTACCGTTGCCCCCACATGCCCCCTCGCCCAAAGAACTGCTACCATTTCGCCAAAGGCGCGAACCGGACGTCCTCCAAGTCTAGCGTTGGTAATGATATCGGAAACCAAATGCAGAAAAAGCGTTTCGTCAGGCCAGTCGTTCACCATGAACTTGGAAAGCGTTGCCTCTGCGTCCAGCGGAATATACAACTCGTTTTCAGATGTAACATCAAATCCGGCGAGCTCCAATTTATAGTTTAAGGCCCGCAAGTGGGACGGCGTGGCAATAACAATTACACATTCTCCCGCATTTATACCACTCGCCACAAACCCCAGTAACAACTCTAAAAAGCTATCATCTGTTTCATAGATTTGAACCACATGGTCGCAAGGCGCTATCTCAGCCCAGAAGACATCGCTGTTTTTTTTCTGCCAATCATTATTCGCTTGAAGTGCTCCCATAATTTTAAAATTCATTAGATGTGCGATGACTATACTCTTGCTTGTGAACAGGAAGGTATATATGAAAGATAGCGCCCTCATTTATTTTACTTTCAGCAGTCATTCTTCCATGATGTCCTTCAATGATTTTTTTACAGATCGCAAGACCTATACCTGTTCCTTCAACTTGAGATTTACTGTGAAGTCTGTTAAATATTTCAAAAATCTTTTCAGCGTACTCGGCTTGGAAACCAATTCCATTGTCTGAAACGGAAATGTCGTAGAAGTCCTGTGGATCGTGTATGCCTGGGAGCTGCATATTCGGTACTATACTGCATTGAAACACAATGTGCGGAGTAGAGAATTCTTTGGAAAACTTAAGTGCATTACTGATCAGGTTTAAAAATACCTGGTGAAACTGGAAACGGGTCACCGGTAAGGTAGGCAATCCATTATTTTCAATGCGGGCACCGGTTTGTTCAATCTTTACTTCGAACTCAGTTATTACTTCCTCGAGGAGTTGATTCAAGTCCGTTAACTCAAGGCCACTCTCAGCGTTTGTTGTTTTTGAATATAAAAGTATATCCTTGATAAGCACGCGCATTCTGTTGGAGGCAGACTGAATCTTATCGATATACTCTTTACTTCGGGATGAAAGCTTATCTCCGTCTGAATATACTACACGATCAATAAATGTCTGAATCTTGCGCAAAGGCTCCTGCAAATCATGACTGGCTATATGTGCAAAAGACGAAAGCTCGTTATTGATTTTTTCTAATTCATGATTTTTAAGGATGAGTGCTTTCTCTGCCTTTCGTAATTCCAGGTTTCTTTTCCGCAAGTCATCGGTTCGATTAAGCACCATCTTTTCAAGTGAAGACTTTATTTCTTCCTGAACAGATATATCTTGAATAATTCCGGTATATCCGGTAAACTGATTATTAATGTCAAACTGCGGAATGGAGTTGGCATAAACAACGATAGCCCTACCGGTTGAGTTTTCTATTCTGAATTTAGCTTCAAAAGTCTTTTTTTCAGACAGCGATTTTCTCCAGGCAGTTTCTATATTTCTCCTATCGTCCGGATGAATAATGTTGAGCCATAGGCTGCCTAGACCATCTTCATTTTTTTTCCCGGTCAGCTCGCTCCACTTACTATTTAGAAAAGTACATAAACCGTTCTCATCTGTAGTCCATATAATTACCGGGACCAAGTTACTCATCACTTTAAAGCGCTCTTGATTTTCACGCATTGCCTTCGCAGCAAGTTTTTGAGCCGTGATATCAATTGTAAAACAACGGGTATGGACAAATTCGCCATCCTTCCATAGTACGCTTGAATTAATGGTGACAAAGCGAGAAGACCCATCTTTACAGAGTAGCTCAGCTTCACTGTTTTTAATTATTTCTTTGTTGCGAAGCTTATACAAGATTTCTTGTATTACTTGTTGATTCTTATGAAAGCGTGTAATGGGCTGCCCTATATATTCGTCGGGCTCATATCCCAACATCGTTAGTTCTTCGCGATTAGCCCAGATGATAATTCCATCTTCATTTACCCAATGTAAGCCTATCGTAGCATTTTCAAAGTAGTCATGCAGCGATCGCTCAACATCAAGCTTTGAAGTAATGTCGGTCGCATAGAAAATAAATCCTTTAACTTTTTGATTGTAATCAAACTCCGGCAGAATGTTTACTTCCATACAGCGATACTCACCGCCGTGTGGAAAGGAGATGGTTAGGTGTGCAGGTTCACCAACCAAAGTTTTACCTAGATACCGTTGAATTTGATTAAAGATTTGTCTGCCTATAATTACTGGAAAGGAGTTGCAAGAGGGATCTTCGATACGGGAAAACCATTTTCTAAAACTTCGATTGGCGTATTGCACAGCCATGTTGCAATCAACGCGGACAACAAGCGCTGGTATTAAGTCTATAAGATTGTCGAAAGACACCGACTGCTCCGAGAGATTTTGCTCTGATAAGGAAACGTTATTTACTTCTAATCTCATCTACAGGGTATTTCATTCCCTATAAAAAGTGCTGGACAGTCGAGTACTTCAAGGGCTAACTGTTACAACTCTTAATAAATCATGCCAACAAAGAAATATGCCCCTAAGCGCACATCGAAATTTAAGCCTATAGTAGTTTGTGGAACAGTTTACTCAATTAGTAGCCTCAATGACGGAAACAAATGCAGGGCACGACTGCATCCTTACCAGCCATTTATACGAGACAACAATATATAGTTAAACCTAACTGCGACTATACGGATGAAGAAATGTATCTTGACAAAAGCTGTTTAAACTCACGCTTCCTCCTATCGACTACAGGTTTGAGCTTCTTGTTTTTAATCTTGCGAAAGACACCCATAAGTATTAAACTCGAATGTGCTAAATATTAATAATCAGCACGGGCAATCGATGCATGTTGCCATTGCTGTATAGCAGTTATTTATATACCGTTAGTTTGTGAGAGAACAGACCTATTGATTGTTCATTTCCGTTTACATTCATCGGTAGCGTGCAATAAGACTTGGCAGTCGAACTTGGTTGAAACAAGGAACAAGAACGTATTAAACTATAAATATCTCACCATGAAAATACGGGCTGGCCTGTTGTTCTTCCTTTTGTTATGCAGCACTTGTATATATAGCCAGCGCTACTGGGTGGCTTCTACTTCTTCGAACTGGAATAATACGGCTAATTGGTCTGCAACTTCAGGTGGTATAGGGGGAGCTTCTGTTCCGGGCGCATCAGACGCCGTTGTATTTAATGGAGCTGGTGGCCTGCAGGGGAACTGTATACTGGACATAGCACCTACAGTATCCTCGATTACTGTAAATGGATATAGTGGCACTATTGACTTGAACGGATTCAACCTGATAAACTCAGGAACGACAGCAGCTACTTTTACAACGGGTATAATTACTAACGGAGGCGCACCAGCAACGATTACCATAAGTACTACGGGTACTGCAACTTTTAATGGCACCCGCTTTGGTATAAGTACCGTTATAGCACCCAACGTAACCTGTATGGCTAGTCAGCTATATCTCAACGGATCTATATTTTACGGCACAACGCATCTCGAGAAAACGGGAGGTACAAGTAATTTAGGATCCGGAGGTAATACATTTCATGGCACCACCACCCTGGCAAATTCCGGAAGCGCATACCTGGCAACTGGATTTAATTCTCCCGATGTTTTTAATGCTGATCTTACCATAACGAATACAGGTTCATCCTTCATTGGTGTTGCTGACAACACACTCAATAACATGTTTAATGGCAACATCATCGTTAACTCTTCCAGTGGTTCAGGAATATTCTTCGCCAACGGTCCTGGCGCAGCCGGCACAAAATCCTCTTACCTGGCTAGCGGAAAAACAATTACCGTAGGTACAGGGTATACAGCCGGTACGCTTTCATTGGCGGGGTTTCATCAGGCAGATGCTGCTACAGCGCAAAGTTTAACCACCACAGGTTCAAGTATACTATATATCGGTCCTTCTGCCACGTTCGCTGGCAACGTAATGTTTAAAGCTCCACAGCTATATATGCAGGGATGCATCTATAGTGGCGCGGCTTATCTTGAAAAAAGTGGCGGCACCAATAATCTGGGTGCAGGAGGAAATACATTTCAGTCTACAGCGACCATTGTCAATTCGGGAAGCGCATACCTGGCAACAGGATATAACAATGCGGATACTTTCAACGGCGATCTTACCGTTACGAATACCGGAACAGGATGGGTTGCCATGGCCGATAATGCAAGCGGAAGTATATTCAATGGGAATATCACGGTTAACTCTACTAATGCGGGTGCCAATGCCGGCATTACATTCGGCAATGGTCCAGGCACTAGTGTAGTGGCTACCCTTGCCAGTGGTAAGACTATTACTGTAGGCACCGGCTTCTCTGCTGGTAAACTTTTACTGAGGCGATTTGTACAATCTGGCAGCACTGCACAAAACCTCACGTTCACAGGAACAGCAGCTTTATACCTTGGACCGTACTCTACATTTAATGGCGCTGTTACCTTCGTGACACCACAGGTATATCTGCAAGGTGCCACCTATAATAACACCAGCTATATACAGAAGAATGGCGGCACCAATAACGCAGGTGCAGGTGGAAATATTTTCAATAGCACTACTACACTGGTAAATTCAGGAAGTGGTTGGCTGGAAACTGCTACCACAACAGCCGATACTTTCAATGGAGACGTAACGCTGACCAATACAGGTTCTTCAATTATTTCAATGGCTTCGGCCACTGCAGGAAATATGTTCAATGGAAACATCGTTGTAAACAGTACCGCTGGTATAGGAATCAGATTTGCCAACAACACCGCCTTGGGAGCGGCAACATTGGCAAGCGGAAAAACGATTACTGTAGGAAGTACTGGTTTTAGCACGGGGACATTAACGTTGCAAAAATTCACACAATCCGGCACCACTTCACAGAGTATAGCACTTACCGGAACGGCAACGTTAACCTCAGGGCCGTCTTCCGTTTTTAATGGTAATGTTATTTTTACAGCACCTCGTATTCTTTTGAATGGAAGTATATATAATGGAACCGCTTCCATCACGAAGAACGGAACGACAACCAATACTTGTGATGGCGGCAATGTATTTAACGCTACCACGAGCCTGATCAACAGCAGCGATGCAACATGGCTTTTTGCCAATACTACTGGTGATACCTATAACGGTCCGGTTACATTCTCACAGACCTCGACTGGTGCATTGCAACCTGCCTATAATGGCACCAATTCTTTTTACGACAACATCACGGTAAGCAGTGCCAGCGTTGTGACACTTGGATCAGGTACAGGTGTTGTTCAATTTGCAGGAAGCAACAATCAAACAATTACTTCTGCAAGTTCAATTCCGGTGATCCAGCGATTGACGATGAGCAAAGCATTGGGCACCAATACAATTACACTAAACACGCCTATAAATATAGGGACAACAGCAACACTTACTACAGGTATAATTAACACAACGACTTCCAACTACCTTAATTTCCTAGCAGGTAGTACGGTTACCGGAGCGAACAATGCAAGCTATATCAATGGACCCGTGCGAAAGACGGGCAACACAGCGTTTACATTCCCGACTGGAAATGCGTCTACATATCGCTCCATTGCTATATCTGCGCCCTCGGTTGGCAGTGATGTTTTCACTGCTCAATATTTTAAAACCAGTCAGGCCTTTGGTGATCAAAGTGCATTCACGGTTCCATTGGTGAGAGTGAGCGGCTGCGAGTATTGGACACTTGACAGAACCGTTGGAACTTCCAATGTAAATGTTACCCTTAGTTGGAACAGTTCGGACTGCACCGGTCCCTATATAACGGACCTGTCTGCATTGCTTGTAGCGCGGTGGAATGGAAGCGCATGGGTTGCGCAAGGTAATGGAGGAACGAGTGGAGATGCTACAGCTGGAACGATCATTACGACTCCGGCAGTAACAGCGTTTAGTCCCTTTGCACTGGGTTCATCTTCTCCCAATAATCCCCTACCTGTAAAGCTACTCTCATTTACCGCTGATCAAGAAGGAGACAAAGTATTGCTGGAGTGGAAAACTGCGTGGGAGAAGGACAATGATTTCTTTGTCATTGAGCGATCTTCTGACGGATTGAATTATCATACTGTAGGTAAACAGCCCGCTTCAGGTAACAGTAATATCATACAACATTATACCATGGAAGATCATACACCTTACCTGGGAAGATCTTACTATCGAATTAAGCAAACGGACCTGAATGGTACTACTGAATATTTGGACACAAAAGCGATTACCATACAAGAAGAAGAGAACATCTCTATGTTTCCCAATCCGTTTGATGGCCAGAATATGAATTTTCTTTTTGCCGGCTTTAAAGAAGGTACATGTAATTATAGAATTCTTGATATCTCGGGAGTTCAGAGGCTACGCGGAGAGGTCTTCATTAGCGGAAAAGAAAATGATCCTTACAAAGAAAAATTGTCGGAAGCACTCGCTTCGGGTATATATTATCTTCAACTATATAAAGATAATTTTTCAAAAACCATAAAACTGATTGTCCGTCCATAGCACGGTTGATGTCTATAGAAGACGAGACACCGTGCACTCCGTGTCTTTATACAACGTCTCCCCTAGAGCATGCAGCGCGTCAACATAAAGAGTATGTATTGTGTGATTTTTCCATTGTGTCTTGAATATAGCAAGCTATGTTTCTCTTTGTATATAGCTTGAATTTCTATACGTTATAAGTCCGCTGTGTTATCATTGAGTAAAGAAATTTTCATGGATAATAATAGGAAAATATAGCCACTGATGTTCTTATATTTGGGCAATTGTCTCAAAGACTCGATTATTAAAAATGAATATGAATTCACCATTTATTGAAATAATAGAAGCTACCACACCTGATCCAAATCTTTTGATGTGGAAATTTGCAGATGAAGATAAAGAAATCAAGAATGGTGCAAAGCTTACTGTTCGAGAATCTCAGGTAGCAGTTTTTCTAAATGAAGGTAAACTTGCAGATGTTTTTCAGCCGGGGCTTCATACGTTAAGCACGGAGAACATTCCTGTCATAACTCGTTTGAAAGGTTGGAAATATGGATTCAGCAGTCCGTTTAAAGCAGATGTATATTTTGTAAATACCCGACAGTTTGTTAATAACAAATGGGGAACACCTGCACCCATTATGATGAGGGATCCGGAGTTTGGTCAAGTTAGAGTTCGTGCCTTCGGTACATTTGATATTCAAGTAAAGGACCTTGCTATATTCTTTCGTCAATATGCAGGCTCATACCAGACCTTTAATATTTTCGAATTGCAACATGAGCTTCGGGATTTTATTGCACCAAAATTTGGAGAGGTGTTGGCTCAGCAAAATATATCCGTTAAAGATATAGCCGGAAGTGTTACAGAGTTAGGTAAGAAAATAGAGCCATTTCTAAAACCTTATTTCTCTCAATTCGGAATTGAGTTGATCTCATTTACCATCACAAGTGTTACACTACCCGATGAAGTTTCGGCTCACTATGACAAGATAACCAATATGAATATGGTATCTGACATGGACAAGTTTACCAAGTTCAATACTGCCCAAGCTATAGGTGAAAAAGGAACGGCCTTAAATGAAGCCACAACAAATGCTATCGCAATGGGAATGATGATGAATAAAGTACAACACGTTAATCAACCACCGGACGACATTACCGCCAAACTACAAAAATTAAAAACGCTTTTTGAATCTGGCTTGATAGACGAAGCAGAGTATAAAGCAAAAAAAGCGGACCTGATTGATAAACTATAAAAACTGAGATGGAAGAAAATAAAAAAACTCTTTCACTGCTGGAACGAATGAAGCAAAAGGCCGTGGAGCAAAAATCGTATGGAGGAGAATTTACTGAAGAACCTGCAAAAGTAAATGCAAGGACCTGCCAGAATTGTGGTGCAGGAAGATCTCAACAAGATGGATTGACACATTGTGCTTACTGTGGATTTGAATTTCTGTCGGTAAAACTTACCGATGGTATCAACATTAAAAAAGAAGATAATACTCAAAACATTTAAACTGTGTCAGGATTTTTTAATAACGAATTTGAAAACAGCCGAATACCAGTTGTAAAAAAAGAAATGCAAGAGACCAAAGAACGTTTCTTTACGTTCATCGGCAAATTGGAAGATAAGCTAAGAGAATTTACAGCAGCATCTATCCCAGAATTAGTAGAGCTGAATAATACTGATACAGATCAATTCAAGCGAGGATATCACCGAATGAAATCTGCCGTGCTCGGGCAATTGGACAGCATTCAAAAAAAAGCGCTCGATGTCAAAGAAGAAAAAATCACTTGCTTCCCTTTTCCAAGTGACGATCATGAAATTTCAAAGATATATCACCAGTTTAGGAATGAATGTTACGATCGCTTTTTTCAGTTAGACGAATTATATAGTAAATGCCGTGAGGAAGTTGAAGGTACTCACCAGGAAGACTTTGAATCCAAGTATCAAAAAATCCTGGATGAGTATGAGACTCTCAAAGATAAGTTTCGGTGCGAGCAATGTGGAAGCCCCGTGACCATTGACAAAATATATTTTACAACAACCTATATTACCTGCCCCTCCTGCCAAACGCGAAATACTTTTGAACCGAGCTCGCAAGCCAAAATGCTGGAGCACATTGGAAGAAGTCTCGCCGAACAACGAACAAGTCATCTTCTCGAAGAACATGATGAGATTCCTCAAAAAACGCAAGCCCTATACCTGCAACGACATGAGATTGAATTGAGCCTCATCCACGAAAGTGACAAAAGGATCATCGAACAAAAGAGAGCACAGATGCAGGAGTTGGAAAAACAGAAAGTCGAACTTGAAAGTAAACGTCCTGCTTTATACCAAACCTATTTGCGTGCAATGTTTGATGAATGGAATAAAATTAATCCGGCATTGACTGATGAACACGAGAAATTTTACAACCGATTACTAAACGATTATCAGAAATAAATTAAAATTCAATTATGAGTAATTCTCTATTAGAACCTGTTCACGGAGTATCATTGTACGACTATGCAGCCGCGGCCGCAAAAATGGCTACAGGCATTGATCAAAAAGAAATTTGTAAAACATTGGGAATCGAACTTGCTGTATTTGAAGAAGCATCTGCCTTGTGGGTGGCGCGAATGCAAGAGGACAGTACTTTCGAAGTATCTATACTTTTCGGACAATATTTTAGTGAGGCTGACAAACATCCCAAACTAAGCGGACTTCAAGCTCAGGTGAGTGAAGAAGGGAAAGCCAATCTCGAGAAAATGAAAACCGATCGATATTTTTATGAAGAGTTGAACGGAGCCCGACAAGCTGCTTATGATTATGGTTATGATGGCGCGCAGTGGATACAAGATAACTTTGGAATTTCGCTTGGGGACTTTCAATCTGTAGCCATGAAATGGTCAGAAGTACAAAATGAAGAAGTGAGAAATAACAACACCGATAATGTTCATCATTTCATTGATTATCAGCAAAAGAAACAAGAGGAGTATGCTGCAAAATTCGCCTCTGAACAAGGAGGCAATGTTGCCGATGATGTAGAATTCTAAACGCGCTATACTCCTATAGTATATCAAGCTTTTGGCTCAAAAACACGTAACCTGGCAATTTTGAGGACGGTGAAAATCGTCCTCTTTTTTTTTACATTGCACCTTGAACACAGTTCATCAGAAAGGCATAACTTTCAGAGTATTAAACGCAAAGAAATCGAATAGGTGCAATGTAAACGGATTCGATCATTGCCATATATACTATATATATCCATGACGTATGCAATAGAAGTACAGGCATAGTCCGTCAAAGCCAAACCGAAAATTGATTCATTCGTTACGGGCATCACGCATTCGCATCCGACCAACCATGACTCAATATCGGACAGCCGATATTCGCTCATCATCAAAATCACGTCAAATAGCGCACTTTTTTCTGGCAAGCAATTGGAATGTATACCAGCACTAAACAATCCGGAACCTATATATGCTCAGGTCGTATTTTCTTGTAGCCTGGAGAAATCTTCTCCGCAACAAGGTATTTTCAATTATCAATATCACGGGGCTCACCACCGGCATGGCCGCCGTGTCGCTGATTTATTTATATGTATATACCGAGCATAGCTTTGATTCTTTTCATTCAAATAGTGAACGCATTTATCGTATTCCTATCAGCTATGAACAGAACGGAGTGGCGCATAGAGCGGGCGCTGGAAATCATCCGGCACTGGCACCTGCCCTGAAGGCAAACTTTCCGGAAATAGAAATGATCGCACGTCTCTCTTCCTCGACTATATCTGTTCCGGCCACTACGGTTTCATATGAACCTGCCGGAGGATCCGCTATCAACTTTGACGAAACAAAGCTCTTCTACGGTGATCCTGAAGTCCTGGATATATTTGACTTTCCATTACTGGAAGGTGACAAAACCAATTGCCTGAAAGAACCATTCTCTCTGGTGATGACCAGGAAAACTGCTACCAAATATTTTGGTACTACATCGGGCGTTGGCAAGACTGTGCGCTTAAATGGAGTTGCCTATACCATTACGGGTGTGCTGAAAGATTTGCCTCCCAATACCCACGTAAACTTCGACCTGCTGGCTTCGTATCCGGAAAGAAATTTTGGAGCCGAATTCTGGGCGTGGCCGGAGTTTCTCACCTATGTGCGACTTGCTCCCGGCGTTGACCCTCGTGAACTGGAGAAGAAATTTAAAGTGTTCCTACAACCTTACTTCGCGCGGCAAAAGGCGGAATACGGTTATGGAACGTTGATCGATCTGCAGCCCATTACTGAAATTCATTTGAAGTCGAATCTGGAAGATGAAATGGTTGGAAACGGAAGTGAGCGCACGGTATACTTTGTGGGCCTGCTGGGTATTTTTATTCTTGCTATAGCCTGGATTAATTATATAAATCTTTCCACAGCCAAATCTATAGATCGTGCCAAGGAAGTGGGAATGAGAAAAGTTTCAGGCGCTACACGCAGTCAGTTAATTATGCAATTCTTGCTCGATGCAGTCCTGATAAATATAGTTGCTGCGTTGCTGGCTATAGCACTCGTGATGACGTTGCTCCCTGCCTTTGAACAACTAACCGGCTCTCCTATAGGCAGCATTCTTATCGCTACAAATGAACTACTCAATCCATCCTTCTGGATTTTGCCTGTGGCTGTCTTGTTGACGGGTGTCATCGTCGTAGGACTTTATCCATCGCTGTTACTTTCATCCTTCCGGCCGGTGAGTGTTCTTAAAGGTAAATTCACGAAGTCGGCAACGGGAATAATTCTCAGACGAGGTCTGGTCGGATTTCAGTATGCTCTCTCTATAGTGCTCATTGCCGGCACACTGACCATCTCACGACAGATCGACTTCATGAAGCAGCAGGATTTAGGATATCACTCTGAAAAGATGCTCATCGTCAAAGGTCCTTCAAATGTTGACTCTACTCTTGCCGGAAGGTTTATGCATTTCAAAGATCTTCAAGGTAAGTTACCCGAAGTGGTGAAGATGGCGCGTTCCACCAATGTACCCGGCCGCACCTTACCGTATGTAAACTCGGTCAGGTTGTTTGGACATGGTATACTTGACAGAGTTTCGGCTTATACTCAGACGGTGGATGATCGGTTTTTTTCAACCTATGAAATTCCGCTTCTGGCCGGAAGGAATTTCACAGAAGACGATCGATTCTCTTTTCCCAATCTTCCCAATGCCTCGTCTTTAATACCACCCCGCGACCGCACGTTCCGGCCGGAGAAAAACAAAATCATCATCAACGAGCTGCTCGCTAAAAACCTGGGTTTCAAAAATCCAGAGGATGCTATACATCAGCGTGTTCGTTTTTCGCTGTGGGATGAATTTACAGGCGAGATCATCGGTGTTGTTAAGAATTACCATCAGACTTCATTAAAGGACAACTATGACCCGATCTTGTTCTTCTTTGGGTCTTATGAACAATGGCCCAGCATCTCCTTGCGCATCAGTTCCAATGATCTTCCTGCAACGCTGGATAAAATAAAATCCAATTACGCAACAGCCTTCCCAGGCAACCCATTTGACTATTTCTTTCTCGATGATTATTTTAATCAACAGTATGCACCTGAACATCAATTCCAGCAGGTCTTTTCTGTTTTAACAACCTTAGCCATTATAATCTCCTGCCTGGGTCTTGTTGGTCTGGGTATCTTTTCAGTTTCACAACGCGTAAAAGAAATCGGCATTCGAAAAGTATTGGGTGCATCGCTATACTCTATACTTTCGCTTTTTACACGCGACTCTATGAAGCTTGTTGGTATAGCATACGGCATGGCACTTCCTTTAGTATGGCTGGGTGTACGGTGGTGGCTTGAGACGTTTGCGTTTCACATTGATATGGAGTGGATAATCTTTCTTGCTCCCCCTATACTGCTGCTGTTTATTTCTTTTGCCGTAATCACGGCAATAACTTTTAAAACTGCATTAGCCAATCCTGTCGGTTCTCTGCGAAGTGAGTAGAGAAGTATAGACGAATAAATAATTCGAAGCAGTAATACCATCACCGATAGCAAGCCGTGATGTAAACAACTGTATACCGTTTTGAAAATAGCATGTATGCCAATGAAATATCATTGATAAGAAATACACTATGCTTTCATAGCCTTCTTATGATGTCCTCGCCCATCCAGGAAGCACTACCCTACCGTTGACAAGTGCAAGATTTAATTACTCCATAAAGCTTCTCATCCTCTCCTGTGACTACCGAATACTAATGTCTCGTATAGTGTCCTATATCTAAAAGGTATCGGGGTCAATTTTCACCAATTCAGAGTGACTACTATTTGAACAAAAAAAATATTTATCGTGAACCACCGGGACTTCGATTCTGTTCTCTGGTCATTAATGACGTGAGTTCTCCTATAGTGTATTTCAAACATCAACAGATGTGTTACTTCGGAACATTTTTTAAAATGTCGCTGTTCGAGTAACAGTATATACTAAAGGAAAAAACTAAACGTTTTTGTAACACCACGCTGAAAAGTCTGGTGTGTTTAGGTCCTATTATAACCTTGCGAATAAAGAGTCGTTGGCCGTAGGGTTCGACAGCTTGCTGTGCCCTTCGTTCACAAAAAAACCGGTGCCTTCCGGTCATAAGGCAAGTGTCGATCATTATAGTTCGGCTAAATAAACTTTCAAAATAATAATTAGTACAACCGATGAACAGTAAACAATTGTTTCGTGTGGGAATGGCGTGTGTAATCGTCTGTGCTTCCCTTGTATTGGCGAGTTGTGACCTGGATGACGATTCCGATGGTATACAACCCGTGCCAGTTGCCTATGTTTCGCTCTACAACGCGTCTCCAAACGCGCCAGCTCTGGATGTTGTCGTTGATAACCGGCAGATCACTTCATACCCTTTTGAGTATGCTGACCGTACGGCCTATCTCCGATTTTATACAGGTACCCGTAATATCAAGCTTACGCCCCGGGGTGCCAGCAATGTTGCTGTTGACACAACGGTAACGCTAGAGGCGGATAAAGCTTACTCGTTATTTATCGCTGACGAATACGATAAGGCTAGCCTGCTTGTGTTTACCGATACCGCTGCCGCACCTGCGGCGGGTAAAGCCCTGGTGCGCGTGATCAACTTGTCACCCGATGCGTCCGCTGTTAGCCTTGGTGAAAAGGGAGCCTCCGGTGTTATTGCTTCTAACTTAGGTTTCAAGCAAGGATCAGGGTTTACGCAGGTGGACGCCAAAACGTATGATCTGGAAATCACTTCCGCAGGTAACGCAAAAGTACTTGAGCTTCCGGATATTGAATTCCACGAAGGAGCAGTTTATACCGTTGTGGTGCGAGGATACAGCACACCGCCATCCGGTAATAATAATGTACTTAGTGCAGAAGTAGTACGTGGTTAGTGCTCAAAGTATAGTAGTAGTTGTTGTGAACCCCGGTCTCAATGTCCTTGAGCCGGGGTTATTTTTTTTGTATACCGATCCAGATATACCGCCTTCTCCCACAGACATTAAATCGATTTATAAAATAACAAGCCAATAAAATTTAATCTGAACGTAAAAATATAGAGCTCCTTATGTTGTTTGAAACTGGAAGATATAGGTAATGTTTCTGTAGATTTTCTGGCACATTTATGAGAAGAGAATGAAGTAATATACTATCAGCGCCATATACATCAATGTTAATATTAGTTTTTTATTCATAACCGTTTCTATTTCGTTGCATACCATCTCCTTTCTATATACCGCCTTTGCTTCATACTGCTTACCTGTGAATATTCTCAGGTAAGCAATCACGGTTTACTGTCCTCACTATAGATAACCTCGCTAGAATCTTTACCTCTTTTATTAGGTTCCATCAAGGCTTTCTTCTCCTGGATCGTCATCCACCAGACGAACAATACTCCGATGATAATGACTACTGTGATAATGATTTGTGTTCTCGTTTTCATAATAACACGTTTACCTAAAATGGTAATAAATTATTCCTTGCGGGGCTTGGCATTATTTGGGAAGAAATTCTCACGGATAGTTTTGGGTTTGCAGAAATAAATGCGCACAGGCTTGCTATCCTGCATGTTATCTGGTGGTTAGGTGCGTTCAATGCCTATGAGAACTTCATTTATCATTTTAGTGTGATAATTGCCGGCCATTTTGCAGATTTGTGTGCTAAAAAATAACGAAATGAAGAAATTTGAAGAATTGAAAACACTGGTATCTTCTTTGGAAGAGGATATGGACAAGTTTTATAATAAGCAAAATGGCGCAGCGGGAACGCGCTTGAGAAAGGCCATGCAGGACATGAAAAACCTGGCGCAAGAAATTAGAACAGAAGTGCAGGAAACAAAAAACAAAGAGGCTTAGTCATCACTTCATTTCTGACTTAAAAAATAGAGAGATAAATCAATCTTTATCTCTCTATTTTTTTGTCTTTTTTTCACCGTACTTATTGTTTGGAGATTGTCCCTATGCCTATTTACAAAACCAGGCGAACATCTGTAGTATAGATGACACATTAGGATTCGACAATAGCGCAGTTACCCTTGAGAATTAAACTCTTTATTGATCACTGCGCTAAAGCCTCTTGAATCCAAAAGGAAGAAACAATATTATCTATAGGGCGAGTCGCAAGCATGTTTCTGCTCTGATGGAAACCAAGACCTCAGAAATCCATTCCTGATAAAAGAATATAGGTACTCATTTTCTCGGCGATGATAATGTCTTGTGATTTGTTTCAATCTCCTTTGTCACGGGTTTCATTGCGAATAGGTTTATCCATATGCTGCAAGCGACCAAATCGTTTTTATTAAACATGTTACTGAGCGTATATATCTGGCACCGGTATACCACAATTTTACTGTCTTAAAAATCACTGTCTTGAATCGGAGATACATTTAGTATCGTTATCCTCGTACAATTCACATGCTTAGCATATAGCCGCAAAAAAGTATACTTAAATCTGTACTGTATAAGCCTTCTTTAAAGCTTCCAATAAAAGCCGCCGGTTGATTTTATACACATTTATAATGCAGAATTTTCCCGCTTGTCCAAAATATACCCGTCGTGCCGCTCACCACAGATCTCATGCATTCCAGATAATCAACTGTTGTTTAATTGTATTCTAAACACTTTATTATTGACTCTTGATGCAAAGGCAAATGAAAGTATATGTAACCACTTGCATTCATCAAGGAATTACGCCAACCAAACACAACCAAATAAACGCCATGAAAAAAATGTTCCTTTTCATTCTCCAACTACTGGTGCTCACTCAGGTATATGCACAACAGCCTATATTGCGCGCACCAGATGGTTTTGATGTTCCTCTGAATCACACTATACATGGAAAAATTGATTCGATATCGTACTCCTCTACAACGGTAGGTTCATCGCGAAAAGCGCTGGTCTACACCCCACCCGGCTATAGCAAAAAGAAGAAATACCCTGTGCTATATCTGCTACACGGAATTGGTGGCGATGAAAAAGAATGGTTAAAGCACGGAAGCCCACAAGTTATTCTTGACAATCTATACGCTGAAAATAAAATAGCGTCTATGATTGTTGTGCTGCCCAACGGACGGGCGATGAAAGATGATCGTGCAGTAGGAAATGTTTTTGATAGTGTGAAAGTAAAAGCGTTTTCAACATTTGAAAAGGACTTGCTGCGCGACTTGATTCCGTTCATAGAAAAAAAGTATCCTGTCTTAAAAGATCGGGAACACCGGGCTATCGCTGGCTTGTCTATGGGCGGTGGTCAGTCACTCAATTTTGGTTTAGGCAACCTCGATACGTTTGCCTGGGTCGGTGGTTTTTCTTCTGCACCCAACACGAAGGTCCCTGAAGCACTCTTCACTGCTCCTGACAAAGCGAAGACGCAATTGAAGCTCCTTTGGATCTCCTGTGGAATCGATGACAACCTTATGCTCTTTAGCCAGCGCACGCATGAATATGCGAAGGCTGCCAACATCCCGCACATCTTTTATGTCGAGCCCGGTGGACACGACTTTAAGGTTTGGAAAAACGATCTCTATATGTTTTCGCAATTGCTTTTTAAAACACCCAATCCCAAAGCATTCGAAAAATATACTGTGTTGGGAATGGCAGCAGCTACCAATGTGAGAGCAGCAAAATACCCGCGTATACTTCCGGGCAGTCGCGTGTTGTTTCGTATCAAGGCACCAGACGCTAAGAAGGTGCAGATCGACCTTGGTAAGAAGTATGACTTGGTAAAAGATGCAAATGATTTCTGGGAAGTAACCACCGACTCGATCTCGGAAGGATTTCATTACTACTCTTTACTCATTGATGGTGTTGCCGTTGCAGATCCTTCCAGTCAAACGTTTTATGGAATGGGTCGGATGGCGAGTGGACTTGAGGTGCCGTTCGCAGGAGATGACTACTACGCCGTCAAGGATGTTCCTCACGGTGATGTGCGCACCAGACAATATTATTCCACGGTGACGGGTTCATGGCGCAGGATGTATATCTATACACCACCCGGATATGATAACACCAGCGAAAAATATCCGGTGCTATATATACTTCATGGCGGTGGCGAAGATGAAACGGGTTGGGCAACGCAAGGAAAGACAAATCTCATCCTGGATAATCTTATCGCTGAAAAGAAAGCAAAGCCCATGCTTGTTGTCATGATGGATGGAAATCTCGGTACGGGAGGTATAGCTAATTTCGGAGAGCAGTCGCTGCGCATGTTCGAAGACGAATTAAAGCAAGTCGTTATTCCGTTTGTGGAGAAAAGCTATCGCGCAGAAACGGATCAAAAAAAGAGAGCTCTCGCAGGTCTTTCCATGGGTGGACTACAGACCTTGTATGCAGGCGCCCGAAACACCAACTTGTTTTCATACCTGGGTGTGTTCAGTTCAGGATGGTTTGCCAATCAACCCAACTTGTCTCAACCACAATATGATTTCATGAAAGGTAGCGCCTCCACCATCAATACTAACCTTAAAAGTTTGTGGATCGCGATGGGTGGAAAAGAAGACATCGCTTATAACAATTGCAAAATCATGTGCAGCAAGTTTGATGAGCTTGGTATCAAATATACCTATAACGAATATCCTGGCGGCCATGCATGGCCTGTATGGAGAAACAATCTCTACAACTTTTCGCAAGTGCTGTTCAAGTAATCGTTTCGTTAGATTGATCAAGACAAGTTTTACAAAAAGCAATCAACAAACAGATTGCTATACCTATATATAATACACTTTTAAATCATTCACCAAACCCCAATCTTATCATGTTTAACTCCGTAAACAAGCTGACTAAAATTGTCATGCTAGCCACCTTGCTCTTCGTCAACACATTTGCCATGGCGCAGGATGGCACTATATATCCTCTCGCAACACCTGCTGAGCCAAACGCCATTCCACTCGGCACGGGTGGTGTTCAAGGACAACCCGCGCCCGAAACGTGGTTTCGCCAGTGGGGCGACCCGATGGCGCGAAACATTTCCAAGGCAACGCTCACTGCATTCCTTCCTAAACCCGGCAAAGCCAACGGTGCCGCTGTGATCGTTGCGCCTGGTGGTGGCTTCAGATGGTTATCACTGAGTAATGAAGGCTGGGAAGTGGCCCAGGCTCTTGCTGATCAAGGCATCGCTGCCTTCGTGCTCAAGTATAGGCTCTTCCCTACTCCGGAATCACTTGATGGCTTCAAAGAGTCGATGAACAGAACTTTCGCTTCCGTGACACCCGCTGCAGGTGACAGTAAAAAAGAAACAGCACCCGCCAGACCACCGATGGATTTATCGAACCAACTTCAGGATGCTGAAGCAGCCTATAAGATGATTGTAAGCCGCGCTTCTGAATGGGGCGTTGACACGGCTCGCCTGGGTATGATCGGCTTTTCTGCGGGCGCAGGACTTACGATGCACTGCACACTCAATTCGAAGTTGATGAAACTACATTTCATCGGTCCTATCTATGGCGGCATGGGTGCCGTAGATGTACCCAAGAATGCGCCTCCGATGTTTAGTGTTATCGCCAGCGATGACTTTCTCTTCCGCGGACAGTTTGGAGTAATTGATTCCTGGTATAAAGCAGGCCGGCCTGTAGAGTTTCATCTATACCAAAATGGTGGACATGGCTTTGGGCTCGGCAATCCTGACCGAACCAGTAATCGCTGGTTTGATGCATTCATTCACTGGCTGAATGTGAACAACTTCCTGGCAGCTAAGCCGAAGAAATAGAAATATAGCGTAACACTTTAGTATCAACTGGTCGGCACGTTAAATGTCGGCCAGTTTCATTTTATAGATGAACCAGCAAGTATATTTCTTAACGAGCTTCGAAAGACCCAACAAGGCTTAACGTGATGTTATTTACACAGAGAAATTTCAGCAGCCGAATCCGATGTATAAGACATCTTATATGAATGCCGGTGCAAGTGATTAGTATCGAACCGAATGGCTTTCATCGGCATGCGTTCTATTTCATTGCTGCCTTCTACAATGCGAAGAAATTGATTCGGTTGAATATTCTGAAAAACCTGTTTGTTACCCGGATGCCATTGAATTTCGATTTCGTCAATCATCTTTGCACGACCAATGCCGATTTCTCTTCGAAGCGGAGAAGCTCCGAAGCTTCCACCTGAATTAACATCACGATATATACTACGCTTTATTCCGTCTTCTGTAATGGTAATCTTGATGCGAGCTCCTATAGCACAACGATTTGCTTTGGTACCCTCCAGATCGAGTATGATCCATCGGTTTCGTTCGTCCTGATTCGGATTGAGGTAAAAAGCATTATGAAAAGCATCTCCCTTGTAGGCACCTCCCAACTCGATGTATATATCCTGATCGCCATCATTGTCTACATCTGCAAATGAAATGGCATGACCCTTCTGAAGGTGTCCTACTCTTGCTGGTGAAGTAACATCCACAAATCTTTTTCCTCCTATATTTTTGAATAGCTTATTCGGAACGATCGATTCGAGTTCAGGATTACCCGTGCCCAAATACATATCGAGGTACCCGTCATTGTCTATGTCACCAAAGTTTGCGCCCATGGCAAATGCTTTCTTCACCAATCCCATCTCGTGAGACACATTGGTAAATGTTCCGTCCTGGTTGTTCTTATATACTATACCTGCACCTGACGTTCCTGTTGAGATGCTTAAAGCTTCGGCGGCTGAATATGCAGCGATCGGCCTATCGAATGTAAAGTCTCCAACAAAGATGTCGAGCCAGCCATCATTGTTATAGTCCCAGAACCATGTCGGAAATGTTCTGCTAATTCCATCGGCGGCAACACCTGCATGTTTCGTTTCATCTTCAAACATGGGTATATTTCCGGAAGCACCTTTATTCTTCAACAAAAAGCGCTCACCTGATAGTGATGTCACAAATATATCTTTCCAGCCATCATTATTATAGTCGCCCGAGGTAACACCCTTCACAAATCCGGTTACATCAACGTGAGACTGCGCAGCAACATTGGTAAACGTGCCATCCTGATTACTTAGAAATAACTCGGCAGGATGTGGGCCTGAGATCGCATTACCTTCCCATGATTCATTGCCGATGAACACATCTAACCAACCATCATTGTTGAAGTCATTCCACGTTGCCGTTTGTGTTGGATGAAGTGACAGGAGTCCACTCATGATCGTAACATCGGTGAACGTACCGTCACCATTATTTTTGAGAAGCGAATTGGGTTGTTTGCCATAGTTGCCGCGAAGCCATGCTCCTCGTAAAACAAATATATCTTTGAAGCCATCATTGTTATAGTCCATCTGCATCAGGTTCAAGCCACCGGTTAATTGGTTTAATCTTGTCGCTTCACTTCGATCGGTAAAAGATCTATCTCCGTTATTTTTGAAATAATGCATCTGCTCATCCACACCCCATGCTGACGTTACGATGTCCAGTAATCCATCGTTATCAAAATCGTCCAGGATACATCCTCCGGCCATGTTGTTTATATCCAGCGAAAGCGGAGAGGCTATATCTTGAAAAGGTTTTATAAAAACGCCCGAATCAATCTCTGCTATTGAAACGTCGAGACCCGGGACGAGCATCGACTGTGAAACGCTTGCAGGATATTCGCCAAGAGTCATATAGGCTATATTGAGAAGCCAGCGATACTCCAGGTTCTGTGGATTGTCCTGGAGTAGCTCTTCATACAGGCGAACGGCATTGCGTGAACCATCCGGTAATTGATGAATGCCTCCATCTTGAATGGGTAAGATGCACGTCTCAGGTGAATGATTTCGGATGCAATTCATTCTTTCTCCACCGCGCAAATACGCCAACGCCAAAAGTACTTTCATGCGATCCATACCCTGAATGTTTTCAGTGATGATCTTTTGTACCTGTGGCTCGAGGATCTGCACGGCTTCATCTTCGCGTCCCAACGCAATTAATGCTCTTGCTTTGCTGTGCGTGAAGAACATAATGTCTTGTGCGCTACCCGAAGCATTGATCAACGAATCATAGTACTGGACATGTGCCTCGGAAGCATAGTAATTATCAAATTGACTGTAGGTTGTCTGTAACTGCTTCAGGATGTTCAACATCTCCTTGTGAGAAGCCTCTTCCCTGCCGCATGAAATAATCAGGCAATGGAGAAGTATATATCCGATGCCTGTAATTTTTCTCATAGCGTATTTTTACTGTTCGTACAATTGATCAACGCTTTTCAGTTGTCCCTGGCGAAGTCGTCACCTTGGAAACATTTCTATTCTTAACGAACGCTCTGCTCGAAGATGAAAGATACCCATTACCTATATATAGTTCTTCCTTTCTCCTTTTTCCATTGGCAAGTTCAACGATAACATACTCGTCATCCGGTTTAAATCGCACAACAGACTCAGCACCACTTGTTATTTTACCAGGCTTCATATATACTTTAAGGCTATCTCTGTTTTGCGTGACCAAGAACAATTCTCTCCCTTCTTTGGAAATCAACTTTGCTATAGCTTTAGCATCGCCATCAACAAAAAAACCAGATTGTGTAACGGGAATAGCTTTGAAATTACCTTTACCATCACCCTGAAGATAGTTGCCGATACCCGCATCATAGTAACCGGATAAGACTTCTGACGCGTATGAATTACCGACTGAAAGTATATCGAGATTGCCATCTTCATCCAGATCGGTTATTAACATTCCGAACATGGGTGAGAACTGCGCTTGAGGGGGCAGTGGTTTTATTTCAAAACGATTGCTGCTGTTATTTTGAATATATACTGATGAGAACATTGTACTCTTCAATACCATCGAATTCTCCAATTTCTCTTTGGAGAGCAGATCATGTATACCCATGCCGCCATATAGCGAATAACGAAGTGCAACACCGCGCAAGCCTGGGATCTGGCCGGTGAGCGCCTCCCGCGGATGAACAGGATGTTCCTTGCCCTGGATATACCGGCAAAGAATAGGGTCAACAGACCCGTTGTTGTCAAAGTCTTTCGCATACACCGTAACAGGTTCATCAACGGATGCTTTATAGATCGAATTGCGTCCGAGGTTACCAGCTATATAATCTATATCACCATCGTTATCAAAGTCTCCACCGGATATACTGTTCCACCACCCGGCTGAATTCTCCAGTGCTAGAGGGGTAAACGATTTTCCTTTTTCATTGATGAAAAACGTAATCGGCATCCACTCTCCCACCACTACCAGATCTGTCCAGTTATCATTATTCACATCAGACCAAATTGCTGAGGTTACCATACCAATGCTGCCCAGCACCGAAGAGAACGTTGATGTTTTGTTTTCAAATTTTCCATCTCCGCTATTGACGAGAATATAACTCTCGGGTGCTTCTGGATAACGCAGCGGAACAACTCGTCCTCCGACAAAGAGATCAAGATCTCCGTCACGATCAAAATCATTTGCTGCTACACAACTTCCACTACTAGTAAGTTCTGGTAAAGCGTTGGTATCATGCACGAATTTTCCTTTGCCGGAATTTCTATAGAACCGATCCTGATAATTTACTTTGTCGCGTTTAAATTCAGAGCTTCCACTAACACAGTATAAATCCTGGTCTCCATCATGGTCGGCATCAAAAAGAAGAACACCTATATCTTCAGCAACCTTTGCAGGAAGAGAATCTGTTTTGAATGAACCATCTACTTGCTGCAGAAAAATTTTAGCGCACTTGCCGGCAGATCCTCCCAGTATAAAATCATCAAGTCCATCACCATTCACATCACCAACCGTGATGCCAGGTCCGCCCTGTGAGTGCTTATGCGGTAACAAAAACTGGCCTTCAAGGAAATCCACAAATTCTTCTTCCCGATGTTTGTAATGTATACCAACTGCCTGATTAGATTCTGTTAACATCGTTGCGGAAGGAATACTCTTCTTAGCAGCGGCAACTGCATCGCTCATCTTCACGGTGACGACTTGATTGACGGAAACATTTCGCAAGGTTTGGCTCTTCCCTCCTGGCCACATTATTTTGATTGAATCAACTTTGCCTGAAGGCACTTTACCAAGACCAACGTGCTCGATGTCTTCAACCGTAGATTTGTAACCGCGTATAGTCTGGTGTTCGGCATAATGTACTTGTCCGTTAGCGTATAGGCTTATCGTTGTACCGTATCCCGCCAGGTTGCCTTTTTCTCCCTGCAGTTTGATTCTTAAAAAATGATGATCGCTTTTGGTTTCCGCCGTGATCAGATCATTCCGATATACAAATGCTTCATCGTTGATGTTGTTAGTAACCAGATCAAGATCGCCATCATTGTCCAAGTCAGCATATGCAGCACCATTTGAATAGGATGGTTGATCGAGTCCCCATTCTTTAGCTTTATCTGTGAACGTCAGGTCACCGTTGTTACGGAAAAGAAAATTAGGCTTTCGCACTCCCGGCAGCTTTTCAACCTCCTGGCGAATGTGCTTCATCCTGTTTTTATCGGTGCTAAACATGGCAAGCTCTTTACCGTATGCGATAAAATCCTGATCTGTAACATCCTTGCGATAGCCGTTGCCTACAAACAGATCGCGGTAACCATCATTGTCGAAATCGGCAAACAGGCTGCTCCAGCTCCAGTCAGTAGCATATATACCTGAGAAGTATCCTATATCACTGAATGTATTGTTACCGTTGTTAAGCTGCAGTACATTTCGGATATACTGATATTGATATCCCTTCTCGCGAAAAAGTCGGAAACGATCATAACCGACTGTTGAGAACATGGTCTTTTGCCTCAGGTTGTCATCCGGCAGCATGTCCAACACAACAATATCATTCAATGCATCATTGTTGATGTCTGCTATATCTATTCCCATTCCGTTCTGCTCCTGATGTTTGAGCATTGAACCTATGGTATTTTCAAACTTACCATCACCTGTATTAATATATAGATGGTCGTTAGACATAAAATCATTGGCTACATATAGATCAGGGTATCCATCGCGATTAATGTCATTCACAACGATACCAAGCCCCCAGCCTTCTGCCTGTACGCCAACCTCTGCCGATACATCTTTGAAAACCGGAAAGCCGTCAACCACTCCGTCATTGCGATAGAATTTATCTACACTTTTACCGGTACCATCATTTCGCAGCCCCATAATCTGGTTTCGGTTATACGACTCGAGTGCGTTTGTTAACATATACATGTCCAGATCGCCATCCAGATCGTAGTCGAGGAAAGCGGCCTGCGTTGCATAACTGGAATCCGCCAGTCCTACTTTTGCAGCGACTTCTTCAAATACGGGAATTCCCGCTTGATTGACACCTTTGTTGAGGTATAAAAGATTAGGCACCGGAGGCTTGTTGGTATAGGGTTGAATCGTGGATATATATACATCCAGCAGTCCATCCTGATTGATATCAACCATCGATACTCCTGTACACCACACCTTGGTTTTTATAGAAGCGATTTCACTGATATCGTCAAATTCAAAATTGCCTTTGTTCAGATATAGTGCGCTCGACACCATATTTCCCGCAAAGAATATATCGGTTAGCCCATCGTTGTTCACATCGCCAACACCAACACCTGCACCGTTGTAGATATACTCGAAACTTAACACGTTAAAACTGTCTGTTTCGGTGAGTTCGTTTTTAAAAGCTATACCTGTATCTGAGGACGGAAGTAACTGAAATAGCGTTTTCTCATCCCGACCACCACAACCCGGCAATAGCCAGCCAAGCATTACTATAGCAAGAACATATCGAATACGAACGACAATGAAAATCCTTATCGTCTTGCACTTTTTTTCTACAGGCATAATGAGCTAGGGTATCAAGTTTGCACTTACTGTAAATATGAAAAGGAGCGAGAAAAATGCTCGCTCCTTTTACAATGTCTAACGCTTGGTAACAGATTACCAGCCTGGGTTTTGATCGGCTTGCGTCAACACAGCGTTACTGTTTATTTCCTGCTGTGGTATAGGCGCCAATGCATGTTTTTCAGCATAGTATGAGAGCGGTTCTGAAGGCAGTTTACCTAATGCTCTCCAGCGAAGTATATCTCTGTTTCGGATCTGTTCGCCTGCCAGTTCAACTCTCCTTTCGTGAACAATTGCCCTGAAGACTTCCGAGGGAGTGTTCACCGGATAATTGGCCGTTGGGTATGGAGGCATTTCAACACCTTCTCTTGATCTTACTTCGTTCAAGTAGTCAATAGCGTCATCATCATTACCCAATGCATTCTGAACTTCAGCCATGTTCAGCAACACTTCAGCATAACGCATAACTCTCATATTGATACCTGATCGTTGATCTTCGTTATCAGCCTTATAGATTTTTTGATATTTCTTCCATCCCCAGTTTTCAAGCACCTTGGTACCATTGGAGTACTCATCGCCGATAAAATAGAACGTATCATTATATCTTGGGTCGTCCTTTGGATCTCCGTCCGCTACCTTTTCATACTCTTCCATCAAAGAGGTTGATGGAATGAGGTTTCTCCATGCGTTGGGTCCGTACTCTTGGCCACGGAACGTCACTTCTGTGCTCGTTCCTTGTCCGGTGGCATCCCAACTTGATCCTCCATTGGCCTCTGTAAAAGCAACTTCAAACAGGGATTCGGTATTGAATTCATTTTCTTCTCTGAAGTTCTCTATATAGGGAACATCCGCCCAGTCGTTAAAAGCCCCTCCATTGATGATTTCCGCCAGCAATGGTTCTGCCAGGTTATACTGTCCTCGCTGCATGTACACGCGCGCCAGGAGGTTCTGAGCTGCTTCCTTGTTGGCTCTTCCTACATTACTGTCATTGTACTCTGCTTTCAAGGGAAGGTTCGCTATCGCGGTTTGAAGATCGGAGATGATCAAGTTATATACTTCATCCGCCGTTGCCCGAGGTTTATCTTCACCGATTGCTTTCGCGTACGTTTCCATGAGAGGTACTCCACCCCACACCGTAACCAGATCAAAATAGGCTAATGCTCTCAAAAATTTAGCTTCGCCTACAACGCGCAATTTCAATTCTTCAGTAACATTTTCGGTAGCCTTCGGAGCGTTATCGATTACCTGGTTGGCCTGATGGATGAGTCTATACCATCCACGCCAAACTTGCATGAGCACACCGTTGGAAGCATCATGAGTACCGGTTAATAACTGTCCCCGGTGCGTTTCAAGCTGACCTCCACCCGAAGCCACATCGTCACCTCTCATGTCGTGCAGGAAAAAATACTCGCGGCAAAAAAGGTCCAGGCTTTGCAGGCTTGAATAAACTGCATTTACACCGCCTACAATCTGATCACCATTTTTGTAAAATGACTCAGGCGTGAATTCATTGGGATTGGACTTGTCCAGTATATTGTCGTTACACGAGAAGGTGAACGCCAACATCCCTATCAGTGATAATATTAATTTTCTTTTCATTGCAATGCTTAATTAATGATCAAATGAAAACCCGTTAAAACCCTACTTGTAATCCAACTACGATACTCCTTGCCTGCGGAAACTGACCGTAGTCAATTCCTGTGGTAAGTCCGTTGGTGCTTACATTTCGGTTACCAATCTCAGGGTCATAACCGCTTTTATATTTGGTGAGGGTAAGCAAGTTTTGCATGGTGGTATAGATTCTCAGTCTTGTGACAGCACCTGCAGTAAAAGAACCTGGGGACGAAAAGTTATAGCCCAGCGTCAGGTTCTTGATTCTGAAATAGGAACCATCTTCTACGAAGCGGTCCGAAGCCCTGGCATTTTGATTAGGGTCACCAGATATAGCGCGGGGAACATTCGTGTTAGGGTTTTCAGGAGTCCATCGGTTTAACACCGCTGTTCCGGCATTAAATAATCTGGTCATACCTTCCAGGTCATATTTTACGATGCTATAAATTTCATTTCCGGAAACGCCCTGTAAAAACAGCGACGCATCAAATCCTTTCCAGTTGGCAGAGAAATTAACACCGTATGAAAAATCCGGAAGAAAGTGTCCAACGTTAGTTTTATCTTCTGCATTCAATACACCATCACCGGTAACATCTTTAAAGCGGATATCGCCTGCTCTGGCATTGGGTTGCAACGGATGTGGTTCTCCTTCCTGAAAAATACCATCTACTACGTATCCATTGAAATAGCCGATAGGCTCTCCCACTTCTGTGAGTGTCAGGTTATCACCATACCAGTCGCCTTGCGCGATTGTAGTGCCTTCCTCTCCCAGGCTGAGTACCTCATTTTTTATGAACGAGATATTTCCGGAAGCGCCGAAAGTAAAATCACCGGAGGATTTTTCGTAACCGAGTTCAAATTCATAGCCTTTATTTTCAACCTCACCAACGTTGTCAAACGGATTTACATCATAGCCAAAGGAAAGCGGAACGGGACGTGAAATAATCATGTCTTTTGTCCTGTTGTTGAAATACTCAACTGACAGCGTCAACTGATTATTGAGAATACCTACATCCAAGCCGATGTTTGTCATATACGTGGACTCCCAGGTCAGGTCAGTATTGGCGAGAGCCCGGATGGTATAGCCCGTTACAGCAGCACCACCAAATTGATAGATCTGATTGCTGGATATGGTTGTCATCCATGCATAATCTCCACTGCTGTTATTACCGGTTACTCCATAGCTGGCGCGAAGTTTCAGGTCACTGACTATATCATTGTTTGCCAAAAACGATTCTTCACTGATACGCCATCCGGCAGATACAGCCGGGAAGTTACCCCACCGGTTAGCAGGACTGAATCGTGAAGATCCATCGCGTCTGAAAGAAGCCCCTAGCAAATATTTGCCATTATATTCATAGTTCACTCTTCCGATATAGGAGATCAAAGCCGACTCGGACCTGTCGCCATTAAAACTTAACTTGGACAAGCCCACCGGTTGGGTTATGTCATTCGATATTGGATTTTCACCGGCTCCCGTAATCTGTGAAAAATTGTTAGTCTGCTGTTCGGCAACAACTGTTGCGTTGATCGAATGCTTTCCAAAAGTTTTATCGAACGTTAACTGATTGGTAAGCAGTACTGATGTAAAGTCTTGTCTGTTCTGATTTACCAATGCAGCTGCGCGGTTTGAGTATCCGCCGGTACTATAGGCAGCCGAGTGGCTTCGTTGAGTATACGCAACGTAGTCAACACCCGCTTTGAACCGGTAGGTCAGGAAATCAAAAATCTTAACATCAACATAGGCATTACCTAAAAGCTTTAGTCGCTGCTGATTTTGTTTATCCTGTAAAGCTATCCGCACGGGATTTTCTGGATCTGAACCATCTACACTCTGAGCACCAAAAAATCCGCCGAAGTTGTCAGGATTATATACCGGGAAATAAGGAGAGCTTCGGAACATATGCTGTAGTTGTGTTCGACCGCCGGCCTGTTGCTCTACTTTACGTTCGTCATACGCTACATAAAAGTTTTGTCCAACGGTTACTCTTTTAGATACGTTGTGATCTGTATTTAACCGCACATCACCTCGTTGATAACCTGTACCCAGCATGATCCCCTCCTGTTCAAAGTATCCGAAGGATGCAAACATTTTAGACGCTGCTGAGCCGCCTGATAATTCAACTTTGTGCTGCTGAATGCGGCCGGTTCTAAACATCTCATCCTGCCAGTCAGTATTTGTTTGCCTGAAGGTCTGGGATGTTTGTGAGTTGATGGGCTGATCCAAACCACCCAATTCAATTCTGTCGGGAACGCCCGAGCCAACAACTACATCCGGATCGGTTCCATTGGTTTCATTCTTATATATATCAGCATTGGTCATTAACTCTGTAGCAAAGTCAATGTACTGATTGGTATTTAACAGATCGAGCTTTCGCCATGCCTGCTCCACTCCGTAATAGCTGTCAAAGTTTACGGCAAGCTTTTTATTGTGAGAGCCACTTTTTGTAGTGATCAACACCACACCGTTAGAGGCTCTTGACCCGTAGATCGCAGCAGCACTCGCATCTTTTAATACATCGACCGACTCAATATCTTTAGGGTTGAAGCTGTTCAGATCTGAAGTCGGAAATCCATCTACTACAAATAAAGGATTGGCGTTATTAATGGTACCAACGCCTCTCACCCGGATAATCGGAGCTTCACCAGGTGCGCCATTGTTCGTTACGGAAACACCAGCGATGCGACCTTGTAAAGCCTGACCTACGTTTACAACAGGTTGTGCACTTATCTCTTTAGAGGACAGGGATGAAATAGCTCCCGTGAGAGATGCCTTTTTCTGTGTACCATAACCGACAACAACAACTTCACCCAATTGCTGAACATCTGGTTTCAACGTGATATTGATGTCCGTTTGGTTGCCCACGGCAACTTCCTGCGACACAAAACCGATAAAGCTTATCACCAGTACAGCATCAGCATTCGGAACATCCAGAGAAAATCTACCATCGGTGTCGGTCGTTGTTCCCAGGGCTGTTCCTTTTATCAGAATATTTACGCCCGGGATTGGACTTGCATTATCATCGGTGACGCGTCCCTTCACCACTATATCTATAGGGGAATTTAATACTGGACTCGTTGCCGGATCAGAATATACTTCCAGAACAGGCTCGTCAGCGCTGCTGTCGGCCTTCAATGCGTCCATTTCCTTTCGGACAGACTGAGAGCCGGAAGTGGATAAGATCGAGTACGTAGACTTGTTAACCTTTATATACTTTAATCCAACCGGAATCAGCACAGCGTTCAACGTCTTTTCGACATTGTTGCTGTAAGAAATTTTTCCCACTATCTCTTTGCCGTCTATGACCGCAGACTCATAGACAAAAGAGACTTTAAAGTGAGTCTGGATTTCAGAAAGTACCTCATGCAAAGAGCGCTTTGCCTGGTGCGAATAACCATTTGTTTTTTTCGCGTCTGCATACAAGTTCGCCTGAGCATTCGTCAAATGCGCAAAACTTAAAAGTGCTATGCTAAAACAGCACCATCTTAAGTAACGATTAATAAAGTAGTGTCTCATCATGATTTGGTTTGGGTTGTTAGTGTTCAATAGATATATACTACTAATGGTGTTTTGAGTATATCGTAACCAATTGTCCCTCTCGCTCAACTTTGAGATCAAGAGTTTCACCAATTGCATACAATATCTCATCGACCGAAGCGGCTGATATTTCACCGGAGAGTTCTCTGGTTTCAAGGGCGGGATCTGAAAATGTAACATTCAGACCATAGGTGTCTTTCAATAAAATGGATATTTCGCGCAATGGAGTCCGTTCAAAAAATAGTTTATTCTCGACCCACGAAGTATAGCGTTGCTTGTTGACACTCTGCGCAGACAATTCTTTATTCTTTACAGTGGCCAGTTCACCCGGCTTTAAAAAGAGTGCACGGTTATTATCGGCTCCATCGAGTTCAAGCTTTACCTTTCCTTCTGTAAGCATAACTTCAGATGAGGCATGCCGCGTGTTTACATTGAATTTTGTACCTAAGACTTCAACGTTGAGTTGGTTAAGACCATGCACAACAAACTTCTGATGATTCTTCGTATGGGTTACAGAGAAAAATCCTTCGCCTTCTATCCATACTTCTCTTGAAGTATTTTCATCCCAATTCGATGCATATTTAAGTACCGAGTTGCCGTTGAGTATGACCTTTGATTGATCAGGAAGTGTAATGGTGCGCTGTTCACCAAAGGCCGTGCGGATTTCATGCAGGCGATCCGATGAAGTATACCACCAAAGGGAAATCCCTATAACAAGCAGCACCGTAGCGGCAATTTTATAGAATAATGGTATATATGAAATGGATTTACTTCGATCGTGTTCTTTCTTATGAATCTTATTCTTAATGGCGGAAAAAATCTGGGTCTCTATATCTTGCAGTTGCTCTTCAGTGTGGTCCCTTGTAACAGAAGTATCTTTCTGAGCATCAGACCAAATTTTATCCAGCAGGGCAATCTCCTCAGGAGTCGCGGTTCCGGATTTATAGCGCTTAATCAGTTCGGCTAATTTTTCGTAATTCATAGGCTGGTCGAGAGAATGGCTCTCGAAGTGAAGACGGCCGCCATGTAGGGTAACCCTAAAACTGATTTGTCAAAAATGATTTTGTCAAAATAAATGTGAGGCAGAAGCCACAAAGAAATTTTAAAGGCATTGAGCCTTGATGGCAGGTGTTGTGCTGTTACAGAACAGCTAAGCAGAAAATAAGGACCTCCGAGAGAAACATCGCCAGGCGTATGCGCAGTTTTTTCATGGCTTGGGTGATGTGATATTCAACAGCTTTCGAAGACAACTGTGTTTTTTCGGCGATCTCATCATTTGAATATCTATGGAATTTACTCAGTCGAAAAACAGCCTGTGTTTTTTCTGGCATTTTGTCCAACTCATCATTGATGACACTCATTCCCTCATTGAATACAACAACGTCTTCCACTGCATTTAGCTCTTCAGAAAAATCTTCTAACGCTAATTTGTAATGTCTTTTCCTGCATGCTACACTATCAAAGTGATCGTAAATTTTATTCCGGATCGCTGTTAACAAGTAAGCCTCGGGATTCTCTACATGCTTGACGTTATTTCTATTTAACCACAACTTTACAAATACATCCTGCACAAGCTCCTGGGCAATCGTTTTATCCCGCAGGTGATTATACGCTACGCTATACAGCTTCTTCCATAGCGCATGGTAGATTTCTGCAAACCTTTCTTCGGATAGAATTTCGAATGACCTTATCTCCCCCATACAAACCTATAAATGCGGAAGTAGAACAAATTCAGGCGTGTGTTTCACGCCTTTTGACAAGTCCAAAGCTGAACGGATTTAACTGCTTGTTACCAATCTTCTTCGAACCGCTGGCACTTGAAATAAGCGTACTTTATACAATTCTATATTATTGCAAGTAAAAAAGCAAGTAACGTTTGCACATTCGTTTGTTTCAGAGATGAGATGATCGAAATCGGCTACTTGTTGCGGCTCGGCTTTCGACCCTGAGCAATTACTGCTCCTACAGGTTATAAAGTTTTTTTGAACGAATGAATGCCCAACTATAAAATACCATGATTATGACTGTCAAAGGAGTCGCCATCAAAAGCCAATTCACTCCTTTCCGTGGCTGCAGAAATTCCGGTTTAAATTGTGTCCAGTCTTCTTTTTTGGGATTTGAGCTGGTAAAGATTTTTGGATAGAAATATAGCCTGGTACGCTCATGAAAATCTCCGGCATTGTCGAGAAGACGCAAGTAGTCGATTAAGCTGGTCTGTGCAAGATCGTTCAATTGCATTTGCGCATGCATCGTTGGAATCGCTAATGCGATAGCCCTGCTGGTTTTATCGCGTTGCAATAGTTTCTCACGCATCGCCTTGCTTTCATTGAGTGATTCATCATCACCCATCTGCTGCATGGCATAATACCAAATCCAAAAATTTTCGTCAGGATCTCCATACTGCTTTAGCTGCGGGTAGTGCGCATAGAACTTATCCATCGTGACCTTCTTATCTACGTCCCACTTTTTGTGATAACTATCACGCTGCTTGATAATATTGCTGAAGGCCTCTGGAACCGGATAGGCCGAAGCGACAAAGTTGTTAACAACCGCTGGAGCAAGAATCGTAAGGGCTACCCATATAGTAAGCAACGCAAGAACGTTAAATCCTGAGCTGTGCTTAAACATTGAAAGCCAAAACGAGAGAGCAAACCAAAAAGTGATATATAGTGTGCTCAATATAACAAACGCACTCAATGCCTCACTCATGGGAAGCCGCAAGACTATAATAGCCATTAGAAATAATAACAAGAGCATGCCATAGACAAAAAGCATTCTTGTCAAAACTTTCGAGAGTATATATCGGAGAGCAGATCGGGATTGTACGGCAAGCAGCTTCCAGGTTCCCGATTCATTGTCTTCTGAGAAGACATTAAACGTGAAGGCTATAATGATTAGTGGAAATAAGTATATAATAACAAAACCAAAATCCAGGTTTCCCGATTGTAGTTGAACAGGATTGGTAAGATCCGTATCATACTTTTGAGCTTCCAGTGTACGAATCGTTATACTCTGTATTCCCGGATTAATGTCCCGTTGTCCAATAGAAATCGCGGCAAGCTTATCAGGTTTGCTTATCAAGGAAAACCTGAGGTAATATAGTAAAAGTCCCATCTCGTCATTGGCGGCAACGTTGCGTTCGATGTGAGTTCGCTGGTGCTCGGTTACCTTGGCTATAGCTTCCTGTTGCCTGAAAAGAAATTGTCTCCCTATAAATATGGAAATGATTCCTATAATTAAAAGCAGCATCAATGCAACCACGTTTATGCGCGAGCGCAGGAATTGTTTTATAAGCAATACATACATAGTTAAATCGCTTTTAAAGTTTTTGAGATCCGGTTTATTATACCAAGTGCAACAACGCACCAAAGAATGAGCGCTAGAAAAGATATCCCTTCGTCATTTATGGAGGTGGTCCATTCTGGAGATGTCGGCTTGAAATCCGGCACTTCCCTCCAGTGATCACTGCTAATGGCATGCGGTTTATCATGGGGGGCTTTCTCATTACTGATAAGCTCCATTTGTAATTCATTCATTTTCTGCGCAAGCAAATACCTATACTCTTCTGTCTGATGTTGAAATATCTTGTAAGACTCAAAGTCCGTTCCTGATAAGGCCATTGAAACATTACGAATTGCGCTGAACGGATTCAGGATGGCTGTCATTTTCGTGATGCTGTTTTGTTTATCATATACAGTGAGTAACTTTCTTAAATGTGCCTGGTATATATTGGCACTTATCTTTTCACCTTCACGCATAACAAAACCGCTATAGTTGAAAGGCAACTTCTCGACAGAGTCCACCTGGTGGACCATAAGCACTGAATCGCGAAGATGTTTATAGTGAGGGTCATCGGGATTATGGCTATCGCCTTCTTTGAGGACATCTTCTTCGATTGCCGTTTCAAACTCTATCTTCGAAGGCGCGGGATAAAAATAACTACCAAGTGCCTGCATTGTTCTGGGAAGAATCACAGCCAGTAGTAACCAGAGCGCGAGTAACTTCAGTAAAGCACTCTTGGATGTTCCACTGACAGCAGACACCACTATAGTAATAAGACAAATTACAGCAAGGAAAATGACGTAGCTAAATATAGTCGCCGTATAGCGAGGGAATAGTTCAACAGCATGTGAGTTTTTAGTATCGATCATAAACGCGAGCGTCATCACAAAAGCGGGAACGATGATTAACATGGCTAGTCCCATCAATCCCAGGGATTTTCCTATTAAGATTTCCTTCCATCCTGCACCTTGTGTAAGCATTACTTTCAGCGTACCGTTTTCGCGATCAGCAGAGACAGCACTGAATCCCAGAAACACGATTGCCAATGGCAGAATGATTTGAAGCAGCATAGCCACACTGATTTCACCGAATCTTAAAAGCCCGGTGGAGAAGCTCGCTTCAGAAAAATTGATTGTGTTTTGTTTGTGCGCTTCCAGGTATATAGCATTTCCCGTATAGCTTTCCAATCCAAAATCAAAAACGCTCAGCGGATACTTTACCCGAAAAGCAAACGACCCAAAGTGCGCCATGCGGTGAGGATGCTTGTCAGGATTGTTTTCCCAACTTTCCCTTACAACGCGTTGGTAATGCTCACGAATGTCATCTTGAACGGTATAGGTTCGCCATCCCGTATAGGCTGCAAAGCATACCAGCAACATGATAACAGTGAGGATTCCATAGGCGGCCTTCGAATGAAAAGTGCTGCTCCAGAATTGCCTGGCAATCAGCATGACAATTTTTGACCTCATCGTTTTTCAGAATTTATAGGTTGCCGTAAGCATGAAGTTTCTCGGAGCCCCGGGAAACAGGCGCAAGTAATTTTGTGCGCCTAGCCAATACGTTGTATTAAAAACATTATTGATGTTCAAGGCCAGTTGCATGTTTGCTTTTGAGGGCGTGTAATAGAGGGCCAGGTCCATTATTGTATAGCCGGGAACTTCAAAGGCCCGGGTAAACCACGGTACTTTGCTGCCGCTATATTGTGCGCCAAGACCAACACCTAAATCGCGAAGAGCGCGTTGTGGAAAATTATAACGCATCCAGATGTTTGCGCTATTGACAGGCGTATTCTCCTTGCGCTTGCCATTGAGCTCGGCGTTACTATCCTCAACGATCCTTGCGTCAATGTGACTATAGGAAGCATTGACCTGCAGATCTGGCAAAATATAGCCGGAGAGCTCCCACTCGATCCCACGGCTTCGGTCAGCTCCACGTTGAATGAGTGAGTCAGGATATGCAGGAAGATTCGCGTTGATGAGAATATTTTCCTGGTTGATTTCATATGCTGCTATACTCATCATGATTCTTCCTTCAAAGAATTCACCTTTTGCACCGACCTCTTTGAGATCACTGATCAACGGTTTAAATCTGGCGGCCGACTGCGCAGACCAAAAGAAAGCTCCCGTACTTGGCATTAATGATACCGTATTCGACTGAGGTTGATATCCTTGTAAGTATGTAGCGTAGACGTTGACCTGTCTAACGATTTCATAGGTCATTCCAATTCTGGGTATCAAAGCGGAGTTATCGAAAGACGCTTCACCCGGAGCTTTATAGTTTGTAATATCTTCAAACCATTCATTTCTTAAGCTCAGTAGTGCTGACCACTTTCCGATCTTCACCTGCTCCTGGATGTACACAGCATTTGTACTGGTCATGGCTGATGGAATTGCCGTTCGGGAGTTCAATATATAGTCATCGACATTACGAATCGTATAGGAAGGGTTGCTCAGATTGAAATGGTTGACATTGGGTTTAGGTAATGTTCTTCCCTCAACGGTTATCGTTTGGTAGTTGGCGGCATTGGCAGGAATGAATGCGTTAGCAACGGTTCCATCATTAAGCAAATATCCACGCGCAGCATTTTGTCCACCACCTTTTGTTTTATTCCATTGGCTCAGGTCATAGCCGCCTAACAACTTATGTTTAACGATACCGGTATTGAAATTAAAATTGAAATACGCTGTAAGATTATCTATGTTCCAGTACTGCTGTCGCTGAACGAACTGCATTGCTGCAAGATTTGTCACAGGCTGATTATTGATGTCAACTGCGAACGCATTGGTAGTACGATGTTCCTGCAGATCTTCTGTCCATGTCTGTTTCATATACGATGCATTGAATCCAATCTTATCAGAGAACTTATGAGAGACACTGGTCATGATGATCATCTCTTTCGATTTGAAGTAGTCATTGGCAGCACCAAGATTCAGGCTGGTTGACGTACTCTTTAAATTCGTTACGCCTGCGGTTGCACCAAAGATCGGCTGACCGCGGTCCAGTGTACCGGTATTGTTACTATAGATCATCTCGGCATTGATTGCAGTTTTGTCGTTCGGTATATAGCTTATCGAGGGAGATACTAGCAATGCATTATTCTTTACCAGGTCGCGGTACGAACGCCCCTGCTGCACACCACCGTTGATCCGATAGAGCAAAGTTTTTGACTCATTTAGCGGACCCGTAAAATCTATAGTGGCTCGCATGGTACTAAAGCTGCCCACGCCCATACTGACTTCTCTGCGTTCGGTAGCCAGTGGTTTCTTAGTGACCATGTTGATACTGCCCCCCGGATCAACACTTGAAAACGTAACGGACGCTGGCCCCTTCAATACTTCAATACGCTCAATGTTAGAGGTGATGGGTTGTAAGAAATAATATTGGCGTGTACGCATACCGTTGACGATCTGTCCTTCTTCATTCTGACTTATTCCTCTTATATTATATTGATTGTAAAAACTGGCTGGCGCCACGCCGCTGACGATCTTTACAGCATCTGCCAATTGAAAAGCTTGTCTGTCGGAGATCAGTTCCTTTGTTATAGTGGAAAGTGATTGTGGAAGTTCTTTATTCTCGATTGCCGATTTTGTCGCAGAGAAAGAATAATTACTTTGATAATCGCGATCAATTCTTCCGACCACTTCAACGGTCTGAAGCTCCTGTGTATATTCGGTTAGAGTAATCGTTCCTAGATCATATACCTTCAGCACATTAAATGTGTATGACCTGCTATACGGGTCGAAACCAACAGAGCTGATCTCAATATCATAAACTCCTATACCCGGCAGTTGAACCTCGAAAGATCCGTCCTGTGCTGTTGTTACTCCGCTGACATCGTTGCCCATTCTCATGGCTACGTTGGCCCCCGGCACAGCTGATTGTGATTGACTAACAACTTTCCCGATGACAACGAGTTGAGCGAGTGCTGTGGAGTTCAGTATTGCAACCAGTATAGATAATACTAGTAAAATTCTTTTCATGCTGATGGTGTTAGATTGTTTCCAGATATAGTTGTTGAAGTTCACTTGCGTTGATATCGCGCGTAGCTAATTCGTGCACCAGCGACCCTTCGCGCATAATGCCTATTCGCGTGCCCACGTTCACAGCGTTAAAAATGTCATGGGTAGCCATAAGTATAGATCTTCCTTCAGCCACAAACTCCTTACAAAGTATTGCAAACTCGGCAGTAGCTTTTGGATCCAATCCTGAAGTAGGTTCGTCCATGAAAATGATGTCTGCTTTTTTAGAAAGCGCTATAGCAATTCCTACCTTCTGACGCATACCCTTCGAATACGTTGATAGCCGCATACTCTGCGCTGCCTCCTGCAGCCCGCCCTTGATAAGAAATTGTTTCAGCTCTTGCACAGTATATTTGAAGCCCGCAAGCCGACTGAAGAAATCAAGATTTTCGATACCTGAAAGATTTCCATACAACTGCACCACCTCCGGTATATATGCAATCCTCTTATTGGTCTTATCTCTGTTTGATTTTACTTCTTCTCCGTTGATAAGCGCCTCCCCCGTTGTGGCATCCATGAAGCCTAAGAAAATGTTGATCGTTGTCGTTTTGCCAGCTCCATTCTGACCCAGCAAGCAATAGATTTCTCCTTTGCCCACGGAAAGATTAAGCCCGTTCAATGCTTTTCTTCCATTGAATTCTTTTGTGAGGCTTTTAGCCTGTAGCATAGTGTCTTGTTTTCGTTTGAATAATTTTCCTGATAGCAAATAGAAACTATATATATACCTCATACTCCCGCACAGCAATGCATACATGCAAAGCCGGCGGCAGCAGAACTGTCTCTTTTAGCAGGAAATAAATTGGATAATAATGAATGAGTGCCGTAAATGGCAAAAGGCTTAGAGGCCCTTGAGTATAGCTATGCTAGCCCCGGAGGAGCTCGGGACGATGATAATACGGCTTTGTAGCTTTCGAGATTTAGTTTATAAAATTCGAAATACTCTGCAGAAAATCCGCCAAGGGAAAATTCAATGTGGGGTAGTATAGTTTGATCGCCACCAAAGGCAAGATCACACATTTGGCATTTAGTAGAAACAATTAAGTGAGCGTCATGCTCACAGCCTTCCTCTGTCTCGTTGTGATATACTGATCGATGGCAAGGGTCTTTTTCCTGATCTTGTGAATGCGTAATAACAAGCTCATGACGATGTATAAAAGAATGAAGTAACTCAAACTGTAAAGAACCAGCTATATAAAGAATCAACAAAAGAAGCATGAGCACTTGAACGTGTTCACGTCTTTCTCTCCTCAGAATTCCTTTGCTCATCATTTTTAATTGCCCGCAATATAGATCCTGCTTTCATTAAATGCAACAACATTGCATTTAAACATTATAGCTTTTATGTAAGCTTTGATAGGATAACAGGAATATAAATTGATGGACAAGTAAACAGACTGCGCATTATGACAGCAACCTGATCAACCCTGAAGTCATCTAAGCGCATTTAATTTTTTAAAGGCAAATGCAGGCGCCAGACGCGATAGTACATATAGCAATCTCACCTTCCCTACCCTGATTTCATTTTTGCAGGCTTCCAGTTGCTGAACCATTTCATGCACCGCCCTTTCCGGAGTAATTGCAATACTGGGCGGGTTGCCATTATGCCACGGAGTGGCTACTGCCGGGAACAATACTTCGGTCACCTTAATGTGCCTGTCTTTGAGTTGCTGACGTAATACCTGGGTGAACGCATGCAAGGCTGCTTTTGTAGAATTATAGAACGGATATACCGTGCGCGGTATATATACCAATCCGGTTGTCACATTTATAATGTGGGCATGCGTTTGCCTGACTAAAAGCGGATATAGTAATTTGATGAGCATTACGGGCGCCAGGAAATTGGTGGATACTTCCTGGTATAGCTTTTCAATCATCGACTCACCTTGAACAAAATCTTCTTTATGTACAATTGCTGCATTGTTGATGAGTATGTTGAGTGATGGATATTGACGCGTGAGCCAGGCTACCATTTCTTCGCAAGCTATGCGGTCTGCAATATCGCATTGATAGGTGATTAACTTTGGGAGTGCCAGCTTCGCCTGCTTTAATTTTTCTGTCGAGCGCGAACAAATGATTACGGTATTGCCACGTTCCAAAAAAACCTTTGCCATTTGCAATCCTAACCCGGAGCTGCCACCGGTAATTAAAATAGTATTGTTTTGTTTTGTCATAATTATATAGTCTTATGACTCAAAACTAACCAGGTCCTATACTGTAAAAATTGATATAGGTTAACCCGCCATCTTTTTTCGGATGCGGCTTAACGATTCCGGTTTTATACCCAAATAAGAAGCTACAATCTGCCAGGTGAGACGATGCTCAAGCCCTGGAAACTCTATTAGAAAATTCTTATATCGTGTCTCTGCGTCAAGTAGTAACAAGTCACGCTCACGTTTTTCTTTGACACAAAAACCTTTCTCAAGCATCCGGATCAAAAACAAATCCCAGAATCGGTTGGTCTCTTTCAGCTTCAACCACTCCTGGTAAGGCACTTCGAGCACTTGAGAATCTTCCAGCGCTTGTATGGCGAAATAAGACGGTGTCTGGTAAAGCATGGCCGAGTATGAAGCCAGTACATTATACTCCAGAATTACACTCTTGGTAAATTCATTGCCTTTTGCATCAAGATATACATATCGAAATAATCCTTTCAGATTGAACGCCATCTTCTTGGGAATTTGTCCGCTTGCCAGATAATATTCATCACGTTCAACGCTTACTAATCTGGAAATCGCTAATAAATCCGCGGCCTCTGTCGCAGGGATTCCATAGCCGAAGAGAACCTCAGTCAGTTGTACGTTAGTCATAGTAGGTTAACTATTTAATGCTTAAATATATAATGATCCCAACTAGATGTCTATAACGTATTATCTTATTTAATCAAACCAGCAATCATACCGGAGTTGCTCGCGCGTCAGGTCTATAACAACAGTATCTGTAGCAAGAACATTTCAAGATCTCACATGATAATTATTACCCTTATTGCCAATGAGTACTGATAATAGAGTATCTAAATCATAACGCATAAGAGCCGATGTCTTAACTGTTTAATCGATGTCTATAGATATAATCCCTTACAAAACCGTCGTAGATATATAGTAGTCAAAGTTCACGAATAACTTACATAGCGTCTTGGAATATTGCCAGCGTTTCATCATGCTTTCATTTCATCTTTTCCGGAGCCATACACATAGCTGCATACCCGTGTTGGTCCATTCCATATAGGGTTTCAAAAAATAATCTATGACCTTAGGCATGGATGTCTGGCATACATAGTATTCATGCCATGCTACCTCATAGCCATGTAATTTGGCATGCTCGTGAAAAGATTTAAGCCCAAACTCATAAAGATGATAGGGCTCATGCATGGGGCTAATGTTGCTCACATAATCCGTCCCTTTTAATTTATAGAACAGGTTTAACAACTTATTGATAAGCCAAGCTGACGAAGGAACTTCAATATGAATAACACCATTCGGTTTTAGCCATTTCAAGGCCTTTTCAATCGAGTCCGATGGATTATAAAGGTGTTCCAAGACTGCTCCAAAAGAGATGAAATCAAAATACCCTGCAGGATAGCTCATGTTTTCAATCATTCCCAACATTAGCTTATCGCGACCAACTCCCATTTGTGAAACAGCTCTTTCATAAAACTGCTCAGAAGCTTCAAAGCCGTGAGCGTCAAATCCAGCTTTGGATAACGCCAACATTGCCTTGCCCAAACCAGCTCCTATATCCAAAGACTTCATGCCATCCTTAAAAGCTATAAGCTCCTTGGCACGAGTTATTTCGTTCTTAAAGTAGCTGTCCTCTACTGTAAAGTATTCTTTAGTCCAATAGGCTTCTGGCAATACTCCGTAGTGATCCTGCAGGTCGTGTGGTATTGGTTGAGGGTTTGAATATATCAGCTCACAATTTGAACACTTAACAATTGTGGTGGTTATACCGATTTTACTCCTGGGATTTTTTCCCTGAGACTGGTTCAACCTCTTGCCTAAAACTTTATGACGCCTTGTTGGCGAACCACACATGTTGCAGGTATCAATATAGCTAAAGGTATAACGGAGTTGTTGCCTATTCATGTCAGCGCTGATCTATCTGATTTTAAACTGCAAATTAATGTTTAATGCTAACATCTCGCTCATGAAGTAATATTTGAAGCATTGTAAAAGAAACCAGCCCAACCAACAAAGGTCCGGAGACGCTACCATAGAAATCAAAGGCATTAAGTTGTTGATGAGCGTCCTCACTTACCTGCGCCCAACACCAACAACGGCACTGAACTAAATACCTGTATTATTACACAGGACAGCGACCCATTAGATAGCAGAATAAGTTTCTTCACAAAGCTTACGATATAGATCTAAATTAAAATTCACTACTTGGTAAAATCCAAAAAATCCTTTTCAAAAGAGTACATCAATCTTGTGTTTGATTGGATAAGTATACCAATGGCCCGGGCTCCCGTGTCTACTTTGTCTATTCTCCAATCAATATCCAACTTCTCTGTCCCGGATAACAATCACTCACCCGCCAAGTATAAAATTATACCCCATTGTAACTGTAACGTCATTTGTATTGGCTTCTGAGGTGCTGCGCCATTGATTAAGCACATTCAGATTGAAGGTATGTTTTCGCTGTACTTTATATACTGCATGACACCTTACATTGAAGACATGATTGTCCCATTCATTCACACTACGGCTTGCGTTATAGGAGAGATTGGCTCCGGTTGTGATTCTCTTCTGTAATATACTTGCACTTATGCTGGCTATAGGCCCAACGGTTATAAAATCATCTCGACCAATTGTATTATAGGATACATTAAACCCAGCGGAAAAATTTCGCCCGGCGGTCATGCGTGATAGTGTATACATAACCGATGCGTTGTAAAACTGCGACAGATTTCCATTGCGTACCACACCGCCTTGCTCATCGGCAGTCTCCTGAAAACTAAGGTCTACACTTATACCTTTCATTTCATCTTCTGACTGCGAAAGCATATAGCTTGCTGACGCACTTGCATTCTGAGAAACTTGCGTATAGTCAAGCGTGTCGAGATTCTGGAAATTATCCAGCCTGTTTATGCTTAAAAACTGCGGACGAATACGCATGAAGGTCTGAAAGTTTGAATATGTAAATGCTGAGGTCAGTTTATCAGACGGAGTATAGGATACATTTACGGAACCAATGAACCGTGTGGATGAACCTGACTTGGTGTTGTCGAGGTTATCACGCTGGAAGCCCATGTTCATAGCCAGTTGCACTTTACTTTTGAACAACGGCTGGGCTGCGTTCACAGTAATATTTTCCAAGTCATTATTGAGATAGTATGCACCCAGTGTTCTATATCCTGGATCAATACGCTCATACCCAACACCCAGTATTGTACTGGTAAATGTATACTGCAGCGATGACTTGAAAGCATGAAAATAACCGGTGGATTCTTTTGAATCGATCGCGCGGCTAAAAAGATTACTGCCCTCAGAATCCGCTGCCCGCACATCTTCTGTTAAAGCACTCGTGGCATATTCAACGGCTATATCCATATGCTGCCATACACGTGTTCCGGCATTAAAACTGATTACCGTATTGGCCATCGGGTATATCTGTAAACTATCAGGCTTCTTCTGAATTGAATTCACATCATCCCAAGCATGAAACGCAATCATACCCAACCTGTAATTATTCTTTTGATACTCTATTTTGCTCCCCCACCCCATGCGCTCATAAGCAGCCTGTGTAATACGGTTGGTTGTGTCATATTCAACAGCCTTCTGCAAACGACCATATATACCACTAACCTTTAATCCGCTGTCCTTTGGTTCTACATCAACCCCGGCCCCAGTAAATAGATAGCCATTTACAGTATAGGGAGAATAAGTTGCTGCTATATTTCCAATATGTGCTGTTACTGATTTATAGGACGGATGTATACTGAAACGGTTTGGCGGCACCGGGTACGAATAATCGCCACCAAAGCTGGTAAGTGTAAACGAAAACGGCAGGTTCACGAGCCCATATAGATTAAGATTCATACTGCCATTAACAAAATAAGAAAACGGATCACGGCCGTAACCCCCATTGCCATTATAATAGATACCATTGGCAGACAAAGCTCCGTTAAATTTAAAGGGCTTGCCTTTGCCAAACTGATCACGCAGATTATCCAGACGTATAGATTGCCCATATGAAAACGACCCTACGAAGAGCGCCAACAGAACTAACAAGCAACGGTAAGAGTAGAGAGGATTCATTTTTTCTGAACTTTTATATCCACAAGTATATAGGACTGCAACCCATCATCATGGAATGACTTGATCTTGATAGCGCCCTTACGATTGTCCTGTGTTTTGAATAGTATGATGCGCGGCACCTGCACATCATCAAAAGGTTGAAGTCCTTTAGCCGTTGATGTAATGTTGAGCGCTTGCAAAGGAGCGTCTGTAATCATCTGGTCAAAATCACTTTCTGAAAACGTAATTCCGCATGCGCATTTATCGAGGGAGTTAACGAAATGCGTTATCTGCGCCTGCGGTATAGGGTCGAAGGTATATTCTTCCACAGAATCCGGGGAAGTAAATTTGTTAAAGGTGAACGTAGCGTTAAGTCCGAAGTATGCTATATCTACATATTTAAACAAAGAATCCGGATCATTTTTATTGACGACTCTCCGCAAGCTTGTGGAGTAAAAACTGCCAATAGAAGCATGCGCTGTGTTGATACCCAGTTTAATATCGGTAAAGGTTCGAAGGCCCGTATTGGGCTTAACTACGATATCTTTGGTTATAGTCTTGGTCTCTTTACCATTGGAAGCTTGCAGCGTAATACTGTACGTACCGGCCTGCGAGAAATATATACTGGGTTGCTGCGCTGTTGTGTTACTGATCTGCCCACCACTGGATGACCATTGCCATTGCAGACCTCCTGACGTTTTGTTCTTTAATACGACGCGCAGCGGGGCCTGGTAGTCATCATCTTCAAAGTCAGGAATGATTTCAAAGTCAGGAGATAATGCAGGACTTACTGATATAGTTTGCACCAGCGAGTCGACAGCAGGGCCGTTCTCTACAATGAGTATAATTTTATGGTCACCCGATTCAACAAACTGGATATCCGGAGGATTCTCTCCTGTATATTCAGCAGGATTACCTTGTTCAAAGACCCAGCGGAATCCAGTACCGCCATTGGTTTTATTGGTGATCCGAACCGTTACCGGTGCTATATTGTTTGTTAAAACTTCTGTAGAAAAATCTGGTGTTACGCCATTATATACTGTAAGCGATACCGTTTTACTCTGGCGATCATCTTCACTCCACGCTTCAAGGGTAATGGCGTGTGCACCGGCTTCAGTAAAGGTAATGATACCAGGGTCGCGCAAGGAAGACGTTGTTGGCTGTCCGCCTTCAAATGTCCAGGAATACTTTTCAGCGCCGGTGGTATTGTTCGCAATGGTGATACGAGCCGGTGTAGTATAATTTTCATTCCCGATGGTATAGGTAAAATCAATCGTAACAGGCACCGTCTCTTCCTGAAAGCACGCATATAAACCAAACGCGATCATCGTCATGCATACCTGCACCAACAACTTTCTCCAATCTATACCTATCAATTTTTTCTTCATATAGCGCACCATAACATCATCGCTTCACAATAGTATAGTTCCCATTACGCTCGTTGAACCACGCCCGGATCGTTGCCAATGCTTTTGGATAGTCTTTCTCTACCAGGTCTCCGCTCGCACTAACAGCCACCGGATAATCTTTAATGACAGGTGCGAGCATCTCCATTATACGGTATGCACAATTGATTGATCGCTCCGATTCTGCATCTGGTGATGAACAATTATTTTCTTCACTGTATAATTCTTTTATCAGAAAGTCAATCGTTGTACGTGAACCTATATATACCAGGTCCGGGTACAACTCATATATAGTATCATCGTTGGAACCCAGCTTATTGGCTTTATCCATAATAGTTTGCTCAGACAGCACATCACCCATACGCGCCATCGCTACATATGCTGACCACGCATCTTGTCTTGACAAAGGAGTTTGCTGGTTTTGAAGATGCGTCTTTATAACACTCAACTGATCACGTATGTCGAGTTTGCCAATGAGTTTGAATAGTTTTCCGTTATAAGGAATTATAGAGTGATTCAACTCGCGGATATCTTCCAATGCAGTTTTATCAAAATCTTCTTTATTGAACCTGAACAACGCATTGGCTACCTGCCCGTTTATGCCCGTGTCTTTATCTCGCCAGCCTTTCAAAAGTATTTTTACTACTTCTTTATGTGTTTTCGTCTGCATACTGCTTTGTCCTAAACGACTCACTAAATGATATGCTTCCGACCGCACGGCAAGCAATGTATCCTTCAGATAAGGAGACAATACCTGTATATAGCGGTTCTCTCCTATAGCTTGATCAAATGTGAATGGGCTTGTAGATTCTTCTTTGGCTATGGCAGAGAAATAAGTCTGAATGTATTGCTGACCAAGGCATTCAATACCCGATAAAACCAGAATGATAATTATATATTTTTTCAATGCTCTATTACTTTTCAAATCCCTTATCCTTTAGAATAGTATACACTTTCAGATTATGCTCTTTGATTCGTTGATGCTCGCGTTCAGTTTCAACTTTATCTGCGTATACTGGCCAGCCAAATTGTCCTTCAAAATTATCCAGTTCAATTATGTTACCGTCTTCATTAATGCGTTTATGCGTGGAATAGTTATCCGTTTTCAAATAATAGTCCAAAGCAAAATGATCGCTCAGATCTTTTACGAGCTTAAACTTAAGATCTCTACAACCACGGTGTCCTTCTCGATAATAAATAGACTCGTATACCTTGTTCACTTCAAGTATCTCTGGTATTAACTGCCTATCATCGCTCAAGGCATGCTTGAGTCGCTCTTTAAAAATTTGTTTAGCATCCCAGAACTCCATATACTAAAGAATTTGCTGAACTTTAATTACCCATTTTTTCAGTGCTTTATCAAAAAGAGGAGCCGACACTACTTTAAATTGACTACCTGCTTTGATTAGTATTTCAGGCCTAGGCATGCCACCATAAATAACGCCATCAGCTAAATCTGATATTTCTTTACCTGTGGTATGTGCAATTTCAAAAATTACGTTTACTTCTGGTCGACCGCTAAAGGATGAACTGATTGAACCGCCACAAGAAGTGAAATCATTCCACAGTTTAGTATTCCCTAGACTATAGTCAGCAATAAAAGACGACAATGCCGAAGGGTCTATCTGAATTCCTCTATACACCAAAGCACCATTATAATTCGGCAATTTCTTAAGCGCAGCTTTTAACAGTTCAGAAAGCTCTTTCGTCTTATCTGCATTTATGCCGTTTCTCAGATCAGCGTTCAGGTCCCTATAAAAAAGCTTCGTTGTATATCCCCATAATGCGAATGCTTCATCTGAAGTTAGCTTAAAGGCATTTTTATTAGCCAGAAAAAATTCCATGTCGGTCAAAAATTTTTGCCCCGCTCTGGAATAATGATATTCTGTAAAGTATGTAGCGATTTCACCTTCAGATTTCCCAAATTTCCTCATGGCAGTCATAAAGCCAGAAGGGATTCGTTTCCTTATTAAAAGATAATCAACCAGTTTTTTAGCATCCTTTGTCCAATCCTTTACACCAAGTCGAGCCTCTATCTTATCTAACAACGCTCTATACTTTGGACTCGCAGCAATCCAGGTTGCAGTCCCGGTAATCAGTCCGCTCGCTGCTGAATTTTGAATAACAGGCTTCCAGTCCATGGTTGTTATGACATCAGTCATGCCTGGATCTTTTCCTTGTTGCTTTATCTTGGTATATGCTATCTCATATTGTTTAGTTGTTTCCGTGACAAAGCTTGTTGCAGCCCCACCCAGTGCGGATAATCCAGCCTTAAATTTTCTACTCGCATTAGGTGATATAAAAGCAGGCAGGTTGGCCGTTGCACAAGATATAGTGGCAGACACAAAGGCTTCTGTCTTACTAAACTCTTTATAGCTTGTAACACTGGAGAAGTCTGCGAAGGCAGGTTTACTTGCTTCCGGTATAGCATCATCGAACTGCATGGTTATCCACGTAGCAGTATAGTACATAGATAAGTCAAGACTTGCTCCTGTTAAACATTGCACGACTTGTGCGAGCAATTCATTGTCTTCATCATTCTCTAGTATTGGAATGACAAGTGCAGGATCGTGAATGAGATCCCATTGATACTTATGCAACACTATACCATCCGGACGAGTGTCCATCAGGTTGTCGGTTGTACCGGTCGCTAATGATGCATAGGTTTTATAGGTGTGTTCAAGTCGGAAGGCTCCGTGCCCTAATTCGTGAGCGATTGTTTTTATCAATGACCCGCCCCGCGCCAGATCCATGTAGATGAACCCTGCTGTTTTCTTTCTCGGCATATACCCGAGCTTTGTTTTGCTCTCCGAACCGGATACGAGGAAAAGATAATACGTATCTTCCTCCAATGCTTTCTTCTGCTCATACTCGCTGATGAGTGTTTCCATCTCAGCAGTATAATTGGACAGAAATTCGCTATCGCCATCATCGAGTCCATTATCGTCTACATCATATGTACTGGCAAACGGTTGATCTTTCTGTACCTGCCACTGCACAACTGCCTTGCCATATATAGCGTTTAGCTGCGATTGTATCTCTTGTGGCGACACATCCAATGTTGTTGCGTTCACCGGGACGAGCACCAACTTGCGTATCACTTTGCTATAGCTGACCACATTCAGACTTCCGGCTTCCGTTAAAATCTCCTTGCCGTCAACACCGGTTTTCCGTATATAGGCTGTAACTTCATTCTTGTCACCGGTTCCATAACCGTGCACGCGAACATTTACTTCCTGTGGATTGGCACCGCGTTGGGCCTGTAGAGCTCCCGTTGTAGAACGGAATACAAGGTCCTGCGGCAGAGGACTACCCTGCTGAGTGGAATATGCTTTTACCAGGTCGAATGAACCGGTTGCTACAGCTTTCCATGGACTATAGTATAGCTGCTTACCTTTTTGCTTTGCATCATAATTCGACTCATGATACGGCCTATATCGCAAGCGATCGAAACCATATACTGCATTGTCGGCCTGCGCAAAATCTATGGTATACGCTACGCTATCTATAGCATCAGGAGACTTGCCTTCAAACTTTTTCTGAATCTCATTAAATGTTTTCTCAGCCTCATCTCGTTTCTTTTTGGCGGCTTCTTTTTCTTCAGCAGATGTTGCCGTGGTATAGGCGGCACTGGCTTTATCGTATGCCTGCTTGCTCTCTTTTAGTTTTGTAACATCCTGATGGATTTCATTGGAAAGCTCCGATGGCAATTCTTCGTTTGCCTCTTTTACAACCTTGTCCGTAAGACTGCTCAATGCAGCAGAGTCCATGGTAATGGTGAGATCTTTCAATCGTGATACCAGTCCTTCATAGCCGCGGAATTGATCGAGTGTCTCATCAATATCTTTTATGCCCTCACCTTTCCCTCCATATTTCGTTACTACCTCTCCTGCTATAAGTTGATAGCCGGTATTTACCTGTATACCACTGAAGGTTACACTCACTTTTGCCTTTCCTAAAAACGGCACCGTCACATAGCCTTTACCGGTATAGGTACCTGTGCCGCTTACTTCTTGTATCTTCACAGGGAAATCACCCGCGCGAAAAATATCACCAACCTTGAGGTTTTGTATCGGCTCTTTGTTGGATATATCCGGATCGGGTACAATACTACAGTTGACAAATGTTTCTGAATTTCTCGCAGGTACCTCAACGGTTTTGATTTCACTGAATGTTGGCTGATCAGTATTGCAAAATGCGCCCACGCGATATTCATATACCAGTCCTGGTTGCATATCGTATACCAGCGCCATCGCCTGCTCTGTTTTCTGATCGAACCATGTAGCATTATCTTTACCCTTCTCTCTATAGGTAACAACATAGGATCTATGATTACGATCGGCCGCCCAGTTAAACTCCAGGTTACCAAATGTACCGGGTGTCGCTGCTATACCTGCCGGAGGCGGACACGTATCCTGATATGTGAACCAGTATATTTCGCTATAGCCTTGGTTTCGAAATACATCTACATCCTCTATACCACTGCGTGCACGCGCGCGTACACGCCAGCCATAGCGTTTACCAACGATTAACAACGGTTGTGACGGACCATAGAGAAGTGTTGTAGTGCGTGTAGTCGTTTCATATAGCGGAGCTGCCGATTGAAAAACAATTTCCGGTGCCAGTGATGTGTCCCATAACTCGACCAGTTGGAAATCATATTCGGTTTGAAAAGCAGAGTTCGGAGAATTCAGGTGACGCGGTGTCCATTGGAAGATAATGTTCTGCGGTTCCTTATAAGCAATCGCTTCACCTTTACGTGGTACATTTAGTAATGGAGGATCGCTCAAACTTATCCATGCCATTGCACATCCTTTACCACTGGCTACCTGCCCGGAAGACACTTCTATAGCTTCGAAACAAAATTGATAAAATCCTTCGGGAAGGCGAGCTTGCTGCATATACTGTTGCCGCGTGATGCCCGAGAAGTCCATGTTCTCGGGATTAAAATACGGAGCGAGATCTGACAATGAGAGGCGCACCGGCACACCCGCATCCAACGCTATCACTGGTAAATCTGCATATGCCTTTGTTCGCAGTTGTACGGTCTGACTTTCAATGATCATTCGAAGCCGCACATTCAGAATTGGTTTATTCAGATCGCGGTTCGTAAGAATCACTACGAGCTTCTCCCGACCGGAGGCATAGTATTCACTTAACTGAAGTGTATAGGGCGGACGAAGTTGTGTATTTACCTGCACAGGAAATTGTGCCCATGCAGATTGGCACAACAACAACATGACTATACTTTTGAAAAGTATATTCCGTGTAAAAGCACCTGGCATAACGTTAATGATTTTCAGTATATATAGCATGGACATCCAATTCATCGACAGAGAAAATTTACTAGTAGATCGTTACGCGAAGTATATAATTTCCTTTGGCAGTTTCCAGCAGCAGGAAATATACTCCTGAAGCAAGGTTCAGATCGTACGGTACCTCATAGCGCTGACTACCGAGTGCCTGACGATCATCTACAATAACATTGCTTGCTACCGAAATCATGCGCAAGCGAATCGGAGTTTGTTCGCGTAACCCAACGATGACCGAAAATTTACCATCGGATGGATTCGGGGAAACGGTAAGCTCTTCCAGGAATGGTGATTCATTCTTTGTATCCTCATCGAATGTACCGGCCACAACCACAATTGCCTTGGTGAAATCCTTTTCACACCCCTGTAAGTAGGCGCGCATATATATATTGTACGTTCCTGTATCGGCGAAGGTGAGTTCGGCTTTGTTGATCAACGAAGCTGTAAATTCAACTTCACCTTCTGAAGCCCACCACGTGACACTGTCGGGTTGAGGATCGCTGATGTTAACCAGAGTAACCAGTTTATCTTTAAAGGCCTGCGTGGTAACAATAAACTCTGCGCCTATAATTACTTCTATACGTCTTATGGCAATATCATCTTGACCGCGGCAATCATGTGAATCCACTACCTGTACGGCATAGGTTCCATTTTCTGAAAGTGTGACCGCGCTGGTCTGCGCAGTAAAGCCGTTCGGGCCACTCCACTGGTATTGTGCTGCGGGGTCATCAATCGATGCATCCGCTATATATACCTGATCGGTGCATAATGTGCGGTCTTTTCCGAGGTCAACATTTACGGGAGCCGGATCCATCAACTCATATCTTCGATAGTTTATGCAATCATTGTCATCCGTAATTCGCACGGTATAGATACCAGAAGGCAGTTGCTGTATATCTTCCGTCTCTTCACCATTGCTCCAGCTATATTTGTAAGGTGGTGTTCCGTCAACCACGGTAATATCAATGCTTCCGTTTTCATAGCCAAAACACTGTGGGTTTGTAAGCAAACTATCCACCTGCAGCGGTGAGGGTGAAACAACATTGCCATTGGCTGTAGCGGTACATCCGCGAATATCTTTCACCAGGACAAAGTAACGTCCTTCGATGAGGTTTATATTCAATGCTGTCGTTGCACCATCCGACCAGCTATAGGTATAGGGCAATGTACCTCCGGTAGAGGTAACTTCTGCACTGCCATCCGTTCCGGAGCTACAGCTTATCGGCGTAGTCGCAATAGCTGCCGTTAATACATCGGGTTCTACCAATAAAAAGGGATCTGATACTTTGGTAATGTTATTCTTATCGAGAATTCGCACCCTATATATACCTGTCTTCAACTGGGTGGCTATGCTATCCTGTTGTGTAATGGACTGAGGCGTCCCTCCTACATCTTTGAGCCATTCATATCGGTATGGAAGATCATTCTGATATGGCACACCACCTTTTGCATGTGCCACAAGTTCGCCATCGTCATATCCATGACAACTTACAAAATGCCATTCGGCTATTGCTACAACCAGAGGTGGCGGTTCAATGAGGCGAAATATATCACTCACCACGGTACATCCTTTGCGATGATCGGGATGCGCCAAAGCATATTGACTATCGTATGCGCGCAGTTGATAATATCCATCGCCAAGACTATCGATGTTTGCCTGATAGCCTTGTCCAAGCGGTGCGTTGTTATAGAGTGAATCGTGCAGCAGGTTAACAGGGTCAAACCACTGCACAGTATAGCTCTGATCCGGAAATGGCGTACCACCTACAAGGATAGTTTCTATATACCCATCTTTATAGTGATAGGCACGTGGATCGGTAGTTTTAGAAAAACCAACGTGCAGCGAGTCAGTTGGCTGATTTACCAACACCGCTTTGGCGCGGGCTGCATCAACACACTGATTGCCATCCATCACTTTAAAACCATATATACCGTAACGAAGAAATTCCAGTGTATGCGTTGTTGCCTCAGCAAATGTTACCAGCACTGAATCAGCAGCACCACCAGGCAAATACTGAAAACGATAATTGCCAACACCGCCATCGGCAACAAGATGAATTTTACCATCACCACCATCGTGACAATGTACTGCCTCTGGTGTAAGCGTTGATGTAATCGGCCTGGGCCGGATCAACTCAACGTTGCGTGCATGGTTTACCGGATTGTCCGTAAACGTAGGCACCTCTTTAAATTTACCGAGTAACCTGATCTGATAACTTCTGTCTGAAAAAAGTCTGCGCGGCCAGGTAAAACTGTTATCAGTCTCGAGTGTAACATCAATAAACTGATCGATCGTTACTGAATTATCTGCTGCATCGGTAACCAGAATCGTGAGACTCTCCGGCTCCCCGAGCCCACTTACGTGCAAAGGTCTGTTGAAAATTACTTTGAACGATCCGTCCTGTGGTTTATCAAAGCAACGATCGGGATCCGGTGTAACAGACACTATATTCGGTGCAGAGAGTCTTGCGGAAAGTGTGAGCGTTTCGGATTCAGCGCCGTTACAATCCACAATGATCTTGAAGAATATATTGTTGTTATGATACTTCCAGAACTCATCGCCGAGAATATCATAGCCGGATATATTTAACCGGCTTTGTCCTTGAAATTTAGCCGGAAGGTTTGTCCAGTTCACGCCATCCAAGCTATATACCCAGTGGTAGAAAGACGCAGGGTTACCGCGAGGCCCCAGTAGCACGACTCGATTACTGGTATCGGAGGGCAATATATAGGAAGTGCTTGGCCCATACTTCAATGGGAATTTAATCTTCTTGTATACAACTCTGAGGCTACCCGCAGACGCATCCGGAAAGAGATTGAACGGATAGGTAACATCCAGACTATTTGTGAAAGCCGGCAGAGTAAATGTGTTTGAAGTATTAAATCCCCTGACGATACGACCGTTGACGGTTTGACCGGAAGTCGTTAGCAAAACAGAACGCACGTCCGATCTTAACAAGATCACGGAATCTTTTCTGTTCACCGCGGTGTTTCTGGACCATGAGTCCAGGTAGCCCGCGAAAACACGATCGCTGCCAGTGGTAAACATAGCATCCACTGCATAGGATGTTCTCCTGCGATTGGTGCCGTTGTTTGGCATTGACAACGTTGTGGTAAGACGATTTGCTGCCGGTTGAATATCTACGGTAAGTTCGCTGCTGTTAAATCCTCTGAAAACATTTCGGTATAGTCTGTTCACACAGGGGTAATCGGTATTGAGGTCCAAAGGCAAGTATATATTTCCTTCATCAATTCTTCTATAGCCACACGAGCGATATCGCGGACTTTGCCTGTGAGCTTTACCAAACGCGATAACACGTCTTACGCGGTTATCACTTCGAAATGAAAATTTACGATAGAATGCCACCGTACCACCGCCACCATGGCCGTTGCTTACAATGGTTTGCGATGTACCATCTTCAAATTCCAGGATGATATCATAGCGGCTTCCACAGCCTGAGCTCAGATCGCCTCCATAGTTTACACCACCGGATACCGTGATCATGTATTCATTGGAAAAATCAGTCTGCGCGGCAGCCTGATAGAAAACTAAAAACAAACAGAATTGTAAAAGTCTTTTCATAGATCCTTACCCAATAGCGTGTGTACTAATATTTAACCTCCAACCATTTAATCTTGCTCACCTCTCCTTTTCTGGTGACTACCCGTATACCATAGCTATACTCGGTATTTACGGCTAGCTTCTCGTCTACTGTGCGCTTCTCCTCGCGCTTGAGTACACGCCACAGTGTAGCAGGAGATCCTTTTATAGCTTTATAGAGCTGATACTCCTCAACGTTATCCTGCGAATCGCGCCAGAACAATTCGATGTAGCGGTTTTGCCGGTCGATGTACACATCGAAGGCATTCACCGTTATATCACCGGGTCTGCGAATAACTTTTATACTTACCGGTGCTGAAGGTTTTGATTCGAGACCACTGGAATCGCCTGCTACCAATGTATAGGTATATACAGTACCGCCTGCTACATCAGCATCCTGATACTCACCACTCGTGTGGGCTCCAAATTTTTTAATCTGCTTCCACTCCTTCTGCTCTTCACTCTTCCTGTAGATAACATGTGATGCCACATCATCATCATGGCAATCAGACCAGCGCAGCAATACTTCATTTCCCGTCAGTTCACATTTTGTAAACAGCGGACTGGTTGGAGGAATGATATCCGGTTTAACCGCGGCTACCGGTGTTGAGAAAGCTGATTGATTATAGCGTTGATCCAATGCCGTAACCGTATAGTATACTTTGCGATTGGTGATGCGCATGCTTACGCTATCCGTAAAGGTCGTCCCGATATATACTGTATCGGTGAGCGGTGTGGGCTCCGCTGTCTTTACATACGTACGAAATATCTTATAGCCATATATATCTTTCTCTGTGTTGGGTGCCCAGGTAATGGTAGCAACGCCGAGTGAATCGATTACAGCCCTTATGCCCTGGGGAGCCTGGGGCGGTATACTATCCACGGGCTGCACCAGCACCGACATGGATGTGCGCGAGTCTCCGCTTACAGCATCGGCCGTGATGGTAAAGTAATTGGTTGGAAAAAGCTTCGTATACCGAAGGAGACGTTGGGTAGCCGGTATATTTTGCATCACCGGTATATAGGGGCCTTCTTCGTTGGGTGACTGACTGAGTGTAAAGCCGCGAATCAATGCATTGCCTGCTCGTTCGAAAGACCAGCTGAGTTCCAGTTCACCGGCTTCATTGATTACTGACTTGGTAATATGAGGCACATACTCGAGTATCTTTTGACCAACCCCGGATACTTTCGCAGAAGGCGGGCCTATCTCGCTAAACGAAGTTACTCCCCGCACGCGATAGTAATAGGTAACGTTGTTCATGCCCAATGCATCTACATAGTGAATTCTGCCGGAAGGCTTTACAGCATCGCTCTCACTCATTTGCATGATGGGGCGCTCACTGATCCTGTAGAAATTCTTCCCGTCCGAGGAACGCTCGATATAGTATGAATTATAGTAATCTTTGAGTGAATTATAGTCCCAGCTGATCACTGCAGTTTTGTCACTGAACTGAGCTAACACTTCTGTCGGTTCCGGGAGTGGCTTGTAATCTTTCAAACCAATGAACACTGCTGCCGAATCGATCGCCAACTGGCCCGATGGAACTTTTGATTTTATCCGATAAAGATACTTTTCGTTTTCTTTTACATCGGTATCCGTCAGCCCCCAGCCTGCCAGTTGTGCTATGGTAAAATTATGATCGGCCGCATAGAGTGAAAGTGCAAAACGCTGTTCAAGCTCCTGACCTTTGTTGATGGACGATAGTATAGTCTCTTTATCTGTACTGCTTACTTCAAAATTTTCACCGTACAAGGCCTGTGCTATAATGGCTGCATACTCGTTACTGTTGGCAGGCACGATCCATGCACTTTGTTCGGCAGGCTTGAGTATACCTATATTTTTACGTTCCGGTGTTCTCAGAATAACGCTGTCGCGGATAACGGTATACCGTACTACCTCAAAACCGTGTTGATTGGACAGCTTCCATGCACGCGGTTGATTTACCGCCCAGCGTATCAGGATCTGCTTTTTCTGCGCGCGACCAATAGCTTTTACGAAGTTCGTTCGTTGGCTGTACCCGGTCAGGGCCGTGCAGCAAATGATCAGTAGCGTGATGAATATATGGAGGCGATCTTTTCTCATTTGATCGGATTAGTATACATGAATATTGCTGAAGAACCCTGCTTACCGTTCGGAAGTATATATTGAAACTTCACCGGATAATTACCGGCCCGGATCATCGGGTAGCCGCCCATGATAATGGATGCATAACGATTCTGCTGCTCTGTACCCAGGAATGTATTCACCACCTGTGTTTGCAGATCAATGAAATCCTGATGGTATACATCCGGCAGGTTGTATATATAGGGAACGCGTGTTGTAGTAATACCGGTTAGTTCGGAAAGCTCTGCCTGCATCTGGTAGAGAGACATAATCGGCAACGCGCGTGACGGGTAGAATCCGAATGTTGCTGTATCACGGTGCAATCTGATCTGGCCCGCGATCGGGTACTCCTGGTATAATAACGGATATATATCTTGTCGATAATAAGCATCCTGCGGCAATGCAGCGACAACGGACAAAGCCTGGCGGCCGCTATATTGTGTACCGATCAGTTCCACCACATCGAACCCTTCATAGGTAGCAACCTGTGGCTGAAGGCTGATAACATCGGAAGATATCTTTCCGATCAAAGGCTGAACGATGGTCATGCTCTTGATCTTGTCGCTATACAATGCATGCTTGCTGGTGTGGAAAGAATATTCGATCAGGCTCTTACCAAGATCAGTCTGCTGTACTTCAGAGGCTTGGTTTTGACGAATGGTCAGATCGCCTGCATCGTTTTTGATAACCTGCTCGACAGTACCTTGTTGTGCCGATGAAGAGTCACGTGGTGTAGCAACCATACCAATGGTATAGCTAGCGTTAAGATCCAGTGCGTCCAGTGTGAAGTCGATTCGCTTTTCAGCAGCGTTATATACCACTTCCTGCTTCTTCGCGGCTTGTCCCGTCTTGCCGTTTACGATCTCGTAACGCCATGCATCGGAGAAGAGATAGGACTGACCACGTTTCAACTGTATATACCCTTCTTTACTTTCATCGCGATAGTAGTTACGTTGCTCGGCAACGGGATAGGCATATTCAATATTGGACAGTGGTATATTATCGGGAGCATCACCTGTGGTAAAGGTTATCTCTTTAAACTCCAGTGCCTTTTTACCTTCTTCATATACCGGCTGCCAGGTGCTGCCTTGCTGTAGTTCGAAGCTAACTTTTACAACGGCCTTAAGCTCTTTGTGCGGTGGCAATGTTTCCGTAGAATAGAATGTAACCAGATCGCGGTTTTTATTCCATTCCAATCGTCCAACAATAGCCGTACCGTTGTCGGCTACAGTAAACTCTTCCAGTTTTATGCGGTATGACTTACTGCCCTGATCATCTTCTACATAGAACGGATGTTCCATGCGCATATTGAAAGCCGCCTGCGGTGCTGCAAATACATCTACATCTTTGGTCTTATCGATAGGTTTAAGATCCGCGATAACATTTAACGCCAGCGGACTTCCTGAATCATTTACAATTTCGCAGTCGCTACCCAGTGCAACCTTCAACCGGAAATTACCGCTCACCAATCCACCGAGTATATCTACCTTCACCGCCAGATATCCTTTAAACATGGTTGGATTTGGCAGTCGTGCCTGCAGGAGTACCGCCGAACCTCCGCGCAATACAGAGAACTTCTTATTGATTCCGAATATCTTGATCTTCACGCCAACTTCTCCCTGCATATAGGCATAGGCTTGACCATTCGCATACCATCCCCCTATACCGATCGGTTCTGTTTGTCCTGCGCAATGTGCATCTCCATAATCGCGAAGCATGATGTCGAACCCAGCACCCGCCTTGAAGCTGGCATACAGTATAAATGAGCGCATCTCACCGGTTTCAACCGAGAAATTTGTCCCGAAGGCAAAACCTCTTCCATCCTCCAATGCATTGGCATCGCGCATATAGTCGAGCTTGGCCATCTCTATACCTAACATATCAGCAATGATGGTGGGTGGCGGTGGCGAATCGAGGACTTTACTTCCGGCCATGAAATACCCGCCGGTTTTCACACTAAAACTTCCTATACCGAACTGAATGCCCATGCGATCCACCGGAGTACCCATATAGATATACCAGCTGTCGGAGTCTATATGCATCACCGACCATCCTGCGCGGTTATCATTCCCTATACCACGCAACAGACCTCCGGCAACATTCACGTATACATCAAAGGTGGAGTGAAAACTCTTGTTGGTAAAATCCATCATCATCCCTACATGCGCAGAGATCATTCCGCTTTCGCCCATTTTCTTGGCATCGCCCAGCAAAGCTGCTGCTGCCTGCGAAGGTTCATTTACTTTGAGTGTCTCCAGTGTTTGCGCCAGTAACGGATTATCTTTTACAAATGCATCTTCATACTTGGCGAAGTTGGCTTGCTGTTCGGTAACAAAGCCTTCAATATTTTCAGTACCTGGAATTTTACCTATGAACTTGGCATCTCCGAAGAAACCTATATAGCTGATACCATAGCTCTTGGTAAATCCTATCTCGAAGGACGCTTCACCGTCTACAACACTTCGTGTCGCTACGTTAAAGAGGACAGCAGCTTTGATACCGAAATGTATTTTATCATCCGGTATATAATCCATTACAGTTAAGGATGACCCTGCAACAACACCTTTTGCCTGACGCTTCATGTGATAGTATGCACCACCGCCAAAACCATGTATACGCAACGGACCGACTACTGGTATTCCATCGCCATACGAAACAGAACCTTCTACATACCAGTATCGATATGTAGTGGAACCAAACATAGCTTTGGCTTTTACTTCTACTTTTACGGGAATGAACTTCGCCTGCAACTGACCGGCTATACCATCGCCATAAATAGGATCGTCATCGAGTATACTCAGAGCACCTTCAATTTCGAGGCTTCCGCTGATGGTGGCCTTGATCTGAATTGCACTGATGCCTATACCATCGTACTTCCACGACTGCGATCCATCTTCGCGTTTTTCTAATTTACTTTTTACTTCAAGACGCGTAGTAGCTCCGAATTGTCCTGACATCAGGTTAAGCTTAAGGTTGAAACCAAGCTTTGCTTTGCCGCCTTGGGCGGTGAGTCCGATGTCGTTGATGGATACGGGGAAGTTTGCAAATTTCAATTCACCCTTATAACCGAAGTACTCAACCTCTATATAGGGAGTTTCCGTCATGATGTGAAGCGACTTGAATTCTATACCTTTAAATTCGCCCATGGCATCCGAACCGTCTTCGTTCTTGGACACCTTCATACTCATGCGGCCGTGAAGCATAGCCTCCGGCCTGAACTTGTTATCGGTAAGTTTTAATTGCACGTATGAATTCGGATCGATCTCAACGGTAGCATTGAGTGCCGAGAAACTAAACTTGTTGCGTACACTTACTTTCAACAAGTATTCATCCGGCATCATAACAGCTTCATAGGCAAATGTATCTTTGTCAGCAATGGGAAGCCCGAGCATACCCTTGAACGATGCACCGGTAAGGTTGTTCGCTTCCAGCTTGATTTGCATTTCGTCCACTGATAATTTCCAGCCGGAGGCCGTACCTTTTTCTATCGGCAAAAGATTTTTGCCGGTAAAGGATCCTGACAAACCATTGTTATCGATCAACATATCCAACCCGGTGAAAGAAATTCTCTTATCAGGCTTCGTCTTATCTTCAAAAGCTTCCGGTAATACAATCTCCACACTCTTTGCATATACACCACGCCACAACTCGGTGTGACCAGCTTCAAGGTATTCTGCTTCGTAGCCTTCCGGGTATGCAACGGATGGGCTATTGCGTAAGTCACTGAAGTCAAGAACTGCTGTCTCAATACTAAAGCGCATGTCCTTAATCAAAGGCATTTCAAAATCAGGCAGGGTAAATTCTACCAGTATATCATTCCAATCTGTTACAACCGTTGTGAATGAACCCTTTACACGCTTGTCAGCATTTTCATAACGCTTTCCATTGGGATCTACGGGTATGAGAAGAGTTCGTGGAAACTCTATATCGGCTGCCAGTCCCACTTCCTTGAATCCGTTACAATCAAAGCTTAGATATGTTTTAGAATCCGGAGCAGCAGCTTTGGGATTTGTACTGCCCTTGAGAATCAACACACTGGCTCCACCATTGAAGCGTATAGGTATATCTCCGAGCAACACAAGTTTGGCATCGCCCACGATACCTCCCTCGTAGGTGAGCTTTATACCTTCCAGTCCGAAATATAGTTCACGTGGTTCCTGTGGAATATCCAGTTTGGCAAAGGCCGTGAATTCGGCATGACCAGCCTTGAATTTTACTTCACTAATGGCGATGGTAATGGTCGTACTGTTGACAACCTTCTTAAAGCCTATTGGAAGTTCATGCAGCTTGTCAGCGGTCAATGACGTTACAAAAGTTCCTAACTCATTGAGTTTATCGATCGCAGCTTTTGCCTGTTCACGGCTAAAGGCTGCCTCGCCATCTTCACCTATATATTGTTTGAGATAAGCTTCTGTTAATTCACTTTCTGAAGAATGAAGAGAAAAATTTCTTTCGGTATACCCCGTACCTACCGGAAAAATCCGGTATTGTTCAATTGATTTCTGTCCCTTGCTGGTGGCAACCAAAGTAGAATCTTTTTCAAGACCAAAGGCTTGATGGCCGGAAGCAAACAGCAACAAGACTAAGCAAAGTGCCTGTACAGACACAATAAAGTTCTTACAACACATGGAAGTGTAATGTTATTGACTAATAAAGGCGTTGTGAATTATAGCAGCTAGCGATTCAAGAGCAAGTGAGTTGCAATGGAATGATAATGAGGATAGTAGAGTGTAGTCATATGTTGGTCAACGTTTACAGGTTAGGGTATATAAACATACTCGTAAATATATATGAAATAGGTTATAACGTGATGAACGGCAGATCGAAAGACGACAAGTATACTAAAACAATCGCCAAGTTGACGTTTTATCTACCAACATCTGCGGATGCACTATACCTCAACGGATCTGTGTAATTTTTTCTATGATTTAATAAAAAATTAAAAACAATCCGGTGACATTTAAGCAACTTATCACTAAGCTCCAAGCATATTATACACTATCCAAAATTAATATTAATGGGAGTTCAAACAGTTTTATAAGAAAGACAGCGGAAGTACATATGGAGAATTAGCAATTCCAAAATCTAAAGTAGTCAACATATATAACTGGCATCATTCTATTCGAACCAAGCCTTATAAAGTTTCTCAACTACTTGTCCGACTACTTCCTGGGGCAGGCTTCCAAATTCAAACAACACTTGAGGCTTACGCGGTATGGAAGCTTTGTTACTATAAAATCCACTGGTAGGCGTTACCTCAATATCACAGGCCTTCGCGCGCTGTATAATTTCTTTTTCGCTGAGGCGCGTATTAATGTGCAGCAGTATATTTAGCCCCGAAGGAGTTTGATTGTACGCAATACAATTTTCCGGTAGTCGCTGTAATGCGCCCATACAAGCGTCATATTTTCTTTTATATACCGTGCGCATTTTTTTTAAGTGTCGCTCCCAAAAACCTTTTTCCATAAACAAGGCCAGTGTTCTCCGTGTAAAATAGGGCACTGTATTGGTAAGGTGCTGATGTGATTCGTACGCAACTCCAAAGTTTTCAGGTAACACCATATAGGCCACCCGTAGCGAAGGCATTAACGCGCTGCTGAATGTACCTATATAGATAACGCGGTTGGCTTGATCAAGTCCCTGCAGTGAGGGCATGAGATTGGTTTTATAGCGAAACTCACAATCAAAGTCGTCTTCAATAATATAGGCGTTGTTCTTTTGCGCCCAGTTGAGTAATTGTATGCGATGGTTTACCGGTATAGCCACTCCGGTTGGATACTGATGCGAAGGGGTGACGTATAGCAGGTCGGCTCGCTCCTTTCTGACCTGCAAAAGATCAATACCCTGTTCGGTTACGCGTATAGGCTTGACGTTGTATCCAAACTCCTGGAACAATGAACGCGTTCTGGTATAACCAGGTTCTTCCGCGATAATTTTTTTGCAGGTATTACGCAACACAAATGCAAGCCAGAAGACAAGCGAACTGGCTCCCGATCCGATCAGCAATCGTGCAGGCGTTGCACGCACGCCCCGATATTGAAATAAATATTTAATGAGTTGCTCTTTGAGCGGATCATCCTGCTCATACTCCTGGTATTGAAAACTGATTCGATCCAGTGCCCAGTTGCTGCACTTGCGCCACTGCTTTACTGGAAAATGACTCTCATCCACCAGGCGTACTGAAGTATTGTAAGCTGCAGATCGTTTTTTGTTTTTTGATTCTTTATTCTTGGTTGGCAATGGGTCAACAGAGGGCAATTGCCAATCCGATCGATCGATCTTCGTTACATATAGTCCTTTCCGAAATACATTGGTAACATATCCTTCCAGCACCAGTTGTTCATATGCTTTTAGCACCGTGTTGTTGGCTATACCCAGCTCTTTGGCCAGTACGCGATAAGAAGGCAATCGCTGGTTGTACGCCAATCGCTTCTGCAGTATCGCAGCTTTGTAGAACTCATAGATCTGTTCATATAAAAGCTTATCCGTATGATGAATAGTTGGGATCATATCTGCACCCGTCAAAAAGTTAAAATCTGCATCCAGGCATGGGTGCAAAGATAGGCTACTTTTGATATATCAATATGACAATCGCGCTATAAACAATTACACTATAAACACGATACGGATATGAACCTTAACAGAACCAACGTGATCCTGTGCCTGAGTACATTACTCACCCTCATAACGCTGCCGCTATGCGGGCAAATACCCAAAGACTTTAAAATGATCAACGCCAGCATCGATGCTAAGGGCGAGCTTATGATCACAGCATCCAAAACGTCATCAGCAAGCGATTTTGATTTTCTTACCGGTAAATGGACCATGGACAATAAACGTCTGAAGACGCGCCTGGACAATTGCACTGAATGGATAGAGTATAAATCGGATGATGAAAACTTTGGCCCCATGCTCAACGGCATTGCCAACATTGATATTTACCGAACCGCGTATAACCAGGTAAAGGACAAACCGTACGAGGGTCTCACGTTACGACTCTTCAACCCACAGACAAGGCTATGGAGTTTATATTGGGTGGATAGCAACACCGGTGTACTTGATCCACCTGTAGTAGGTTCCTTTGAAGGAAATATAGGTACGTTCTATTGTAAAGATGTATTTCAGGGTAAACCCATCATCGTTATGTTTAAGTGGGACAAGACCGATCCCAATAATCCGGTGTGGAGCCAGGCTTTCTCAACCGACAATGGAAAGACCTGGGAAATGAACCTCACCAATACGTCACACCGCATAACACCGTGATTTACCAATAGGTATATACTTTAACACCGGCTGCCACCCAACTGCATATCAAGACAATGACCATACACCAGGCCACCCCACAAGACATTACACCCCTTGCCCTATTGTTTGATGAATACCGTGTATTCTATCAATACCCCAGCGATATATCCGGCAGCGAGCTATTTCTCGCTGACCGGTTGTCGTGTAGGGATTCCGTTATTTTTGTAGCACGCGGTGCAGACCACACGATAATGGGTTTTGTACAGCTATATCCGCTGTTGTCGTCTGTGCGCATGAAAAGACTTTGGCTGCTCAATGATTTGTATGTGCATCCCTCCTTCCGTGGACAAAAAGTTTCTGTAAAGCTGATCGATCGCGCCAAACAACATACGCGCGAAACACAAGCAGCAGCGCTACTGTTAGAAACAGCCAAATCAAATATCATCGGCAATAATCTATACCATAGAACGGACTTTGTTCTCGATAACGATCACAATTATTATTCATGGAGCCATTGAGCATGCTATACTGTTTGAGAATATTCCTTCTTTCGCTCTTCGTTAGCATTACGGGAACGGTATATGCCCAGCCCGCTATACCGGTTGTTACCTCGCCTTTTCTTCCGGGTATAATTTGTACTGATTCCATTGAGTTCAACGCAGCTTTTTCACTGGACGGCAATTCCTTTTACTTTACACGCTCGGCAAACAAACGAACACAGTTATACGCAAGCACCAAAACAGGGAATGAATGGTCCACACCAATACCGCTGCCTTTCTCCAATACAAACTACTCCGATGCAGATCCTGCCTTCTCACCTACCGGTGAATTGTATTTCATTTCAACCAGACCAACTTATTTGAATGACACCACCAAGGATTATGACATTTGGAAAGTAACACGAACAGATTCCGGACTATGGTCTGAGCCAATCAATGTAAAGGAGCTTAACTCCCCGGAAGACGAATACTATATATCCTTTACACAAAAAGGTGATGCTTGTTTCTCTTCATCACGCAAAGGCGGATATGGCCAGGAAGATATATATTTTAGTGAGCTTATAAACAATACATTCACAAGACCTCAAAACATAGGTAGCGCGATCAACACAAAAAATTCAGAGTATGACCCTTTTATAACAGCGAATGGCTATGCATTGATATTTACATCGTCAGGCAGATCTGACAGTTTTGGAAAAGCTGACCTATACTGGTCCATACGAACAAAAAATGGATGGCAGAATGTAAACCACTTCAGTAGAGCGATAAACACTCCTGACAGAGATTATTGTCCCTATATTTCACGTGACAATAAATATTTCTTTTATAGTGTTAGCAGAGATATAAAATCTACAAATCTAAACCATCTGCCAGCGGCACTGACACAAGCTATACATAGTAAGTGAGAACACATCGATTTATACATCGCAGTATAGATGCGTATATCCTAAACTCCGCTTGTACTTGAGTCTTTCTTGTTTTAAATAATTTACTCATCGATTGTGAATGTTCGAATCCAAGAGAAAATGCCATCTCACTTACAGACAAGTTTGTCGGAGTCAAGGAGAAAGTATATTGATCGGTAGGATTTTAACGTGTGTGCTATTAAATTTCGTTAGCGACCTTGGACAATATGATTGTAAAAAGGCTAGCAAACATGTATACAAATCAAACTCAACATAGACTTTGACAATGGCACAAAACAACGACGAACTGAAATTAAACGGACAAGGACCGACACCTTTCGCTCAAACTTATTTTCACGGCACAAAGGCTGAGTTAAAAGTTGGTGACCAAATTCAAGTTGGCTTCAACTCAAACTTCGGACAAAAGAAAAATGCGAAGTATATCTTCCTAACAGCAACGCTAGATGCTGCTATCTGGGGCGCTGAACTTTCCTTTGGAGAAGGACGAGAAAGAATATACTTGGTAGAGCCAACCGGAGCAATTGAAGATGATCCTGACTTAACAGATAAAAAATTTCCAGGCAATCCTACAAAATCTTATCGTTCGACCCATCCATTTAAAGTAGTGGGTGAAGTTACCGTTTGGCAAGGACACCCTGTAGAACAAGTTAAAACAATGAAAGAACATCTTGAACAACTCAAAGATCAAGGTATAAATTCACTTAATGACTAAATCCGCAGGCGAAAGCAAAATGAATTAAACAACTTCGAGAATTAAAAAGTGACTGTGGGCCTATGCTGTGTTACTCGCGTCCTCCTCGCTCCTCGGACTTGATGACGAAGGCTTTTAATTCAACAATCTTACCATCGCGAAATCGCCATACATCGCAGTAAGAATATTGAACATCCCTGCCTTCCTCATCTTTCATTGTTATGTTGCCGAGTGCTGTTACAAAATCATCCTCTCCGATTAAGTTCTCGACCATGAACTTGGGAGGTTCCGTGTAGGTCGCTGCCATCCACTGGCGAACAGCTTCCTTCCCGTGTAGGGTTTTATCGCCTACAAATCTCCATATTGTGCCGTCAATGCAATGCGACAGAAAACCTTCGTTGTCTCCACGCATGATAGCGGCATTTGCCTTTTCCAATATTGCTTTATTATTCTGGGACATATTTTTATTTCTTAAAGTTGTGTTCAGATGCAAAACATGTAAGTGATGAAGTTTATTACACCATAACGATTGTCTAAAATCATTCCACCTATATTTACATTTGAAACTTGTTATAAAAAAAACAATTCCAACCTCCGATATATATACTGATATGCCTCAATAGGCGTGATCTATTCGGTTAGCTGTAAACGATAACCGAAATAAGTTTTTTTATACAGTCGTATATTTTAGTGACCAAAGTATTTTATCCTGCAGTGCTAAGCTGATGTTTCTTAAACAGTTTTTCAATTTCAACCCCTGTAAGTACAACAAGTGAGGCGCCAATACAAGCTGCAAGTTCACCCATCGACAAGGGTTGTGTTTTAAAAAGCTCATTTGCAAAAGGCAAGTAAATAACACCAAGTTGAAGAAGAAACGTAAGTACGACAGCTCCAAGTAAGGGCCTGTTGCTAAATATACCGAGCTTAAATAATAGTTGACGATCACTTCGGATTCCCATCACATGACCTAATTGTGACAATGACAAAACAGTGAACACCATCGTTTGCCAATGAGGCATTTTATTATTTACGGCCCATGCTTCTGTTGCTAAGGTAATGACAGCCATCAAAAAACCGACCCAGGCAATGTGCAATCCGATGCCACCTGCGAATAGACTTTCATTGGTTTTCCGAGGTGGGCGACTCATGATATCCGGCTCTGCCTTCTCACTTCCCAAGGCAAGGCCGGGTAGCCCATCCGTTACAAGATTGATCCATAGAATATGAATGGGCAACAGCGGTATAGGCAGCCCGACAAGAGGAGCGAGAAACATTGTCCATATCTCTGCGCTGTTACAAGTCATGATATACTTTACAAACTTCCGAATGTTATCATATATATGCCGGCCTTCCTTCACGGCCTTCACGATGGTGGCAAAGTTATCATCCAGCAGGATCATGTCTGCAGCTTCCTTGCTTACGTCAGTGCCTGTAATCCCCATGGCAACGCCGATATCCGAAGCCTTTAGCGAAGGAGCATCATTCACACCGTCACCGGTCATTGACACAAAGTGTTTCTTTCTTTGAAGTGCTTTTACGATCCGTAACTTTTGCTCCGGTGATACTCTTGCATATACTCGGATTTGTTCAACTTTCTGATCAAACTCCGAATCGTTCATTGCCTGCAATTCCTTCCCCGTAACCACCAGATCTTTCTCAGTAAGGATGCCGATTTGTTTCGCGATTGCCGCTGCCGTGGCCGGATGATCTCCTGTAATCATCACGGTCGTTATGCCGGCAGTTTTACATTCTTTAATTGCAAGCCTGGCTTCTTCCCGTGGCGGGTCAATCATTCCTGTCAGCCCCGTAAATGTGAAATCTTTTTCTACCGTTTGGCTATCGAATGGCGCTGGCATTTTATCTACTACCTTGTAGCCGAATGCAATCACGCGCGTTCCTTCTGCGGACCAGTCGGAAGCTTTCTCGAGAATTCGGGAAACATCACGCTGATCGTCTAATGTAGCAGTCAATGACTCCACTGCACCTTTGCATATAATCAGATATTTATTGTCGAGTTGATGGACGGTAGTCATCAACTTTCTTTCAGAATCAAAAGGAAGCTCTGCAACACGTGGTAATTTTTCACTTAACTCGGAAAAGGATTTAGCATCGTGGTGCTCATTGAAATATTCAATCAGTGCAATCTCTGTAGGATCACCTGTGAGTTCATTGTTCACATTCTTTTTAACATCATGATTCAGTCCTATACTGCACTCGAACACAGATAATTTACCGAGCAGTGTCTCACTATTTTCACTCTCAGCTTTGATTACTTTCATCTTATTCTGTGTGAGCGTTCCGGTTTTGTCCGAGCATATAAACGTTACCGATCCTAGCGTTTCTACTGCTGATAATTTTCTTATCAACGCATTCTTTTTCACAAGCCTTTTTGCTCCGGCCGCAAGAGCAACCGTGATCAGGGCAGGTAGTGCTTCTGGTATCGCTGCTACGGCCAGAGAAATTGACGTGAGCAACATATTCAATGGATCTTCATCCATCAGATATCCGACCACAAAGAATAAAACACAGATCAGTATTACCAGATAGGAAAGCTTCTTTCCAAAGTCGGCCATGCGCTTTTGCAAGGGTGTAACTTCTTCGCCTTGCTGAAGCATTTTTGCTATAGCACCAATTTCCGTTGACATGCCTGTGGCAATGACAACACCTTTTGCCCTACCGTTTGTAACAAGAGTGGTCTTGTAAGACATATTGAGTCGGTCACCCAGCGCGAGATCTTCTTCCTGAATTTGTTTATTCGTTTTTTCAACCGGAACGGATTCACCCGTCAGTGCAGATTCATTCACCCGAAGTCCGTGCGCTTCTACTAACCGAATATCTGCCGGCACTATATTACCGGCCTCTAATTCCACAAGGTCGCCAGGAACAAGTGCCGCCGAATCAATCGTCACGAGTTTACCATCTCTTCTTACGTGTGCCTTGAGTGCAGAAATTTTCTTGAGCGCTTCCATCGCTTTCTCTGCCTTATTCTCTTGTACAAATCCAACAATTGCGTTGAGTACAACAATGACTACTATAATAATCGTGTCGGTAAGATCTCCTGCAATTCCTGCCACTATTGCTGCCGCCAGCAACACGACAATCATAAAATCTTTGAATTGATTAAGAAATATTTTCCAAGCTGGCTTTCGCTTCTTTTCGAGCAGTTCGTTGGGACCAACTTCAGCCATTTTAGCTTGCGCTGATTCAGTTGTTAAACCGTCCATGGACGACGCATATTTCTTAAAAACTTCTTCGGTTTGTAGTTGCCATAAGTTCATATTAGCGAAGATGGCAGTTTCAGATCAAAAATTATAGGGATGTCTGATGGGAATTTAAATTTTCTTTCAGCCGCTTGTATATAGGCAGGTCACTTTGCAGTCCGTATTGAACTTGATCAGGTATACGCTCCGTCAAAGTCAAAGATAATTATTTTAGTTGCTAAAATATTTAAATACTAATATATTTATGCAATGAATAAATCAACAAGCACAGACTCCTTTAGAGCAGCTAGCCGAAAATACTCGGATACCAGTATCCTGATGCACGAAGCTATTTCCCGAAAAGCAGGTCTCTCTGGTACAGATCATAAATATCTTGGCTTGCTAATTCAGGAAGGTCCTATGACTGCAGGTGAACTTTCACAGCGCACAGGACTAACTGGAGGAGCCATCACGGGACTTATGGACAGGCTTGAAAAAAAGAAGTTAGCCAAACGGGAATTTGACAAAGAAGATAGACGCAAAGTCTTCATCGTTGCCAATGAGGCAAACGCAATGAAATTATTATCTCCGCTTTTTAAAGAACTACAACAAAAAACTGCCAAACTCCTGAATTCATATTCAGACAAAGAAATCGAAATCATTAAAAAATATATGCTGGACGCTACAGAGGTAATGAACGAAGTGTTAGAAAATCTAAAAAAATAATTGGATATGAATACAACGACTCTTCAAGATCTCACGAAGGCAGAAATCTGGTTACTCGTAACTACACTTGTTTACTTTCTTTTAAACGGCGCACAAATTTTTGAAACCGCTGTTGTCGTTCCCAAATGGTCGGCTTCTCCTCCTGAGTCGTTTGCTCTCCTCAGTGGACCCTATGGCATCGACCTTAAAGCGTTCTGGATTATAGCGCACAGCATACATGAAATTACCTTCTTCATTGCCCTATACTTCTGTTGGAAAATTGACCCCGTCAGAAACTGGCTTTTACTGCTACTCGGTATCCACTTTGCAGTGAGGGCATGGACCCTGCTATATTTTGCGCCCAACATTATCGAGTTTCAAAAAATTTCGAATAACGGTTCGTCTGCCTATCATGACCTGGCAATTAAAACAACAGTATGGCGAAACCTAAACTATATTCGGGTGGCAATATATATAGGGGTCTCTGTTGGACTTGTACCCTTGTTGTACAAGGTTATGAATTTAAAAGCAGGCATTTGAAACTAATAGGTAACAAAAGCTTGCACAATACAATCAATACATCTCATACAGTCGTTAATATATACCTTCAAGGCGGCTCCAGGGTTTACTCCTTTCAATAATCGGGCTTCCGCAAAACATATACATAGCTATCTATATAGTGCATTTGTTATACTTGAATAAGATGAAAAAATTATAGAATGTTTTCCTGCCAAGTGATTGGCCTTTTAAACAAAGTAAAGTTGGTCTTTTGAACAAAGTTGTACCGAATAGTTGACTCTACCTTTGTTTCAACAAAACGAAAATCACGATATGAAAACAGCAACGAAAATCACTAATTACAACGCACGTTTACAAAAACATCTTGGCTCAGGATTCAACTCGATGTCAACAGCAGCGCAGGTAATCAACGGGATAAATCTAGAAGGGAAAATAGCAATCGTCACTGGCGGCAACACCGGCATTGGACTGGAAACTACAAAGGCGCTTGCAGCAGCAGGAGCAACTGTTATTGTTCCGGCACGTGATGTGGAAAAAGCAAAGAAGAATTTAACGGATGTTCCACATGTTGAAATTCATGCGATGGATCTTATCGATCCAAAATCAATCGATGCTTTCGCAGAGGAGTTTCTTTCATCAGGGCGACCGTTGCACATCCTTGTTAACAATGCAGGTATTATGTGGGTGCCATTGCGTAGAGACAGTCGCGGTATAGAATCTCAACTTGCCACCAATTATCTCGGACAATTTCAATTGGTCGCGCGTCTATGGCCAGCTTTGAAAATGGCTAATGGGGCAAGGGTTATTAACGTCTCTTCTCAAGGTCACCAGTTTGCTCCGTTCAATTTTGACGACCCTAATTTCATTCATCGTAATTACGAAACGTTGCAAGCCTACGGACAATCGAAAACTGCGAGCAACCTGTTTACTGCTGCGCTCGATGCGAGAGCTCAAGAATTCAACGTTCGTGCTTATGCATTACATCCAGGCTCCATCCATGGAACCGAACTCGGCAGGGAAGCATCGCTTGAACTTTTTCAGCAGATGGGATTTTGCGATGCGCAGGGTAATATCTTACCAGAGGTTTTGGCTTCACTAAAAAATATTCAGCAAGGTGCAGCCACGACAATCTGGTGTGCTACCTCACCCCTGCTGAGCAATATCGGTGGCGTGTACTGTGAAGACTGTGATGTTGCCGAGCTGGCTACTGGCGCGCACGGGGTAAATGGGGTTATGTTGTATTCACTTGATGAAACCAGTGCAACCCGCCTCTGGAAAATGAGCGAAGACATGACTGAAATCACCTTCAATATCGAATAATCTTCAGTGAACATTATCAAAAAAAGAGAATAGAGCTTTCTTTAAAACTGAAGATATATCTTATGTGAGGGGGATCAGAAAATCTCATTGACCAGCCTGCTATATAAACTCATTGGATGAATCCATTCTATGAACTAAATTTCACACTATACGACATGGAACATATATCGAAATACCTGACGCCAGAGATTAAGCTTTCGTGCTATGATGACAAGTTCTTCAAGTCGGAAGTAGTATTCGATCAGCATATGCTGATCTGGTTCATCTCAGGCGAAACGAAGATTGTACAATCGGAAACAACGTGCACGTTTAAGACCGGTGACATTTTCCTGATTCCCCGCAACAAGCCTTCTACCATCATCAACTACCCGAAGGATGGACTCCCTCATAAGACGGTGGTGATGTCGCTTACTTCAAAGATACTCCACGAGTTCTATTCAAAGGTCAGCATTAATGTAAAGGCTATATCTATACCGGGCATCCGTAGTTATAGTGATCATCCCTTGCTGCGAAGTTGCCTGGCATCGCTGATCCCTTACTTTGAAATCGAAGGCGTTTTTCCGGATCATCTAGCAATGCTGAAAATTACTGAAGCCATCAGTATTCTAAGAACAATCGATCCGGGTATAGATGGTGTGCTTGCCAACTTTGAGGACCCACATAAAGTCGAACTTGTCAGCTTTATGGAGAAGAACTATATGTTCAATATGCCCCTTGAAAAATTCGGGTATCTCACTGGAAGAAGTCTCACCAGCTTCAAACGCGACTTCAAAAAGGCATTTGACACCACTCCTCAAAAGTGGCTGACACAAAAGCGACTGGAACTCGCGCACTATGAGCTGGCGGAGAAGAAACGCAAACCCGCAGAGATCTGCTATGAAATAGGATTTGAAAACTTATCTCATTTCTCGTACGCTTTTAAAAAACATTTTGGATACGCACCAACGAGTGTTATGTAAACAACTCCCTGCAGGGAGCGATAGCTGGGTAATCTAGTATAATAGCAGGGATGACTATATATACTCAAGCTTCTTTCAAGGATGCTGATTGTGGTTGAACTCATCACTATCCACTTTAGTATGCATATAATGATTGTGACTGAATGACGCAGTCCTTTCAGCGGGGTACAGACTAATTCGGTGTCTTTGGGTTTAACCCCGGCATGACCTTGATGAGAAAAAACCAATACTAATAATAGCCGCCATACCTATTATCGAATACAATTCGAAGTTTCCTGTGCTATAGTCTGTTAAAAGAATAGCAAAGAATAAAACGCACAAAGTGCGTATCATTTTACTTGAATCATCTACTTTATTTTCCTGGGTCGTCTTCATACAATTGGGATAAAGCGTTGAAAAATCAGAAAGCATAGTATATACTTGAATGCATTAAGCATGCCAGTCGTTAGGGCGGAGACGCAATGGTGTTAAAGTATGTTTTCCAGAATATAACTGATTCAAAATTGCTCACCGGGCGAAATTCCCCAGTCTTAAAGTCCAATTAAAATTGAACCTTTCCAGCACCAGTACTCTTTTGTTGATAGCTTTGCCTTTAATTTATACAACGATGAATTCCAATAATTTTAAACTGAAGGAACGTGTTAAAGAGTTGAATTGTCTATACCGACTATCCCGGGTTGCCTGGGAGGCAAAGAACGACCTTGGTGCAATAATCTCAAAGACACTCGAGATCCTGCCTGAAGCCATGCAACACCCCACCGCTGCCGAGGCAAGGATTTCAATTGACTCTCACGATCATTCAACACCACGCTTTGATAAAACCATCACTGTTATTGCTGCGGAATTAAAGTTTGACCGGAAAAAATTCGGAACCATTAAGATCGGCTATAGAAGTATACGCTCAAGTGAAGAGAAACTGAAGTTCCTCACCGAGGAGAATCGCCTATTAAAGACGGTCGCACAAGAGCTATCACTCGTTATACACCGCGCTTCTATTGAAGAGGAGAAACACAAGCTTCAAATTCAGTTACAGCACGCAGAGCGACTCGCTTTTGTTGGCGAGTTATCAGCTGGAATCGCGCATGAATTAAATGAACCGCTTGGAAGAGTATTGGGATTCGCGCAATTGATCAAGAAGGCTGGGAGTCTAAACGAACAGCAGACCGAAGATATTGAACGGATCATTAAAGCATCTCTCTACTCACGGGAGATCATTAAAAAGCTAATGATATTCTCAAGGCAAATGCCGCAGCAGATAACAAAGCTAAATTTGAATAACATCGTCCATAATATCCTGTACTTCATTGATGTCCGATTCCAGAGTCGCAGTATTAAAATAGTAAAGCAATTGGAGACATCACTTCCAGAGATTTTCGCTGATGAGGTTCAAATGAGTCAGGTTCTTGTTAATCTTATTACCAATGCCATCTATGCCATGCCCCATGGCGGAAGTATATATGTAATAACAAAAAGTAACGCCACTACCGTAAAATTAATTGTGAAAGATATGGGCGAGGGAATGACGCCGCAGGTTAAAGAAAAGATTTTTGAGCCGTTCTTTACCACAAAACCGGTAGGACAAGGAACCGGCTTAGGTTTGTCGGTAGTGCAAAGTATAATTGATTCTCACCATGGTGAAATCATAGTGAGCACTTCCCCTGGTAAAGGAACGAAGTTTGAAATCCAACTTCCGTTAAAACAAGAAAAGAAAAAGCGATAGTATGAAATCCGTTAAAACAAATATTTTGGTCGTTGACGACTCTCTTGAAACTGTAGAGCTGATCAAAAGAAATCTCGAGAGTGTAGGCTATCACATATATAGTGCGAGCAATGTCCAATCTGCGCTTAAGTTGTTGGACACATTGAATGTTAGTTTGGTTATAACCGATCTGAAAATGCCTGGCGAAAACGGAATGGAACTTGTTCGCCATATTTCAGAAAATTGCAAAGGAACAGGTACACTTGTCATTACAGGATTCCCATCCATACAAGGTGCTGTTGAATCTATAAAAATCGGTGCAGAAGAATATCTTGTCAAGCCATTTACAGACGAAGAATTGTTCAAGTCCGTTGAACGTGTATTGGCAAAAACATCGAAGTATAAAAAAGAAGTGGCGCCAGTTTCGCCAGTGAACTTTGGTATCATCGGCAACTCGGAAGGCATGCAGCATGTTTTCAAAACTATTAACAAGGCAAAAAACACCAACGCCACCGTGCTGATCCATGGTGAAAGCGGAACAGGAAAGGAACTGGTTGCAAGGGCACTTCATTACGGAAGTAATGCGGCCGCAGCACCGTTTGTCCCGGTGAACTGTGGTGGCATTCCGGATTCATTGCTTGAAAGCGAATTGTTTGGTTATGTAAAAGGTGCATTTACGGGGGCAACTGAAACACGCGCCGGATTCTTTCAGACGGCAGATGGCGGAACTATCTTTCTGGATGAAATCAGCAACACCAGCCTGGCTATGCAAGCGAAGCTCCTGCGTGTGCTACAGGAGAAGGAGTTTTATATGGTGGGGTCGAAGAAGCCCGTTAAAGTCAATATCAGAGTTGTTGCCGCCACCAATGTAGATCTCATGCAACTGGTCAAGAAAGGATTATTTCGTGAAGACCTATACTATAGATTAAATATCATCAGTATCGATCTGCCACCGTTACGTGAACGTGATAAGGATGTTATGTTGTTGCTTGATTTCTTCCTCAATAAATACACGCGCGAATTAGGAAAAGGGCCGATACAATTTTCGAAGAAAGCCCTCCGGTCTCTCAATGATTACCCTTGGCCAGGCAACGTACGGGAGTTGCAAAATCTGGTTCATCGATTGCTGATTATGGCCGATGAAGACACGATTGACACGCCCGATCTTCCCGAGAATTTTCGCTTTTCTGCGAGCCGAACACAAGGCTTAAATCGAAGGCTTGCCGAAGTTGAAAAAGAATATATAGCAGATGTATTGGCTGCCCACAAAAACAATATATCTCAAGCCGCACAGATACTCGGTATCGACCGGAAAACCCTTCGCGAAAAACTAAAAAAAGCCAACGATTAACTGGGGAGAATTTCCCCGGCGAAACTTTTTGCTCCAATCTAACCTGAACCTTACTGCGAAATTCAGCCGCAAACGCGCTTTTGAAATGGTATGCATTTTGGAATCGTTATTATTCCAAAGTGTAACACATGCGAACGAACAACATCATTGAAAATCTTGTCACGCGCGAATTAAAATCGCTTTGCAATACATGCATTCACCAGGACGAATGTGTGTATTATAAAACAGCGACTAAGGCTATCATTCAATGTGAATTATTTGTGCTGGACCAAGAGTATATCCGTGATTCAAACTCGCCCCTTGGTTTGTGTACAAACTGTGACCATGCCAGTGATTGCACTTTACCCGGAAGAAGACATGGCGTTTGGCGCTGTGATGATTTTAGTTAAAGTTAAAGACTGTTTTATGATAACGAGAGCAAATGTTAAGACGGATCAAATCAAGAACGGAAAGTGGAAGGAGTACAATAAACACGCTGTTCTTATTGCAGAAGGAATTTATGTAAACAACAAGAAGCACGGTACGTGGCGCGAGTACTATGATGAGACCGGCACTATAATGATAGAAGAGGAATATATACACGGCATTAAACATGGCCGGTATGCTTCGTTTCATCAGAACGGTCAGTTACTCAGTGAGGGAAAATTTTTCGATGGTCAAAGGCAGGGATATTTTAAAGTATATGACGAACAAGGAAACAACATACGCAACTTACTTTTCATCAACAACATTCAAATCGAGGACAGCAACGAACTCATTTATATTGAAGAGAGAACAGCGAAAAGAAAAACCGGGACTTGATTATATACTGATTTTTATAGTTCTTCTTTTCTGGATCACGGCTATTCTGCAAGCTTATTCCCTACCCATTTAAAATGACTTTATAAAACTTCATTACTAAATGGACTATATAAATAAGCTTACTTTCAACAAACCAGTAAGGCAACGTCTGCAATGTTCAACATGTTTTCAATCCACAGAAGAAACGTTTCTATAGACGGGGTTATATCTCTTGAATGCTGAATTAAAAAAGTCAGCGATCAAGAGAAGATCCTTGGCACTTTCAATGGTGAGCATGAAGTGATCAGAGCAATAGTTGCTGCACGTTTGAAGTCGTATAGCGGATTCTCTATTTTTTACTTTGGTTGTACTGCACTTCCAAAGGAATTGGAATTAAATTCTTACTATCTATAGCACTGGGGGTAAGATAGCTCATCTTCAATTTAAAGTCTTCATTCTTGTGCAGATATTCAAGGCGTAGCGGATAAAATCCTTTAGACAACGGGAGTATATAGCTATAGGTCGTCCGGGTGTAATTTCCATCCCATTGTATCAGCAATCGGTTGCCAAGGTATAGTTTGGAATTCTTGTCTGCATCAAGAACGAATATATAGTAGCCTTCTTCCTTTGCCTCAAGCAGGCCATCAATAACCAATGCGTAATTCTTTTTTCTCGGAAGCTTATCAATATCAAAATCGCTGTTGGTTATTCCTGCTCGGGCCGGTTTTATGTTTTTGAGCTCTGGCCAGGTATCCCAATCTCCTTCGTAATAAGAATAATTAAAACCGCCGGACTTTACATTTTTTTGTTTTGCTATAGGGCGAAGCGGTGCTTCAATTGTAAAATCCCCGGTTGTGCTTTTATCATGATTGCTTCGCATGCTGAAGCGCTTATAAGTTACTTTAGCAGGACCGGCTATTGTAATTTCAGGCTGCACTTTTTTGGAAGCTATGGTAGGAGCTGTCCCGTCCAGGGTATAGCGCACTTTTGTGGTGTCATCAAAGTACCAAATCTTAATCGGCTTATCTTTCAAAACAAGGCCGCTCATAGGATGGAATTCTATATTGCTGGTAAGGCCGGCATAGCTAAACTTTAATCCATCGAATGTAGTTTTTAGTCTAACCGAACTATGTGTTTCATCAGGGTAAGCCACCAGTTTCCAACTTAGACTTGCTGGCGCTATTTTCTTCAACACTATATCCATCGTATCGATCTTCATTTCTTTGAGAGAGACGCCCTCCCGACCGCCGATAAAAAGTGTCGTATTCAAACCTGTTAAAGCAGGCAACCTGCTGGCAGCCATTTTGGGCACATAACACTTATCCCACCACAGACTTGGATCTACAGCTATATATGATTTGAATGTGGCTGGCTCCTTCAACATGGCATACATGACAAACATGCCGCCCAGCGAATGGCCCCAGAGTGTATTGTCACCATTAGAAGGGTAAGTCTGGTTTACATAAGGGATCAACTCATCCTTAATAAAACCAAGGAAGTTATCTGCGCCCCCAGATGTTTTCCAACCTTCCAATCGAGTTGGTGTAAGATCTTTATTGCGGTCGATACCCAGCACGCTCACAATGATCGTTGACGGCATGAACCCCTGCCCTTCTACAAAATTCTGGACTTGCGCGATCAACCCCGTATTCCAGTTGCCGCCATCAAGTACGTACAGCACATCATACTTATCACCGCTTCCTGGTTTATAGTTAGGCGGAATAAATACCTGTATAAGTCTCTTCTGACTTAATATACTCGATTTTATTGAGTCAAGCCTGCCGTGAAAAGATACGTTGCGAACAGTGTCCTGCCCGTAAGCGAAGTTACCCGGATGGCAAATTGTTATTAACAGCACGAAGACAAAAAATCGATATATACTCTTCATGCTTAATGAAAGCTTTTTAATCTCTTTGCAAAGAGTAGCAACAACGTAATTTTTGACCACGGCAGATTGTTTTTTTAAATATAGGAAGAATAATTACCCGATTAGAAAGCCTAAAGTTGAACCATATTATTTATTCATTTACCTCCCTGGGCACTCCGTTGCTCCCAATGGCCAAATTTGTGCCAATGAACAAGGTTGCAGAATTTTGCGGGATCTGCCATTCCTATTGGATAAAGATGTCCGGTTAAGCTCACGTTATGTTCGTTATCGATACAAAAACAACCCAGACACCAACAGTTATATTGTAAGCCAATAGAGCTTGACAAATTTCAAATGCATCTTTGAATAGGAATATATTGATTGCCAAATAAATCGACTGCCGACAATGACACTGAGCTTACAGACGTCCATGAAAAATAAAATAAAGACGCATGTCATAATTTTAAGTTTGACATTCTTGTTGTTGACGCTATTCCATGGGCTATATCTTTTGATAAAAATAAAGTATGCTAGCTATCCGGAAGAGTCGTATCATTTTGAGGGAGGAATCCCGACAAGCGGACAATTACTTGTCACCGGATTCTCAAACATGGGAGTCGTCATTGAAAGTCTAATCACTTCACTGATCGTTACAATTCTGAACTACTTTATCAGCATAAAAAATAAGGGACTAATGGTTACCTCGTTTAAGCTAACTGCTCTGGTGAGCTTACTATACTTTGTATTTAGATTATTATCGGCTAGAAACTACGACCGGGATTACTACGGTATTTTCCTTAAAGAATTAAAGCAAGAGATCCTTATTTTAGCCTTGCTGTTCTTTGTTTGTTATAGCTTCACAATCGGACTGACAAATAAATTTAAAAAGGACATTTAAAAAAGCAGGACATGTATTTGTAGCAGTCAAATATACTATAGATTAAATTGCGGCAGGTAGACTGTCGACTGCGCAATATCTTTACGCAGACTTAAGGGTAAACATGATGCCGAGACAAAGCACCATAAAAACTCTAACGACACTATCTATACCGCTCCCTACACAGTTTGTTTAAAGTATTTTGAAAGGTCATGAATAGCCTCTTCCATGGTGTTGGGTTTCTTGAGATAATCAATAGCACCCAGTTCTTTGCAAAGATCGATATCTTTCTGATCGTGGCTTGTCGAGTATATAATGACAGGTATGGACGCAAATCTGGGATCTTTCTTTATGTTTTTAAGACATGCCTTCCCATCCATAGCAGGCATGTTAATATCCACTACAACATAATCCGGAAGCTTCTCGCAATCTTCAAGGAATTCAAGGGCGGCAACACCATTCATAGCATTCACACATTCTATATGTGGATCGAATGAATGTATAACTTCGCAAAACAGATCAAAGTCATCGATATCATCTTCCGCATAAAGTATTACCATACCTGTGATATATATTACAAATAAAGTTATTGACTACCCCTATAACACCATCCATCAACTGTCAGACATCGCTATGCAACAAATCATGCCCTTGATATATAGCTCACTAAATTTACATCTATTCAATAAATCCAACGATTTACTGTAGAAGGAAATGCCCATTTATCATCAATCTGCATACATCGCGGACATTTAAAAATTTCAAGAAAAAGCGATACCGAAAAGAATGACAACATGAGTATCATATACACTTGCTATAGTTCAAACCTCATTTCAAAAGGCGATTAATTCGAATAAGAATGAAATTCAACGGTACTGGCAAGACTGGATAGCCCCCTTATGTGAGCTCGCTGGAGAACAAGGACAATACACAACGCTATATCTCTGTATTTCGCTCGCCTTTGAAGTGAGATGCGCTTAACCCAAAATCAAAAAGCACACTCACTTCTCAGACGAATTACCTTCCGGAAGAACACCATGTAACATCACACGGAGTAATTCTTATTTTTTTTCAATTAACTCATGATATATAGCGCAGTCATCTGATTAAAACTATATATAGTATCAATACCACTTGGTTATGCCGGAATAATCTTTACAACATTAGCAAACGAAAACTCCTCGGAAGTTTTCTCAGGCAAAGAAATGATCAGACCATTTTCATTTCGTTCGAAAGTCAGCGATTGTTTTGACAGCAACCACTCTACCCGCTGAATTTCTTTTCCGAAATGCGCGCTTTGTTTTGCTAAACTTTTAATAACGAGTTTCCCATTTTCAGGCCACCCCATTGACGTTGCGTAAAGGATATCGCCCTTCGTTGTGAAGCGAATGTCTTCAGATGAAAATTGTTTTCCTTTCCCCTCGTTAAAACCTGGTCCACTTAACTGCGCCTCCTCTTGCTGTGCCGGGCCTTCACCAAATATTTTCCACGGTCTTGTCGCATATATACTTTCGCCATTCGCTTTTAACCATTTGCCAATCCCCTCAACTACTTTCCGCTCTTTTTCGTCAATCGAACCGTCTCCGCGAACCGGTACATTCAACATCAGATTTCCATTTTTGCTAACGATATCCACCAGAGTCTGAATGACCAGCTTGGCTGTTTTATAGTCACCACGTTCATACACTCCACGATCGTAATGCCAACCTCCTATACATGTGTCGGTTTGCCATGGCAACGGTTGAATACTATTAGCCTGTCCTCTTTCAATATCCCAGACCATTGCCTTGCGCTGATTTTCATTTAATATTTTTCCATTGACAACAGCACGAAGCTCGCCGTGTTCGCTAATGCTTTTATTATACAAATGCGCTGCTATACGCAAACCAACATCACTGAGCGGCCAGAAGGGAAGCTGAGAGTCATCGAAGTAAACAACATCCGGATCGTACTTATTGATAAGGTCGATCGTACGATTGTAAAACTTCTCCATATGTGCTTTGCTGGGTTCATAGGCACCATTGCCCCACTCCCATTGTCTGTGAATAGAATTATCCTCTAAACTATCTACGCTCAAGGGATGGTTTTGTGCATAGAGTTCCTGCGGATCCAATCCGTCCCACCATTTTCCTTTTCCATCTGCTTTGGTAAGTTTCCCATCGTATGGAATGCCGTTATACTGACCCGTTTTATCGGAACGCTGTGCCACTTCATACCAACGCCAAGCATGAGAGGCATGAACACTTACACCAAAAGGAAGGTTGTTTGCTTTTGCTGCCTTCGCCCAGCCTTTAATGAGATCCTTCTTAGGTCCTACCTTTGTAGCGTTCCAGTTGTTCTGATACTTACTGTCGTACAAATCCAAATTGTCGTGATGATTTGCCATCGCCATGAAGTACTGCGCCCCGGCATCTTTGTACAAGCGAACTAACTCATCAGGATTCCATTTATCGGCTTTCCATTCGTTGATCACATCCTTAAATCCGAACTTGGATGGATGACCATATTTCTGAAGATGTATCTTGTATTGCCATGAACCTTCCTGATACATTCCGCGCGCATACCAGTCCCCTGCCTCAGGCTGACACTGAGGGCCCCAATGCGCCCACATGCCAAACTTTGCGTTCTGATACCATTCCGGTGTTTTATAATTCTGCAGCGACTCCCAGGTTGGTTTGAAGGGGCCCTTTGCAATTGGTTCATTGATATATTTCTGTTCAAAAATATTATTAGCGAATGCCTGCGATAACCATAATGATGGCAACGTAGCTGCCAATCCTTTGAGTACTGTTCTGCGTTTCATTTATGATGTTCTTTAGTTGTTGTCTTTACATTAACAAGGGAAAGTCTTGTCATTTACAATTGGAAAATTTTATCCATCACGATCCACTTCTCTCCATTCTCGGCCCATGGCAATGGTTGTTGAAATTTCCACATCAGCTTCTCCCATTCTCCTACTTTGTCATTGGCTTGATCCATGGCAGTCTTGCGTTCGAAGCTGAAATTATCGTCAGCTTCGATGATCATGAACAGTCGGTTACCGGTACGGTATATTTCCATATTGCTGATACCGGAGTCAGTTATACTCTTCATAATCTCAGGCCATGCGTTTTCTCTTTTGTGCCGGTTCTCATACTCAGCAATCAAGGTTGCATCGTTGATTAAGTCGAGTGCTAAACAGTATTTTTTCATTTTAATAAGATTCGTATTGCATTGGGATTCAAGAATTCATTACGCTATTTCAACCATTGCTTTTATCACGCCTGAGGCGGGATCCAACCATGCTTTGAATTCATCCTTGACTTGATCAAAAAGCACGCGATGTGTGATGAAGATTGTCGGATCGATCTTGCCTTGCTTGATCAACGAAATCACATATTCAAAATCCGCTCTTGTTGCATTCCTGCTACTCATGAGTGTCGCTTCTCTTTTGTGAAACTCAGGATGGCTGAAAGATATATCTCCCTTCTGCAGGCCGATCAGAATATACCTTGCACCATGTGCCATGTATTGAAATGCATTGTTGATCGCCTTCAGATTTCCGGTCGCATCCATGACTACGGTTGGCATCTCTCCATGGGTGATTGATCTCAACTGCTCTACAACATTACCGTCCATGGCATGGATGACATGCTCAACCTTCATGGTTTCTTTACAGAACTTTAGTCGAGCCTCGTTGGTGTCAAGTGCAATCACTTTTCCTCCTGCTGCACGCACAAACTCCATGGTGCCCAATCCAATGGGTCCAGCGCCAACCACCATCACAAATTCATCTTTCGCTATAGCAGCCCTTCTCACTGCATGTGCCCCGATAGCCAATGGCTCGACCAGAGCTAAGACCTCTAAGCTTAAACCTTCACCATGAATTAATGAAGTTGATGGTACAGAAAGATATTCCACCATTCCTCCGTCCTGATGAACGCCACATACTTTCATGTTCACGCAGGCATTTTCTTTCCCAGCCCGACAAGCGATACACTTGCCACAAGAGAAGTACGGAATGATTGTGACTGATTCGCCAAGAGCAAAACCGGAAGCATCATCACTTGCAATCAATTCTCCTGAAAGCTCATGTCCTAAAATGCGTGGATATTCGAAATAGGGTTGCGTTCCTTCAAATGCATGTAGATCGGTTCCGCAGATTCCAATTCTTTTAATTTTTATGATGGCTTGTCCTGGTGCTGCCTGCGGCTGCCCTGCAGTCTTATATTCGAACTCACCTGGTTTGTTACAGACTAATGTATTCATGCTATATATAGTGATCAATCGTAATGACCGTTTGATTATCGCGGTGTGAGAATAAGATTCTTGTCTATCAGATTTCTATTTTTGAGTTCCTGCCAAAATTGTGATGGAATGTTTGCGTGAATCATTGCCAGATTGGATTGCACTCGTTTTGCATCGGTGGTATTTAAGGCGATACTTTTTACTCCGGGAACGTTCAGTCCAAACTGAACACATGCTTGCGCAGGCGTTACACTAAATTCATTACATACAGCAAAGAAATCTTCTCGCCATTTGAATAGCGCATCATTCTCGGGTATACCGCTTTCAATCAAGCGATAGTCGAAGTAGTTACTTCCCACAAGAAAGCCCGAATGAAATACTGCTGAGTTAATAACATATATACCTCTGCTTTCCATTTCTGCGACAAAATCCAATAATGCCTGGGGATGTTTTTTTATGGTCATGCTATTGGCAATCATGATCCAATCCAATTCAACACTCTTGGCTATCCGTTCAATGACTCTCCAATCTTTTGAACCCACGCCAATGGATGCCACCTTCCCTTGCCTTTTCAAATCATATAATGCCTGATATGCATCGAGTACATCGTTAAATAATTCTTCTGCGTGGCGCGTGTTGCTTGCCTTGGCAATGTATTCGTCAGGGTCATGCACCGATACCATTTGAGCATGATATCCATCAAGGAATTCATTGCCTTGTTCGAAACAGTGCATGATCCCTTCATAACTTATTTTCTGAACTGCATCATGTTTCAAGTTCTTCCAAACACCGGGTTCAAAAGTCGGCTCCTCCGTTGTAAGCTCCGTACGAAGCCAACCTAACTTGTTACTGATGATCACATTTTCAGGTGGAGCGTTTAACTGCTTAAGACATTTTCCGAGCGTCTCTAGCGCTAAGCCCGCACCATATTTTCCCGCAGAATCAAATACTACTTTTCCCTGCGATAAGCGAAGACACTCACCTACAATATTCAGTTTTTCTTCTTCATCGAGGGCTACGAATAAATTGCCCAAACCACTGGTTCCAAATATTACAGGAGGAAGGTTGATCACCGCTTTATTGATCCCTTTATTTTCCTGCTTAGAATGTTCTTTCATATTGGCTTGCAGTTAAATTGAGGTCGGTTAAAAGAAATTAACCCTGTAACAATTCCGACCTTGTAGCAATATCCTTCGCAAAGGAAGTATTCGTATCGCATGCGATTGATATGCCTACAAATTTAGCATCAAGCAAATGTTTGCCATTTGCTTAAAAAGACTTTGTTTTGTCTAAATCCGACTTTTTTGAACTTAAACTCATTGCATGAGAAGAAACCTATTAGGCTATAATTTTTCGCTTCTACACATCGACCATGTGAAGCTGAACAGCAAATGGAACTACACCAATGTGATCAGTCCATATTTCAGAATATACTATATCAACGAAGGGGAAGGATATATCACAGACAAACAAGACAGGATAAAGCTTGAGCCTGGCTTCTTCTACATTATCCCAAGTTTTACATTGTGCCATCTTTTTTGCAAGGAGCATTTAAGTCAATACTTCCTTCACTTCTTTGAAGAATCCACGGAAGGCATTTCACTTTTTGAAGATAACCGGAAAGTAATCAAAGTGCCGGCTTGTGACACTGATGTTACAAACTTCAAGAGGCTACTGGAAATTAATCCTGGCCGAGGTATAAACCGTTCAGACAATCCAAAGGTATATGAGAAGCATGCTTATTACAAAACCTATCAAGAACTCAACAAAACCGTTAGTGACGCTGTCCACTTTGAAACGCAGGGTATAGTACTTCAATTAATTTCCAGGTTTCTAAACTCGCGCAGCTTTAAAAGCAAGATGCCCGATCCTATACCTTCAAAGATCTTAGAAGTAATGCGATATATTCAAGTGAACCTGAATGAAAACCTGACTGTCAATTTCCTGGCCAATAAAGCAAACTTGCATCAGGATTATTTCTCAAGGCTATTTTTAAAATATACCGGACAACGACCTTTAAACTACCTTCACGAGAAGCGAATCGAACGCGCTCAGTATTTGATCGCAACCACTGAACTATCCTATATCGAAATCGCAGAGAATGTCGGTTTTGAAAATTCAGCACATTTCTCAAAGATTTTCAAGAAGGTCACCAGCCTTACACCCGGAGAGTATAAAAAACAAAATAGAGTGTAAGTGCATTTAAGCCATAACACCATCGATACACAGATGATGACACATCCGAAAACTAAATGCAAGTATACCGATTATTGTTTTTCTTGTTTTAACATTCCCACTAGCCAGTATGATATTACAAATAATTGTTATGTGGCCTCTACGTGCAAGACCATTGGCAGCGGGAAAACTCATATTGTATTAGTCTTCCCGTGCCGAAGGTTTTCGATTACACTACATGGATAGTTCGTTCCCTAATAGCCATCGTTTTGTTCCATATTAGGATTTGCGTTTACTTCCGATTGTGGAATTGGGAATGGCAACAAGGCTGAACCAAATGCAATTTTGTCGCCGCTGAATGTTTGACGAGAATCCACTTTCACAATGTCCTTTCCGTTTCGTACCAGGTCAAAGAACCGGTGGCCTTCCATGGCCAATTCTTTTCGTCTTTCAGTTAATACATTTTCAACAGTTGCTTCTTCATACAGAGAGGCACCACGTTTTGCCGGTATCATATTCAATACTTCCAAGGCGTTATCCGCTCCCGTCTGAGCCAATGCTTCTGCATAGTTCAACACAATTTCGGCATAACGGATAACACGGATGTTGGCGGTAAGGTTGGGATATTTCCCTGTCATTCTTATTTTACCGGTAGCTGCATTATATGTGTATAGTGCCTTACGAACATCTGACTGTTCATACGAATCGTACAGATCGGCAGTGACTTCGATGTCGCCGTAGCTGGCGCCCTGGTATATATTGTAGATAGCATCGTTGGACAGGTTGTCTGTAGATGTAAAGGCTAGTTCCAAAACAGAGGTGTTACCACCTGAGCCTGCCCAAAGGCCGGCATACGTTTCTGCATCGGCCAGGTTATACGCCCCCGAACCGATCACACGATTGGCAGCGTCGATGACCGCTGTATAATTTTTAGTATATAAATGATACCGGCTCTGCAATGCAAATACGCCAAGCGTTGTAATACGCGTTGGAGAATCACTATCATACGATAAGGACATTTTCGTTTCTGCTTGTTGGAGGTCTTCTCCTATTTTGTCCCACACTTCCTGAATAGGCAAACGACTGGGATAAAGTTCTCCATCATTATATACAGTGACATAAGGAACACCCAACGTGCCGCCAGAGTATTGTTCACCATACAACCGCAGCAGATCCATGTGCGCCAACGCTCGAATAGCATACGCCTCGCCTTTCAGGTGTTGTACTTCCTCACTCTCGTTATCGGTCACTTCAGTATTGATAACAATGTTCGCATTGGCAATGACGCGGTATATCTGAAGCCATGTATCAGAAGGATACGCATCGGTTGCATTAAGAAAGAATTGTCCCGGGCCGACAAACCTTCCAGAGTTACCATTGCTGAAGGCATTATCGGAGCGAACTTCAGCATACACGATATAGTCTCTTCCCAGATACGTGGATGCATTCATACGATCATAAGCGCCTAGTATTATACCTTCAAGGTCTTCGGCAGTATTGACATTCGTCTCAACATCCTTCGAGGTAGTCACCTCAGGCTCCAGGAAATCTTCGGAACACGATGTCAGAAAAGTAGTTCCGATAAATATATAGATTGAAAATATTAATGCTTTCATACGGATATAGTTTTAAAAGTCAAGCTTGATACCGAGTACAACAGATTTTAAAGGAGGAGCTGTGAGATCCAGTTCACCATCCGGCTTAACTTCAGGATCAAACTCAAGATTACTGTCTGATACATGTGTCCAGAGATTGGTACCTCGCACGTAGATGCCGAGGTTGCTCAACTTGAGAGCAGAGATCAGAGTCTTCGGGAAATTATAACCAATCGTTACATCCTTCAGGCGCATAAAATCGCCATCATATAAACGCCGTGTAGAGGCTGCGTTGGAGTTGGATGTATTTCCATATATATTTTTAGGATTTTCGGATACATCGCCCGCCTCCTGCCAGCGATCGTACTGACGTGCATATGCATTATAGGTAAACGTATAGCGGCCATCTGACTGCGTGTACCCTGCCCACTGATCGTATACCTTGTTCCCACCAGAGAAATATAGCGATCCACTCAGATATATACCTTTATACTCCACATATGTATTCACTGCACCGTACAGTGTGGCAAGTGCACTTGCATTTTGAGTAACGGCAGTTGCTTTACTATAGGTTGATGTAGTCTCGCCACTGTAACCATCAACATACCACAACGGTGCACCTGTCGCCGGGTCTACTCCAGCCCACGTCTTTAAATTCCAGGTATAGGCTGCTTCACCTTCGGTAACAATCTGCGTAGTTCCTATAATGCCGATCTCATCGCCATCCGATGTTTTCGGCAATTTGGTTACTTCGTTATTCAACGAAGTAATATTACCGCCTACTGTCCATTTCAAAGATTGTGTCTTAATTACATCCACATTAACAGAAGCTTCAACACCTTTGTTGACCATCTCGCCTACGTTCTGGTACTGACTGGTAAAGCCAGTTGTACGAGACAACGGTACGTCTAACAGCAGGTCATAACTGGTGCGATTGAAATATTCTACAGTCGCAGAAATTCTTCCGAAGAACTCTGCATCAATACCGATGTTCCAAGAATTACTTTTTTCCCATGAGAGCTGATCGTTACCGAGCTGATCTGGATATACTGCTGCCGAACCATCATAAGAACCGTCATATGTGAGGAAGGATTGATATTCATTCAGATCGATGGCCGCGTTGCCGGTTCGTCCATACGAACCTCTGAGTTTGGCCAGGTTCAGCCAGTCTATACCTGAAAGAAACGCTTCGCGGGATAATACCCAAGCGGCACCCAGTGAATAAAACGCCCCCCAACGATTACCCGGAGCAAAACGTGAGTTTCCTTCACTGCGCAGTGTGGCGTCTATAAATATGCGATCGCTGAAGGCATAGTTTACCATACCGGTAATGGAATTGATCGCCCAGTCATTTTCATAACCGGAAGCAAAATCAGGTGTCGCTACAGACGATGGATAATAGAGGCCGTCAGCAGCAATTGCTATACCGCCTGTGCCAATTGTATAATATTTATTCTTTTGTGCTTCATATATAGCTTTGAAGGCAAGTTTACTTTGTGCTCCTATCTCGATGCTATAGTCCAGCATATTTTTCCAAACCCAGTTAAAATTGCGGTTCATATAGGTATAAGAAGAACCATCATTACCATCGTCATCCACATCTACGCCGTCGCCGTGTACGCGGTTGTCGTAGTATAGCTCATCCGTTACTAAGTAGTCTATTCCGAGGGAAGATGTAAAGCGCAACCTTTCCGTGATATCGAAATTCAACACTGTGCTGTTCAACGCACGAACCTGTCTCTTGCGGTTAACATCGTTCGCCGCTATATATAGTGGATTGAATACAGAACTTGACAGATCGGTGTTGATGGTACCATCATCGTTATAAGCTTTATCCCAAGGAGACAGGAACAGCTTGCCAAGCTCAGAGTTTCCAAAGTAAGCAGCACCTTCTAGTTGTCCGTTTTGTAGCGAGTAAGCACCGGTTGTAGCATTCTCCAAAGATATCTTTTTGCCGAGCGCTGTTGTTACATTGAATTTACCCGTGATGCGCTTATAGTTACTGCCTACATTCGCTCCGTCCTGCTTGAAATAACCAACCGATGAGTAATAATTCGATCGATCGCTACCTCCCCGGACAGATATATCATAGCTCGCAGTTTTGGCCTCATCGTTTGTCAGCACTTCGCCCCAGTTGGTATCCGTTATGCCATCCCAACCGCTTGGATATTCAGTCTTTGCTTCATTGATTGAAGCAGCATATCCAGCATTCACCAGCGACTCGTAGTATAATTCTTCTCGCTGCGTGGCATTCAACATCTTCGGCCCATCTACAGCCCGTGAAACCAAACCGGTTTGTGCCGAAAATGACACAAGCGGTTTAGTCGCTTTCCCTTTTTTTGTAGTGATGATAATGACACCGTTGGCGCCGCGTGCACCATATATAGCAGTGGCTGTCGCATCTTTCAATACAGACATGCTTTCGATGTCATTGGGGTTGACCGATGAGAGTACACTCAGCCCACTTGTAGAGGTTGACACATCGTTCTCGCCTGTATAAACCGCTATACCATCAATCACATATAGCGGCTCGTTGCCTGCTGTGATGGAGCTTCTTCCTCGAATGCGTATATTTTGAACTGAGCCGGGTGTGCCTGATGACGCACTCAATTGTAACCCCGGGACGCTTCCCTGCAACACCTGGTCTACTGTGGCCACCGGGCGATTTTCAATTTTGTCACCACCCACGGCGGTGATTGAGCCGGTATAGGAATTTTTATCACGTTCACCAGCACCGGTAATCACCACCTCTGTTAACTGGTTGATGTCTGTATGCATTTTTATATCAATGTATACCCGGTTTCCCAGTTCAATTTTTTCAGTCTTCAACCCTATAAATGAAAACACCAACGTGCCCGATGCCCCCTTCACCTGTATTGAGAAGTTTCCATCGGAGTCTGTTACCGTCCCTTCCGTAGTCCCCATCAGTGATACGTTTACTCCTGGCAGCGCGCTTGCGTCTTCTGCCGAGGTAACTTTTCCTGATACAGTTCTGTTCTGCGCCAGACCAATAGCAGGCAGCACCATAATGAATGCATAAAGTAGATACTTCATTCTTGTTAGATTTAGGTTAATGTTAGGTTCTAAAATTCGGGAAGTAATCATGCTCAGGAAATAACCTGATATACCGATTTTAACAGGCAGAATATACCGACTTCTCGGTAGAGCTGCAGGAACTATTGCGTTGGGTTAACTTTCGGAGCTTACCGGATGTCCAATCGTTTGGGACAATGATTCACGTCATCAATACACTATACTCTTTTTACTATGTATAGGTCGTAAGAGATTTTTATTTATAAAAAACATCAAGTAGATAAATAATACTATTCAACTTGTACAACTAAATTGACCTACTATAAAACAACGACCGTTATAACTGTGAGAAGTTAATATATATTCACAGGTCGATGCCAACCGAAAGATGTTCATATTTCAAACGCCTTTTGCGTTCCGCCGTTGAACCAGAATCAAGGTGTTATATATCGAAGGTCGCCATCGCGATATTAAGTTGTGATTTTATGATGCCTTCCGCATGATCAATCGTGACGCATTAGTTTTTTTAACAAAGCGATGCGGAATTCGAGTGAAGGGATTCGAGCACCGTTTTGGTAACAGACGGACACAACACTGCCCCTCCGCTCAGAATGCTTTCAAGTGAGCGGATAAAATCTGCGAGTGTTACTTTTTTTAAAATATACCCGCTAATACCGAGGCTCAATACTTCGTTGATCACCTGCCCAGAATCTATATCGGTAAATACAACAATTTCAGCGCGGCATTTACTCTTCAACGCACGTATACCTTCCACACGATGCATATCGGATACCGCTATATCCATTACAATCGCGTTAGGACAATCGCGATGAACCTGTCGGATGGCGTCACTATAAAACTTGTAGGCATTTACTCTGAAATAATTACCGCTGTGTTCAATGGCAAAGCTCAGGCCTTCCCTCAGTTTGTCATCTTCTTCGATCAGTACGATTCTCTTCTTCAGTTTTTCAGCCATAATTTCATTTCGGTGTTTACCCAAGATATTGCATCTGAAACATCTCCTCCGATTAAATAGACAAAGCCATTTAAAATAGTTATTATACTTACCTTTTCGGGGACCAAATAATATACCTTATAAAAATCAGGTAATCGGCAGAGATTCGAACAATCCAAATGGAATACTATATACTTAGGAAAAGAAAAAATTCTTAAAAGCATCAAATCATGAAACTATATAGCGATAATGATTTACCAATATTACCTAGCACCAAACACATCACTTTATTTTTCTATAAGACGAAAACCCCCATTCAGAGAGAGTGGTGAAAATTTACTGGCCGCTATACAACATTAACGATGCGGGAAATGCATTGTTGATAATGAACATCTGGGAGCAATACATCCCGATGTCGTTGGATGGATGACATCAGCCTGTCTGGCTATGAATAACAACCGAATATCGAAGCTCATTACCCGTAGAAACTTTAACAATATAGAGAAGGCGATCGAGTAAATAGTCAGCATTCGGCAACTCTATCGTGGATAACCTTTATAAATGGAGCACCATTTCTTTATAGCTTTTACTGCTTAAGAAATATAGGTTGCGCTTGCAAGCTATAAATAAACGAAGAAGGTAGAAACTCCATGTTGATATCAGAATTATATTTATATACGCTATTCACTATGTAAATATAGCTATTGTTTTAAGTAGGTTAGTGCCTGGCCTAACACTTCAAAACCATATCTGTACTCGCCACCACACCACAAGAGGTATACGTATAGATCTTACATACAATTACTCGTTTAGTCTTTAGTTGAATGATCTCCTGAACTCCAACGGAGACACTCTCGTTTTATTTTTAAAAAGCTTGTTAAAAGACTGTGAATGTTCAAACCCAAGCTGAAAGGCAATCTCGCTAACAGACAATGTAGTCGTAGACAATTTCTCTTTCGCCTTTTCAATCAGTTTATCATGAATGTGATGTTGTGTTGATCGTCCAGTTAACGTCTTGAGTAAACTGCCCAGGTAATTTGGTGAAATGTTTAAAACCTCTGCAATCTGCTGTGCGGTGGGTAAACCTTTCTCAGTCAAGTCCGCACTATTAAACCAGTCGTCAAGAACCTTTTCCAATCGCTCAAGAACCTGGTGACTGCTTTTCTTGCGCGTTATGAATTGTCGCTGATAAAAGCGCTCGCAATAGTTTAGTAGAAGCTGTATCTGAGAAATGATAATGTTGTGACTGAACTTATCAATGTTATTGTGATACTCCCGCTGAATATTCTGCATCAGCTCGGTAATAATTGTTTCTTCCTTCTCCGACATGAACAAAGCTTCATTGACCGAGTACCCAAAGAATTCATACTGCTTTATATCCTTCGCCAAAGGCGTGTTCCATAAAAACTCGGGATGTATAAACAGAAGTATACCGGTTGGTTTTACTTTGGGTGTTTCAACCGTAAGGTGCACCACTTGTCCCGGTGAGACAAATGACATCAGCCCCTCATCGAAATCATACTCTTGCTGACCATAGCGAAATTTACCCTGAATATCTCTTTTCAGTCCAACAGAATAAAAGTTTTGTACCCAGCTGATTTCTTTCTCCTTGGTTTGGTACTCAACCAAGCCATAATCTACAACGCTTACCATCGGATGTTCCGGTTTTGGCAAGCCACTCATCTTGTGAAATTCACTGATGGTATTGAAAGTATAAATGTTCTTAGATGCCATACATATATAGAGGTGGAACTATGGTATAGTTCCACCTCTCTTTATAGTTCAATAATCTGTTGACTTGCTCAAGACCTCGTTGGCCATGAGTTCGTTTTTCAATATATCAATTTTTGTGTTTGCCATTCCAAATGAATCACTTCCCATAAAGAAATGCAACGGAGGATTCTGACTCTCTGCTAATGTAATCAATGCAAGCGCACCCTTTTCAGGATCACCCGGTTGATTGCCAGGGATTTTTTCAAGATGCACCTGGTCAAGTTCGCGGGCCTCCTTGTAGTCAGCGATTGGATTGGCAGAAAATCGTAACGATCCCTTGAGTAGAAAGTTAGTCTTAAAGTAACCAGGATATACAATGGTAGCAGACACTCCAAGTGATTTCACCTCGGCCGACAAAGCTTCTGTTAATCCTGCAACCGCGAACTTGGTCGCGTTGTAAATACCCCAGCCCGGAAACGCTCCGAGGAAACCCGCGATTGATGAGATGTTAATAATGTGTCCTGATTTCTTTTCACGGAAATGAGGCATCACGTTCCTGATCACATTCAGTACACCAAACACGTTGGCATCAAAGTTCTCACGCCCCTCCTTATCGGTAAGCTCCTCGACTGTCCCCAATTGACCGTAGCCGGCATTGTTCACCACTACATCTATACTTCCAAAAGTCTCAATCGTTTTGGCAATAGCAAGACTGATGCTTTTCTCATTTACCACATCGGCTTCCAAGGGGAGAAAATTTGCAGAGTTTCCCACATCCTTTCTCATCGCGTCTGCTGTTCTGGATGTTGCCGCTACGCGATAGCCTTCGCTTAAAAGTCTTTTAACAAGTGTAAGACCGAGGCCTTTAGATGCTCCGGTTACAAACCATACTTTTTTAGTGCTCATTGTTGTAAAGTTTTTGTTGTTGAATTAATTACAATACAAAGGTGGACTCTGTAAGCACGGTGGATGTAGTTAAATCAATGATCGTTGTAGCCGAAACAATGATGTGGATTTGATAGCCACTGACTAAATATTTACTTTCTTGCCTGCTCTTTTGTTTTCCTTATGAGGGCGAGATTGAAACCTTATGTAACGGGCAGTTTGGAATTATATACAAACTCCAGAACACATATTGGAATTATGTATGGCACGATGCGTAAAGTCATCTGTATAGTACGATCAACGTTGTCAAGCTCAAAAGGAAGTGGGTCGATCAGACTTGGGAAGAACGAAGGTCTGCTCCCCTCTATCCGATAATCGGATAAAGAGGCAGCATCCTTAACGGATGGAATGCTATATATTGATCAAATGCCGTAAGCAGATGTGAATCTGCTGCAAGGCAGGTGTTTATCCGACATAAATATGCGATACCCGTTTTAGGTATAGATACTTCCATCATCTTAGCACGATACAATGTTGTTCACTTGCTATACCCGTTTACTGTGCATAAAGAAAATATACCGAAACCCCATGGCCAGGGAGAGGACATGAATGGATGCAGGAACATCCTCTGACGGCCGCACAGCATGCAGGCCATACTGGCCTTTTAAATATATACTACCTGCCCCACCAAGGCGTTGATTGATCTCTAAACATACCATACCACTATATATACTCCTGTGCGTATCCACGGCAGGTAAGGGCGAAGTGTATATCGGCCGGCGGGTATGAATATAGCGCACAAAATGATCCGGAGCGCTATATGTAAAAGTGGCTGACAACCCAACCGTTGCTTTACGTATTCTGGCAAGAGAGTATGTCCAGGCGAGCAAGACCTCGTGATGTATATTCTGCGGGCCGGAATAGTACATCTGCCGGGATGCTGAATCTTTTAATGAAAGGCTCATGGTACCGACAATAAGCGTACGAGCCGAAGGTTGATATGCAACGGCAGCGCCGATGCGGTGGCCGGTGTTTAAGGTATGGCCGGAGTGATGGGAACCTATAACAATTTCATTATTTAAGTCCTGCAGTAGCAGAAAGTGAAAGGCACAAGGCGATGGACCCATGGTATAGCGCGGTGCATGGAGCCGCATCACGACGGGTATATATACATACTTTGCGGCTGGTATCGGGTGAAGGGGGAATACGATGTTCCGCTGCACAAGCCGGACTGAATCAGCCGGATCGAAGCTTCCAATAGCAAGATGTCGCTTGACTGTGTTTAAGGTTTCATCTTCACGCAAGGATACGATGTGTCTGCGCCGGAAGACGACCGTAGTGCCAACGATGATAAACTCCACGTCGGCCTGCCTTCCCAACTCGTGGAGCAGGTCATAAACAGAAATGGACTGCGCTTCAATAGATATGGGAGTCTTTCCCGTAACATTATCAAAGCCGTACGAAAACAATATATAATACTCCTGCTGAAGTTTATTGAGCACCTCCTCCAGCGGCATGGATCTCACAGCGAAATTAATTTCGCGATCCAGCAACATCTGGGAATACACGCTGTTATTTTGAAACAAGAATATACCTGCCACCAGATAACGCATAACTTTTTTGATTAAAGAGTACAACCTTTCCCTGAAATGCTATAGCTACCACGGCCTGTCGCATGGAACTCGATGTTTATACTATAGGAAAGTATTTTGATAATTTCCTCAACGGAGGCTTGATCGAAGGTGCCGGTAAACGGGCAGCCTCGGAGTGCTACGGGCAGCGTGCAACGTATACTGTATAACTTTTCAACCTGCCGTATCACTTCCTCTAACGAAGCCTTTTTGAATTCGAGTTTCCCCGTTAACCAGAACTGCATGCTGGAATCATCTGCCGGAACTGCTTTACTCCTCAGGCCATCTTTCAGGGAGAGATACTCTCCCCTATGAAGATGCCAGGTCATGGCAGGCAAACAAACATCCACCCTCCCATCGATCACCATAACTTCAAGGGGACGATCAGAAAATGCGCGGACATGAAAGGTAGTTCCCTTTACCCGAATAGTGCCAGCGGGCGAGCGAAGTATAAACGGACGCTCTTCTTTCTTAACAGACAAGAGCGCTTCACCTTCCAAGTCGATCACACGTTCCTTTCTTGTAAACTGACACCCAAGCCGGGATGTACTATTGAGATCCACCCGTGAACTATCACTTAGCCAGACTGTACTTGAATCACTGGCAGCAACCGTGTAGCGCTCTTCAAGACGGACCGGGGGATATAGGTATAAATACAAATAAGCCGAACCTGCCATCACTCCCGCGCACATGCTGAGTGCTAAGATTACAAGGCGCTTGAGACGCCTGACCTGTATTTCTTTTGAAACCAGTAGCGTCAGATTCTCTTCAAGTCTCTTCAGGTTGAAAGCGTGGTCGTATTCATCTGGAGAAGTATCATCAACATCCATCTCCCATATTTTCTTTATTTCGTCATATTCACGTCTATGCTCGGCACTGTCCTGAAGCCATTGCTGCAATTGAATATTCTCCTGCCTACTGATTTGTCCGGTCAGTGATTTGTGAATCAAACTGGTGTAGTCGTCCTGTAACATGGCATATATATTTCTCTTTGTTATACAGCAAATGAACCTGCAAACCCTACCAACATGCATTTATTTTTTATTCGCCAAGAACCACATACATAACGGTAAGGGAGAGTTGAAGAAATCCCCTTAAAAGTTTTAGTGCCTTGGTGATATGCTTCTCAACAGCCTTAACAGAGATGTTGAGCTGTCCAGCTATTTCGACGTTACTCATATCGAAGTTCCTGCTTAACAGATAAATGATCCGTGTCCTGTGCGGAAGCTTGCCGATAGCAGCTTTTATTTTACTTTCTAACAAGCGGCGATTCGGGCTGCCACTCCCTGTTAGCCTCCCCTGCACGATGGACAGTGTCGTGTCCAATGAAGTTAATTTCATCCGCGCTTTGCGCTCCATAAAATTAAGAGCACGATTGTGGGCTGCCGTCAGTAAATACCCTCGCAACGGAGGAGCTAACTTCAATTTGCCTCGCTTCTCCCACAGGGAAAGAAATAGTTCCTGTAAAACATCTTCAGAATCCTGCTGGTCCCCAAGAAGACTGTTCAACCTTTTTAGGATAACATCGTGATGCGCCTCATACATGAGTGAAATTGACTTTGGGTTATTGTCTGCAAGTAATTTCAAAATTTGCGCATCGATAATTGTATAATCACTTGTCATCGGGGATATCTCTATCATGTAGCAAAACGTTATACTATAGTTACATACAGTAAAATTGCTTATAACCCTACCACAACACGCTTATTTATCATTGAGAGATTATCAACATACTTATACTGTCATCGAGGTGATCGCGTGAGAAAAATATCGGCATTCACGTTTTCGCTAACGCGCATGCGTTAAAAAGCAAAATCTCCTTTAGCATTGCAGCCTTTAGGAGATTTGCACACAATACGCACAAAATTAATATCCAGAATTCTGCGTCAATGACGACACCCCGCCGGATGTACTTAAGTCGATCTGGCGTTGTGGAATCGGAAAGTAATCATGCTTTCCGGCCACAAATGTCCCGCCTGCTATATCGGTGGTAACGGTGCTCTCGTAGGCAAAGAATTTGTTTAATGTTTCCGCAGCTATACCCCAACGGACCAGATCAAAGAACCGGTGACCTTCCATGGCCAGCTCCAGTTTCCGTTCAAAATATATAGCCTTTAAGGCGTACTCCAGGCCCTGTGCGGTAAAGGTTCCGGAAGGATATACCGAGATTACATAATTTGCTGCCGGTGTCGTGGTATAGCCCTTTAAGGGGTCATCTTCATCGATATAGGTATATATATAATTAACGGGGTTGGCAGCACGGGCGCGTACTTGGTTGACGTGCGCTTGCGCCTGATCAAGATTTCCTAATTTCGCCTCAGCCTCTGCCGCCATCAAAAGTACATCCGCAAAGCGGATCACGTTCCAGTTAATTGCAGTTCCCGGTGCCCAGGAATTCTGATCGGCGTATAGATCCTGCGTTGCCTGCATGTATATATTCTTCTTGGGTGAGTATGGTCCGGCGTAGGTCTGGTTGGGGCTGCGTATCCAGTTAGCACCAGGATGATTGCCCCAATCCAGGTACGGTATATCTCTTCGGCCGGCAGTCCAGTCAAGGCGCGGGTCGAGGTTTCCGGCATCAGGTGTAAAGGCAGAGCTGGAGGCTATACCCTGATCACTCTTCACGGGGTGACTGTTGTAATCATCCAGGTATGGAAGTCCATCTTGCGTAGTCCTGTATGAGTTTACCAGGTCTTGTGTCGGCTGAAAAAATCCACAGCATCGAAAAGGGCTGTCGCCATAGGGAAAATTTAGCATATCTCCCTGGTTTGCGCTGGCAATTGTACCGCTACCGTCATTGGCAGTCATCTGTATGGAGAAAACCGATTCAGAATTATTTTCCGTTGCCGCATCGAAGTTATCGTGAAACTTAGTCACCAGCGCATACTTCATACCATTACTGGTAACCCCCTCACTCATTACTTCATCGAACAGCGTTTTAGCTAAAGTATATTTTTGCTGGTATAGATAGGCCTTGGCCAGGTATGTGGCGGCAGCCCACTTGTTTACTCTGCCTATCTCCGATTGTGTTGCCGGCAAATGATCCATGGCGTATTGAAAGTCAGCTTCAATCCTGGGCCAGATGTCTGCATCATTTTTCTGGAAACTTGCTTCGGCTGTCTCCATGGTCTCATCGATCCAGGGAACATTGTCCCACATTTTCTTTAATTCAAAATAGTAATGTGCACGCAGGAACCGCGCCTGTGCTGCAATGATCACCTGATCGGCCTCCGATATATCGGTGGCCAGTGCCATTACCTTTAATACAGAATTTGTTCTATTGACGCCTTCGTACACCGTACGCCACTTGCTGTTAAAATATGTGTTGCTGGGATCTGCTGTAAATTTAGCGATGGCATCTACGGCAGCCTGATCACTTCCATCACTTCCCTTATGGGCATCTCCACCCGCGATACTTCCAAAGGTCCAGTTGCTGGGTGACGCTTCCCATGCATTGGTCCCCGCAAGGTTCAGTGCTGATCCGTTATTATACTGACCATCCAACGCTGCATACGCTCCCACCAGCAATGTTTCAACACCACTTTTATTGGCAAGCACCTCATCACTCAAGGCACCTTGTGCATCAATCTCCAGGCTGTCCTGACAGGAATTAAGTATCCATCCGGCAATTAGCGTTGCTATAATTAAAATATACTTTGACAATTTCATACGGAGTAATTTTTAGTGGTATATCTAGAATGATGCATTTATACCAATGAGAAACTGGCGTTGATTAGGATATACCCCTTCATCTATACCGAAAGAAGTAGTGGATGAAAAGGATTGGTTCAGACTTCCACCTGAAGTGTTGTCGGTATTGGAAGTTATACCGATCTCGGGATCAAGCCCGGAATATTTTGTGATGGTGAAAGCATTGGCGAGCTGAACATAAATGCGTACGCGTTCAATTTTTAGTTTGCTCAATAACCCGCCCGGCAACGTATAGCCGAGTTGTATATTCTTTGCGCGCAGATAAGATCCCTTCTCTACGAAATACGAGTTGGGCACGCTGGCGGTGCTGAACGATCCTACAGTTTCCTGGATTGGTGCTTTGGCATCCTGATGGTCCGGTGTCCACGAATCATATAGTGCGGTCTGACTCTTTGCCCCTTGAAAGTTGGCATAAAAATCAGTCCACCATTTCACGTTGTTCCAGATGTCGTTGCCATGCGTACCGTACAGAAATATACTGAAGTCAAAACCTCTGTAGGTCGCCCCTATATTTATACCGTAGCTAAAGTCCGGATTCGGGTTTCCCAGAAACGTCCGGTCAGCCTCCGTAATCTGGTTATCACCGTTGGTGTCGGTATAGCGAAAGCGCCCCACGGCAACGTCACTTTGATATATAGCCGAGGGGCTTCCGGTAGCTTGCTGGGCTTCCGCATTTGCCTGGTTGATCTCCTGCTGAGAATCCCAGAAGCCGGCCACTTTATAGCCATAGAATTCACCAATGGAATGCCCTACGGCATTGCGGACAATATAACTGCCGCTGAACCGGCGTCCCTCCTGATCAAAGTAGTCAACACCATCTGCTATAGCTATAATTTTATTGCTATAGGTCGTAAAGGTTACCATAGCAGTGAGTTTTAAATCAGCGGTTAAGTCAAATTCCGTTGACACCGACAGATCAATGCCCTGGTTGCGCATGCGGGCAACATTCACATACGGTACTGTTCCCAGCCCGGCAGTTCCGGCTAACTCGGGATTATACAAGAGATCTTTAATCTCCTTTCGGAAGTAGTCGATGGTAAGGTCAAGTCTTCCACTCCACAGACCTAGATCTATACCTATATTTGAATTGATGTTCTTTTCCCACTTGGCATCCGGATTGCCGATCCGCGTGCGCTGGAACCCTTGCGCGTTGGAAGCGTTAGAACCGTCGATGGCATAGTATGATGAGGTGCGGTCGCCACCATAGGTGGTATAGGCATTGGCCGCATCCACGTTTAGTTGATTTCCCATCACCCCATATCCACCCCGAATCTTAAGCTCATCAAGCCAGGCTATATCGTCCATAAAGTTCTCTTCTGAAATCCGCCACCCTGCACTGACTGCCGGAAACCATCCGTACCTGTAATTCAAGAAGCGTGAAGATCCGTCCCTGCGCAGTGTAGCTCCCAAGAGGTATTTATCATACAACGTATAGTCCATACGCCCGATGAGCGAGAACAACGCATCAGAATACTTAGCACTATAGTTTGTTTGTGTACCCGAACCGGTGGCGAGGTTCGTAAAATCCGGATCAAAGGAGAAGTAACCGTTGGTTGTTCCCCCGCTATACGCCCCGTTGTTCTGATAAAACTCCGTACCCACCAGGACCTTCACATCATGTATAGCATTAAAAATTCGCTGGTAGTTCAGCGTGTTGGTCCACGTCCAATTGTGTCCCGAAAAGTTATTTTCAGTATAGGAATTTGTTGTCGTATTCTCCTGGTCCTCATACGTTGGATAGGAAAAAGAACGATATGCTCCCGAGTATAACTCGCCGCCAAAACTGGTTCTGAGTGTGAAGTCTTCCAGGAAATCGATCTCGGCAAACACATTACCAAAAAGACGGTTGTTCAACCCCGAGTTGTTGCCAGTGCGTTCCTGTTCTGCCACCGGATTACTGGCGTTGCCCAGCCCTGCACCATAGCCACCGGCATAATTACCCTTGATGTCATGCACCGGTATGATCGTTTGTTCTCGGAATGCCATACTTACAGCACTTCCCTCCTGCAAGGCGTTAATGCGCGGATTATCGCTCACCGAGAACGCTATATTTTCACCGATGCGTATTTGATTGCTAACCCTATATTCGCTGTTGGAGCGAAGTGTATACCGCTTGAGGTAGGTGTTGATCAGCGTTCCCTTTTGATTGAAGTAGTTGACAGAAAATAAATAGCTGCCCTGATCACTTCCGCCACTTAGCGAGAGGTTGTGACTGGTAATGGGTGCTGACTTAAAGATTTCGTGAAACCAGTCGGTGCCACTTTTACTGGCGCGTGTAATCCTGTAGAATTTGTTATACTCCTCGACACTGGTATAGTTTGGATTCACATTATACAAGGCTGGATCCACAGAAGCATCTCCTTCACGGGCTCCTTGTGGTGTGATATAGTCCGGTAGAACCGGAGTATCACCACTGCCGTAGAGCGGGTCGTCGATTGCCTGGTTAGGGTTTGTATTCTTTAATGCATTAAACTTGAGTTGCGCTGCATCCTGAGGATTTAAAAGATTCCAAACGTTTCCACTTTGAGGCACCTGTAGGCCATAGTAAGCATCGTACTGTACTCTTACTTTGTCCTTGCCGCGCTTGGTGGTGATGATAATAACACCATTGGCAGCACGCGAGCCATAAATCGATGCCGAGCCTGCATCCTTTAGTATCTGCATCGATGATACATCGTTCGGATTGATGTCGTTGATGTTTTGCGTCGGTACACCGTCCACAACATATAGCGGAGAATTGTTTCCGAATGTGTTGAGACCGCGAATACGTACCTGCGGTGCTTCACCGGGTTGTCCCGAGCCCAGGACCGTTACCCCGGAGGCGCGTCCCTGCATCTGAACGGTTAACTGTGCTGCCGGCAGCTGCTGCAGTTGCTGGGTATTGACGACGGATACTGCACCGGTGAGATCTTTCCTGCGCTGCGTTGTATAGCCGACCACAACAACTTCCGAGAGCGCGGTAATCTCCGCTTTCAGTACAATATCAACAGCCGCTTGTGTTGCCGTAATCTCTCGTGTAGCATAGCCTATAAATGAGACCACGAGCTTGGCACCGGGCGTTACAGATATAGTATAACTTCCATCTGTGTCGGTGGTGGTACCCACGGAGGTTCCCTTTACAATAATATTAACACCCGGCAGCGGCGCACCATCTTCAGCGGAAGTGACACGCCCTGTGATCGTCTGTACTTGTGCCCAGCCTGCAAGCGACATTGCTGATAAAAACCATAGCAGATAAAACTTCATAGGTCATTTGGTTTTGGGTTAGAAATCGAATGAATAAAGATGACCAACGCAAATGACTCGCATCACGTGTTATCGACCCGCTTAGTGATTGTATATAGATATCTATATAATTATGCTACGAATGAGCTAATAGCAAATCGTCTTATTGAGTGCGTACCAGATATAGGTATATTTACAGATATTAATTGATCACAACGACGGGCTCCCACTCTACCAATACCAACAAAACAACGATGAGCCAGATCAAATCATCGTTACACTATAACTCCATGTATATACATTGACATCATTCACTTTCCAACCTGAAGCAATCTCGTTTGTTCCTGGCATTTATTTCAGCTCGAGTACTCCCACTCGACTAACACCAACAAAACAACGACCAACCACCTTAAACTATAGTTACACTATAAATCAAATCATATAGCTATATAAGGACACCATTCACTTTCAACCTGGAGTATATCCGTGGTCAGATATAGCAGCTCGAAAACAAATTCTATATACTTTATTTAAACAGCTCCATGGAGCATTCAGGCTTCATCACCGACTCATTAGCGGACAAAACTGTTCTGTTTCCGAACGTATGAAAAGCACAATCTTTCTAAAATCTTCCAATGTTCGTTAAAAAGCCGCTTTTTGATATGGCAAGCTATTTGGTCATCAAAACTAGAACAAATAGTTTTTCAATGAAAAGGACTTACCTAGGCGAGTTTGAAGAGATTGTTCTACTCATTGTGGCCATGCTTGACGCAAAGGCATATGGTGTACTGATAACGCACCAGATCATTGCGCAGACTGCCCGGTCAGTAAGATTGAACCAGGTCCATGCTGCCCTTCATCGCCTTGAAGAGAAAGGCATGATCACATCAAAAATGGGCGATCCGACACCGGAGCGCGGCGGAAGAAGAAAGCGATTTTTTTCGATCACTACCTATGGCCAACACACCTTGCAGGATATCCAGTCGGTTCGTGCTAACCTCTGGAATTTACTGCCACCATCTTTAAAACTTTCACCTGGGAAAATATGAACAATGATTCAAACAAGCCCACCCCTCCACGGTGGGCTACACGCCTGCTTCAATGGTATTGTTCCCCTCACCTGCTGGAAGAAGTTGAAGGTGATCTTTCCGAAGAATTTGATTACCAGCTACAACATTCAGGTCTTAAGAAAGCACGCCTGGACTATATCCGTAATGTACTTGGATTCATAAAACCATTTGCTCTAAAAAGAAAGCCTTCCTCAACCTCTAACTCCTTTTTGAATATGAACATGTTAAAACATTACCTTATCGTGGCAGTCCGAAATCTTCTCCGCCACAAGGCGTTTTCAGTGATCAATATAATCGGGCTCGCCTTAGGCATGACCTGCTGCCTGTTCATCTTTTTATGGATCCGGGATGAAAGGAGTGTCGATAACTTTCATGCAAAGGCAGACCAGCTGTACAATGTTTATGAAACTGTAAATACCAGTAACGTGATCACCGGGAGTTATAACACAACAATCCGTTTCACACCCAAGGTTGATGTACCTGTTGCCGATATTAAAGGAAGTATACCGGAAGTTGAAAATCTGACGTTCTATTCAACGGGATATGAATTACCATGGGGATATGCAGAGACGTTTCGCGTAGGCGAGAAAATTCACAAGCTTGAAGGATCACGTGCCGGAAAAGATTTCTTTACCATCTTCAGCTATAGCATTATTGCGGGGGATAAAAAAAATGCACTAAAAGATATTAACAGTATTGCCATTTCGCGTAAGATGGCAAAGATGTTTTTTGATACTCCTCAAAAAGCAATCGGGGAAAGCATTCAGTATGAAAACAAATTGGATTTTGTTGTCACTGCAGTCTTCGAAGATATAGCAGATCACAGCTCATTAAAATTTGACTTTCTGATCAATATAGAAAATCAATGGTTGGGAAAAGTGGAATGGGCTTCACCCAAGGTGCTTACCACCATTCAGCTCAAAAAGGGCTCGGACCTCAGCGCCGTTGAAGCGAAAATAAACCGATTCGTACAAGCACGTTTAGATAAGAATGATCCGCGTAAAGTATCGCTTGGCCTTCAACCATTTGCAGACCAATATCTGGTCGCCAATTTTGTCAATGGAAAACCTCAGGGCGGACGCATCGAATATGTGAGGATCTTTAATGGCGTCGCGATTTTTATTTTAATTATTGCCTGTATCAATTTTATGAACCTGGCCACGGCACGCTCAGTAAAACGTGCCAAAGAAATTGGTGTGAGAAAAGTAGTCGGCTCTTCAAGAGGAAGTTTGATCCGGCAGTTTCTGGGCGAGTCCATGTTTCTTTCTGCACTGGCACTGATGCTCTCGGCCGCAATGGTACATTTACTGCTCCCCACGTTTAATACCTTCACAGGAAAACATATTGTCTCGCCCGCGAGCGAACCAACCTCGTGGCTTATACTACTAGGCCTGATGCTATTCACAGGAATAGTGGCAGGCAGCTACCCTGCGTTGTTTCTCTCCTCCTTGCGGCCTGTGAGAATTCTAAAAGGCGCCTTGCAGTATTCCAGTAGTGCTATATGGCTACGGAAAGGCCTTACTATTTTTCAGTTTTCAATTTCAATTGTGCTTTTGATCGTCACGCTTGTCATTTCTCAACAAACCCGTTATGTACAAAATATACACCTGGGATATGAGCGCGACAACATCCTTTATATACCTATTGAAGGAGAGCTAAAGGATCCTAAAAATGAACCTAGGAATTTTCACAACTATACTATATTTAAAGAAAAAGCTTTAAGCATGCCCAGTATACTTGCCGTGGACAGAAGCAGTGAAGCGCCTCACGTAATGAGTTTTGTTGTCGATGAAAACGATGGGCATACCGAGACTGCCAATGGCGAAGATGCTATCCAGTGGGAAGGGAAAATTAAGGGCGCCTCCGTTGGCTTCAAACCCATGTCTGTAGGATTTGATTTTCTCAAAGTGATGAAGCTGGAAGTGGTCGAGGGACGTGGCTTTTCAAAAGCATTCTCGACTGATTCAGCTGACGCCTTTATGATCAATGAAGAAGCTGTCAGACAAATGGGCATCAAAGATCCCATCGGCAAGTGGGTATCGGCCTGGAGTAAGAAGGGGAAAATAATTGGTATCCTGAAAGACTATCACACCCATTCATTGCATGAACCCATACGACCTTTAATACTGGATGTGAAAGAGTATGAATATTTCGGTGTATTGCTTGTTCGTACTGAGCCCGGCAAAACAAAAGAAGCACTCGCCAGCCTGGAGAAAGTATATAAAGAAGTAAATCCTAATTACCCGTTAGGGTATCGATTTATAGATGAAGAGTACGGTCAGCTCTATAGCAATGAACAGGTAGTAACAAAACTTTCAAATGCTTTCGCCATGCTGGCAATTATAATCTCATGCTTAGGCTTACTGGGCCTGGTGATGTTTTCTGCCGAGCAACGCACCCGTGAGTTTGGGATCCGCAAAGTGCTCGGCGCAACGCTAACCAATATTGTCGGATTGCTCTCGCAGGATTTTCTAAAACTGGTTTTCATATCATTCTGTATTGCCGCCCCGCTAGCAGGATTCTTTATGCATGAGTGGCTGCAGACTTTTGCCTACAAGATTGGCTTGTCGTGGTGGATCTTTGTCATTGCAGGAGCAACGGCTCTGTTCATCGCCCTCATTACAATTTGTCTACAAGCCGTTCAATCTGCTGTCGCAAACCCTGTGAAATCCCTGCGCTCAGAGTAAAAGAAAGCAAAGGTGTCACCGTAGGTATACATGGCGCAACATGACTATAAACAATCAATCGAGAAAGACGACCCGCGTTACAAAGACCACGCGGTCGTCGCAGTATAGTATACACTGATATATACCTCCCGGCGTTTTATGGTTTGCGTTAAAATTAAAATGCTTAGTATGTTTTGCAATGCGTGTCCGGGACACTTCCTGTCCGAAAGCATTGATGAACACAAGTGTGCCCTCAGAGGCCAGGGCAGTCTGCCATGTAAACGTTAATAATCCTTGTGTAGGATTCGGATATACCTTCACCAGCTGGTTTTCCGGCAGTGAAACATCAAGCACGACAGCACCTACAAAATCCTGATTGCCTTGGTCGTTCTCCACGTGTTCGAACGAGCGTGCCTGAGGAATGAATGTATACCCTGGCGATGCAGGCGTAAACGTTCCAGTCCAGCCCGCCGGCACTTCAACTATATAGCTACCGGTAGCATCGGTGACGACGTCGCTATCCATGCCTTGCAGCCTTACTCCTTCGATTCCGTTTCCGGATTCATCGGTAATAATCCCCTGGATCAAGATATATCCTGATCGTAAAGCCAGGAAATTATTCTCCAGGCTATTGTTGTCAAGTGCTGTAATTTCCGTCTCTACTGGCGAGAACCTATAGATCTGGGAAGTTGGCCGTATCGTTCCCGACCACCCTTGCGATACTTCTATATTATACCTGCCATCGATGTTTGTCTGAGCAACCTGGTCTCCTACCTCGACCATAATTCCACTCACAGGATTATCCATTCCATCCTTTATACTTCCGGCTACTTCAAATTTTCTAATGGTACTAAACTGCCATGTCACGCTGAATGTACTGTTAGCAGCCGGATCTGCAGCTTCCACTTTCCAGTAATAATTCGTATCGCTCTGCAGCCCACTTATGGAATATGCAGTGCCATCTAACTTCTCAGCCACTAGCGGCAGGCTATTCGGATCACGCCCCAGGTATATATTATATACTACCTTCTCTCCTTCCGGATCCTGACTCGGCGCCCATGAAAGAACAATCGGATCTGCCAGGTGTTGTGCTTGATTTGCGGGCGCTGTCAGAAGCACCTGCCCCGGCGGTTGATCAGCCGTACCCGGTTGACAGGTAAACGACCAAACCTCACTTAAGCTCTCCCCTCCCCATGCATCACGCGCCTTCACATGCCAGGTATAGTTTGTACCACCGGTAAGTGAATGCAGTATAAATGCCGATCCGTCCAGAACAGTCGCAACACGTGCATGCGGAGCTCCATCTATACCTATATATACATCATACACCACCGGACCATTCTCCGGGTCAACAGCCGGCATCCATTGCAAAGTAACTGCAGGTCCTTTTACCGTTGCCTGGTCAGAAGGAGTATTCAGTGACACTATACCCGGAGCTTCATTTTTACTGATGAATTGTTGTACATCACTCCTGGATTCTCCGCCAAAGGCGTCATGGGCAACAACCTGCCAGTAATAGTTTTTGTTATTGATCAAATTTTTAAGTTCATACTGCACACCATCAATGTTGGCAGCAACCTTTTGGAGTACAGAAGGCTCGCTGCCAAGGTATATATCATATTCAACCTCATCGTTATCAGCGTCCGCTGCAGGCAGCCAGGTAAGAACCGCATGGTTATTTAAAAGCTGCTCCTGCGGTTGCGGGCTAATCAAAGTCACCTTATCAGGATCTGAATTCACCGTAACGAAGACACCCGTTTCACTCGACGTCTGGGCTTTGCTATCACTAACCTTCACTTGCCAATAATAATACGTATGCGGCATCAGGGGTGCAACCACAGTATGCGAGAGTTGTGTCACACCGCTCTTGAGTAAAGACATTGTTGCCGGGTCTTTACCCATATATATACTATATTTAACCGGATCACCGTCCACATCCTGGCTGGCTTCCCATGTAAGTATAGGCGTGAGCGATACATCATGCGTATAGTTCACAGGCGTTTTCAATGCAGGCTGTGTTGGAGGCGTGTTGATTGTATTATCTTTAACCGCAAAGTCCCACGTATCGCTTGCAGCCTGACCTGCAAACATATTTTTAGCCACCACATGCCAATAATACTTTGTATCTGGTTTCAACGTCAGATCCGGAGTCTGATAGGTCGTTGCTAAAACATCAGCAGCAATTTTTACATCTGCACCGCCATCTTCACGAAGATATACATCGTAGAATATATAGTCTCCTGCAAGCCCGGTGCTGGCCTGCCAGGTGAGCAAAACCGAATATGGCTGACTCACCGCATGGTTAGCAGGCAGCTCCAATAGCGGCTTTGAAGGCGGATCGGAAGTCGTGGTAAACGACCATATAGCCGAAGGTGCAGCATTGCCGTTGCCGCCTGCATCCTTGCCAACTACTTGCCAGCTATAGGTTGTATGCGGCTCCAGCGAATTTTTACCCAGCAGCTGACTTACCGTATAGGTGGTTGCATTCAGATTAGCAGCCACCAGCATAAGGCCGTTGTCCTTCTGGAGGTATACATCATATCGGGTATTTGCATACGGTCCTGCATTCCAGGATAGCGTCGGTGTGAGCGAGGCGCCTATAGTACGGTCCGCAGGAGTTTTAAGGGTGGTGCCATTTACGTCGTAATAACGATAGGTTTTAAACGACCTCACTTCACTTGCCGTAGAGGCTCCTTTACTATCAACGGCTATTACCTGCCAGTAAAAATCCGTGTTCAAGGGAGTCGAGAGATTTCCAAACGAATAACTATTACCAGAAAGATTCGTGGCTGCCTCTTGCAGACTACTCGCGGATTGCCCGATCCGTACCGTATAGGTCACATGATCTCCTTCGGGGTCCGTGGCAAAAGCCCACGACAAGGTATGTATATTCAAAACATGCAAAGCACCATTGGCGGGAGTAAGCAACTGCGGAATGGTGGGTCCTTGATTGCCGGTCTTAAAAACTGAAACTTTACTATAGGCAACACCCCCGTTTCCATCATATACTTTTACTTGCCAGAAATACGTGGTCTCTGAAATCAACTTCTTGTGCAGCGTATAGGTGCTGGCCGCCAGGCTCCGGGCTATAGGACTCCAGGTGAGTGAATCTATACCAAGGTATAGGTCGGCTTTTACTACATTGTTTTCCGGATCCTGCATCGTTGACCACTCAAAGGCCGGTGAGATCACAACACCACTTTGATTGGCGGCAGGCAATAACAACACAGGGACATGAGGAGCGGCATTCACGGTATTGGCTCCCGTAGTAAAACTCCATACCTCGCTTGCTGCTATATTTCCATTTGCATCCCTTGCCGCCACGCGCCAGTAATAGGTAACACCTTGTGATAATCCCTCAATAGTAACTGAAGTTTTTGTGAGTGTATCAGCAGCAACCTTCAGCGGGATTTGAGCGGTATCTATATATACCCTATAGGTGAGCAAATCGTGCTCGGGATCAATGCCTGCTTGCCAGTCCAGCGTAACCGAATACTCACTGAGTGTGGTATTGTTGGCCGGAGCCGTCAAGGTGATGGATTGAGGCGCCATATTCAAACTCCGCACACATCGTACATAGGCGCCACTCTTGTTGAGGTAGTCATCAGCCTCACTGATGGTTAACTTCTTGCTTGCCTGGTTATAATAATACTGTACGTATTGCATTTTTTCTGATGCACTGTCCTGCATCCAGAATTGCGACCAAAATATACGATTGATAACTCCACCCGTCATCCCCCCGGAGGGAAGAATACTCAAGCCATATATATTTTCCCATATATTTTCTTTGCCGGAAACCGGCCATCCATCATAATCAATCGTATTGTTACCAACCATCTCATCACCGGATACACCTCCCAAGGTATAAAATGCATCCATCCACTCCTGTCGTGTAGGCAACCTCCATCCCGTTGGACACACACCCTGTATGGGCTCCTTACCTGACGCCATGTTGGTGGCTCCTGCAGCGTTATAAATATACCCGTGCTTGTTATAGTTCTCCAGGAGATGATCGAGCATGAAATATGTTTTCTGCCCATTATCAATATTGTTATATACATACCCTGCAAAACCATCAGCAGCCTCCGGCTGATAAGCCAGGTTATGTACCATCCACTGCATTCCGCCTAGTTGTACCCACTGGTAGCGTTGACCGTCGCGGGAGTCTGTAAGTATACCTGTAACATTACCCGATGCAGGCCTGGTTTTAAACTTCCGAACTTCGCTTTCTACTGAACTTCCGTCCTTACGATGATTGATGATTTTCCAGTAGTAAGTCGTATTCGGAGTGAGGTTCTCTAAAGCATAGTGATCGCCCGTTACATGCTCCTGCCACTTAGCAGGTTGCTCTCCGGTGCCCAGGTATATATCTGACGACACGTAATCATCGCTGATATTGCTCCAGTATAAATCAACATTTAAATCAACATAGGTTGATATCGTTCTTGGAAAAAGTAATTCCGGTGTTGTCCGTATATTTCCTTTTCGCTCGGTAACAAACGAATAGAGATCACTCTCACGGGTTTCGTTGGCCGCATCCTGAGCCACTATTTTCCAATAATATTTGACCCCATTGAGCAGCGGCTTTCCCCGGTATTGAAAATTCTTGACATTGGAAGTCAAGCCCTGCTGCACCAGATTGCTTGCCTCCGTGCCCAGGTATAAACGATAAATTAAAGGCTGTCCTTCCGGATCGTCTCCACCGGCCCAGCTAAAGATGGGCAGAACACTAACATCGCTGGCACCCTCAGCAGGGCTTTGAAGTATAGGTTTATCGGGCAACTCATTCACACGCAAATCAATGGTATAACGTTTTACGGCATCTCCCGCGCGCAGGACAACCGTTACCTGGTTATGAACAGAAAAATCTCCTTCAATCTGATATATAACCGTGGCGTTGGTAGGAAGACCGTAGTTATAGGTAATGCTGCTGGTCACCGAAAATGAAGCGGGCAATTCAAAACTAATCTTGGTAGCAGCATTATCATAATAGAATACGAGCGCTGTAGCGTCATTCATCGTTGTTCTTCCCCTGCTCTCATACACGATTGTGTCAGGATGAAACGATGGAGTCAGAGAAGACTCGATAAACTGATACAACATCGTAGCATGCGCAAACCGGTAATATGATTTCATCAGCACGATGCCTATATCGTCAGCAGTGGTCTTAAAGGAAAAAATCTGGCTGGCAACGGTACCGCCATGTGCATCGCTGGCCTGCACTTGCCAGTAATAAGTTTTATCAGGCAACAGATTTGAAAGCACATATGAAGTATCAACAACAGAAGCGTATTGCTTTAGCTGTGTGGGTGTCTCCCCGGTAAATAATGTATAACGTAGCGGATGTCCATCCGGATCTAGCGAAGGCATCCAGGCAAGCTTTACTTCTGTGCTCACCGATGTTGCCTTGTCCAGCGGAGAGGCGAGCACCGGCGCAGTGGGTGGTATATTTGATACGGCAGCTGTTGTAAAACTCCGTGTTTGGCTTTCCGACTTTGTGTGATGCTTGTCTATGGCTACAACTTTCCAAAAGTATTGAGATCCCGCATTCAGCGCTATATAGGCTTTGGTAGTATTGCTCACTTTAACCTGTCCGAGTGAGGCATCCTTTCCATACCATACTTCGTAATGCGAAAAGTCATCGTCCGGGTCGCTGGCCGCAAACCATTCGAGAGCAGAAGTATAGGGTATACCGGCGGCCTCATCCGCAGGAAATTTCAATATGGGTATACTGGGGGCATAATTGCCGGTTGTAAAGTTCCATACGGCACTTTCAGTCTGGCGTCCTTTGCCATCATCGGCTGCGACCTTCCAGTAATATTTTTTGTTGCCCTTCAGCGGGGTCATTGGCTTGAACGCTGGGGAAGAGAGATTCGAGGCGAGCAGTTTTTTTGGACTGGCGAGCGTATCCAGGTATATATGATAAACTATAGCATCACCATCGGCGTCCGTTGATGCACTCCACAAGAGCAATGGCTGGTGAGAAACGCCGGATGCACTTAAGGGTGGCGTAGGATTTATGGGCTCGGTAGGAGAAAAATGATTGGAACTGCTGGTTGTAAAACTTTGAATCACGCTTTGCGACTGCGTTCCATCACTTGAGCGTGCTACCACTTTCCAATAGTAGGTCTGACCGCCATGTAAAGGATTGAACAGGTATACATTAAATGTTTCACCGTCAATAAAAGCAAGCATCTTATCATCGGTATACCCGTCGGTGAGTTCCCCCTGGAAAAGTACCGGATTGTTGCCTGTGCCCAGGTATAAGTCATACACTACTCCTTGTCCATTGCTGTCGGTGCTATTTTTCCATATGAACAAGCCGTCATCGTAATCGGTCTGATTGCTGGAAGGCGTAAGCAATAACGGTACCGTTGGAACATCAATTGCCCGGGAAGGCAATGTTAAAAAAATAGCCAACATCACAAGTAAAAATCCTTTCATGCAATACATCCGTTGAAGAGACAACATATATACGTATATGAATACGTTTTCACAAAAATAAGAAACCGCAGTACGGCTATATATTTTAGCCATACTACGGTTTATATCTGCCCTGCAAATTACTTGACTACGATTCTGCGGGTTTCAACGTTTTGTCCGACTTTGATTTTAACAAGATATACTCCAGGCTTTAACCCCTGCTTGTCAAAGCTGATCTCGTGGACGCCTCGCGTATACTTCTGGTTGATAATGTTCTTCACCACACCCGTTCCCTGAACATCATAGAGCTCAACCGAAACAAGCTCCTCGTCTTCTACTGAAAAACTTACGGCCGCATCATGAAGAATCGGGTTAGGATAGACATCTGATTCACTGTTTAAACGCTTAACCACATCGAAGGCCCCAATAACGGATGCCGTATGATTACGGTAGTTATTGTTACCGCGTAACCATTCGGCTACACTGAGTACCTTCTCAGCCTGAAGTGAATTATCCCAGAGCCGTAATGTAAATTTCTCTTCATCGCTCACCATGGCACCATCCAGAATTACCACTGTGCCGGTGCCCTTGATCAGATTTTTACCTACTAATTTTCCTTGCTTATTATATACCCGGATTTCATCACCCTCTCCCCGATCTTCCGACCAGGCTTCATCGGGAATGATCAGGTGCATGTAGCTGGATGCTGAGGCAATTTTCTGTGTAGAGGAAACAGAAGTTTGTTTTGCAGAAGCTGCACTCCTGGCATGGGGTCCAACCGATGCCGGGAACGTAAAGGGCTGATTGGAGAAAGTATATACATAGTATCCTTTACCAGGTTCAAGATTCTTTGTTGTCCAGGTATTGATATCCCAAGTTGGTGAATACGTTTCCACCACCAGCGAACCGGAAGCATCCGTTATATAGCGGTCTACGATATATATATTCGGATCCAGTCGCGGAAACACAGCTTCAACATTTTCATAGCCTGGGTATGGACTTCCAACGATAACCCCCTGATCAGATAAGTTCACGGTAACAGAAGTTGGATTCAGTTTACTTCCTTTCACACGGAGTGTGGCCGCATTATTCATATACAGGCGGTAGCCATATCCCGGCACATGACTAGTCAAGGTATTCGTACCTCCCGGAGTATAGGTATTTCCATAGGAATCTTCAACACTTTGCAGTGATGAGCCTATCGGTGCCATGATATTGGCAAAGGACGCGCTACGAGGGTTCAGATAAGTTGACCATAGGTTTAACCCAGGCTGCAACTGTATAGCGTGTTCACCATAGCCGATGAGGTCCTTGATAAAGGTCTGCTTGGAATTCTGAAAAGATGGAAGCGAAAGCGGTGAAGTATGTATAGTATAATCTGCATCGAAGATCTCACCATCAGACTTGCGGAAGATTTTGAAAGTAAATGTTTCTCCGGCTGCAAATCCTTCTTTCACAGTAGTCGTGTTGGGATTGTCTCCATAGGCAACCAGGGAAGTCTGTGGCCATGTCAAGGCACCGGCAGGTTTGAGAACGCCGTTGTCTGTAAAAAATACAGCGATCATATCACCTGCGGAAAGTGGCTGTCCGTCCAGGGTAACCGTGGACAGGAAGGCACCCGCATTAAAGAAGCGGATGGTGTGTATATAGGGCGTTGAAGGCGTTGTCCACGGTACACCTACGGCAATGGTGTGAGGCGACTGATCTGATCCGCTATGGGTATCAATGCCAAAGTTATCCTCAGCATATATATAGTAGCTTATGATCGTATTTGTATTGAGCGCAGGTATCGTATACTGATACGTATTGGTACCCGATACCAAAGTCATCGCTACGGGCTGCGAAGGGAATGCAGGATCACTTTCCTTTTTCCAGTACAGGTATACACCGGCAACATTAAGAGTATTGTCAGTTGCTTCCGCAGTTATTGTAATGGCGTTCTTCGGATCGGCCGTCGCAATCGGTGTGTGATTGAGCACCGGTGGTATATTGGGTAACACTGCAAAATTGAATGGGAACCCGGGGCGGTCGATAAATTCAGGAGCAATGGTGGTTGCTTGTCCATCGGTGGCACGCACGTAATATTCAATACCTGGATCCAGCACTTGTGCTCCCGGAATTGTCGCCGACCACAGCGAGCGTGTCGGCGTACCGATCGTCTGCGAAGTACGTGTCATAGTTAGGGTGCTATAGGCTCCGGTGGTCCCTACTTTCCGGTAGTATAAAGTAACCCCACTGGTATATATAGCATCCCAGTCAAGTGCTTCCACTTCGATGGTCACCGGCACTCCGTTTAATTGAGCCTGGCGATGAAGTGCAAGTGTAGGATCGGTGCGCAGGATAATGGGCGCCGCACCCGGTGTATATTTACCGGATAGATTAAGGCGGTCTGCACTGCGCGCAACTTTCACGAGTACATTTCGCTCAATGCCATCAAAAATAGGAATGGTCGGTGCATAGCGAATGGTATACGTTCCATCGATCGATGAACCTATATCCTGAAGGATGGCGTTGAATGGAGAGGTGATCAGATACGATTGTCCTCCGGTAGCCGTGGCGATCGCCCCGAAGTCCGATTCAAACACCGGGCCTGGAGAAACGAGTGTATAAGTCTTCACCCCTGAGTTTAACAGCTGATCGATTACAACCTGGCGGTCTTTGATAATATTGATACTGATATTATTGCCGGTGATTGACTCATCTGTAATCAAGATGAACACCCGCTGGGCTCCGGCGCGAAACGAATACTGTGTGGTAGATTGATATAGTGCATCCCATGAAGGTTCAGCTCCACCATCGACTGTGCTAATGGCATTCCACACGCTGACAAATTCTGTTGCGGTAGAATAGAAACGCGCGTTATCATGAAATATAGGTCTGCCACTGTTGGCGGCCTGACCGAAGCGACATATACCCAAGCGAAAATCAAAACCAGATGTGGCCAATTGATTCACGAAACTGGTGACATTTGCGGTCACTTGTGACTGTTCATCACTCATACTACCGCTGTTATCCATCAGGAATACTATATCTACCGGTTTGTTGGTGACATTTCCGGTTGGAGCAAACAGCTCGAAGTCGGGAACAGCCAAGGTATCAAATCCTCCTGAACCATTGGCTATATATTCCTTTACAGTAAAATTAGATTTCTGCAAGGTCAGTAACGGAGCGCCACTTTCCTCGACTGAAAAGTGAGAGTATATATAGCGGGGAAAGCGCTGTGCATCCACACCAGTCATTTGTCCGGTCAATGCAGCCATAATGGAAACAGAGCCATCGCCAGCCGAAGCGCGACCGTTCGCTGATATAGCTGACGGCCCGGTTACACGTGAATTTTTCAAATGTTCCAGCTTCAGCGATACATTTTCCAATGTCCAGCCCTTAAACTGATTGTTCTGGTCAGCGACCAGATTGAAAGCAAGTAAGATACTTTTACCAGCGTATGCCGTCAGGTTAACGACCTCTACATGCGAATCACTTTTACCACTGCTACTCGATAGTGTCTGCCAGGTCTTTCCTCCATCGGCCGACACCTGTATAAGACCTTTGTCGTGATAGCTCTCCAACTCAAATGAATTTGTCACGTAAAGGTTCAAGCGCTGACCGGCTTGGGATAGTGAAGGTAAAGGTAGCTGGCCACTTACCAGGCTTGCGTAGTGGCCCGGTTTATAGGTACCGGTAGAAAGCCCTTGTGATGTCATGCGCCAGTTTCTGGAGTTCCATGTGGTCAGGTCCTGCGCAGACCAGTCAAAGAGCGAGCGCTCCGTTGCATATACATCCCAACGAAAGGCCTGTTCATTCTTTAACAATTGCCCCTTGGGTTGATGCTGCTCATCCTGTGCAAAGGCACAGCATACCGAGAGCAGCAGACAGACAAGAAAGAGTAGCGGTTTTTTCATAACGTTTTAAAGGTTTTGGATTTATACTTACAAACAAAAGATTAAGACATCCCGTAAAATTTCGCTAGAATATGCCTGTAGCCACACCGTTGTTATAACTCATAACGTCAACTCACCCCTACAGAATATATATACTATAAATATACCTTTTAAAACAAAAGATCAAATTCCCCCTATGAAATTTTTGTGCGAATTTATAGTTACCCAATACCATGTAAGTATGAAGTAATATCCACTACACAAAGTGCCGTCTATTTCAATGAGGCGGAGCATCTGTTGGTACATTTAATTCCACTTCGTACACAAGCACTATATCTTGATCTTTCAACCCAACTATATACTTATACTTATGGCTTGCAAGCTCGATATACCGAATGTTATCACCCAGCATTATCTTAGACGGCATTTTCCCTATAAAGGGATTGATGGTATAGTCGGTGCCCTTAAAGCGCTCCTTTACTTCTCCCCAATCGGAGCGGATATGTACTTTTTTCGATCGCCTATACTCTTTTCCTTTAAAGACAAATGTTACCGTATCCCCAAAGGAAGTGGCACCAAAGTCTTTACGTTCAATTTCCTTCTCTAACGTATTTACATCACGCATATGATCGCTAGGTTGCGCACTGCACGCCATCGAGGCCAGAAGACATAATAGTATTAGTATATTTTTCATTTTCGAATAATCGTTGGTGAAGCGTTATGCTTAAATATAGACAGTTTTGTCTTTTGTGATTTGGCATCGATAGCGCGGATCATCGTACCGTCATAGACATTTTTCCCTTGGGAATCGGTCTTAAACAAACCACTACTGGTAAAAGCCTTCACTCTTATTTTTAGGGTATTGGCCACGTGCTGTCCAAAAGAGTATCGTTTAATCTGGGAATCCGACCAAGTTTGATCCCCTCCTATCCAGCACCCATAGAAGGTTGCGGTTGCTGTGCTTTCAAAGTTCGAACCATCGATGCCTGTGACTGTATTACCGTTAATCTCACGCAGGTCATAGTTCGCTTTCTGTGCATCCGCTTCAGCGGTGGTTACCGTTGTTCCATCCGGACGTCTCTCTCCCGGTTTTTCACCTCCCAGGCTGACGCCTCCCGTGTTTGTACCATTGGTGGTACTGAAGCTATATCCATGGGAAAACACGGTCATACTTGCAATCTTTCCTGATTTATATTTTGTATTTGTGGCTTTTATAAAACGAGCAGTATTCGGAGCATACACGATGATTACTTCATCCCGCTTTGGATCAAAGGTGGAACTGCTCTCAATTTTCTTCTTCAAAGCCCTGGCGTTGAGCATAAACCCATCACCAACGTTATGACTATTGGTTTTGTAATTTAAATACCCCGCTCCGTAAACAATTATATGTGTACTATCACCATTGATATCTATAGCACTGATCGGATTATTGGATGCAAAACTATAGGCACTCTCTCCGGGATACTTCGGTGCAAATTTATCAAGACTCAGAAAACGCCCGGTACTTGGATCCATAATGCGTTCACCAAAATCATACCTTTGCTTTACTTCCGGATCTTTTTCTTTTCCATTAAATCCATACCGGTATAAAGAGTCTTCAATAGATCGCTCCTGCATGGCCAGGCCGAAGGTATAGTAGTCGGTTGTGCTGGACACGACAGCCCAGACACTGTCTGTGGTCATGCCCACCTGGTCGGTAATCACACTCAACACATTGCCCAGGTGGTTGGTAAGCTCATAATGACGATGACCGAGTTGACGGATGCCCTTACCGATGTGGCCACGGTATATACCCAGGCGTTTCTTGGCATATACTATATATTCGGCAGGAAGGGTGTCATAGTAGATCGCCATCACCTTACCATTTGCATCACGGCTATAGCGTGTGACATAGGTGGTATCCGGACCAACCACACGCTTCTCAATACGATTCCCTAAACCATCGTAACGGAAGCTCATCACCATGCTGTCTACCTTGGCACGAACTTCACGGATCTTACCATACGGTGTCCATTGGATACGGGTACCGGCCAGTTGATCGGCCACCAGGTTACCAATCGCATCATACATATAGGTGCCTTCATCTTCATCCAGTATATGGGCATAAAAGTCAACGTCTTCGGGAGCACGAAAGTCCGGATGTATATAGATATTCTCCGAAGCCTGTAACTTCACCGAACTGCCTGCTGCTATATAGGCACTGCTCTCGATGGTAATGTTGCGGTATATCTTGTGATTCGTTTGTATGGCACCCGACTGGTATACAGTATCCCGCACCAGCGGATTTACTTCCTTGAGTTTGTTACTGCCTCCATAATATTGATAATCGAACTCATCGCGTATACCCCCCTGGCCGTTGCGCCTGATGAGCGCAAGTATATTCCCGTTTGCATCATAGCGCATATCTTCATCATACCCCGCAGGCTGATTGCTGCGCGCTGCAAAGCCTGTACCCGCTATATAGCTAGTCAGGCTCCGGCTTGTTACCAATCGGTGCAACTGATCATACTGGTATAGCATCGCCTGCATGCCGGCAGCACGATTACCTCGCACAGCACCAACTTTGGCAAGATCCGTAATCATCCAGCTTATATTGCCATTGTAAAGACCACTATGATTATACTGGCTCTGAAGCCTGGTCCATACCTGATCACGTGTATCGGATAAGACAACACCACTACCGATCGGCTTATAGTCGCCTGCAAAATAGCCCAGTGTATACCCGACAACATCTTTACCTACATGCGATGTATTCATACCATCGCCGCCCGGATCGCCGCTATACGGCATGTTTACTCCTTTGATCCAGCCCTGCAGGGTATAGTAATAATCCTCACCCTGCACGCGATACTCCCCATACTCGGTGCGGGCCTCAGGACCATGGTCGTAGTAGCGATACGATGCATCACGATTCCAGATATAGCGGTCCGTAGAGGTATATACTTCGCGAAGACGGTTATCTCCATCATAACTATACCGGTGAACGAACTGATCCGTTTTACCATATTGATAGAACACATACCTGACATTACCACTCACCAGGTCATACCGGTAATCGGTGCGCTTAACTCCTAAACCCGGAACATGCTGCCACAGCGTCTTCACATGGCCATGGATATCGTAGCTATAATAACTCCGGGTGGTATCCGAAGATCCCTTTTCAATCACTTCAACATACGACACCCGGCTACGGAGGTTCTCCTGCTCCATATCACCGGAAGCCTTGCTATAGGCCTGATCATAATACGTTCGGATAATATCACTCAGACTATACTGCGATGACAACGGGAACGAAGGGGACTCCAGTGCAACGGAGAGGCTATCCGATGTGACCGCACTCACCAGTTCGCCTACTTCAACCGTGCGCCCTTGCGCATCGTAACGCGTATAGGCATACTTACGCTCTTTCTGCTGCTGTGCGTTTTGTGACAATCGAAGCTGCCCTTTATCATTATACCAGAACCGGCTCTGATGAGCATCCGGAGACTCCTGCCAGATAACCTGACCTAGTGAGTTATACTGGTAACGGCTACGAAGATTATGTACCGGGTTAACTCGGTTACCCGCCAGGAATGCATTTACCTGTTGGGGTGTGAGCGGATGAACTCCCGACGGTGGAACCGTCTGCACCAACTGCGCAGACTGATCGTAGTAGTATAATGTATAGTGATACTCCTTCGGCTCATATGCATAGGTAAATTTCTCTGACACCCCACCCAGGCATTGACTCTTATACTCCGTGTAGTAACGGTTGATCTCTTCTTCCAGCAAACGTTCAACCGCATAGTCTATCAGCTGTGCATTCTCAGCAGCCGCGTTGGCAAGGCACTCCTCGACCTCCTGGTTCCAGTCCACGCTAAAAGAAAAGCCATCCAAGGCAGGGTTCGAAGTATCATAGTTAACACACACAGACTCCCCTTCAAACTCGATCGTGTTATCCCGATCCGATATCTTGTGAAGGGCCAGGTCTGTAATGTTTATACCCTGATATGTATTGGCCGTACAAGACATCATGCTCAGGTAAAAATATGTACTCGCCTGCGTAGGAACGAAAACTATACAGGTATCCCGATACTGGCTGGCATGCGTCAGATTATGACCTTCCCATACTTTGGTTACCGGCGTGTTGCTGCCCTCCAAAAGTACACCATCCGGATAACGTGCACCCGGAAGGATACAGTTTGCCAGGGCCGTACGGGAACCACTGGATGAACGTGAACGACTCGTATATAGTGTATCGCTGGACTGCCTGGACAATAGCTGTGAGGTGGACACAACCTCCTGGCCACGCGCATTGATAAAGGACTTGCTGCGGGAAAGCTCGAAGTATACATGGTCGGTAGTACCGGCTGTATAGGTAGCTCCATCTTGTTCTACTCTATAGCGAAGGCATAACTCATACTTGGCGCCAACTTCCAGCGGGCTGGTAAAGCTGCCGCGCGCAGCTTCCGAAGTAACGCTCTCTGGGTATGCCCAGATAAACAAGCGGCCTGTACCACCTCCTATATCTGTATTGGGGGTGCCCGTAGCTACACCCCAACCTGTATAACAACCCGGTGTTATATCGGCACCACAACCATTGCCGGCTGTCAGCAGCGGGTTTACGATAACATTACCGCCTTCCTCTGCACAACTGATCGGATCATCGTGACCAACCGCTTGCAAGGAGCAACTATAGCCTGACAAGATGGACTCGATGGCGATCAGGCTCGCATGTACTCCTATATCTGCACGAAGGATCAACCGGAACATATTCCTGCGATTGCTATTGAAGTAGGACTGCAGGTGGCCCGCGATCGCTATACTGTCGGCTGCACTAAACTTAACATCACAGTTGAACGACAGGTTGGTAACCACCATCTCCAGTTCCGATGCACTTACCGCACCACCCGAACCGTTGGCTTCACCCCAGGTGGCAATACTATCCGGAGACTGGGGAAGTTCATCGGTCAGGCTAAGGTTGGATTGGGCTGCCGGACAATCGCGGTAAGCAGGTATACTCAACTGCGTTTTACGCTTGGCTTCCTGGTAATAACTCTTATAGAGAACCCAACGCTGACGACTCAACTCCGCATTATAGGCAGCGGTACTCAACCGGCTCCTGCGGTCCATCAGGTCTAAATATAGTATATGCCGGCCCGTCGGGCTCAGGTTCCCACGACTATCAATATAGTAACTCGTATTCAACGGATCCGTGATCTGATCGATATTGCCCTGGTAGACACGACTGCCATCCTGTACACCATCACCATTACTGTCGTAACCGATCGTGGCTACATATATACTGTTAAGCCGGCCTTGCATCGCTCCTTTATACCCGAAGCCACTCAACGAACTGTTATTAAAGTAAGGATCATGGTGGATCAACTGGTTATACCCCTTCGTCAAGGCTGCATTCCAGTCCTGAACGCGTGCCAGATGCTTCTCAAAAACAGCACCCTCTTTATCCTGAACACATACCGCATATTGACAGTATAGCGCGTGTGACTCAATACTGTCCTGTGGAACTTCATAAACCGTATCCCCTGTCCCATACTTCTCCTGGTAATACTGGAGGATCTGCTGGTATATATTATCACAATCACGATCGGCTATCTCCTGGATCGCATTGTCTATAGCACTGTCGCCCGCAGGACACGCAGTACAGATATCGCAGGCCGCAGAGTCAACCGTATAACTTGAATATATAGCCGTGATCTTATCGATCACCGTAGCGTCCTGCAGGATGATGTTCTCAAGCTCCGAGTAACTCAGCTCATGGGCCGTCAGCTGCTTGCTGATGGTATAGTCGCCGATCTCCGGTAAAACAACCGTAAACTCAACAACTGCTCCTGTAGCTGACTGACAGTCCGAGGATGTGATATTATGACGCTCATAGCTATATATACTCAAGGACTCATTGCCCGCTGCACCCGACAGATCAACCGATGTACCTTCGCTGTCAGTGATCACTATACGAAGATCAAACTGACACGACTGACAACCCAGGTTACCCATCTGTGCTCCCAGTGACGACTGATCATAGCGGATCGTATACGAGGTATTCGGCACAGCGTTCACAAGCGTATGACGAAGCGTGCTGACTCCATCCTGTTTTTTATTTTTGGAACTTAGGTCTTCCTGTATAGCACCGGAAGGAAGGTTGCTATAGCTTGATAACGACGTGACTCCTGACGGTGGATTACCGGCCAGCGAAGTGGCTATGATATGATCGGCCTGATCCAGGTAAGAGAGCGTAACCTGACCGTTCGCATCCACAGACACCTGCTTCTTATAGTGCGAAGCATCCCCTACATTACTGCCAAACAAACGAATCAACTCCGAAGAACCCGCATCACCATAGTAATAACGAATAGCATGACTGCCGTCAACCTGCAACGAAGGTCCAACACCACCCTGACGGCTGATGCGGTTCGTACCATCACGAACATACTCGATCTGGCTATAAACATAACCTTCACCGTCGGCTATATAATCACGATATATACCCGTAGAACTGTTCTGTGGTGAATAATATTTACCGGCTCCATACTGAAGCGATAACTTGCTGCCTGAACGCCTGTAATTATCATAATGGAACTTCTCTCGGGAAGAAGATGTGTTCGCCTGTACGACAGCATCAACAGGCTCAAACAAATGAAAACCGCTACGGTAACTCAGTGACACATCTGTAGAGGGAACTGACAATATCTCGCAGCTCTCCCGACCCTCATAATCATAGAGCGACTCCCCTACCAGCGTCAGTGACTCGGTGCTAACGTTGATAACACTCTGGCGCTGGCGAAGACTACCATCGTAATAACTCACTACATGTTTATATTTACCTTCTTCGGCATACAGAACCTGGCTCATCCAGTTGCGTGTAGCGTCTCCGTTGCTAACGGATATACCCTGTCCAGAGCCATAGAACCAGGAGCCGGGGATACGATGTGTAGGGTACTGAGGAGAATAGCCTACCGCTCGCGCACGATACCATACCCTGCCGCTGCGGTAATGATTTTGATGGCGGTAATACAACGCCGCCGTACTGATACGAACCGGACGCTTATAGGAAAACGCTTCTGATGCTGTACCACTGAAATTATCTGCCGCATCGATAAATACCCATTCCAGGTCATACGATAAAACGCCTGAACCACTATAGCTCCAGCTTGCCTGCGACTCCCCTGCACTGCTATGACTATAGTTTAACTGAAGCGGGGCCGACGGACTAAAAACTTCTTCCGCATAGCGGTGAAGTAAAACCTTCAGGTATACATTACCCTGCGGAACGGCACCACTCAAACTACGCTTACGAATAAAAAAACGATAATCATCCTGGCAGCTCATCACACTGTCATGAAAGCGTGTGGCTATAAATCTCTGATCTGACATGGACACCTGCAGGTCATGATGCCAAACCGTGTCGTTACCATGCAGCAGCAGCAACTCCACAGAAGCGGACCAGTCTGTCACGGTAGAGCGATCGCCTAAATCATAATACAACTGGAAGCCCGCATAGTACCGACCCGTAAGGCATGGAGGCGCTGCAAACACCGCCGACTCATAACCCGCAGTAAGCATACTCAAACCAACCTGGCGTTCAACAGCAGCCGAAGGATCTAAACCACTCCGCTGAACCAGCACACCTTCCGGAAGCGTATCATATACATGTTGTGTAGAGCCCTGGCCATATACCTTTGTTAGGAAACATGTAGTAATTAACCACACGCCTATGAAAAGCTTTATATACGATTTCAATATCATCTCACGCACATCATTTAGGTTTACTTCACGGCTTGCTATGGATGAGAGAGACCACAGGCACTGGCAGTATTGCAGGCTTCCATCGGAGATTCATCAATGTTACTATATGTATAATTCCAAGTGGATCCTCAACCAATGCATCCAATGGATTACCATGACTTTTCATCAGGCTACAGGAAGAAATAAAAAACAGGATGTCGGCAGTATAACATTTATAGCTGATCACCCTACTGCCAGACTTATGCAGAAAACTGATTTTTCCTTTCCTATATTTTTCCCACATGGAAAAGGCTCCATCATTGACAGCTGATTTAATCTCGTACGGCACACATCCATCGTTATAGTCATCGATAAATTTCGAGGCATTATATATCTTCCCGTTATGCTCGATGTAGGTATAACGCTCGGCTGTGCTGGCCTGCACGGGGTCGCTGTAGTATAGCGAGAATAAGACCACCGTATCCCGAACCAGCCTTACGCTGTATGTATTTTGTCCTCGTACTGAAAGGAACGGAATACTTATGATTGACAATATTAGTATTGTTATTCTCATCACCGTTGAAGGGTTGGTAAAGTCATAAGCATTTGCATCAGGTTTTGGTAATTGATATTGTGGAGATTATCTCCTGCTATCTCGTTTTTACGAATAAATATACCTCCTGCTTCGCTGTGTCCCCGATGTGAATTCATGCGTGTCAGATAAGCATTCGACGTACTTTGCGGGTTGTTCCGGTGGTTGTGAATAAAATTATGAAACAACTCATGTGCAGCGTTATGTCCGTTACCGGCACTGGTAAGCATAAGCCTTCGCCATGTAGAACTTCCCACCACGGTTTCAGCATAAGGCTTCCAGTTCTGTGGTGTGACAGGCTGATCAGGATCAAAGTTCGGGTTGTCAAAACGCGTAGTGACAGGTCTGTTCCGAACCAGTAACATGTTATCATTAAAGACATCATTGTTAGCAGCGCCCGCTGCATTCTGCGCGGACTGAAGCGTGTTGTGCTCCACAAACCGGATGTCCCATACAATAGTATATGATTCAATGGGTCCGTCATCAGGGCCAGGAGTTATAACCTGTCCATTTACCACTGGTACAGTTTTGGGAACTTCTTTATGCTGAAGCTCACTTTGTAGTCTGCGCTGAATTTTATCAACTTGTCTCTGCGAGAAATTAACACGTTTCTCTGCACGAGTCATATTTTTATTCTTGGCAACATAATTAATAGTCGTACTGATGGTAATGGTTTTGTTTTCGTTATCGATACTCTTCACACCTTCCAGACCATCCAGGTCAATATTCGATATAGGGTCATTTGAACCGAACTGGTAAGGCGTCAACATAGGATATTGTCGCGTGAGCGGATCAACAGACAAAAATTTACCAATGGCGGGATTGTAAATCCGGAAGCCATAATCGTAGTGATCCTCGCCCCACAGCTCACGGTCTTTTTCTTTTTTATTAAATCCATACCGGTATAAAGAGTCTTCGATAGATCGCTCCTGCATGGCCAGGCCGAAGGTATAGTAGTCGGTTGTGCTGGACACGACAGCCCAGACACTGTCTGTGGTCATGCCCACCTGGTCGGTAATCACACTCAACACATTGCCCAGGTGGTTGGTAAGCTCATAATGACGATGACCGAGTTGACGGATGCCCTTACCGATGTGGCCACGGTATATACCCAGGCGTTTCTTGGCATATACTATATATTCGGCAGGAAGGGTGTCATAGTAGATCGCCATCACCTTACCATTTGCATCACGGCTATAGCGTGTGACATAGGTGGTATCCGGACCAACCACACGCTTCTCAATACGATTCCCTAAACCATCGTAACGGAAGCTCATCACCATGCTGTCTACCTTGGCACGAACTTCACGGATCTTACCATACGGTGTCCATTGGATACGGGTACCGGCCAGTTGATCGGCCACCAGGTTACCAATCGCATCATACATATAGGTGCCTTCATCTTCATCCAGTATATGGGCATAAAAGTCAACGTCTTCGGGAGCACGAAAGTCCGGATGTATATAGATATTCTCCGAAGCCTGTAACTTCACCGAACTGCCTGCTGCTATATAGGCACTGCTCTCGATGGTAATGTTGCGGTATATCTTGTGATTCGTTTGTATGGCACCCGACTGGTATACAGTATCCCGCACCAGCGGATTTACTTCCTTGAGTTTGTTACTGCCTCCATAATATTGATAATCGAACTCATCGCGTATACCCCCCTGGCCGTTGCGCCTGATGAGCGCAAGTATATTCCCGTTTGCATCATAGCGCATATCTTCATCATACCCCGCAGGCTGATTGCTGCGCGCTGCAAAGCCTGTACCCGCTATATAGCTAGTCAGGCTCCGGCTTGTTACCAATCGGTGCAACTGATCATACTGGTATAGCATCGCCTGCATGCCGGCAGCACGATTACCTCGCACAGCACCAACTTTGGCAAGATCCGTAATCATCCAGCTTATATTGCCATTGTAAAGACCACTATGATTATACTGGCTCTGAAGCCTGGTCCATACCTGATCACGTGTATCGGATAAGACAACACCACTACCGATCGGCTTATAGTCGCCTGCAAAATAGCCCAGTGTATACCCGACAACATCTTTACCTACATGCGATGTATTCATACCATCGCCGCCCGGATCGCCGCTATACGGCATGTTTACTCCTTTGATCCAGCCCTGCAGGGTATAGTAATAATCCTCACCCTGCACGCGATACTCCCCATACTCGGTGCGGGCCTCAGGACCATGGTCGTAGTAGCGATACGATGCATCACGATTCCAGATATAGCGGTCCGTAGAGGTATATACTTCGCGAAGACGGTTATCTCCATCATAACTATACCGGTGAACGAACTGATCCGTTTTACCATATTGATAGAACACATACCTGACATTACCACTCACCAGGTCATACCGGTAATCGGTGCGCTTAACTCCTAAACCCGGAACATGCTGCCACAGCGTCTTCACATGGCCATGGATATCGTAGCTATAATAACTCCGGGTGGTATCCGAAGATCCCTTTTCAATCACTTCAACATACGACACCCGGCTACGGAGGTTCTCCTGCTCCATATCACCGGAAGCCTTGCTATAGGCCTGATCATAATACGTTCGGATAATATCACTCAGACTATACTGCGATGACAACGGGAACGAAGGGGACTCCAGTGCAACGGAGAGGCTATCCGATGTGACCGCACTCACCAGTTCGCCTACTTCAACCGTGCGCCCTTGCGCATCGTAACGCGTATAGGCATACTTACGCTCTTTCTGCTGCTGTGCGTTTTGTGACAATCGAAGCTGCCCTTTATCATTATACCAGAACCGGCTCTGATGAGCATCCGGAGACTCCTGCCAGATAACCTGACCTAGTGAGTTATACTGGTAACGGCTACGAAGATTATGTACCGGGTTAACTCGGTTACCCGCCAGGAATGCATTTACCTGTTGGGGTGTGAGCGGATGAACTCCCGACGGTGGAACCGTCTGCACCAACTGCGCAGACTGATCGTAGTAGTATAATGTATAGTGATACTCCTTCGGCTCATATGCATAGGTAAATTTCTCTGACACCCCACCCAGGCATTGACTCTTATACTCCGTGTAGTAACGGTTGATCTCTTCTTCCAGCAAACGTTCAACCGCATAGTCTATCAGCTGTGCATTCTCAGCAGCCGCGTTGGCAAGGCACTCCTCGACCTCCTGGTTCCAGTCCACGCTAAAAGAAAAGCCATCCAAGGCAGGGTTCGAAGTATCATAGTTAACACACACAGACTCCCCTTCAAACTCGATCGTGTTATCCCGATCCGATATCTTGTGAAGGGCCAGGTCTGTAATGTTTATACCCTGATATGTATTGGCCGTACAAGACATCATGCTCAGGTAAAAATATGTACTCGCCTGCGTAGGAACGAAAACTATACAGGTATCCCGATACTGGCTGGCATGCGTCAGATTATGACCTTCCCATACTTTGGTTACCGGCGTGTTGCTGCCCTCCAAAAGTACACCATCCGGATAACGTGCACCCGGAAGGATACAGTTTGCCAGGGCCGTACGGGAACCACTGGATGAACGTGAACGACTCGTATATAGTGTATCGCTGGACTGCCTGGACAATAGCTGTGAGGTGGACACAACCTCCTGGCCACGCGCATTGATAAAGGACTTGCTGCGGGAAAGCTCGAAGTATACATGGTCGGTAGTACCGGCTGTATAGGTAGCTCCATCTTGTTCTACTCTATAGCGAAGGCATAACTCATACTTGGCGCCAACTTCCAGCGGGCTGGTAAAGCTGCCGCGCGCAGCTTCCGAAGTAACGCTCTCTGGGTATGCCCAGATAAACAAGCGGCCTGTACCACCTCCTATATCTGTATTGGGGGTGCCCGTAGCTACACCCCAACCTGTATAACAACCCGGTGTTATATCGGCACCACAACCATTGCCGGCTGTCAGCAGCGGGTTTACGATAACATTACCGCCTTCCTCTGCACAACTGATCGGATCATCGTGACCAACCGCTTGCAAGGAGCAACTATAGCCTGACAAGATGGACTCGATGGCGATCAGGCTCGCATGTACTCCTATATCTGCACGAAGGATCAACCGGAACATATTCCTGCGATTGCTATTGAAGTAGGACTGCAGGTGGCCCGCGATCGCTATACTGTCGGCTGCACTAAACTTAACATCACAGTTGAACGACAGGTTGGTAACCACCATCTCCAGTTCCGATGCACTTACCGCACCACCCGAACCGTTGGCTTCACCCCAGGTGGCAATACTATCCGGAGACTGGGGAAGTTCATCGGTCAGGCTAAGGTTGGATTGGGCTGCCGGACAATCGCGGTAAGCAGGTATACTCAACTGCGTTTTACGCTTGGCTTCCTGGTAATAACTCTTATAGAGAACCCAACGCTGACGACTCAACTCCGCATTATAGGCAGCGGTACTCAACCGGCTCCTGCGGTCCATCAGGTCTAAATATAGTATATGCCGGCCCGTCGGGCTCAGGTTCCCACGACTATCAATATAGTAACTCGTATTCAACGGATCCGTGATCTGATCGATATTGCCCTGGTAGACACGACTGCCATCCTGTACACCATCACCATTACTGTCGTAACCGATCGTGGCTACATATATACTGTTAAGCCGGCCTTGCATCGCTCCTTTATACCCGAAGCCACTCAACGAACTGTTATTAAAGTAAGGATCATGGTGGATCAACTGGTTATACCCCTTCGTCAAGGCTGCATTCCAGTCCTGAACGCGTGCCAGATGCTTCTCAAAAACAGCACCCTCTTTATCCTGAACACATACCGCATATTGACAGTATAGCGCGTGTGACTCAATACTGTCCTGTGGAACTTCATAAACCGTATCCCCTGTCCCATACTTCTCCTGGTAATACTGGAGGATCTGCTGGTATATATTATCACAATCACGATCGGCTATCTCCTGGATCGCATTGTCTATAGCACTGTCGCCCGCAGGACACGCAGTACAGATATCGCAGGCCGCAGAGTCAACCGTATAACTTGAATATATAGCCGTGATCTTATCGATCACCGTAGCGTCCTGCAGGATGATGTTCTCAAGCTCCGAGTAACTCAGCTCATGGGCCGTCAGCTGCTTGCTGATGGTATAGTCGCCGATCTCCGGTAAAACAACCGTAAACTCAACAACTGCTCCTGTAGCTGACTGACAGTCCGAGGATGTGATATTATGACGCTCATAGCTATATATACTCAAGGACTCATTGCCCGCTGCACCCGACAGATCAACCGATGTACCTTCGCTGTCAGTGATCACTATACGAAGATCAAACTGACACGACTGACAACCCAGGTTACCCATCTGTGCTCCCAGTGACGACTGATCATAGCGGATCGTATACGAGGTATTCGGCACAGCGTTCACAAGCGTATGACGAAGCGTGCTGACTCCATCCTGTTTTTTATTTTTGGAACTTAGGTCTTCCTGTATAGCACCGGAAGGAAGGTTGCTATAGCTTGATAACGACGTGACTCCTGACGGTGGATTACCGGCCAGCGAAGTGGCTATGATATGATCGGCCTGATCCAGGTAAGAGAGCGTAACCTGACCGTTCGCATCCACAGACACCTGCTTCTTATAGTGCGAAGCATCCCCTACATTACTGCCAAACAAACGAATCAACTCCGAAGAACCCGCATCACCATAGTAATAACGAATAGCATGACTGCCGTCAACCTGCAACGAAGGTCCAACACCACCCTGACGGCTGATGCGGTTCGTACCATCACGAACATACTCGATCTGGCTATAAACATAACCTTCACCGTCGGCTATATAATCACGATATATACCCGTAGAACTGTTCTGTGGTGAATAATATTTACCGGCTCCATACTGAAGCGATAACTTGCTGCCTGAACGCCTGTAATTATCATAATGGAACTTCTCTCGGGAAGAAGATGTGTTCGCCTGTACGACAGCATCAACAGGCTCAAACAAATGAAAACCGCTACGGTAACTCAGTGACACATCTGTAGAGGGAACTGACAATATCTCGCAGCTCTCCCGACCCTCATAATCATAGAGCGACTCCCCTACCAGCGTCAGTGACTCGGTGCTAACGTTGATAACACTCTGGCGCTGGCGAAGACTACCATCGTAATAACTCACTACATGTTTATATTTACCTTCTTCGGCATACAGAACCTGGCTCATCCAGTTGCGTGTAGCGTCTCCGTTGCTAACGGATATACCCTGTCCAGAGCCATAGAACCAGGAGCCGGGGATACGATGTGTAGGGTACTGAGGAGAATAGCCTACCGCTCGCGCACGATACCATACCCTGCCGCTGCGGTAATGATTTTGATGGCGGTAATACAACGCCGCCGTACTGATACGAACCGGACGCTTATAGGAAAACGCTTCTGATGCTGTACCACTGAAATTATCTGCCGCATCGATAAATACCCATTCCAGGTCATACGATAAAACGCCTGAACCACTATAGCTCCAGCTTGCCTGCGACTCCCCTGCACTGCTATGACTATAGTTTAACTGAAGCGGGGCCGACGGACTAAAAACTTCTTCCGCATAGCGGTGAAGTAAAACCTTCAGGTATACATTACCCTGCGGAACGGCACCACTCAAACTACGCTTACGAATAAAAAAACGATAATCATCCTGGCAGCTCATCACACTGTCATGAAAGCGTGTGGCTATAAATCTCTGATCTGACATGGACACCTGCAGGTCATGATGCCAAACCGTGTCGTTACCATGCAGCAGCAGCAACTCCACAGAAGCGGACCAGTCTGTCACGGTAGAGCGATCGCCTAAATCATAATACAACTGGAAGCCCGCATAGTACCGACCCGTAAGGCATGGAGGCGCTGCAAACACCGCCGACTCATAACCCGCAGTAAGCATACTCAAACCAACCTGGCGTTCAACAGCAGCCGAAGGATCTAAACCACTCCGCTGAACCAGTACACCTTCCGGAAGCGTATCGGATGATACCGACACCTGTAAAGATTTTCCGCTCGCCCAACATGAGACCATCAGGCAGATGCCAACAAAATAAAATCTCAGTTTATAGTGCCAGTACGAAAAGTGCATTTCCTTACGGTTAGAGTTTTGCCATTACTACTAAATCAAAAATGTATACTGCTTATTTACCTTCCTGTTCAAGCCTTGCTTTGAGTGCATCGATTTCCTTCTGCTGCTGAATGATATACAGCGTAAGTTCCTCTATCTTGCGGGTAAGTACAGCATCGATGTCACTCACATTGTATCCGTTCGCTGCGATTTCACCAGCAGCAGGTATGCCCTCTAGGTGTTTATGTTTTTTTATATAGGCTTCTATTTGGTATATACCTGGTAACTGGTAGGTTGGTTCAAATACATAGTCCGGCCACGTACCACTGTTCTTCTCTACATGAACGTCCTTTGCACCGATCTTTCCGTTAACGCCCAGCAAGTAATTATTAGGATTATTGGCCAGTGTAGTGCCAATGCCTACCGCACCCGTGATGTGCATCGTTGAAGCATTAAATTTACCGTTGACTGAGAGTGCATAGTTATTGGGGTTACTGGCCAGTGAGGTACCTATACCTACTGCGCCCGGATAGTTAATGGTTCCTCCTGCTGCAGTCCATTGAGAACTTACCACCAGTTGGTTATTTATATATAGTGCTGAAGCATTCAACGTTCCCGTTACTGCAACAGCATGTGTATTGCCTCCCGGGAAGACACCTCCGATGGCCAGTTTACCTTTAACAACCAGATCATTCTTGGCGGGACTGGCAAAATTAAAATCATCAGCAATGAGTAACCCGCCCGCCTTCAGACCGGCCGGCGTTGCCAGACCCGTGGCATTGGTAATGCGCAGATAACGGCCAAGTTCCGAAGCCCCTGTTCCGGTTGCAATGGACGGAGTTGCATTGTCGACATTAATACCGCCTCCGACAATATGTAGCTTATCGGCCGGTGCTATAGTCCCTATACCTATATTACCACTGTTCCCTATAAAAAATCGCGTCACCGGTGTAAAGGTCACTCCTGTTGATGTCGCCGATGATGTAGCATAGAAATGAATACCGCTGTTGGTATGAAAGCGAAGTCCACGTAAACCGAAAGACCCGTGCGTAGTTTCCCATTGCAATACTTCATCACCACTGTTATAGCGGGCATTATGCAGCAGGAATATATCATTGAAGGTATTCTTATTTTGAATATTCAAGGGAAAGGTTGTACCAACCACCAGATCACTTTGTGCGTGAACCAGCGTAGTAATGGCGAGCGCTGCAACGGTCAGGATTGTAAACTTATTCATAATGCAATAGTTTTTGAGTGGATTAGAAGTTGTTTTTGGTGGCATCCAGTATAGCCAGGTTTTTGTATTGCCCGACAGGCTTAAGTTTACCTTTCACCGATACGATATATCGCTTCTCATCAAAGGTCTGCGCTTCAATGGACGGTTTGAGGTCAAAGGTCTCAAATGCTATATATACATATTGTTTATCACGGTAACGATAACTGATAGCGTGCAACACCTGAGATGATTTCCTGATGTATAAATCGACTTGGTCGATGGCACCCTTCTTTTGCTTTACACGATACTGGTCAATACCATCCTCATTACCGATATACTGAGGAGCATCGTAAAAACGAAAAATGCTATCCAGGTCGAGTGCACCTGCGCCGGTTAGTGCCTCTGCTTCCGCCTTCAAATTCCTTTTGTCATAAATCATCTCGCCACTGCCCCAGTCTATCATGATCCTGTAATGATCGTTCATCATCATTTCATTGGCTCCAAAGCGGTATAGATACTTATTACCATCACGGTAAATATTTGCCTGCGCTTTATAGTATGCTGTATGCTGCTGTTCATTATCGAAGGCCTGAATCGTCATCACAATGTGAAATTTTTCAGCCTTCGTATATTCCTGTCTCATTTGCTCAAGCGCAGTTTTCAAGTCCTGCCCCAAGGCGATAGTTGCATTGATCAACAGTATCAGAACAATAATCTTCTTCATGGTTATCGCATTTCAGTTTTCGACCTGGTAAACAATATTTTCTGATATAGTTTTTATCCCATCTTCAGTTTCCTGTTGCTTTAAATAAAGGGCACCTTCTTTATCGTAGAAAAACATATCAGCAAAATTCTCTTCATCTAAGATGGCGCGCAGTCTGTAGTCGTTTAAATCATATACATAGCTCTTCATATTTCCCGACTCCGGATGCAAACGAAGATCATCAAACCAGATCGTGGTGGCAGCACCCGGTTTGAATTTTACCTCTACCGTTGCGCCGCGCGCAGGACACTGAAATGTACCCTTCACTTGCTGCCATCCTTCTATCACGTTACCGGTCAGCGTGCCCGAAGTGGTAGACAGTACTATATTTTGTTTATCACGGAATATGATCTCGATGGCTACGTTTTCTGCAATCATCGGTTTGGCAACGTGTAGATTGTTAGCGGATGCCCAGGCACTGATCAGGTATAATTTTCCCGAATCAAGCTGCAAGAGGTTCTGCTTAAAAGTACGGTCTGCCGTTATCTTCAAACTGCTTCGGCCTGTATGAGCAAAGGTTGAATCTATATCCGGCGATGTAGCAGGCTGTACCTGGTTCTTGATTTTCACTTCCCCTATCCAAATGCTGGGGAAGAGTGCTTGCCGCAGAACAATCAGTGACCAGTCCGGGCGCTGCGGATGCTGACGTATACATACCACTTCATTATCTAAAATTGTTCTCGACCGGTTGCGGGTGAAAATGAAAAACGATTTCCCGGTCACATCCACATGCGTAACATTCTCCAACTCCTCGACACTTGCTTCTACAACGGCGATGTTTTTATAACTTAAACGTGTTGGATAAATGGAATACTGCGGAAGGGGCTGCGTGCTGAATATCCAGTTTCCGGAAGACTCTCCTGCCATATATTCAAAGCCCGTGAATGCCATCTCCCGATTGCGCATATTGCTACCGTTGGCTGTAGGCAGATGTCCGCCATAATCATAGAGGGCAGCACTGTAAACACCCTGCACGTCACGACTCTCGGTCTCATAACTATAGGGACTATATTGCGTCGTCGCACTGACTTGTATCCAATTGGGGACTGCATTTAACTCGGCATTGCCCCAGTTAAAACCATTCAGCGGAAACGTACCGTCTTTCTTCAGATCAGGCTCACTTGATTTGGTACGGGGCACTTCATATATATACTGGCCGTCATTTCTCCACACACCCTGGCTACCCGATAAAAAACCATGTTTTCCTTCCAGGGATGGGGCGGTATGTTGCATCGACCATGAGTCCGAAAATGATGTTGCAGCCGTTGTGATCACCTCTTGCTTTATTTGCGAGCTCACTTCAATAACAGTATCCATCAATGCATCTTCGGATGCGTTAACGGTGATCTGCTTTTGAATCATCGCCGGGTCGTTACTACAGGCGCCACAACCATAGTATACATTAAATACAACCGTATAGGTACCGGGCGCATTATAGCTGTGGATAGGACGCCACTCTTCAGATATAGTACCATCACCAAACTCCCACCAGTAGGTATATATCTGGCAATTCTGCGGATTTATTACTTTGGGCTCGAAATCTATAGCACACAGCAATTTAGTATAGTTGAAGTCAAAGGTTATTTCCCGTATGGTAGAGGCATCAAAGTATAGACATTTGTTATCCAGATAATCCACTCCCGCAGGCGTATAGGGGTCGATCAACTCAGTTCCGGGTTTGGAAAAACGACCCAGCTGATAAAAAAAGCAGGCGCCTGCCCCTTCCCCGTTATCCATCCCGACCGTGGCGGGCGTACCACCAAAACCGTTTACACCGCCAGAGGCATCCCCCGTCGTCCATTGCATATCACCATAATAGAATGCTATATTGTTGCCCAGGCCAATAGAAGGATCATTTCCATCTGTGATGATAAGCTTAAAGGTGTTTCGCTTATTTGTTTTCCGCTGGTAATGTCCTACCTGGTGCCAGATGGCTGTAAAGCGATTCGGTTCAGATTTATAGTATATCTGTCCGCTTAAAAAACCACGGGTATCCACATCAGCCCAGAAGGGCGCAATCATATCATAGGAAGAAGGAAAGCCTGTTGCATTATATACACCGTTTGGCGCGTCGAACGTAACGTTGCCATTGATGTTAACATATAGGTGATGATAGTTGGTGCCAAAGAAGTTGAACGTAAACTGCAGGGGTATAGCATTCGTAGAACCATCGTCTTCAGGAGCCATCACCGAAAATGAAGGATCGTTCGAAGGATCTTCCACCATGCACGGTTCGGTTGCAGAGGCCGTCATCATCCGGGCCTGCTGAATTTTAGGCGAAGCCTCTTCTTTGACCGACGCCGCAGATGGTAAGCCCGGGTAATTCTTTTGCTTGGGTGTGGCCGGAGGCTGCTGAATTTTGCCCTCTTCTTTAAGACGATCATAATCAGAACTTCCCGGCAAAACATTTTGCTGGCCTGAAACTTTCAGAAACGAAAGAAAGAGTAGTGTACATACTATATACTTCATAACGGGCTGATTATTTTCCTTTGGGTATAGTAATTCGTTTACTGAATACATTGGTCGGTCCGGGTACGGATGGATCCTGCAACGCTGTAATACTTCCTGCACTCACATTGAGCTGATTGCGAAAACCCGACCGTAAGATCATCGCCCTGAATTCAGTGCCGCTGAGAGGCGTTTCGCAAAAGATGATTTTCTCGCCGCCTTCCGTGCCTATATATACGGCGGTGGCTACCGGATCTGATAAACCTTCACTGCCACTGTATAACACCAATTCATCGCCGGGGAACATGGCAGCTTCGGCAAGTGGCGTGGAAAACTTATACTGCTTTTCCCTGTACGGCACAGGCAGTATACCATTCATGACAAAGGCTGCGCCTGCATTCTGATAGGCCGCTCCCATTCCCGGGTACTGCAGGTACGCTGGTATCGTATAATTATAGACCGCATCGTTATAATTATTATTGGCTTTTGTCAGGACCACTGTGCCGGTAAGTTTATCCCATTTAACATTGCTGGTTTTAATCAGAGATCCCCCGTCAAAGGCTTCTGTACTTTCCAGTATTCCGGATTTGAAAACAATTTTATTGGTAACAGCCGTTTTCAATTGACTTTCCGAGCGGCTGATGCTGGGCCATACAGTCGGTACAGGTATGGGGATGATGGCAAACAGGATGGGTATATATACTATATCTGTGTTTATTCTAGCGCCCCCCTCCCAAGTAATGTCTTGGTACTGACGCATGTCAACAAAAAATTCATTCTCCTGCGCCAATGTATATTTCGGCACAGACGGATTTTGAACTTCACCAGCCGAGGCCAGGCTCAAGGTTCCATCACCGTTATCTTTAAACCAGGCGTTAAGCATTTGAACGCTCTGCTGCTGGTATAGCTTTGATTCACTCACATAACTATACCGCACCCATGATACAGGTTCCTTGTCCAGCGCGCCATTTTGATTCTGCCGGTATGTGCTTACCTGCCGTGGCTTGCCATGCATATCATTTGTGATAATGGAGTACCCTTGACTGGCGGCAAGTTTTGAAATGCTGACATTCCCTAAAAATGGTATAGGCACTGAAAGTTTGTAAGGCTTATTCTGCTTTTCTGTTTCGTCTGTAATAACTGGGAAATCCTTAGCGGTATAAAATTCATGTATAGTAACCCCGGTCGTACCATAACTAATCCCTGTTCCCTTCGGAAATACCGAAGAGCCATCCGGAAGTATTGCATTTTTAACATCTTTACCGGCCAGGCTCGCGCTCGCAAGACTGCTTACCGTTACCTTCCTATAGCCAACCTGCGGTCCCGGGTAATAGCTTTCGTTGATGGGATACTCAAAGAACAAATTATTATCCGAGCGTAAAGGCACTGCCTGTACATATTTCTTGGCATACCGCAGCGGATTCTCGTCGCCACCAATAAGGGGTTCGTAAGCGGCCACACCACTACTGATCAGTTTACCGTTTTCTTCCAGGTTATACTCATATACCTGTCCATATATACCTTCGCTTTTCTCAGACCAGTTATCAGTCATGGTAATCTGACGCACGCGAAGACCACCGCCATATTTTACCTTGTCAGGAGAGTTAAGTCGAATCCATGATTTCCCGGAAACAATTTCTTTGCCCCAGTTTTTCTTATTACAGAATTTATAGAAGCCCTCAAACATTTGCCTGACCTGCGTGAAGACACTTCCAAGACTTTTGATTTGATCTACCCTTTCACCCGTACCCGATGCCTGCTTGAGCTTACGTCCTGAATTGGCGAGTTCGGGTTGGTTGGTGCGAAGATGTTGCCAGGCGCGCATCGAGAACGGATGGTAGCCGTCTTCTGCCACCAGGAAGAAATAACCATATGCATATTTACCCGAACTATCCTTCTCCAGTCCCATTGCTTTGTCGATCGCTATATCTGCGTAGCCGGATATATACTCATAGAACCCCTCACCTGCACTTCGCAAGTTTATTTTCAGCTTAAAGTATACTTGCTTTCTTTTCTGATCTATATATTTCAGTACCTCATCGCGCTGCTGATCGGCATTGAGTGTACCTGAAATCTTATCTTCGAGCTTAAAGCGAACCCGGGTACTGGCACTGTCCAATTGAAAAGATGTATTGTTTTCTGCCTGCGCAGACGGACCATACGGATCAACAACCTCCATCATTTGCATGGCTGGCATATGCTGCACATACGCGTAATCATCGGTTTCATAATCGACTATAATCTTACCGCCGGATGGCAAACGAATTTCCTTTATATTCCATGCTGCTGCATTATTGTCCAATGCGGCTTTCTGATTAGGGTCCTGTACCACATATGGATAATCAATATTGTGCAGGTATTGTCCTGCAGGGTATGGCTTGTAATTACCCCAGCGATCATAAGCATGTTGATCATATGCCGGATTGGTAGCGTGATAGGTAAATATATAGGGATTGAGCTTTCCCCGCTGGCTGCCACCGTATTCAAACCAGAGTTTCTTTAGCGTTAATTTTCCACCCCCCGTATTGCTGTTATATACTCCGGGACATTGCGAATAATCATACTCAAATTTTACAATTTTTATAGGACGTGTACTTCCCGCCGCACGGGTAAATAATTTGATCTCCTGCAATGCATAAAGCGGTTTACCGGTGTTGTTGGCGTCTTGTAATTTCTGGGCTACACCGCGGGCGTCCTGCCTTTCCTGCAACGTAAATGTGGTAATGTGAGATTTCGTTTCTGCCTGCGAGAGATACCACACTTCTTTCTCCCCATATACATACGATCCCTTATCATCGCGCGGATCGGTCTTCCACCCTTCCTGGAGGTGGGCCTTCGAATAAGGATCGCGCCACTTGTATGCATTTCCCGTCGACGCCGTCCGGGTATAGGTAAACTTCACCCAATACCCGAGATCATCTTCCGATACACCGTCCCCCGCCAGGTCCACATAGTCGGGCCCGACAATTGAAGTGAGTAAATAGGAGTGTGCATACGGAGGTATTTCCATTTTCTTAAGAAACTTCTCCGTATCAGAGTGTCCATAGTATGGATCGCTCTGACCATTGTTACCCACATCCACTTTTGAAGTCTGTCCATTCTGCTTGTGTGCGCTGAAGGTGGTTTCCTCCTGGTATAGATTATATGCCGGTATACCATAATTATACCGGAGCCCATCAGGGGTTAAGGCCGTAAAACCTGCAATGTGATGACCCGGTTTATCGGTTCGCGATAAATTCTGCAAACTGCCATTGGCATCTTTATACTTGACTTTAAAGTAGGGTATAACTTCCTGTGAGCTTCCCACCAATTCATCATTGGTAAAAGTTTGTATTACCTGGCTGCGCGCCTTCCGCTCCCGGTTTGACAAAGCAGATGTAGGCATCGACCTCGCCCCGGTTTGTCCCTCCACCGTAGTGGATGCGGTGGGACTAATATTGCTTCCAGTCAACCGCACACGTACAGCACCTGTCCCTCCTAATGCATTTAACGTTTCAGCCGGTTCTGCTGATGGCTCTCCATGTACTTTAAAGTACCATGGCTCATATGTATCGTTTAGATTTTTTTGTTGAAAAGCTGCACGTGAACCAATATCATTGTTGCTCTCCCATCCTCCCGAGGTGGACTTGGAGTGATTAACACTTAAATTAACTCCCACGTGAGAGGCTGCCGGGCCAACGTCTACACCAATGGAGCCTCCAACGGAAACAGATGAAGTTTCAGGATCGCGCACCACACCATAGTCATTGCGCAACGGCCTGTACATGGCTGCTATACCCTGGCCGGCAACAGTATATATATCGTATGTCAGAGAGGGTATAGCGAGATTAGGGGATTCCTTGGTAACAATGCCATCTTTCTCACGGTTGAAATCGAGAACCGATTTGGAGTCATGCATGCCCTGGTCGTAGTGCATATATCCATAGGCATCTGAACGAATTCGTTTCTTGTCATTATGCAGCCACTGCTCACTATAGAAGCCACGTATATATCCATTGGCAAAAAATCCCCACCATGATCCGCCCGGCTTAAATTGAGCCGAGATACTCACGTTGCGCATCGGCATACTCACCTGCGGCGTATAGCCAGGATGTGCCAAGGTCAGACTCGCCGAGCTATTGGCAATACCCGCCTTTACTTTATCGCCCACCGAATATTTTAGCATACGGGAAGCATCTATGGAATGTGTAAAAGATACAGTTGAAAGACCTTGTTTGGAATTGTAGCCTGCACCCAAACCAAACTCACCCATTTTCCCGCCAAGGCTTAGTGAAGGATTAACGTTGACACCTTCTTTGGAATTCAAACTCAGATCAAGTCCCACACCCGCCGTCATCCCTCCTCCGGCAGCCATCTTATAACCAAGAGAAGCATCTATACTATATCCGATGCCCTTATAGCTGTTGTGTGTTACGCCTAAACCTATGGATCCGATTTCAGCAGAAGCCCCGAATACTTCCAGGCTCACCCCCACGCCCAGGCCTACGGTTACACTGGGGTCTATTGACATCTTCGTATGGATTGGATCGCCTTTAAATTCATCTGGAAGTCCACGCATTTGCCGTGTTATAGCGCCTGGATTCAGACTAAAACCTAATCCTACCCAGCTCGCTTCCGTATCCATACTGGAACCCGCCTGGTAGGATAAATTGAAGGGGTATCCTCCGTTTGGTCCTGGCAATTCAAACAAGGGTATGTTATAAGAGAAGTCACCGGTAAACATATCTACCATATCGGAGGTGCCGGCAGGCTGGAATGCCTGAACTTCAGGCTGCGTGGGTCCGGAGGTCAGGGCATAAGAGGTAGCAGGTAAAAACACCTGACAGATAAAAGCTGACAACACAAACAGACTTGCTTCCCTTCTGATATTTCGCAACAATCGTATCATAATGCTAATTGGGGAATATTACGTTTAGAGATATGCATACTTACCGGCAGAGCACCCAGCCACGGTGAGTTAATGTTTAACTTTACATCTTCTGCCATACCCGCTGTCTTCTCAAAGCCGAGCACGAATGTCCTGGACTTGCGCATGGCAGCATCTTTTTCGAAATGGAATAGCACGCATGGCAACGATTGATCGCCATCCACCAGAGAAATGTCGCCTTGAAACAGGTATGAAAAATAGTATAGCTTTCGTTGTTTCTCTTCCAGGTTTGATATTCCAAAATCAATGAGGTCTGTCCCGGCGGATTTACTTCCAATGGTCAGCATGTAGTATTGCAGGCCGTCGGTAGAATCCGCCTCACCTCCGCTATAACTTGCCGCCTGGAAATTTTTCCATTCTGCCGGCACATATTGAACATCATATACAAATTCACCTTGTATAGTCTTCACGTGAAGGCCATTTTCGTAGTCCTTGATCCATTGGCTATATTCATCTTTGCTCATACTCCCTGAGCATGCACCGATAGTGACCGCCAAACAGACACCGGATATGATCCTGTAAAAACACTTCATGTCTTTCATATATAGTACTATATATTGCCAGTCAGTTGCTTGCTCTCTTTAATGGTTCGGGTTGCTTCCACGGCTCTATAAAAAGAGTATTGATTTTTTTCTCATTTTCCTGACAGGTGACCACGACTTGTCGCGTTACCTCGTTCCCGCAGGCATCTACCACATTCAATACCACTACATACTCCGGGGTCGCATCCACGGTAACGACAGGAGTATTTCCGGGACGAGCGATCACCTCCTGACGAGGCTGATACAAAAGGGTACTTCGACTTTGATTCATGATATACCAGCTTGTGGTATAAGGAGTTTTTCCTCCTGATATCTGACCATAAAATTCAACGGTGCCGGGTTCACTTTTTTCGCATTTCATCCGAATTGGATTAACCAGGATATTTACCTGGGGACCTTCCACCATCGGCTGCGCTATTTTCTTTAACAGCAAAACATTTACCGCGTTCGCCTCATTGGTGAGTTCAACAGTATATGTTTCATCGATGGGCCAGACGGCAAAAATATTATCAATCTGTATAGTATAATAGTTCAATCCATAATCCTTGTGTACCCCATACTCCCCTACTACCTCACGCTTTGTATTATATACCTTCAGGGATACGGACTCCTTTTCACCATAGCCGTCGTAATACTGAATATTTAGTCTCGGTTCAAAGACTAATCCCGGCTGAGTAGAATTCAGATTTATATTGTGATAGTATACCGTTTTTTCCTTCGCCATCGTCCGAGGTTGTGCATTGCTCCAAGGTGCAAAACCTAACTCTATCAGTATTATATATAGTATGGTTCGTATCATTACCTTTCAATTTTAACGGTACTAAATCCTATTCTGAAAATAAAAGGCGAGATCGCCTGCGTGGCAACGCTGCGATCAGACACATTATACATGAGCGACAAATTGAGCGTCACCGGCGCGGAGAGTGACAGCAGCCATCCTCCACCGACAAAGAAGTTATGGCATTCGTAAAACGTTTTCTTTGACTCACCCGACCCCACTGCATAGGAATCCATCAGGTCCTCTCCTTGCAGGTATAGGCGTCTCTTAAAGAACTCCACTTTGGTAAACACTTTAGCGCCAAGGGAAGAATGAAATTTCTTTTCTTCCTTCCAGAAGAGCAGGTTCGGACCAGCACCTACAGATATATACCGGAATAAGTGTATACCCCAGCAAGGTGTTACCTGGTAAAGTGGATCGCTGCCTACGGCCATGCCCAGTATACCTTCCAGGTATGAGCGGTCGATGAGCGATGGTATACGCGTGAAAGTAGAAATCTTCTGAGACGTGTTAATCTTTGCCTCTTTTAACTTCATGGCATTGCCTTGCAAATTCACATCCCGGATGCTATCCAATGAATTCAGGTACTTTGTTTTGACGATACTGCCTGGCAAAGGAGGAAGCGCGCTCTTCGCTATATCTTCTAATTGATAGGAAGGCAAGGGAGGAATCCGTGATGAGACACTTTGACTAGGATCAGTGATGGTGGGAAGGGAAGCATCGGGAATCGACTGACTGCCATGCACCTTTTGATTCACCGCCTCAACTATATCATGTTCTGATAAAAGTTTAGACTTTGGATCCGGAATAGAGGGTATATTAACATTCTTTATTTGAGTGAGTGAATCAAATTGTTCTGCCCAACGCTGGTTAGAGTAAACTTCTTCAAGGGTAACTTTTTTTCTATAGTCATATAGTTGACCGGCACCTATAGCCGTTTGCTGAAGAGTCGAATCCCATGGAATACTTCGCTCCAGAGGTTTAATCTTTGAGCTATCCACGGTCACGGTAATGGTTTGACCAAAGACACAATAGCTCACAGACCACCACATGAAAATGATCAGGTAGTAACGCTGCATACAAATATAGGTTATCAATACCTGATAAATCAGGTATATAAGTAGCACTAACAAAAATGAGGATCGCGATTATAGTTACCCGTATTCAACCAACCTTCTTTACAATTCAGATCAACTGGGCCGTAATCACAATCGAAAGTATATATATTTTTTGATATGAACTATTACAATGAAGAAAATAAAATTACATCTATATTATTTTCAAAAGCGTTTAAACACGTTTACAACGCCAGGGTTACACGCTAAAAAAGAACAACCGATAACTTATTCTACAACAGGCAATGACAGATAACAACATTCATCTGTTTATTTACACTTTACTATACATCAGTAAATATATCCTTACCCGGACGGCATTTGAAAAATGAATGCAATGGATCTAAATCTTACGCTAGCAAGGTGAAACGCATCAGCCAAACTTTTACCAGTCGCGAACCGCTACAATATAACTTGCAACATGTATTTAGTTTCCGGAAACATTTAACATTATATGTTTATAATAAGTAAACAATCATTATGGCATGATGTTCTATAGGACCTTTCGAAACCAGCAATGACGGAGGAGAAATTTATTCACTCAGCCCCTCTTAATACCGAGGAATAAATACATTACATATATACTTATATACTCTATAGATGTTAAAACAAATTCATAGCATAAGGTAAATCGGCTATCACGAGCGAGTTACATCTCTCAAATAAAAAAATGTCATTTGTAGTAACTTGCTAAAGCAAATCGAAAGAATTCAAATTTTACAGTGAGTTGATAAAAGGCACACACCGAAGATTAGATATAAAGATTTCTAAAAATAGCCTTTAATGATTTGTTCTGGTGAAGTTCGTCCCAGGATTCCGTGACTTGTTCACTGGCTTTGCATAGAGAGAAAAATTAGCATGCCTCTAACAAGATATTAAACGCCCCTCGCGAGTTTGACATGTGATAACGTCTTTAACTGGCTCCCTTAATGGCCTTTGCAATTGCTTCAAGGTGCTCGTTAAAGGAACTCATCTGTATCAACATCTGACCCGAGGCATCACCTTCACTCACCATTCCGAATTTATTGTTTTTTACAAAGATCTCTTTGATCTGCTTCCAGCGACTTCCCTCCAGTTCGTTAAGGAAGCCGGCAATTTCTTTTAGCCGAAGTAAGTTCGCCTCTGCATCTGAGGTAAGGGTTTGGGACTCTCCTTCGTAGTGCGAAAGAATCAAGGTGTTCACTTCTCCAGGATTCATGAGTGGTACAACTTTGCCAACCATCTTATTCATGTTCCGATATGAGCCTTGTAGTTTGAAGGCGGGTTCTGTGCGATATGCATCTTTCATAGCAGCGCTCGCTATATACTGTTGATTCACAAGCATCACCACATCCCGAATGCGGATGATACTCCTGAGTACTGCAATGGCATCATCAATTTCCTGCTGATTATAATTCCCTTCGACTTCCGGCAACAGGTCGCTGTTTGTTTCGACAAAACTGACGAGTTTATACAGATCATCAAAACTGCGATTGCTGATGCGCTGCATATACCGATTCTCGGCAACACAGTTCTCGATCAAACTGAGTTTGAATAGTTGATCAGAGTTTCCAATTACATCTCCCAGGTTATATACATCGGCGCGATTGGCCAACATGTCAGGAATCTTAAATTGCTCTCCACTCTCCGTATAGGGGTTGCCGGCCATCACTATACAGAAACGTTTTCCGCGCAGATCATACGTTTTGCTTTCGCCCTCAAAAATGCCATCCATTTTTCGCTGACCATCTGCAAGCGATATAAATTTCTGAAGAAACTCCGCACTGCAATGTTGAATATCATCTATGTATAGCATCACATTATCGGCCATCTCAAAGGAAAGATTTATCTTTTTGAGTTCTGCCCTTGCGCCTGAAGTGGTCGCTTCCTGAGGATCGATTGATGTTATACTATGCCCGATGGTAGGACCATTGATTTTCACAAAGTGAAGTCCCATCGTTTTTGCCAGGTATTCCATCAACGTTGTTTTGCCATAACCTGGAGGAGATACCAACAACAGCATACCCATGCGTGCCGTGCGCTTGTCATCACCGGCAGCACCAATCTGTTTGGCAAGGTTGGCACCGATCAACGGGAAGTATACCTCGTTGATGAGACGGTTACGAACAAACGAACTCAATACTTTTGGCTCTAGTTCGCTAATCTTTAATTGATGGCGATACTCTTGCACCAATTGTTCTTTGAGGTGATTGAAAGAAGTAAATGCAGGAACAACAGCATCAAAATATCCGCGCATCTTTTGGATGAATTGATGAAAGTTCAGTATATGTTTACCTTCACCTTGTATTACTGCATGCGTGCCTTTTAAACCTGTAAGTTCAATCGAATCTGCGGCCGCTCTTTCCCTGTACGTTTGGCTTTTGAAGAGAATTAAGCACGCGGCTTCATCGACATATAGCGCATCGGCTGCAATGGATGGTGTTTGCATAAATGCATGGAGCCAACTTTGAATTATATAAAATCGCTCTGCTGTACTGAAGTCTGTATTATTTACTTCTTGCAGGAACAACGCTGTCCTTTTTTGTGCTGTTAAATATTCATCGAATGCTTTTTTGAGATGCAGTGCCTGTTGGCTGCTACTAAAACTTCTGCCGGTTGAAAGTTCCGAATATAGGTATAGCGCTACATCATTAGCATCAACCGATTGGTAAGCAATCTTCGATTGCGTAAATTGCAATGATATTTCTTTTTCAACAAAAGTTGCACGCTTGCTTTGTGGGAAACTTTCCTGTATAGCATAGGCAGCGGTAATCAATTGCTGTAGTTTGTTGCGTGAAGCTTCATCTAATCCAAACCAGAACAGTTGAGAGGCAACACGAACGGCAGGAGAAAACTGGAGAATGTCCAACGCTGCCTGAAGTTTTTTAAGCCCCAGGTATATAACAGCAGCATCAGTATTATGTACGCCTTTGAGATAGGCGGCAGCATAATCACGCTCTGTCCTATCATTCAGAAAAGCTTCATAGTTCCATGGCTCATTTTGTTGAAGACTTTCCAGATATGTTTGATAAGCGAGGTATTCAGCACGGTATATCTGGGAGTTTTCAGATATCAATTCCTGCTCCCAGATAGCCCGATGGTGATATAGCGATTCAGCTGTCACTTGCTTATAGAAGCTCGTTCCCAACAGATGAAAATATAATTTTTCGTTTCTGCGAATAATCGTCAGATCCAGCACTTGTTTATTTACAATGAATTTGTAACTACCCAGTGCTATTATATTTTGACCATCGACAAAGAGGTCAGTCTTGTCTTTCAGATTTCGCAAAGCAGTTTCCTGCGCAACCTTAACGAGGTTCTCCAGGTTTTCTGCCTTCGCTACATCGCCGAGATCTTTTAACTCATCCTTCAGGTTACGCACCTTGTCAACCATCAGGTCGGTAGAAAAAAATGCGTATATACTTTCCTTATCGTTAAATGACTGGGCTTTATTTTCAATATTTTTTAGAACCCGCAAGCCGATCTGCTCCAGCGCTGTGGTGCGTTTGTTCAGTTGTGCGATCAGCATTTCCTTTTTGCCATTAAAGGCTTTGATGACCTCGTCACGCTTGTCCGCTATCTTTAGAACGAATTCATCAAAATCGGCAAACTTGCTTTCGAGTTCCTCCACTTGGATACCCACTTTGGTAAAATACTCTTCACATTTTTCAGGAGTCGTGGAGAGATCAAGGAAGTTTACTATGCTTTGATCAAGTAATGTAAGTTGGGCATAAAACTGACCTGTAGATTCCTTCGATTTCAATGCGGTGGTCACCCGTACCAGTTCTGCTTTTACCTCATTGAGTGATGCGAAGATCAGTGAGATCTTCTCAACAATCCGAGTGGTTTGTGTCGTGTCTTCAATTTTCAGACTGTTCAGAATATCGATAAGCATTTCCAAGTTAGAGGAAATCTCTTTTATAGTTTGCTCCACCGGTTGAGCATCGATCACTTTTGTAACAAGGCCGGCAACTTTCTTAAGCTCTGCAACCTTTTCAGCATATGGTGCAAGAGCCTCTTCTTTTAACAGGAAAGCGACTGTATCCTGTGAAAGTGAGCCGTTGTATTTTGTGAGTGTTTCCTTTAGTACATTAACAGCACTGCTATCTATATAGCGAATGTTCTGCAAATCGATAACAGCACCTTGCATGCTCCGGGTTGCTGCGAGCAGTTTTACAAGCTGATCCAGTGATGTGACAGTCGCGCCCTTTACATCAATCACCAACTGATCCACTCGCTTTTGCATGCCTGCGAGATTATCCTTTGCATGCTGACGTTGCGCCTGCACCTTCGCAAATTCATCTATAGCTGTGTTGGCTATATTCCGAATCTGAGTAAGAGGAGTAGCAAGATCAAATGTAGCTTCATCCTTTAACCAGAAATATGAGTCAACTATATCATTGGCGCGTTTATGTATATCTTCGTAAAGATCTTCGTAGCTGTCTTCTTTTTGTAAAAGCTGTATTACTTCCTGGCTTTCACTCATCGCACTCACTATGTCCTTGTTACCGATCTTATACAGCACATTGTTACTCATTGCTGTATTTTCCTGGAGCGTAGATGTATAGGGTGTTTGCCAGATCTGCACCTGGTGATGTCTCACGGCCTCATTCTCTGATCGGAAATAAACCAGCATTCCATCGTTAAATACAGTAAAGCCATTACAGACAATCGGTGTCTCAACCTGCTGAGCAATCATATTGTATGACATCAGCACGTAGGTATTTGTCTGCTTCCGATAGAATATATACAGGAAATCTTCTCCATTCGGAGACGTAACGCTGTTGCTATATTCCAACTCCGTTATATTGAGTTCGAAAACTTTGTGTTCGCCATTTTGCAGGTAATAGCCATTCGGAAAAATTATACCCTGGTTGTCAGGTAGTAAAACACCAGCCTCGAGCAGACTATTAATGGGAAGAACCTGTTTGGTTCGCACGTTAAATATATAGGCGCGAAAGTTCTCTCCATATGGTTTTATCTTTATAGGTATAAGGTTTCCGAGATCTGCGTAATGATATTCCGCGTCATCCAGTTGCTGATCTTTATTGATGACGGGCTCCGCATAAATTCCTTGCCCGGAATCGGTGTTGTTTTCAATTTTAAAAGTGATATCACCATGAACTGCTTCTATGAATACTTTGTCCAATATCGAAATATGTGGATGTATACCGAGGTGGCGATTATTAAGATCTGTTTTAATCCAATCGAATTCGTGCTGACGTGCCCTCTTTACTTCATGGATGCTTCTATCATCGAGATACACAAGCTTGTCATCCTTAATCAACCATTTGAAAGCCTTCCGGTCGTCAGAGCTCTTGCTGGTTTGAAAGATCATGTAGAGATGGTTCTCGGTCTTAACAAACTTAGCAAAGATCGAATCCCTATAGTATTTGTAAAGATTGCCAAAGTCTACGATGAAGCCCTCGTCTTCAATCAATGTCAGCGGCTCCGGTGCAAAATGATCTCCCGTGAATTTATAGATACTGAAAACATCGCTCAGCTTAATATTTTCACGCAAACCAAAATGAACGTTATAGCCAAAGATGGTAAGATCGCCAAAGGCCATAATACCACGCGCCACTCCACTGTTTACTGTAGTGATGCGTTGATTGGCGATCAATTGAAATCCGGTGGAATTAAATATTTCCTTGCGGGCGTTGTTCAGCTTCGCTAGTCTTTCTGATAAATTCAACCGTTGTTCTTCCAGTCGCTTCCGGATGATTTCATATGTACCGGAATCTAATATTGTATTTGTGTTTTCAGTACCTGCCATTAGGAAAAAAGATAAACGCTGATGAACCCCCTATACATCTGTAAAAATTACTGCCATCATCCGGCTGAACCGAGACTCTCACGGAGCCTCGGTTCACGCAGGTATAATCATAAGCTCTACTGAGAACCATCGAATGATTAACGTACTACAGCTTCCTATTCGACAAACCTAAATTACTTGCCAGATTAGCAAGGTTAAGTAGTGATGGACGATCTTCATCAGAACTATTCTGCTGCATTTTCAAAATCAAACTTGAGATAGTCAGATTCTTAATATCAGTTGAAGTTATATTATACTTCAGGGCGAAGTCGCGGATGCGAGTCAACAGGTCACCACCATTTCCTCCTTCTCCGAGTATAGCAGTTTTGATCTGGGTTGCGTTTTCACTTTCATTGATCAGGCGATCAAAACCTTTCGCATTCGAAACCTGGTTCACGATATTCTGGAAGAACATCGTCTCACCACCTACAATATCAATCTTCGCAGATTTCAACGCCTCTCCTAATACTATAGCTTGTGCGTCGGCAATTTGCTTTTGAATATTGATCTGAGCGAGCGCGATATCTTTTTCTTTTTCAAGCAACAACTTAAACTCTTCATGATCTTTTCCGACAGCATCCAGTTTCTTCATCGCTTCCGCTTTTTCCTCGATGCCAGCAGCTTCTGCCAAAGCCTTTTCTTTAGTCACCTCAGCTTGCGCCAGTCCTTCTTTACGCCTGGCTTCAGCAACTTTCTCAATTACACTCGCATCAACTATACCCTGTCTTTCCGAAGCATCTGCCTTTGCAATCATAACCTCTGCCTCTGAAAGTCCCAACGTTGCATCCTCACGTGCCTGAGCCTCTGCAAGTATTTTACGCGCTTCTGCCTCTTTTACGGCTGCTTCTTTTTTAGCTTCCGCATCAATGACCAACTGCTTTGCCTTTTCCTCTGCAGCTTTCTTGTCAGCCTCTGCCGCTTTCACAGTATAGATCAGTTTTTCTTCCGCCTGTTGGCTCGCCTGTGTAATGCCTACTATTTTATTACGCTCCACCTCACGGAAAGCTTCCAGATCTTTTACTCCTTGTTGCTCTTCCACTACGCCTTTTTCAAGACGTACGCGATCACGAATAACATCCTGTATATTCTTGCGCTCTACCTCTACCGTTTTTTCCTTTTCAATCTGCGCCAACGTTACGATCTTCTCCCGTTCTGTAGCCTCCAATGCGCGGTCTTTTTCTACGCGCTCAGTTTCTACTGCATCTGTTCGTTGCTTATTCTTTTCAGCAATGATGATCTGGCGTAGCTTATTTTCTTCCTGTACTGCAAGGGTCTCTTCAGTTTTGATCCGTACCGTCTCAGACTTTAATCTTTCCTCCTCTCTTACTTTCAGTATTTCGGCCTGTTCGCGGGCGTGAATGTTATCGATTTCCCGGCGCTGCTTTTCTTCTTTTTCAGCCATTTGACGCTCTAGTTCCAAGATGGATTCGCGTGCCTCAACATCTTGCTTCTTGATCACTTTTTCCTCTTCTCGTCGGATGAGATTGGCTTTCATGTTTTGTGCGGCAGTAAGCTCGATGATCTTCTTGATACCTTGCGAGTCGAGTATATTTTGCGGGCTTAAAAATTTTATTTCTGTCTGCTCAAGAAAATCTATAGCGCAGTCGTCAAGTATATATCCGTTAAGATCAGTACCAATGATGTTCAGGATTTCAGTTCTGAACTCGCGGCGCGCTTCATATAGTTCTATAAAATCGAATTTTTTACCTACTGTTTTTAGTGCTTCTGAAAATTTTGCTTCAAAGAGGATACAAAGTGTTTCGATGTCACTGGCTCTTTCTGTACCAATGATCTGTGCTACATTCAACACATCATCAACATTCTTATTTACACGAACGAAGAATGCCACCTTGATATCAGCGCGGATGTTGTCTTTACAAATAAGCCCGTCCTGCTCCAGACGGTCGATTTGTAGTTTCTTTACAGATATATCCATGATCTCCATCTGGTGAAGAATAGGAATTACATACATACCCTTATTGAAGGCGACTTTGCCACCACCAACACCCGTACGCACAATTGCTTTACCCTGCGGAATCTTTTTGTAAAAAGTCGCAAAAGCAAAGAGGATAATGAAAATAAAGAATACAATGCCACCAATAAGCAATAAGCCAATGCCGCCGAGTAGGTCCATAGTAGTAGGAAGATTTAAGGTTAAATTTTAATGAAAGGTTATTGTAGAGTATATATTAATCAAACGATATTGGAGAGATTGATATCGGGAACCACGAGGTAGAATTTTTTATCGAAAGACTCACCTGCAATCATCACTTCTGCGTCATAGGCTATAGACTCACCGGTCTTACTTCGTACATTAATCCGGATGACATCACTTTGTATTTTAACTTCAGCAGCACCGATTGTATCACCTGATATGGTAGACCTCATCCTGGCGATTCTTCCCAACAACTCCTGGGGTTCTTCACCGTTATAGCCCATAGCATCATAAACTTTGATCAATGGTTTTGTCGCATACCTTGTAATAAAATAAGCAACAATAAAAACTGGTATAAGAATGATCACTGATTTCCAACCCCAGCTTCCTAATCCCAGAAATACGGAAGACGTTAATGTAATAATCCAGGCGATGAATTTGAAAGCAGAATATACCACCATGAATGGCACCTTGCCGATGTTCACAAACTCTAATGCTTTTTGAAGGAAAGTCTTATCTCCGCTAACATCATCACCGTTCGCATCAACATCGGTATCTACATCTGCACCATGCAAGTCGCTGTCAGCCCCGGCATCTCCAAACAGATCTCCGGCAATGAATGTAGTTATCCAGTATATAGTGGTCACTCCGGTGAGAATGGTCATGATCGCATTGCTCAGCGGATGAAAAAGCAGGTTGGTTACACTTCCCATCGGCAGGTAGAACAGGTTAACAGATTACGATATACCTAATTTTTGTTTAATAGCCTGAAGATCTTTTTCAATAGATAAAGAATCATCTTTTAGAAGACTATCCAACTCATCTTTCTTGCTATTCTTTTCTCGTGATATTTCACCATAAGCTTTCGCGAGTGCTTCCTGATCTTCCACTTTTGATCGCATACGCTCGAGCATAGTTATTATTCCGTTATTATCAACATGCGCCAGTTGCTTGTTTACTTGTTCTGTCGCCTTGCTAACTTTCACTCTGGCCTTCAGAGTCCGCAATTCCTTCTCCCATTTCTCCATATTCTCTTTCAGGATTTCGGTGTTGCGCAGCATCTCCCGAGAGGATTGCTGTAATGCATTTACCTGCTGGCCGAGTTCTTCTGATTCTATATAGTATCTTTTATGGAGTGATAATGCTTCCCTTGCAAGCTCTTCAGCCTTGATCAGATCAACCTGTCCTGACTGTGCTTTTTGCATAATCAATATAGCCTTTTCAGCATAATTTCTTGACTCCAGCTGACGTTGAACCTGGTCGTTTTCGGTGCGTATAGCCAACGCCTTTACTTTCGCGTAAGCTTCGGTTGCTTCTGTAAGATCAACACGCAGTTCACGAAGACCTTGTTCCGTCATTTTAATGGGGTCTTCCATTTTATCAACTGCGGCATGGATTTCAGCCTGTCCAATTCTAAAAAGTCTTTTGAAAATATTCATGACTGATAATTTTAGGTTTTAACAATCAATGCACTTAAACTATAGTTTCGAAAAATCAATGATCTGCTGAGAGAATTCGCTCAGTAATAATCCTAAAGAGTTCAAAGCGCTCTCGAATTCATTGAAGTCTATATTCTGAAGCTGCATGGTATACCGGAACAGCACACGATCACCATCTTCATTAATGACGAAAGCACCGTGAATAGTATCTCTGTTCTTTTGCAGAAGTTTTTTAAACATGTCAAGGTTGTCTTCCCGAAAGGAAAACAGAAACTGTTCCATAATAAGGATCGGGGGGGCGATGCCCAGGATCAAATTATGTATACCATCAGGTTCATTATCGATCTTAAGAATACCATTCGGTTCATTCTTATATAGTATTCTACAATTAAGCCTGAGTGCGAAATCTTCGATGGTCTCAAAATGATTCATGAGCGTAGTTTCTGCTGACTGAACAAATGTATCAATTAGCTTTTACAATTGCAAAAAATATTAGCATTGTGATAATGAAAATTACAACTATCTTTGATGTGATGACAAAGATTGGCGCCAATATCAAAAAGATTCGAACGACCAAAGGGCTTAGCCAGCAGGCATTTGCTGATCTATTTGCATTAACTAGAGGAAACATTTCATCATACGAGGAAAACCGAGCCGAGCCGAAAATTGAAACAGTAATTCAGATTGCCAACTATTTTAGCATACCGCTAAATCAATTTATTACGCAAGTCCTTTCCATACATGAGATACTGAAATATAACGGAGATAAGTTAATTGAAGATGAAAATCACATCATCAATCTTCATCTTAAGCAAGTGCCCTTCATCAATGACGCGATCTATATGAAATGTTGTTACCAGGAATTATCATTTCATGATTGGACCAACTTTCCAAAGTTGGTCTTACCAGAAGTAAACAACCATAACATGCTTGCTTTGAGCTTCAATCCTAATATTCCTCATCACGAATCTCTTCCACAATATCAAATGAATGATGTGCTGATGTTCGAAGAGGTAACACAAGACAATATTCATCTCTGTCAACACAAAAAAGGTTTGTTTACCGCCGAGCACGAGATCATGATTGGTCAATATGAAATGAAGGACGAAAAAATGGACCTTGTGTTAAATGATTTTAGAAGAGAGAGATTCGACTTCAAATTCGCCCGACGGTTTTGGAAATTATTTGCTTTATATCAGCACCAGAAATAGAGGCAGCGTCTAAGTAACTATGTAAGGTAAAATTGAATCTCAGGATTATCTTTAAGTCATACAAGTATATACATATCATTTAGTCTCGATACCTACTATAGAATCATCACTTGCTTCTCTTTAACATTCGTTGTGCCAGTGAGGCAATATCTCTTGTTAGTTGTGTCGGGGAATGACAGTCGCAGTTGCTAAGGCCAATCACATAAATATCTTCACCCGGGATATATACCCCCATGGTTTTAAATCCGAATATACTTCCACCGTGCTCTCTGACAGGCGTCCCGTTCAGTTCTCTGATGTGCCAACCATAGCCATAGGTAAACTCTTCTCCGCTGGTTAATTTGTATTTGGAGAACGCTCTTTTTATAGTCCCAGCGCCAAGCAATTGATTTTTGTTTAATGCGTTCTGCCATTTCAGCATGTCTCCGGCGGTAGACATCAAGGAGCCCGATGAAAAGGGAACGCTAAAATTGATAACGGTTTTATTTACATAGCCATATTCCTTTTTATGGTATCCATAGGCCCTTCTTTTGATCACCCTCCTATCGGTGGCATAGTATGATTGCGTCATTCCAATTTTTTCGAAGATATAGTTCTTGATAAAACTCTCATAGGTATCACCCGAAACCAGTTCGATAATGTAGCCCAGAAGAATATATCCGGAGTTGTTATATTCAAACTTGGAGCCGGGAGCAAAATCAACAGGTTCATTCTTAAAGAAGTCTACCATCATTTTGGGAGTCATCTCCTGTTGAGAAATACTTGAAAGGGATTTCATCTTGGTAAAATCTTTGATTCCCGAAGTATGGGTCAACAACTGATGAATGGTGATTTTATCCCCGGACGGATAATCGGGTATATATTTGAGCACGGGATCACTCACTTTCAATTTACCCTGCTCCTCCAGCATTAATATAGCAACAGCCGTGAACTGCTTGGTCATCGACCCCAATTGAAAAACATGGCCCGGGGTTAAATCAACATCTAGTTCCAGGTTCGCTTTACCAAACGCCCTCTGATAAACAGTTTTCCCATGCTGGGCTACCAGGAATACACCACCCGGGCCGTCTTTCTCGTTGAACTCGGTCAAAATTAAACTGTCAATCCTGGACTCTAGACTTTGCGCAAAAACTATATTGAAAATTGAAACGATACTGGTTATCAGAAATACCAGCACGTAGATTCGGTTAAGCTTAGTGTTCATTATTTAAAAAGATGTTTTGTATGATGTATGCTTGTTTACCGTGAGACACACACCGGAAACTGAATGTTGCAGTGATTACAGTTTTTTACATCTTCTGAAAGCAAAGTATATCAATAGGTACTGTTATACGAAATATAGAATTGCTCAAGGACGTTGGGGCATCCTTTTCGCCGAAGTCTCTTTGATTGGATTATATATTATCACCTCAATTATATATCATCCTGTGATTGCGCGTCCTTCCTTTATACGATGTGTTAAGGAATATTTAAACAGGCTGAAAAATGAACTTAGCAGATTTTCGTACAGACCAATCCGAAGTGTTTTTTGAAAAACAATAGCGACCTTGAGTGTAATGCTATTGAACTTTACAATTTCAATCTCATAGCTTCCGCACAGCGATGATTTTATAACGGTCAGGATCTTATTTTTATATATTTCAAAATCACCATGGTTTGACAAAATGAAATTCATATCAAATAAAAAAAATTCAGCATCATCGCCTCTCACTTCAACAGAAAAGACAAAGGATTCATTTTCTCCGACTTGGCAGTAGATATCATCTGATAGAATTTCAAACAACGTTATCCTATTCGTCACCGCCAAAGAATCATAAATCTCCATGGATAATTGCCGGGTGTTAAGGTGACTGATATTTTGAAAATTTGGTTTCATCGTTCCTAAAATGCTATTTCTTTAATTTTATTTAAGAGCTTTCAACCACTCCTCTGCAGGTCTTATATAGTATATTAAATTATCAATACCATACACTGCAAAGCCGTAAAGCTCCTTGGCTATCAAAGAAAAGTTTGGATCATCGTCTTTGATTTCATCACCGGATATAGCCCCATGGCTGACGTTGTTCGTCATCTAGTCCTGCCCGATATGACCTATAGCTTTTTCGGCTTGTTGTCAATCACACAACACCGTCACCGGATATTTTTTTAGCCGGAATGCTTTTGCGTGCCCGTCTAAGTCACGGAAAATGGAGTCAATTTTCTCAAAGGTACTGACGTATCCAAACATCATACTTCGCTTGAGCCCTTCAACGACTTTGAGCGATCCTACCTTTTCAAATTTATTATTGAACTTCTCAAAGTCTTTATGATTAATGGCTAACTGAAATAATCCAAAAAAGTAATTTCCCGCTTCGTAGTTCCATACTCGCTCGATACCCGGTTGACGCTCCTTTATTAGCTCGCTAGTGTATGCGCTCTCGATCTGCCCGCCAAGAATGTGTTTTTCCATTAAGTCCTCAACAGTCGGTTTTTTATCCGAGTTAAAGGTAGTCGCCACCAATATATAGTCGCATTGTCGGGGTTGCTGTTGTATGGCGATACAAATGGCAGCAGCATATTTCCCATTGGCAAGCTGGAAGGTCAGTGCCTGGTCCGGGCTAAGGTGTAAATTGGTTGTTTCAATCATGGGGCTGTCAGCATCAATTTTGCTCCATCGTGGCCATTGTCTAAGAGGGCTGTATACAGCACCAACCTGTATACCACCCCCCCGAATGTCCATGTGTTAAACGAAGATAATATTTTTAGCCATGTGCAATCCATCGGCATGAAATATATAGCACCTACTAACTCTTGTTTATATACCTCCATATCAGTCTCAAGACCAGGATAAATCACTCCTTACAGAGCTAAACGTTTGATCACAAAAAACAGAATATATATAGCCATTATTCTGATCGCAACCACCGAACTGGACTTGCCAGCGCTGCCCGCAGTGCCTGAACGCCGATCGTGAGCACCGCCAGGCAAAGCGCAGCAAGACCCGTGACAACGAATATCAGCCATGAGAGTTCAATTTTATAGGCAAACTCTGACAGCCATTCATCCATAGCGTACCAGGCCAGCGGCGAGGCGATCACAACGGCTAGTATCACAAGAATAGCAAAGTCACGGCACAGCAGCCGTATTATGCTTATAACAGATGCACCGAGCACTTTGCGGATTCCTACCTCCTTGGTCCGGTTCGCCGTAGTGAGCGAGGCAAGCCCAAATAAACCCAGGCAGGCCAGAAAAATACAGACATTACCCGCAGCGCCGATGATACTGGCCCACCGTTCTTCTGCCCGATAGAATGCATCAAATTTCTGATCCAGGAAACTATATCGGAACGGTAGATCAGGTGCTGTTTTCTTCCACGCCGACTCCACCAATTGGAGGCCTTCGGGATGACCTGGCTTTAGCTTGACAAAGAATGAAGAGGGCTTAAACTCCGCAGGTTGTACAAACCATTGTGACCGCACTTTGCGCTTGAGGTCTTCATAGTGAAAATCACGTGCAACACCGATGATCGTATGGGGAGGACTATCTTTTCTGAAGCTTGGTACCTGCATGCCCACCGCCTTTTCAGGAGTAGTGTTCAGGGCGCTGACAAGCGTTTCATTGACAATGACGGCATGGACGGTATCCGAGGTTAGCAGCGCGTTGAAATTGCGTCCGGCAACAAGGTCTATGCCCATCGCCTCCAGGAAGTTTGCCTCTACCGGGTACTCGATAACAGTTTCCGCTCTGCCATTGAGATCACATCTTCCGCCCATTTGCCCTTCATCGGCTCCCAGGCCGATCGAAGACGCGGTGATGGCACCAACGGACGTCTGAGCCTGGAGGAACTGGCAGAACCGCTTATAGTCGGCCCCTTGAGCGGCAACCATGACTACCTGTTCTTTTTCAAAGCCAAGGTCCTTCGTGTGCATAAAAGAGAGTTGTCGCAGGATCACCACCGTGGCAATGATGAGACCGACCGACAACACGAACTGAAAGGTTACCAGGGATCGGGTGAAGAAGTTTGAGCCGGCCAGGCGGATCTTATTTTTTAAGATCTCAACCGGCTTAAGTGCCGACAGTATCAGCGCCGGATAACTTCCTGCCAGTACACCGGTGACCATGACGGTTGCCACCAGCAGAGCGATCATTTCGGGATACTGCTCAAAGGAAAGCGTAAGCGATCGCCCTGAAACTTCATTAAAAAATGGCAACAGCACCTGGGCAATGCCCAGCCCGAGTAAGGCCGAACACAGCGTAAGCAGCATGGACTCAGAGAGGAATTGAAAGATCAGTTGCTTTCTGCGGCCTCCTGAAATTTTGCGCGCCCCTACCTCCTTGGACCTCCTGACAGAACCCCCAATGGAGAGGATAATGAAGTTAATACAGGCAATGGCCAGCACCCCACCAGAAATACTGATCAATATCCATATATTTTTCGGATCAGATGCTCCCGAATCGATGGTGGTGTTGGTGTGAACATCGGCCAAGGGCTGTAACCCATAGCCGCTTGGTATTGTTCCTTTTCCATCCCAGAGTTGTTGTTTCTTTAAATCAGTTGCTTCACCAGGAAAATAGACTTTGCGAAATGCAGCCAGTCGCCCGCGATCATCCATCAGGGTGCTGCCGGGACGAAGCAGTACATATACCGAAATACCAATAGTCATCGTCCAACTGCTGGCACTTTCCCGGCCCCACGGCGTACTGAGAACCCGATCAAAACTTCCCAGCATATCAAACCGAATAGTTGAATTAGGGGGCAGGTCTTCGGCCACTCCCGTTATGACAAAAGGTTTATACTCTTCGTTTTCCCGTATCTCTATTTGCCTACCCAGCACGTCCGTGGTTCCAAAAAACTGCAGGGCTTTCGAGCGCGTGAGCACGATACTGGCAGGATCGTTCAGAGCCTTGGAAGCATCTCCCGCCAGGAGCGGAAATGTAAATACAGTCAGGATCTGTCTGTCGGCGAAGGTGAGTTTTGCAGATTGTAATTTACCTTCCACCCGAACCAGCGACTCACCAGGCTCCTGGATGCGAACAAAATTATCAACGTCCGGTAGGTCACTCTTCATGGCCGGACCGATCGGGGTAGCAGATGCCGTTGCACTCCCCTGCCGCCCGGTAAATTTCCACCATTCGTATACCCGGTAAATATGATCGCCCTTCGTATGAAAACGATCATAGCTAAACTCGTGAACGGCGTATAGCAGGAACAAACTAAAACAGGCAAGTCCCAGGGAAAGTCCCAGAACATTGATGAAGGTCAACATTTTTTGCCGCTCGAGATTTCGAAGGGCAACTTTGATGTAGTGTAAAATCATACGCCGTGTTTTAAGCTGTTCAAGATTGCCTTATACAATAAGGTTGCCATACAAAAACTAGCAATAAGGCACTGATTCATCGATGTATCTTTTAGAGCAAGGTCGCATGCGAACAGGTATGTTCGCTGGCAGACGGTTTTTACAGGGAAGTAAATTTTTGTCGGGAGTGTGATCAAGATATATACAGGTTTGATAAGTTTTTTCGAATACACGCAAGTCATCTCCATAAGCGCGGTTTCAGACAACAATTGGCCGATGCGACTATGTATACTGTATTTTGAGACGTTTGCATTGCTTCAATATGCCGACAAGACTTTTGCTTTCATACTTCCTTCACAAGCGCTGTTTTGACTACTATTTTGTCATTACCATCTTCTCTTTTTGCCCTGGAAGGTTCTTTATACTTGCCGGACGAACTAGCTTGGGTTACACCTCATGTAGTTGCATGGAATATTAGGTCAATCAATTCTTCAAGAAAGCATTGCCCATGCAGTCAGACGCAAAGGGAATATAGGAGGGGCCGATTAGAGATGTTAAAGCACACACAATCAGAAAAGTCATGAAATTATTATCGTTTATCAGAAAAAGAAGCATTGCCGGCGTGATCACCGTGGTATCACTGCTGCTCATTATCAATGCGGGGTTGATCTATTATAACAAGACCATCATCGTACGCAACACCGCTATTATACAAAAATCAGATCTGATCGGCTCTCAGGTTGGTCTGCTGGTATACGAGCTGTTGCATAACCTCGAAATGGGGATAAGAGGATACGGTGTTACCAAAGACACAAACTTACTTAGTCCCGCCCTGGATGCGATAAATGTGGCTGATGACAGGTTCGGCGAGATCAAAATGGCGTTGGATAGTCAGCAATATGATCCAACGCAGCTTGGGGATTTACATAAAGCATATAAAGAATATATAAACTATGTTCTGGAGATGAAAAGAGTAGCTGACCTGGACAGCATGCAGAGATTCAAGGAAATGATAAAAGAAGACAGGGGTTTACAGGTATTTATGAAATGGATCGAAAAAGGACTTCCCATCATTGAATATGAAAAAGCGCTAAAAGCTAAAGCAAACATTGAGTACCAGTCCGCTGTGAACAACAACCTATACCTGCAGGTATTTATCCTGCTGATAGGCTTGCCTACGCTTGGTTATGTAATCTACAAGATCCAAAGCGATGAACGGCAACGACTCTCGTTGCTTGTAAAACTGGAGGAGAATAACCGAAGGTATATCTTTAATCCAGGCACTGAGGTTGTAGTCACGAACCCCGAACACGTAATCGGAAATTCTATTGTAAATCTTCAGCAGGCAAGTGAGTTCATTGAAAATATTTCTGAAGGTAAATATACCGCCCAATGGACCGGACTCAGTGAGGCTAATCAGGAGCTTAATAAAACCAGTCTTGCCGGACGACTCACCAACATGCGCGCGCAGTTAGAACAGATGAAGCGTGAGGAAGAGCGCAGGCTGTGGACCAATGAAGGGCTCACGAATTTTTCTGAGATCGTGCGTAATCATCAAAGTAATTTGACAGAATTAACAACCAAGGTAATTCAGTTTCTTACACAATATCTTGGCGCCCAACAAGGAGGTCTGTTTGTCTTGCGTGAAGACGAAACCGGTCCATACCTCGACCTCACCGCCTGCTTTGCATTCGACCGAAAGAAATTTGCAGAGCGTAGAATAGATATTGGCGTAGGACTTATTGGCCAGGCGTACCTGGAAGGAGAAACGACCTTGCTCACAAAATTACCGCAAGGGTATACCTATATAACATCCGGTATGGGACAAACGACACCTACTTGCCTGGTAATTGTTCCCATGAAATACAACGGCAAAATAGAAGCGATCGTTGAAATCGCTGGTCTGGAAAAATTTGAAGACTATCAAATCGCTTTCCTGGAGAAAGCCGGTGAGTTCGTGGCTTCTGCACTGCAAGGTGTACGTACTACAGAAAAAATGCAGGAATTACTCCTGGTCTCTCAACGGCAGACAGAAGAGATGCGTGCCACCGAAGAAGAACTGCGTCAGAACCTGGAAGAGTTGCAGGCGACACAGGAAGCAATGGCTCGTAAGCAGGAAGAAATGAATCGCATGCATAGTCATGAAAATCGAACGAACTAAAAATTACGACAGCGATACATCGCTATAATTCAAACGAGTCAAAAAAGCTTGCGGATTCTCTGCAAGTTTTTTTGTTTTCAAAATGGACATAACCAGAGGCAATCCGTCAAGGAACAACTATATATTCGACTTAGGCATCATCTCCTCGCCCCAATTGCCCGCCACAATTAACCATGGACATCTTGGATTGGAGTATTTCCACCACGCAAGTGAGGATTACTTTCTATACAATTTCAAATATACTCTGCCTGCGTTGGGTGGTACTATATTAGAGCCTGTGCACAAAAACGATAACAAATATGGAACTTACAATAATCCTGGTAATCGTCCTGGCAATTGGTGCATTTGTCTGGATGGGATATAATGGCAGCAAAAACAGTAAAAACAATCCGACCAATAATTCTAACCGGTAGTATATATAGTCGCCACCTGCGATCCTTCTGAAATATATGTTGTACTGTCCTCAAGGTAATTTCTATGACAAAGAATTTCAATGCACGCCTGAATTCAGGCCTGGTCTATATCGTTGTTATAGCCATCGTTAGCCTGCTGCTCACAGGCTGCGCCACATCAGAGCTAACAAAATCCGCACAACGCAAAATACAAAACAAGACCTATGTGATTGTAGGAGCATCAAGCGGTTTTGGCCGTGGTGTCGCACAGAAACTAGGTGCATACAAAGTAAATGTTGTACTGGCCGCCAGGCGTACCGAACTGCTGGAAGAAATTGCCGGCACCATTCGCGCTGCCGGAGGCAAAGCGGTAGTGGTAACAACGGATATCAGCAGACCGGAAGATGTACAACGACTTGCCAATATAGGGGTCGAACATTTTGGTCGCATCGATGTATGGGTTAACAACGCAGCGGTAATGGCCATCGGAAACTTTTGGGATATACCCCTGGAAGATCATGCGCGGTTAATTGATGTTAACCTCAAAGGGTATATATATGGTACACACGCAGCGCTAAAACTTTTCCGCAGCCAAGGGTATGGTACACTGGTAAATGTCGGCTCGGTTGAAAGCGAAACACCACTCGCCTACCATGCTTCTTACGCGGCATCAAAGGGAGGAATACGAAATCTTGACAAAGCACTCCGTCAGGAGCTGCGTTTGCAGAAGCATAAAAACATCCGGATCGTTACTGTATCTCCCTGGGCAACCGATACACCTATATGGGGGCATGCTGCCAACTATAGTGGTGGCACAGCACGAATGGCAGCAATCGATCCACCCGACAAAGTAGTGAATGCCATTATCTGGTCTTCGTTACACCGGCGAAAAGAAATACCCGTAGGCATGAAAGCTCGGGCAGCAGTTTTTTCACATCGCATGTTTCCAAGGTCCACCGAACGACTCTCGGCAAATATAGCACACCACTATCAGATCAAAACCGCACCCCCTGCCCCGATAACAAAAGGCAATCTGTACGAACCCCTGGACAGCGGCCGCAACGTAAGTGATGGTGTGAAGCAGCGTATAAAAAAAGAGAATAAAGAGCGTAAGCGAAAGAAAACACCTAAAACGTAACAGACTATTTTCACTATAGGGTCTATATATACAGAAGCAATCTTAAATTAAGAAACGTCTTTTAAAATGCACACCCGTTGTCTGGCTTGCAACGATCTTCACGTTTTCATGCAAGGTGTTCAGGATGCTATCATTTTAATTTGGGTCGTTGAAACTACAACCACGCTCCTAGAACTTTTAGACGCGGCCGTCCACATCGGATTCTGAAAGTGAATTTACACCTTTACATTCAATGAAAAGAAGTCTTGTAATAAACTAGTAGATATAGTATAGCGGTGAGGCGTTGTTGACGAAAGCATAGATAGTGCTATCAGATAACCTATAGCAGTCAAAGTCCATTGTTAAGTTATTAACTGGAGAAGCATTACTTCGTGTGAGGCATTTATAATCTACACAACCAGTACATGCTATATATATACCTGAATTATCCAACAGCATGAGCTCATACTCAATGAGCTTGATGAGGAACAATTATTTCAGACTCTTTATATGAGCAACAAGTCATATCCAAAGACGTCTATAGTCAATCGCTATAGCGATTCTCCATAGCTATCATTTCTAAACATTTTTTGTACCTTGGAATACTAAGTCTGTGAACTGAGGGCTGGATATCACAGGAATTATATTTACTAAAATATTCGTTGTCACTACTTTTATAAATCCTTTGACATAACACACACTGGTACATTACAATAATCACCGACTAAACCGGCACTATAGACAGGCCCTATGTATTCATAAAGACAATCGATTTGATCTATAGCCGTTAACTGTGGACTTTAGGTGCGTGAAAACAAATTTGCAACTAACATTTATCTATCCTTATGGACAATAACACTCCTACACAGCAAAAATCACTAAATGTCAATGACAGCGAAGTGAAGTGCCCGTTTCATGGTGGAGCGCTCAAGCAAACTGCCGGTGGCGGAACACGTAACCGCGACTGGTGGCCCAATGCATTAAAGCTGAACGTCCTGCGTCAGCAGTCTTCATTATCTAACCCGATGGGTGCAGACTTTAACTATGCCGAGGAATTCAAGTCGTTGGACCTGAAGGCTGTTAAGAAAGACATTTTTGAACTGATGACCACCTCACAAGACTGGTGGCCTGCAGACTATGGACACTACGGTCCATTCTTTATCCGCATGGCGTGGCACAGCGCAGGAACGTACCGCGTTGGTGATGGTCGTGGTGGTGCAGGTGCTGGCCAGCAGCGCTTCGCTCCTCTTAACAGCTGGCCCGACAATGCCAACCTTGATAAGGCCCGCTTGCTGCTGTGGCCCATCAAACAAAAATATGGACGTAAAATCTCCTGGGCCGATCTGATGATTCTTGCCGGCAACTGCGCCCTCGAATCAATGGGTTTTAAAACCTTCGGCTTCGCCGGTGGTCGCGAGGATGTATGGGAGCCGCAGGAAGATGTGTATTGGGGATCAGAAACCAAGTGGCTTGGTGACGGCCGCTATACAAAAGAGCGTGAGCTGGAAGCACCGCTTGGCGCTGTACAAATGGGGCTCATTTATGTGAACCCGGAGGGCCCTAATGGCAATCCAGACCCCGTAGCATCCGCACGCGACATCCGTGAGACCTTTGGCCGCATGGCTATGAACGATGAAGAGACTGTGGCCCTTATTGCCGGTGGTCACTCCTTCGGAAAGACACACGGTGCTGCTGACCCGGGCAAGTATGTAACTGCAGAGCCCGCTGCTGCCGGCATTGAAGAGCAAAGCCTGGGCTGGAAGAATTCCTTCGGCAATGGCCACGGTGTGCACACCATTACCAGCGGCTTGGAAGGCGCATGGACTACTACACCTACAAAGTGGAGCAACAACTTTTTTGAAAACCTGTTTGGCTTTGAATGGGAGCTTACCAAGAGCCCGGCTGGTGCACACCAGTGGAAACCGAAGAACGGTGCAGGTGCCGGCACAGTACCTGATGCGCATGAGAAAACCAAGCGCCACGCTCCTACGATGCTTACCACGGATCTGGCACTGCGTATGGACCCGATCTATGAAAAGATCTCGCGTAACTTCTTGGAGAACCCTGATAAATTTGCTGACGCCTTTGCACGCGCCTGGTACAAGCTTACCCACCGCGACATGGGGCCACGTGCACGTTATCTTGGCACCGAAGTACCGCAGGAAGAACTGATCTGGCAAGATCCTCTTCCCGCAGTGAATCACAAGTTGGTTGACGATAAAGACATTACTGATTTGAAGGCACGTATCCTGGCTACCGGCTTGTCGGTGTCAGAGCTGGTATCAACAGCGTGGGCGTCTGCTTCGACATTCCGCGGTTCCGATAAGCGTGGTGGCGCCAATGGCGCACGTGTACGCCTGGCTCCTCAGAATAGCTGGGAAGTCAACAATCCGCCTCAGCTTGCTAAAGTGCTGTCGGCCTTAGAAACTATCCAGAAAGAATTTAACGCAGCTCAAACCGGTGGTAAGAAAGTATCCATTGCCGATCTGATTGTACTGGCTGGATGTGCCGGAGTGGAGAAAGCTGCTAAAGCCGCTGGTCATGATGTAAAGGTTCCTTTTACACCGGGCCGCGTTGATGCAACACAAGAGCAAACCGATGTACACTCCTTCGAGGTCATGGAACATGCCGCCGATGGCTTCCGCAACTACGTGAAGTCTCACCATGTAGTGGCTGCTGAAGCACTACTCATTGACAAGGCACAGTTGCTTACCCTGACAGCTCCTGAAATGACAGTGCTGGTAGGTGGTATGCGTGTACTCAATACCAATTTTGATAAATCCAAGCATGGAGTGTTTACCAAAACGCCTGAGGTCCTCACCAATGACTTTTTTGTTAACCTCCTTGATTTCGGCATTACCTGGAACGCCATCAACGATGAGCAAAGAGTATTCGAGGCTCGTGATCGTAAAACAGGTGCTGTAAAATGGACTGGTACCCGTGTAGACCTCATCTTTGGGTCGAACTCGGAACTACGCGCTTTGGCTGAAGTATATGGCGTATCTGATTCGAAAGATAAGTTTGTCAAAGACTTCATCAATGCCTGGAATAAAGTAATGAACCTGGATCGCTTTGATATAGCAGATTAACTATTTAGTAATAGTAAGTTTCTCCTAAAGGAGGTTCGCTATTTAGCGGGCCTCCTTTTTTTATTGCTAATAAATAAACAATACTGCTTATAAACTTTTGTTTATTTATTTTCGTTTATAAGAAAAATGAACATTATGGACATTAATTGGAAAGAGCTTGCCTTATTAAGAGGTCTCCATCCTGGAATTATGCTCGAACGAGAATTAAAAACGAGGAAGATTTCAAAGGGGCCGTTCGCGCTTTCTATAAACGAATATCCACAGACGCTGGGGGCTATTACGAAAGGCAAGCGAAGCATGAATACAGCCCTTGCGCTTAAGATTGAAAATGCACTTGGCTTGCCTGAAGGCTTTCTAATGATGCTGCAGGTATATTACGACATTAAGCAGGAAAAACAGAAGGATAGCAAAGCTCCTCCCGATCTTGCTAAAATTAGACCTTCCCTTTTTTGGGATACTGATATATCAAAAATCGATTGGAAGCGTCAGCAACGAGCGGTTATACAACGGATATTAGAACGGGGTAACGCTAGTGAAATAGAAGAAATGAAACGGTTCTATGGTGAGGCTGCAGTGCTGCAACTTGAATATGAGTTAACCCGCACCCATGCTCGATAATTTATACTGGAGTACCGTGACTGCTCCCTTGAAGGAAGCACTAACGATTTTCATGGGTCATCAATTATTTCAACCTTTCCGGCTCGTTGGTGGCACGTCATTAAGTCTTCAGTTAGGACATCGCATCTCTGTCGATATAGACTTGTTTACAGATGCTGCGTATGGCTCGATCGACTTCGAAGCTATCGAGAAATTTTTACGGGAAGGATTTCCATACGTTTCAACAACACTTCCCATGGGACCGATTGGCACTGGCAAATCTTATATGATTGGACAATCAGATAATGATGCCATAAAACTGGACTTATATTATACCGATTCATTTATACAACCAGCATTGATAAAAGATATATACCGGCTTGCCAGCATTGAGGAAATCATTGCTATGAAAATGGATATTGTGCAACGAGGGGGACGAAAGAAAGACTTCTGGGATCTCCATGAATTACTTTCAACCTACTCTCCTTCTCAGATGATAGCAATGCATAAGCAGCGTTATCCCTATACACACGATGAGGCGCTGATTCGATCTAATTTCATTAACTTCACATTTGCCGATGACGACTTGGAGCCAGTTTGCCTTCACGGAAAATACTGGGAGCTGATAAAACTTGATATCCTTCGGGCACTAGACATCAACCACAACTAACATATACTATATATACTTCATCCGATGCAAATCTCGTAAATACTAAACCTGCATCGTCAGAAAAAAAAATACTCAGCAGATTTAGTTCATCTGCTGAGTTCAAGCAACCGAAGGACGCCTACATAACCAAATCGTCAGGAGTCTTGGTATACTATATATTCTGGAACAGGTTAAACAATAGTTGGTTTCGCACCGAGTTGTTTCAACAGACGTGCATGTCCAGCCAGTGCGTTAAAGAAAGTCCTGGAGCTTTTGTAAGGCAACCCAAATTCATGCGCAGTTGATTTCACAATGGAAGCTATCTTATTGTAATGCACATGACAAACGTTGGGAAACAGGTGATGCTCTATCTGAAAGTTAAGACCTCCTACATACCAAGAGAACCATCTGCTCTCATTTCCAAAATTTGTAGTGGTCATTAACTGATGTACAGCCCAATTGTTCTCCAGTGTTCTTGTCTCATCAGGCAACGGGAACTCGGTGCCTTCAATCACGTGTGCCGGCTGAAATATAATCGCCAGGATAAAGCCCGCTATATAGTGCATGGCTACAAGGCCGATTAAAATTTGCCACCACAACAGAGGTGTTACCAGGAGCGGCAGGACAAAAGCATAGCCGATGTAAAAAAGTTTTGTTACCAACAATATCGACCATTCTTTAGCAACACTTGCCTTCTGCGCCTTTACCATTCCATTGCGCTGATATTTATAAAGGCGTGAAAAATCTTTATAGAAGAGCCACACGATTGTCATCAGACCGTATAGAAACCATGCATAAATGAACTGGTATTTGTGCATCTTTTTCCAATCCGAATGTGGCGTTAAACGCAGCGCGCCACGGGGACTTATATCTTCGTCTTCTTCATGAACATTGGTATATGAATGATGTAAAACGTTGTGCTGCACTTTCCAGTTGAATGCATTAGCTCCTACCAGATTCAAGGAATATCCTATAAAATTATTAATGCGTGTACTCTTCGTATAGGCTCCATGATTGGCGTCATGCATCACGGATAATCCAATACCCGCCAGGCCAAGGGCCATTAGTACTACCATCGATATCAAACCGATCACACTGGTTACGGTGCTGGTGAGGATCAACGAATAGGGTACGAAATAAAGAAGAAACATAAAGATGGTTTTAATTACCATCTGCCCGTTTCCGTGGCGTGCAATGTTGTTGGTGTTAAAATACTCGTTGACTCGTTTGTTGAGGGTTGAAACAAAGTCGTGATTGGTTTTTGCAAATTTTATTCTTTCCATTATTAGTACAACCATTATATGAGTGAGTACGTTCCTTTTCCGATAAATTATAAAGTGACTTCCACTAACGCAGACTGGATGCCATATATAGCAGCAGTTCATGAAGTGAAAAACGCGAAAATAGTTCGCTCTTAATCCAAAAAATCATTTGGCGCAGCACAGCGTCTCCAATACTCCATGATTGCACTGATGGTCTTCTCCAGCTCAGCCATTGTGTTCTGTTTTACGAAAAAACCCTGCACGGACTGGCTATACGCTTGGATAACAGATTTTTGATCTAACGCTGTGGAAAAAAACAGATATGGTATACATTTATTATTCAGTTTTGAATCCGTTTTAAGTTTCTCGCGTAAAGCAAAACCGTTCAGCTTTGGCATGTTGATGTCAGAGAGAATTAGAAAAGGTAAATCATTGGTGGCGTTTATATGATCCAATGCATCCTGGCCATCAAAAAAGAATAGAATCTTATTCTGATAATTTAACTTTTGAAATATTTCGGTGAGAAACTGCTGATCATCAGCATCATCCTCGATGACAATAACGGGGCCGTTTTTATTTACAATAAGTTCTTTTTGCACATCCTTCATTATTTGAGCTTGTTAGAGTTTGGTGGTTTGGGTTCTTGCCTTGCGGCGCTAGTATTTATAACCTGTAATTTGATGGGTAATTTTTAAGTATAGCTTCGTAAGCATATCGGGCAATTATCCCCGACCAGGAAAATTTTAAAAAGCATGCTTACGTTTTTCGTCAGCTTAATCTAAAGCTATTGGCCAGAATGGAATGGATGTCAAAATGGGTTGCAAGAGCACATGGCCACCCGGAATGCAAAATGATTCGTAAAGGCCTGTGAATATAGCCCTTTTGATCGACTATCCCTAATGCCTCGGAGACCTGAATGGCTGGCGAAGAATGGAGCTGATGTCCCGAGAACAACCATGATGTAAGAAGTCCAATACATCCTAATGGACGTCTTTCACGCACGTGGACACACTTTTTGACTTACCTTGGCACTCCAAATCTCAGCTCCATTGAACCAATTTGTTGAACAACTTTTCCTTGTCCTCATCAACGGTGGGATCGTACTGGGCATCTTCGTAATCATCTTGGTTAACAGCAAAAGCGGCCGCAAGACCAGGGCCAATACGTTCCTCTCCATCCTGATTGCTGCACTAACGTTCAGCGTTTTTCATTTGCGTTATGCCGGTGACGTAATCACCCATTTCTCGTTCAAGGCGTATACCCTGGGAGACCCAACTTTTTTGCTCATAGGTCCGCTCCTGTGGTTCTATGTTATTGAACTTTCCGGTGGACGGATCAAGTGTAGCGCCGCTACGCTGGCGCACTTCATTCCATTTTTTATCATCGTTTTTTGCTCCCTTTCCTTCAGATCTTTTTTAAAGGATACGCTGATCACGCGCTTGCTGGATAGTCATCCCGGGCTACCGTTTACAATTTTCTGGATGGTGATGGTAGTCCAATTCTCTGCCTATCAATTGCTGATCCATCGCAAATGGCGAGAGTATCAACAACTGATCAGACAAGAGGTCTCCAATACCGAAGACATCAATATATCGTGGGTTCGCTTCTTCACTGGAGTCTTTTTAATCATTAACCTGTCCTTTTTTCTAAGCTTGTTTGCTGTCATTCATCTTCACGTTATAAACCTGGTATGGAAATCGGTCGGTGTAATTTTATCACTGTCAATTTTTGCTCTCGGATACAAAGGAATCTTGCAGAAGGAAATACTATTTCCTGACCTCCCCGTCACGCTTGCATCGGTCGAGCCTTCAGCGCCAAGAGAATCGGAACCTAAACCGGATAATGCACTGATTGAAAAGCTTCAACAGTATATGAAGAATGAAAAACCATTTCTGGATGCGGAACTTTCATTAAGCACACTGGCAAAAGCAATGGGACTTAATAGAAACCAATTATCTCAGTTAATCAACACTGGCCTTGGAGAAAACTTCTACGATTTCATTAACAAATACCGTGTCGAGGAAGTAAAGCGGTTGATGGCTGATCCTCAAAAACAAAACTATAATTTGCTTGGTATGGCACTGGAAGCAGGATTTAAATCCAAGTCAACCTTCAATCTTATCTTCAAACGCTTTACTGGTCTTACTCCCACGGAGTACCGGAAAAATATTCAACTATAAAAGTTATGGACACGAAAACATTTTTTGCACCACATCTTACAATCCGCATTTTACGACCCGCTATAGATTTTTATCAAAAAGCATTTTCCGCAGTCTTACTTCGTAAATGGGATAATCCTGACGGCACAATTCACGTAGTAGAGATGGAGATTGATGGGGCGATCTTCCATCTTCATGAGGAAGTTACTTCTAAAAAACAATTGAGCCCGGAAGCGCTTGACGCTACTACTCTTCTGATCGGTTTGTTCACGCCTGACCCCGACAAGTTATTCCATGATGCTGTTTCTGCTGGCGCGCACGTCGTAAACGTTATGGAGGATTATGACTACGGATATAGGCAAGGCACCATAACGGATCCGTTTGGTCACCAGTGGCTGATTCAGAAAAAGATTTAGTCCATCAGTATCCGCCTGGACGTCCGAGAGGATCCTCTAAGCGCAGGCTGATTGGCGATCACCGAATGTTGTTAAAAAAACATTATGGATCGCCAGCAAAGCAAACCACTCATTGAGCTAAGCCAGGTCACCAAGTCCTACCCCGTTGCATCGGGAAGCTTCAGTGCCTTGAAAAACATCACACTAAAAATTGATAGCCGACAACTAGTCTCCATCACCGGGAAATCAGGAAGTGGCAAGTCCACATTGTTGAATGTCATTACAGGTATAGATAGACCCTCTCAAGGAAGCGTCATCATTAATGGAATTCGTGTGGACAAGCTTTCTGAATCTGAACTTGCTTCGTGGCGGGGAAAAAACGTGGGCGTGGTCTTTCAGTTCTTTCAACTGCTTCCAACACTTACCATTCTGGAAAATGTAATGCTCCCGATGGACTTCTGTAATACCTATCCAAAGAAGGATCGAAGAGAACGCGCTTTGGCTTTGCTTCACATGGTTAGCATTGGTGAGCAGGCTGACAAATTTCCTTCCACGCTTTCGGGAGGACAACAACAACGTGTAGCCATTGCAAGAGCTCTTGCCAATGATCCTCCCTTGATCGTGGCTGATGAACCCACCGGGAATCTTGATTCACAAACGGCCACTGCCATCTTTGAGTTATTTGCAAAGCTTGCAAGCTCCGGCAAAACGGTTGTCGTGGTAACACATGAGCGTGAATTCTCTTCCTACTTTGAAAGCACCATCAACATCGCAGATGGAATGATTGTAGAAGCTGTAACAATTCAAGTATAAACCTTTCCAGAAAATGAAACCAAGATATAGCAAGGTCATTGGTGACCTGAGGTCAAACTATTCAAAAAATCTGATGCTTGCCCTGGCAATAGCAGTGGGCATCTTTGGCATTGGTTCTATACTAGGGGCTTACAAAGTCATCAATCGCGAGATGGCCGTAAATTATCTAAGTACTGAACCAGCATCGGCCACAATCGAATTTGAAGGAAGAATTTCAAACGGACTACTGGACAGTATCAGATCGTTTCCGGGAATAAAAAAGGCTGAGAGACGCGCCACAATCACGGCGCGCATGAAAGTCGATGAACGCTGGTATCCAATTCTGCTTTTTGTCATCGATGATTTTTCGAAGATGGAGATTAGTAAATTTTTACCGGTCTCGGGATCACAAAATCCGGATTACCAGAGCATGCTTGTAGAGCGATCCGCTCTCCCGGTGATGCACGCCAAGGAAGGAGATGAAATAACAATCCGAACTCCGCATGGCCAGGCACAGCAGCTAAAGATCGTTGGACAAGTACATGACCCCGGGTTAGCACCTGCCTGGCAAGAGCAAGCCGGATATAGCTATATATCGCTGGAGGCTTTGCATCGACTCGGCGAAAAACAAAACTTCGATTTACTCAGACTTCAGGTAAGCGATCATGAATATTCTGCAGGTGAGATTACCAAAAAAGCAGAGCTGGTCGCCGACTTGCTCAAGGCAAAAGGAATAACGGTTCATGAAATCCAGGTTCCCCCGCCCGCAAAGCATCCACACCAAAGTCAGATGAACGCGGTGCTTACAATCTTTGCCGTGTTCTGCTTCATGATCCTGTTGCTCGGATCTATACTCGTAGCAACCTCCATGGCAACGCTGATGGTAAAACAAATCAGGCAGATCGGAGTTATGAAAACCATTGGCGGAAACTCGTATCAGATCGCAAGCCTATATTTCCTGATGCTCCTGGTAATTTGTCTCATTGCATTGACGGTAAGTATACCACTGAGCAGGCTTGCAGCGTATGGTTTTTACACGCAGATCGCTATACTTCTCAATCTCGAAATTACGGACACTTCTATACCCTGGTCAGTTCCGCTCATCCAAATACTATCCGGTATTACCGTCCCCATGATTGCTGCAGCTTTTCCATTGGTTCGCGGCAGCCGCATATCCGTGCGTGCGGCACTTGACAACTATGGCGTTTCCACTACCTCCAATACTGCTTCCTTCCTATCAAGACTTCCATTCGTAAACACATTCAATGACACGTTCGGACTTGCGTTAAGAAATGCATTTCGTCAACGCGCTCGTCTTGCTCTTACCCTTGGATTGCTCGCTGCAGGTGGCGCCATGTTTATGACAGCGTTGAATGTTTCAGAAGCATGGGATAAAAACCTCAAACGTATTTACGTACAACGACTATATGATCAGGAAATAAAACTAAATGACCGCATCAATCAAGATAGTATTCTTGGCTACATCAAATCATTAGCAGGAGTCACTACGGTTGAAGGATGGGACTATTCATCAACTTCTGTTATGAAGGAAAGTAAATATGAAGTGACCAGGACTTATCCTGACAAAGGTCACGGCAGTTTCTCCATTCTCGCTTTACCGGTGAATACAAAACTTCTAAATCCTACCATCACGGAAGGACGCTGGCTATACGCTGAAGGCACCAATGAAGTCGTGCTGAATCAACTTGCGCGAACATCGGAAATGAAAATCGGTGATCAAGTATATCTTTCGCTTGAGGATAAACCTACGACATGGAAAATCATCGGCTTTACCGAAGATGTCGGATCGTCCGCAGCGGCCTATATTTCGATTCGATCATTTGAAAAATTGAATGGATCTGTCAATCACATTAAAATGATTCGCATTGCCTATGCTGATCGATCAAAGGACTACGCCTGGAATATGAATCGCCAGGTCGATCGTGTCCTGGAAGAATCAAACGTAAGGGTAAGCTCAAGTACACCAGTTTGGCTTTTACATAATGCTGTGGCTGCGCACATGAAGGTATTGGTAAATTCTCTGCTAGCCATGGCAATTCTTATGGCCGTAGTCGGTACACTCGGATTAACCTCTACGATCAGTATGAACGTGCTGGAAAGAACAAGAGAAATCGGAGTCATGCGCGCGATCGGGGCAACACCGAAAAAAATCAGAAACCTCATCATTTTGGAAGGTCTCACCATAGGCATCCTCAGCATTGCACTCGCATTCATTGTCTCCCTTGGACTCTCCTACTTCATGGGCGAATTCATTGGACGCATTTCGTTTCGCACTCCGCTTACATTGACGATATCACTAGTTGCTATAGTCGTTTGGATACTGATCGTCACCATAGGTTCGTACCTGGCTTCTATTCTTCCGGCAAAAAAAGCAAACATCATCACTACCCGAGAAGCATTGTCCTATGAATAACAAAGCATCACGGCTTGCCATTCATGCTCGCAGTATATACCTACTTTGGAGGATTATAAAAGGAAGTGTAACTTTGTCGATCATACCAAATGGTATCTTTTATGCACAAGGCAACTGTCACCAGGCTTTCCATTCTTCAAAAAGCATTTGAGCTTATCTATACCAAGGGATATCAAACTACAAGTGTGGATGATATCCTTGCAACTACTCAGGTTACCAAAGGAGCTTTTTATTATCACTTCAAAAACAAAGATGAAATGGGTTTGGCTGTTGTGGAAGAAATTCTAAAACCAGCCATGATTGAAAATTTTACAAAGCCGTTGCTTAACGCCGAAGATCCTATAAAGGGAATCTATCAGATGATGAAAAATCTGTTGCTGGAAAATCCAAACCTGCTGGTACAATACGGTTGTCCTGCGGGTAACCTCACCCAGGAGATGGCCCCATGGAATAAAGCATTTACCAAAGCCTTGGCCGAGTTAACAAGCCAATGGCAAGGAACCCTACAACAGTGTATCAACAACGGCAAGAAGAGAGGACAAATCAACAAAGAAGTAAATGCTGAGCAGGTAGCTTTTTTCGTTATGTCAGGCTATTGGGGAATCCGCAACCTGGGCAGGCTGAGCAATAGTAAAGACTGCTATAAAACCTATTTGAAAGGTCTTCAGGTATATCTCAAAAAATTAGAATAATTTTTTTAACCAAAAACATACCACTTAGTATGTTTTTACTTTACTTTGCCCGCGTGTAAATAAACTATGTATTCCACGCTCACATTTTATCACTCACTGATTCGATGGCTGGTAGTCGCCAGCTTGTTCTATAGTATTGTCGTGTCATATCGTGGTTACATCCGTCATGCGCCGTTTTCCAAAGCTGATAATCTGGCAAGACACTGGACTGCTACTTTCGCCCATATTCAACTCATGATCGGTATAGTATTGTATTCACAAAGTCCTGTCATCAAATATTTCTGGACGAATTTTAGAGAAGCAACACAGGATACCGAGGCTATATTTTTTGGACTCATCCATATACTCCTTATGATCACTGCCATTGTGATAGTAACCATTGGCTCTGCCCTATCAAAGCGCAGGCAAACGGATTCAGAGAAGTTTAAGACAATGTTTATATGGTACGCCGTAGCACTCTTTATCATTTTTATTGCTATACCCTGGCCCTTTTCTCCCCTGGCAAACAGACCTTATTTCAGATAATTGAATCCCATGATACATCTATTAAAAACAAAAGTCGGCCGTCTGCGAATCATAGCCTTTTTAGAAGGACTCAGCCTGATCGCATTAGTATTCATCGCTGTTCCGGTCAAATACTTTTTTGACTATCCGGCCCTAACCAAAACGCTCGGGCCCATTCATGGTGCGCTATTTATACTCTTTGTTTTCAATGTATTGAGTATAGGTGTAGAACTACAGTGGAAGTTTAAGACCACTACCTGGAAAGTCTTACTGGCATGCATGATTCCCTTCGGTACGTTTTATATTGACAACAAAATTCTAAGCAAGATTCCAACTAAATGATGAGCGCCTTTCGGGCAGCCGGAGTTTATAGTATATATCTTTATGCCCCTAAGTTCTTTCATCGAATGCTACCAACGGTAATGCCATCACCGAAATAAAATCTACTCGAAACACGAACCAACAGCTTACCTCAACATTTTACAGAATAATTAATATAGGCTATATTGTTTCTATATTGAGGCGTTAGCGACAATATGATTCATATTATTTTTCTTTATGAATTTATAAGAAAAGGTAAACTGATAATTCGAATACACTAACTTGGTTACATGAAAAGATATTTTTTGGGGAACCTGATCTTGGTTTTGGCTATATGCTCTTGTAACGAAGAAAAGGAAGAAACGAGTATCACGTTTATCAAAGGCAATCATCCCGTTTGGGAGGGTGAATTCACAGCGGCTGATCCTGATGTAGTCCGGGATGGTGATACACTCAGAATGTACTACTCAAGCCTGGTCATAGACGGAAATGAGAAACTGATCATAGCTAGTGCTAAATCCGTTGATGGGAAGCAGTGGATTCCATCGGATAACAACCAATCAGGAAAAGAGAGCATTGCGCTTGACGCAAATCCTGATAACTGGAATAATCATATAGAAGCCAATTCAGTGATAGTAAAAGATAATAAAGTGTGGATGTATTATTGCGGCTACAAAGAAGAAGCGGAAGTATCGGGTACAATTGTAGCAAAGGGCCAAATCGGTCTGGCTACCTCTGAGGATAAGATTAATTTTACGCCTTCTTCATCCGGCCCAATACTCGAAATTGGTGACGAAAACACAAAAGATGCAAACGCTTTGTTTTCTCCTACTATATTGAAAGAGGGTAATACCTATTACATGTTGTATGTCGGTTATTGCATCGAAAATTGTTCACCCGCTTTTATAGGCATTCTTGGTGCGACATCTACAGATGGGCTTAACTGGACAAAGCTCTCCAATCCTGTATTGGCTGGAACTGATAAAAATCTCCCGTGGGCTGAAGTTATCAAAGAACCTGATTTAGTAAAGGGGCCTGACGGATTATACTATCTTTTCATTTCGGGTGATCATAGCATCGGTGTTGCCAGAAGTGAAAATATACTTGGGCCATATGAAGTTTATCCTGACCCCATTATTCAACCAACGTTGGATTGGGAAGGCACAGATGTTATTGCTCCTTCTGTAATCATTGAAAACAACAAAGTTCGCCTTTGGTATATGGGCGTAACGATCACCGATGATGGAGCAGACTTCGCTATTGGGTATGCCGAATCTGATTTTCCGATGAACTGGTAAAAATTCTGATCATGCATACACGAATGATCCTCCAGGGAGATTGAGGGCTAAACCGTGACTTTGCGCAGTTACTTAATGGCCGCCACCTGATTCATCATGGTCATGTGACACCTCGGTATAATCAGAAAATTCAGTATCGGGTACGTTATCTTCAACTACTTGCTTCGCTATTTCAAAATCGATCACGAGGCAGCTGCTTCCAAATGTACCGGTCCTTATATTTATACCACAAACCTGATGTTAGCGGTACTGCTTATATTTTTTGTCCGTCCGATTTGATTTGCGTAAAGTCTTCATATTTGGTAAAATACTCTAATCCTAGAACTAGTAGCATCGAGCTTATAATATATACTTTCTGCATTATGACTGACAAACCCGTATAGCCTAAACCAAAAAAGAAAAAGAAACAGTAATAAGTCAATAAGCAAATAATACAGCAGAATTTAAGTAAATGAAGTTTTGACATTAGGATAAATACAGTAATAACAAATAAACCGATCAATGTTAAAATGATTGATATAGTCCCCAGGTCGTGCAAGGGTGTTGCGATTAAGAAAATAAATATTATGTTGGTAGCACCTATATATTTTAAAGTATTAGCACACAGTCTTGAAGGGATCTTTTTCGACATATTGATTAAAAAAAAACCATAACCAACCGAGTGGAATGCCATTCCAATAAGTGCCCAAATCCAGCCAGGGTTCTCTGAACCATTTATCGCTTTTGTTGCAAACAAATTGCTTAGGTAATTCTTTGACCAGTCAAACCCTATAGAATTTTTGTCAAGCAATGAGCCACCTGGATAGGCTAACGTTGCTATTACTATTAATATCACTGAAGTAACCAAGCATATCAAAACCGAATACTTCTTAATCATCTGTTTAATATTCCGGTCAAAAATTAGTTATATATAGTTGTGGCAAAGTCGTTTTTCAATGACCGCTTGTTAGCGGTTCGTTGTTCTTTTTTCGTCACTTACATATTCCAGAATATCACCTGGTTGGCAGTCTAAGGCTTTGCAAATTGCATCTAAGGTGCTGAAGCGGATTGCCCTTGCCTTCCCTGTCTTTAAGATAGAAAGATTAGATAATGTCAAATCAACTCTTTGAGAAAGCTCATTCAAAGAAATTTTACGTTTTGCCATCATCACATCTAAGTTTACAATGATCGGCATAGCTAAACAGTTAAGTCGTTTTCGTTTTGGATTTCAACTCCCTTTTTAAAAATAGTCGCAATAACATAGACTACAGCTGCCATCAAGATAAATGCCTGACTGTCTCCCCAAAACTGGTTTAGGTTGTCAACAGCATAACCACGGTGTTGTAAATTTTCAGCCGTTTGTCGGGCTATATAACTTAATATACCTATAGAAAAAGTACAGTAAGATATCTTTGTTATCTCTCCTGAAACGATGCTGTTGAATGGTTTTGATAAATCTAGTTTATGCATAAGCATGACAACTATATAAAATAAGTATGCTTTCAAAAATGCGGCGACCAGGATAAAACTATACATTCCGAAGAAAGCCCATTTACTACGACTATACATTTCACTTAAGTCCAACTTCTGATACAGGTTCTTGACAAATTCAGGTGTGTAAATACTAAATACAAAATTGACTATCAAGCCACCGGCTTCTATGCACAAGCCAACGAAAATGACCCACGCAACAATATATAAGCCTTTAAAGAGGAAGTTGTTTCTTTTGGACATAATTCTTAAAACTTTAAGTTATGCCAAACGTAATAAAAAATTACTGATAAACAATAAAAATATAGTCTAATTCAAAAAATACGCTTTCACATTAATCACGAGTGAGAACCCGAAAAAATAATTACTGCACGCAACACAGTGCATATGTCGTAGCCGGGTTTAATGTTGCGTTGTAGTTTTAGTTTCTTAATTTAGTTTATCACGTCGGATAATTTCGCAGCAGGTCGCCAAAGTCATTCCTTCGGTCATTTAACTTTGGCTCCTAGACCGGCTACGGCATATGCACCAACGTTGTGCACTATTATTTAATACGAGAACACTAATGAATCAGACTAGACTGAATCTTTTTTCAACAATATTCTATGGACTACTAGTGACAAGCTGTGCCACTATTAAGAATGATCCAAAAAGAGCATTAAGTAAACTTGAGAAAACTGACTTCAAGAAATTAGAAGGACAATTTTCAAACTATCCAACAAAATCGGAAAGAAGTATAGATCGGGAAATGTTCCCTGCAAATTTTACGCAATTGACACTTTGGTCTCAATTTGATGAATACCAATACAAGGACAGCATTGAAAAACTTAAAGAACAGATAGTAACTCTTGACTTTATTTCAAGTAGAAAGGCCGTTGCAAAACTTTGGGACAGTGGCGAATTAATAAAAACCAAGAAAGTAAAGGGGAGAATTAAGAATGGATATTTTTATTACCGCAATCATTTCATAGTATTCCCGTTATTTCCGATAGTTTTTGGATACGACACTTACAGATATAGAATTGGACTAACAACAAAAGATTCAATTGTCATAGATAATAAATGGAATTATTGGGGATTTGCAATCATCGCTGGTGGTTTCAGCAAGGGACAAACAAGTGCTGAATTTGGTAGAAGATAACAAGTAAACCGAATCGTGCACTGCTACAAAAATTTGTATCCGCAATTCTTCAAGCCTACATGCGATTATATTTTATACTGATTTTGATTTTATTAACAAGCTGTGAAGGTCTTAAGTATTGACATTGACGAACGTTTCGGGTGACAATGAAACAGTAATGGTCAAACCTAGAATTAAAGAATTTGATAAGAAAAATATTCAGACCAAATACCGACAGACAAATGACTAACGAAAAGAACTTCAGAAACATAATGATCAGATAAACAAACTTCACACAACACAAGCGACAATTCATGGCGGCACGGTTGATATTAATTTGATCATTACCCAATCGCGCGAGGAACTTCAAAGAGTGAACAATACCCCTTCACACATCCGGACAACTTTGTTCACCAGCGGGCAAATTCATTCTCTAACAAAAAGTTAAACATCATAGGATCAATGAGTTTGCGTTGGCACTCGTCTTGCCTGTGCAACGCAAACCCCTTCGTATGCTATTGAAAACCTTCGCGCGTAGTTTGAAGAAAAATAAATTCTTCTCATCTCTGAATGTTCTTGGGCTCTCACTCGGTATGGCTGTATTTCTGCTTGCCGCCCTCTATGTAAAATTTGAAACGAGCTATGAAGATTTCAATAAAGATGCAGCTTCTATTTATCGTGTGAACCTGGATGTATATGTGAACAACGAAAAGGTACTATCGAGTGCTGAAAATTATCCTGCAGCCGGTCCGGCCCTTGCTGCCCTACCCGAGGTAACAGACCATACACGCCTGTATAATCTTGGCTATAAAAACAATGTGATCATTACCAATGAAGAAGCAAAGCCGGACGCCATTGCCTTCAAACATCGCAGCTTTCTATATGCCGATTCATCTTTTCTTTCGATGATGGGATATACACTTGTTGCGGGCGATATCAACACAGCACTTGCTACACCCAACTCTGCCGTCATTACTCAGCATTATGCTACACTATATTTCGGCGGCGAAGATCCTATCGGCAAAACGCTGCGCATGCGTGACGATGATAACAACAATGAACTTGTGCATGTAACGGGGGTGGTAGATAAAGTACCCGCCAATACACATTTGAAGTTTGATATACTTTTCTCCTACAAGACATTATTCTCCAGGCAAGCCAACAACCAACCTGATTACGGTGTAAACAGATTTGACAGAAGCTGGTTCCGAAGTGATATGTATACCTTCATCCGGTTGATGCCGGGCACTGATGTTAAAGCATTGGAGGCAAAGTTGCCGGGCCTGGTACGCAACCACACCGCAGGCATGAAGCCAAATAACGAGCGGGATGTATTATCTCTTCAACCTTTAAAAGATATTCACCTCACCTCCCACCTGGCCGAAGAAGCAGAGACCAACGGAGACGAACGTATCGTATACTTCATTGGTATTATCGGACTCTTTGTTCTTGCTATAGCCTTGATCAACTATATAAATCTGACCACAGCCCAGGTGATGGAACGTGCCCGTGAAGTGGGTGTACGCAAGGTGATGGGCGCCATGAAGCACCAGCTTATTACCCAGTTTTTAACGGAAGCCGCTTGTATTAACATGTTCAGTGTACTCGTTGCCTATGCAGTTGTCGGTATAACGCTCCCCTTCTTCAATACTATATCTGGTCTGTCCCTTCATGTATCATACTTGTTACAACCCTGGTTTTTAACCTTGCTTGCTATACTTTGGATTGCCGGCACATTGCTCTCCGGATTCTACCCGGCTCTTGTGCTCACGTCTTTCAAGCCGGTGGCCGTTGTAAAAGGAAAGCTTAGGCACAGTGCCGGTGGCATAGTGCTTCGTAAATCACTTGTTGTATTTCAATTCATGGCATCGGTTTCACTTATCGCCAGCACCTTGATTGTTTTCAACCAGTTGGAGTATATGTTGAAAGGTGACATCGGAATGAATATAGATCATGTGTTAGTAGTAGAACGTCCGAGTATCGGGCCTGGCCAGCCCGGGTTCAATGCTACCGTGAATACTTTTCGCAATGAGTTGAAAAGCAATGCCGTTGTTGAAGCCTTTACCATGTCTTCCACCGTACCAGGCAAGCAGCGCGAATACAAAACCGTTGTTAAACTATATGGTGCCTCCGATGATCAGCTGTTCACGGTTCGTATGAACAGTATGGACTTTTCTTTTCAGGATGTATATAACATGAAGCTGCTGGCAGGACGCATGTTCGCGGAAGACTTCGTGCAAGACCCTGATACTTCCGTAGTGATCACTGAATCTACCGCCAGATTATTAGGCTTCAAAAAACCGGAAGACGCAGTAGGCCAAGCGCTCACTATTCCCGACTGGTATAGTCCTGTCATTGTCGGAGTCGTAAATGATTACCACCAGGTGTCACTGAAAAGTCCGTTAGAGCCCACAGTCTTTTTTTGTGATCGGTATGATGGTGAGTTCTATTCCATGCGCGTCAACTCAAAAGATATAGCCGGCACAGTTAACCAGGTAAAAGCGGCCTGGGAAAAATCATTTCCCGGCAACCCGTTCGAGTATTTCTTCCTGGACGATTACTTCAACAGGCAGTATAAAAATGAGCGTCAGTTCGGCATGCTCTTCACAACATTCTCCGCACTGGCGCTGGTGATTGGTTGTCTCGGCCTGCTGGGACTCTCAGCGTATACTGCGGCACAACGCACCAAGGAGATTGGAATCCGAAAAGTACTGGGCTCAAGCGAAGCCGGTATCTTTACCCTGTTGTCGGGAGAGTATATCCGGTTGATCAGCGTGTCGATTGCGCTGGCCGTACCGCTGGTATATATACTGATGGATCGCTGGATTCAAAGCTTCCCCTATCGCACTTCGATTACTGCCGGTGTATTTATTGTAGCTGGCGTCACTGTATTACTGATCGCGCTCTTTGTAGTGAGCTTTCAAACATGGAAGGCGGCCCGCGAAAACCCGGTCGTCTCCCTGAGAAGTGAATGATCCTATAGCAGAACATGACTATAGTTAACATGGATTTGCATATTAACTATAGTCAGTTTTGCAGATCTCGCGGGGGTGCAGACCGAAATATACTGGCGACACTATATATCCAAAAATCTACTTCAATCGGTAATGCCCGATCGAATACCTCCCGAAGGTATCGCCATCTTTATTCAGTGGTCCGTAGAACATGGCCAGGCCAACATCACTTGCCGCGAACTCACCATCCACCACTTGTTCTTCAAAGCCTGCTCCATTCAAGTGTAATGCATAGTCAACAGCTTTACTCCCGCTTACATACGCCACCACTAAATAGTATTCCTGGTCAGGAGCGTCGGAAGGGATCGTAAGCGTTTCAAAACCCGAAGTGTTTTCAGATATATCATAGATCTCATATTCTTCAACCATGTCGTCTTCAATCACCACATTATAGGCTATAAAGAAATCAAGGTTATAGTCATCAACATCTTCATCGTCCATTTGCCAGGTCAGGTCTATTTGTAAATCATCCGTAGGGGCAACATCATTGTCTTCGATCTCCAGGGTAAATGTATTCTTTGTTTCATCATCGCTGATGGCGACATTGTTTCCAATCGCCTTTAATGTTAAGGTGATCGTCTCGGTCTCTTCAATGATCTTTTCATCGATGATCTCAATCTTAATGGTTGCATACTCTGCGCCTTCATCTATAGTCAAAGGCGAAGGCGTAACGATTTTGTAATCGCCGTTCAGCGCTGCCTCAGTTTCAAGATCAAAGTATAGAGAAGTAGATGCCGATAGAGCTTCCGGCAATAGTATTTTAATTTCCTGCACGCCTGCATCTTCGGATGCAGACACTGAACTGGTTTCAAATCCGGCTGTGCCGGTTTCTTCATCCTCATCACTGCACGCTGTTGCGAAAACCATACTCACCAACACGGTGCCCGTTAGCATCTTTTTTACAAGCTTCATCTTACTATATATTTAGGGTTAAACTTTCCGTATGGTGGAAAGACAGTTAACCGCTATAGTGCCACTATTTCTGTATTTTGAATATTACCGGAATATCTGCATGATCAGGTAAATACGAGACAAGCGTGGCTGGTTTTGCTATGAAAATCACGTGCAAAATATAGCCTCACCAGAGAAGAATTATACAAAGTAAATTTACTGGTACAACATGCTACTTTTTGGAAAGTAACGACAAGAGAAGTTCAGGCTCGTCAGTAGTTATAAAATCAACTTTGTGCTGAAGCATTTTGTTCATTGTGGTTGTATCATTTACGGTCCAAACATTCAGCGTTAACCTCTTTTGCTTTGCCTCCGTGATCCAATCCGGATTTTTTTGTAATACGCTGAAATGATAATCGAGTCCATAAAAATTATCGCCCGAAAGCTCTGCTGGCGCCTTGTCTCCCTTTAAGTACGAAACCTTTGCATACGGGGCCAGCCTTAGGACTTCCTTGCACACATCATAGTCAAAGCTTATATAGTCAACCCATCCCTGCACGTGTAGGCGTTCTACCAGGGCCACCACCCTACGGCTAAGCGCAATAGAACTTGGCTTACCCAACTCGGAAGCCTTTATCTCTAAAATAAGTTTGGTCTTATTTTGTTGTACACCCGCTTTCAGAAAATTTTCCAAGGTGGGCATGAGCTCTCCATTGGAAAGTTTAATATCCTTCAACGAATCAGATTTTGTCCTGGCAATGGATATACCCTGGATGGATGCATCATGATTGAGCACCAGAACAGAGTCAGCCGACATGTGTACGTCAAACTCACTGCCCTCGCATCCCAAGGCTATAGATTGTTTTAAAGCAGCAATCGAATTCTGACTCGCCCCGGTATTTTTCCAGGCACCGCGGTGTGCTATCACTTTATTATGAATGAATTCATCGCGCACAATGTGAAAGGTATCGGTCAATGGTCCCTGAGAAGTCGATGCCGTTAGCACAACCTCGAAAAATATCTGATCCGATTTAAGCTTTTCCGGTTTGATTAAAAGCTGATGATCTTTGCCGATCTTAAAAGCGTCCTTATAGTCACCCTGAATGGCGACAGACTTTAGCAAAGCCTGAGCATCACCTTTTATCCGGATATAGCCTATAGCTTTCTTTTGTGTTGAAAATGTATAGCTCGTCAGGTACAATGCAGCTCCGGAATTTTGAGCAATGCAATGCACGGTGAGCAATAGTGTAAGAGCAGAAATTAGAACAGCTTTATTCATGACCAAAAATAAAGTTGAACAGTATCTGTTTCATATTATTTTTTGGTTAAGCATTTATTCACGATGTAAGCCCAGCCAAAATCGATGTTGAACGGCACACTTGCCATCCGGTTTCTCGCGTTACCACTATATATACCTGCAGCAGGATCGAATCGTTAAACAGAGGGAAACTGAGAATTCCCCAGGGTAGCATGTGCCGGAAGTGTTATCCAGGAAACCGCTTCTTCCATGTTACCAAAATAGGCATAGGGTATATCTTGCTTTGCCATCTCCATCATACTTTCAGCGGAAATCCTCACTAACAGATCGTCTGATGTAACAAAGCTTACGTGCGAGTGACCGGCAGCAATAGCCATCGTCCGCCACTCTCCGACCAACCATAGCTTGTCTTCCGTCATAAGCATACCCTGGCTTGTGAGATCGTATACGATTCTTCCGGTGTTAAACTTTTTCATGGCGTTGATGGCTACCATCATGCACGCTCTGAATTCTTCTGAAGTAGGCGTTAACTTCCATGAGGCTATCAGGATGTGATGAACATCGTCATACCAGATCGTCTTGCAATCACTGTCGTAATACTTGATCATAAGGGTTTATTTAGTTATGATAATTGGATTTTCTAAAACCGATAGTGCGGTATATTTATATTGTTGTACTCACGCAAAAAGTAAAAAACTTACCCGCTATAAACTTGAATCATGCATCGTGTAGTGATCATCACGTTAACGCTATAGTTCAATACCATGCCAGTTGACATCAAGACCTTATAGGACCGTTGGCTTATAGTGCGTTGTTCTCACTTATTAAAAGTGCAACCAATTCGATTAAACTATAGTACCGATTGGTATCAAAAAGGTTAACAAAACTCAATTGCCCGAACTACACCTAACAGTTTTAGCCTCAAAGCTATTTAGTGGACAACATGTCCACCGCGATTTTTTGAGGTTGATCCGAATACGGCAATGTATAGACGCTGTTATTTCTACTGATATGCGTAAGGGTTTTTACCTACATTTTTTATTTTGGAAGGTGCGTTGGAGTGAAAGCATGTGCGTAACTTCCTGGCATTAGCATCCCTTAACTACGGGATAAGAAACCTGAATTAACGTGACTGACAAAAACCGAATACAATCTAAGAGTATAGCGATGAAAATGCTTTATAGTCTGATAGCCATTTGCATGTGTTTCACCCTTTGTTTGGGACAACCCTCAAACCAATTTACATCACCGGAATTTAAAATTCCTTTTGGACCTGAGCTCGTCATTATTGACGGCAAGCCTACGGCCTACTATGAACTATACATCACGAACCGCGCTACCGATTCGTTGTTGCTGCAAAAGCTTGCCATACTCGATGCTTCGGGCGCTTCAGAGTTTATTTCCTGGAATGAAAAAGAACTGCGAAGCCGGTATAGCATTGCCAAGCAAACACACCAACCCAAGCGATCGATCCTGGCCCCCGGATCTTCCGCTATAGTATACATTGAATTGGAATTCAAGCCAACACCAGCAATGCAAATAGTACATCACCTCGATTATCAACTCATAAAGAAGGCAGGAGCCGAAGCAGGCTCAGCACGCAGTACCATCACGAAAGTAGCATCAGCACCTCCATTGGTATTAGGCGCTCCCCTTGCATCGGGTACATGGGCAGCTATATATGAACCCTCCTGGGAACGCGGACATCGCAGGGTTATTTATACCGTTGGCGGAAAGGACTATATCCCCGGACGTTTTGCGATTGATTTCATTCGTCTGGATGCTACCGGACAGTATGCAAAAGGCGACAGCGATAGTATCCGGAACTGGTATGGATATAACAATGATGTTATAGCAGTCGCCGATGGCGTGGTAGCCTCATCGCTGGATACATTTCAGGAGAGCCCCACCGTATCTGCCCATCCTAAATTTCCGGCCGGCAAGGCAACGGGTAACTATATATCCCTTGACATCGGTAATAATCACCTTGTGTTTTACGAACACCTCAAACCAGGCAGCATCAAAGTAAAAGCGGGACAAAAGGTAAAGAAGGGTGAGATCATTGCTTCACTTGGATTTACAGGACAAACTACCGGACCACATCTTCATTTTCATGTAGCAAACCAAAACGCTCCGCTCGGAGCGGAAGGCCTGCCCTATGCATTTGAAAACTTTATTCTCTTGGGACGTTATACCGATATAGGAAAACTGGGTTCAGAGCCATGGATTCCCTTACCAAATACAGATCAGGCAAATAAAAAAAGAGAACGGCCTGCTCCAAACACTGTGATCGTATTCAAGCCCTGATCTATATAGTAGCCCGTCGGTATATTACAGAGCTTATTTCCCTACCTGTATTCTATATAGTCCAGCTCCATGCCTGTTGATTTCAGGAGCAAATTCTTTTGAAAATTTACCAAGCACTTTTCCCGACCACAGATCCGTAATCGTACAGGATGAATTTATACCCAACGTCTTCAAGTCCACCGGTATCTTCGCGGTGGCACCGGGAGCATCCCCGGAAGGATTTTGTGTGAAGACTAAAAACTGAACGGTAGCACCCGCATTTTGTGTAGCCGCAGCGTTGTCTAATCCGACCAGTGCCTTGAAGCGTGTGAATCCTTCAGGAATATCATACGCAACTATGGAGTTTGAATGAACACCAATTCCGGATGTATACTTTACTTTGTTCACGATAAGATCACTTCCGGAAACAGCCTTGTTTACTTTCGGTTTTTCCCAACCTGAAGTCGCGCTGGTCCAGGTGAGGTCCGTAAGGGAAAGCTCCTTTTTATCGCTATATATAACTGGTTTGATCCAATCAGCGTGGTCCCAATCGCTATTGTCTTTTCCATTCAATACAACCAGGTATAGCTTCCTGGCTCCGGCAATATCAATGTCTATCTCCTGACCCTGGTCGGGTGTATCACGGCTTATGATTTCACTCTTCCATATAGCTCTTTCCTCCACCGCCATCACTTGATCTGCCTTGTTAAATACAGCAAGGTATTTATCACCGGTACTTTTGTCATCGGCTATCCAGGCTGCCTTATCAGGTTCATTAAAGAGTGGTTTGTTGTTGGTACTTTCCTTCAGGACTTTCAGAACATTTTTATTGGTTAGCAAAGAAAGTGTGAAGGGATCATTCTCCGGTAGGTTGCCACCAAACATCAACGGAGACTTGAAAATAGACCACAACGTCATCAAGGTATATTGCTCATCACGCGTAAAGTTTGTCATGCGCGGATCACCACGTTCTGCACGAACACCAAGTTTACCAAGCGGAAGCATATCGCCGTCAGGCCACGCTCCTTCTTTACGCCACGCATTCCAGCGATCAAAAACTTCAAAGTGCTCTTTTAACTGGTCCCAGCTGTCCCAGAAATCGCCAACGGTACGCCACATGTTTGCATGCTGCTGTACGTGGCCTGCATGCGCTACTGGTGTTTCGCCCGGAGATGTACTGAGTATAATTTTCCGGCCTGTACGATCTATAGCTTTACGGATCATCTCCACCTCGCCAGTAAAATATATAGGCGAAGAAAGATCATCAACTTTTATGAAGTCAACACCCCAGGAAGCATAAAGCTCTACAATAGAATTATAGTATTCCTGTGAACCTTCCTTACCCGGAATGATCGTATACATATCCTTCAGCCATTTGCATTGATCCTCGGGAGAATATATATCACGGGCAGTAACCTTTGTACCCTTGATCGGCAAATTATTCTTGACCGCTACAACCGGTATACCGCGCATGATATGTATACCAAACTTCAATCCCTTGCTATGGCAATAGTCTGCCAGGGACTTGAAACCTTTGCCATCGGCAGCAGAAGGAAATCTGTTTACAGCGGGAAGAAATCTTCCATACTCATCAATATTATATTGTGGATCGGTCTCATTATACCCGTGCGCTTTATCATTGGAAACGAACCAACGGATATCTACAATGATATACTCCCATCCAAAGGCCTTCAGATTCTTGGCCATATAATCGGCGTTCGCTTTTACCTCCGATTCCGTTACAGTCGGCCCGAAACAATCCCAACTGTTCCAGCCCATCGGTGGCGTAGACGCCCAGCTATGAAAATTTTTCTGTTGTGCAGATGCATGTTGTGATTGTCCCTGGAGTTTGGCGAAACTACAGAGGAGTAGAAGTAGAAGTATAACTATAAAATGCTTCATCGACCTGGTTGTATAGGGGCGTTAATGTTTTATTGCAGCAACAACACCCTCCATGAATATTGGGAAGCATTATTACAAGCGCCAATATAAAGTGTATTATTTACATTTCTAAACCAGGCAGTGAAAAATCTTCATGGTTAATACTTCTTTATAATAACTTTTGTTGTTTCAAGAGCCATCACTTCTGGGTTCCGTTACCATCATCGGCCAAGGTAGGATCGTCTTTCCGGGCTGTATCCAGGATTGATGCAAGAATAGAAACCGCGAGAATAAACGCTATGATGAGCAGGGAAATATATACCGGAATTTTGAGTATATCGGTAATCGCCATTTTGGTACCCACAAATATGAGGATGACGGCAAGACCATATTTCAAATGCTTGAAGTACTTATCTATACCCGCCAAGGCGAAATACAATGATCGCAAGCCAAGTATAGCAAAGACATTGGAAGTATATACGATGAAGGGGTCTTCTGAAATGGACAGTATAGCCGGTATTGAATCTACGGCAAAGATCAAGTCGGTGCCTTCAATAACGATTAACACCAGGAACAGCGGTGTAGCCCACAGCGCACCATTATTCCGCACGAAGAACTTATCACCCTGAAAGCTATTGGTAATCGGGATAATTTTTCTAACCAATCGCACAAACACATTGTTTTCAGGATCTATTTTGGAATCAGACGAAAACATGCGTATACCGGTAAAGATCAAAAAGCCTCCGAAGATATAGATCAGCCAATGAAATTTATGGATCAACTCTATACCGGTAAAGATGAAAATCGCGCGCATCACCAGGGCTCCCAAAATTCCCAGGAATAATACTTTGTGCTGATGAATAGCAGGAACCTGGAAATATGAAAAGATCATAATGATCACAAATATATTATCGATGCTTAAGGACTTTTCTATCAGGTAGCCTGTTAGAAATTCCATTGCGAGATCTGAATTAAAGTGGTGGTATATAAAAAGATTGAACAGCAATGCGAGCACGATCCACGCCCCGGTCCAAAGCAATGCTTCTTTTACTGATACCTCGTGACTTTTGCGATGAAATACGCCAAGGTCAAGTGCGAGCATTCCCAGTACAAACGCATTGAAACTAATCCACAAAATTGCTGTATCACTCATAAAGTAAGATTAAAGTCTGATTTTATCATCCAGGCTATAACAAAGAAGAACGTGTATAGTTTTCAAATGCGGCCGGAAGCATATTATGCCGATTGGAAAGATAGTTATTTGCGGTCAAAGTTTAACGGACTTTGGCTGCATCAACCCCAAATGTAGATCGCGCCCAATGCCTGAGCTCGTTGGTATCGTTCTTTGAAAGGACCTTTATGCTCTTTTTATATTCCTTTAAAAACAAATATCTACTAAAGCTAAATTTTGTAAGAATCAATTTACAATACTCAAGCATACTGGTCTTAAACTTCATCATCTATGGATTACCTTCTGCTTAAACACGTTGCCACTTTAAATTAGTTTCTAAAAACGTATTAGAATCCTCTAATGTGTTGGTTAGAATAACTTAATCTCGCGCTTTTGATCTATACTATAGTTATACAAAAAAAGAAACTAACATAAAAAGAAAGGCCTGACTCGTGTATACAAGTCAGGCCTTGTTGTAAAACCCTATGTAATACGCTATACATCAGCGCACCACGACTACTTTGATTGGATTGGCGATTTGGCAAACCTTCCCCAGGCTATAAATGCCGCTATGAACGCAGCGGCTATATTTAAACCAATGGCCGATGCCTCACCTCTTGCAACGTGAAAAGCTGAGGCGCATAGCATGAGCATCATACTGCCTATAGCAGCCCAGGGCGTGAGCTTTGGTTTAATGCGAAGGAGTGACGGCAAGATCAACCCTAATGCTGCTGCTAAATCCACTATGGCGAGAAGCCGCACAAACCATACTGGAACTTGTCCCATCCATGGCATCATCACTGAAATTTTAGCAATAGGTTGAAATTTCATGATGGCACCCATTATGAACAATGCTGCTAATAATACCTGCGCTATCCAAAGTATAATGTGGACTGCTTGCGAAGACTGTTGTTTACCGGTCATGTTTATATATTTTATTTATGACGCTAAACTACCTATACTTGCTTTCGCTTGGATAGCGCTTCCACTTTGGATAGCGCTATCCAAAGCGATAGTAACGCAGCACCACATCACTATATATATAAAACACTATGCTATCAAAAGGAGGATGTCCAAAAAATGCTCTTTCCATCAGAGACGCTCTGGAAGCCCTAGAAGGCAGATGGAAACTACTCATATTGTTTTCACTATCGACTGGCAACAAACGCTTTAAGCAAATATCAAAAGAAGTCCCCGGGATTACCGATAAAACACTATCCAAAGAATTAAAGAACCTGGAAGGCAATAAATTGATCACCCGAAATGTATATGATACTTTTCCTCCTACAGTAGAATACTCGATTACAGCACACGGCAAGTCTCTCGAAAAGGTTATGGATGAATTACATTACTGGGGGCTGGCCCATCGAAAAAAAATTATGGGTAAGTGATCAGTTATCATGTGGCGAAGCGTCATGAACATGCTATAGACATCACATAGCGTCCTTTTAAAAAACAGCCTGTCGTTACAGGCTGTTTTTTTTTGCGATCCGGTTTAATAACGGCCAATACAAAAGACACAATCATTCCTTGCCGGTTTTGTTCTATTTTAAAAATCTCCGGGCCCATAGTATTGCTTAAAAAAACCATGACCGGGAGCATTGCTTTTTTATTGTCGCTGACTTTTTATACAACCCTGTATGGCAATACCTTTACAAAACCACAGGATGCGACAGGCATGGCGTTGTATAAACAAAACTGTGTTCGTTGCCACGGTACCAATGGCAGGAAGGGATTTCTGGGAGCAAAGGACTTGAGCAAGAGTATACTTGCCGATCCTGAAATCATTCAAAAAATCCGAGACGGAAAGGGATTCATGCCCTCTTTTAAAAAGAAACTTTCCGTTGGCGAAATCGAAGCTATTGTTGTATTTGTAAAAGGCTTACGGCCCAACTGATCTATATATTTATAACCTCATATTTGCATATATGTCTTATTCCAGTGAAAGATCCATATCCATTATTCCTATGATTACACTCTCCAATATTCTCCTGGTGATTACCGCCACCACTACTGCGCTCATTGCCGGGCTTTTCTTTGCGTGGTCATGCTCAGTAACCATTGGACTTGCACGCGTGACGGATATGGTATACATCACGGCCATGCAGTCTATGAACCGGGCTATACTGAATCCTGTATTCCTGTCGTGCTTTCTGGGCACTGCCATACTTTTACCGCTCAGCACATATATACAATATTCACCGGCAACCCTATCCCGTTTTTGGTTTCTGCTCGCAGCTTCTGTAGTCTATATCATTGGTGTATTGGGAGTAACCATGGCTGGTAATGTTCCCTTAAATGAATCACTCGATGTCTTTGCATTGTCATCCGCTTCAGCTTCTGAAATAAGTTTACAGCGCGCAGCTTTTGAAGGTAAATGGAATTTTCTCAATACCATCCGCACCATTGCCTCTGCCCTTTCCATTATACTGGTAATTATAGCATGCCTGGCTCCCGCCCGACCGGAGTCGCAGCTATAGGCTTGCCGGTTTTGTTCTATTTATACTTTGCATGCCCTGTTAGCTTCGCTTCAAATAATTTATACTATATGAAGATACTCATTGTAGGATCAACGGGAAGTATTGGTCTTCAGCTTGTAGAACAAGCACTCGAAGCGCGGCATACGGTAACAGCCTTTGCGCGAAATCCGCAGAAGCTCACCATCAAACATCCAAACTTGATTACAGCACAAGGCGATGTGATGGATCCCGGTTCACTCCTAAAAGCGATGCCAGGTCATGAGGCTGTCTTGTGTGCATTGGGTGCAGGCAGAAAGGGCACGATACGATCGGCTGGTACAAAGCATGTTATCGAGGCGATGGAAACTACAGGTATAAAACGCCTTGTATGCGAAACATCGCTCGGGGTTGGCGACAGCCGTGGCAATCTCAACTTCTTCTGGAAATATATTATGTTCGGAATGCTTTTACGCGAGGCGTATGCCGATCATCAATTACAAGAGCAATACATTATGCAAAGTACATTAGACTGGACAATCGTTCGGCCCGCAGCGTTTACAGATGGTCCGCGCACAGGTATATACCGGCATGGCTTTCCCGGCAACGATAAAACGATCACAGCTAAAATTTCGCGCGCTGATGTAGCCGATTTTATGTTGAAACAATTAACCAACACCACATACTATAGGAAGACACCAGGCTTGTCCTACTGACGCAGTATATTGGATGTTTGGAATAAACCTGCCAACTTTACTGAACCTTGCACGTATGAATTCGTTTCTACTGCAAGGTTCAGCGCATGAAATACAACCAAATACAACCCCCGGGCTACCTCAAAGGTTACGTGCAGCATTTCTGGACGCTGGAGAGTTCGTGTGATGATGTTGTACCCAAAACATTCGGGCCGGTTGCTGACGGTTGCCCTGGATTTATATTCCGGGAATCTGAAAGCGGAGCTTTTTACGATGTCGATAAAGGATCGTTACCTGCGCTATTTCTATACGGGCAAACTATAAAGCCGAGAGAGATCAACTCAAAAGGAGCTTTCAAAACGATTGGCGCTTCGTTCTATCCCAATGCGCTAAAATCGATCTTCGGTTTCAATGCCGATGAACTTACCGATGGTTGCATTGACCTCAATGCAATGGCTGAAGAGCAAGGCGTTTACCTGGTGGAGAATCTTTTAAACACACCTTCCACGCAGCGTCAGATCGAAATATTATCCTCTTACTTTTTTGTTCAGATTCAGAAGAACAAAGTGTCCACCGATAAAGTGATGCAGTATATCATTTCAGAAATCATTGCATCCAAAGGAAATATAGCCTTAAAGACACTACAGGAAAAATCACAGTTATCAGAAAGGAGTTTTGAGCGCAGGTTTAAACAATGCGTTGGTATTACTCCCAAATTATTTTCTCGCATTTGCCGCTTCCAGGCATCGATGCATCAACTCCGCACCAATCAATACTTAAAGCTCTCTGACATTGCTTTTGAAAATGGGTACGCAGACCAGTCTCATTTTATAAGAGCTTTTCAGGAGTTTGCCGGTTACTCGCCAAACCAGTTTCAAAAACAGTGCAATGAAGTAGTGGCAAACTTCCCTATCATTAAATAACGGGACGAAATATATCTCCCCGGTATTGTAACAATTCAGCTCAGGTGCTGACTAATGTGTATACATACATCTATGCATGTTGCAGTTTGAAAGGTACAGCAAGTCCTATAATGGCCGTCTTGTTTTAAAGATTGACCAGCTAACCCTAGCGCCCGGTGTTTACTGGATCAAAGGCGTGAACGGATCTGGCAAGAGTACATTTCTAAAAACGATCGCTGGCCTTCTGCCCTTTGAGGGTGATATACTTTTGAATGGTACACTTCACCTCAAAGAACAACCTGTTGCTTTTCGAAGACTTGTAAACTTTGCTGAAGCCGAACCTATATTTCCAGGATTCTTAACGGGTATGGAAATGATCCGTTTGTTTGCATCTGCCAAAGGCGCACCCCTTAACACCGCTTCTCATTATATCGAGAGCATGAGTATGGCGCACTATATCAATGAACCGTTGATGACTTATTCAAGCGGCATGTTGAAGAAGCTTTCATTGGTGCTTGCATTTATAGGCGACCCCACTTTGATTCTGCTGGATGAACCCCTGATCACCATGGACACAGCTTCGCTGGCTATACTGTATAGCTGGATCACCGAAAAGCACGCCAATGGAAAAACAAGTTTTCTGTTGTCATCACATCAGGAGCTGAGTGTAAATGATTCTATCACGCTAAAAGAAATATTGATTGCAGATCAAACTTTAACATCTGCCGGATGATCCGCTCTCCGCTCACAAGTATACTACTAAAGATCTTTGTCAGTGGATTTTACCGCGTTCATGCCGGCTTTCTCACTCTGCTTTTCGGCACTGTAATCTGTTACTGCTTTTTTATAATTCCGTTAAACCAAACGCATCTTTCTCCACCAGATCGTATTCTTGAAAACCTGATCTTTACCCTTACGTTGCTTA
>CABHOV010000048.1 GCA_902168185.1 uncultured Bacteroides sp.
CGAAGCCTACATCTTCACGATAGCCAAAGTATTCAAACATATCCCACTCCGGTCCCCAGGTTAAATCCTCGGCGATGAGCCACAGTGCCGGCCATACTTTATCTCCCGAGGGAAAACGCGCCTTGATTTCAAGGTATCCTTTATTGAAATAAATCTTGTGCATGCTCATAACCCAACCGCTCGTGTAAGAATAGTTACCGGCGGGATTTTCACCCGTGTAACTGCGTTTTTGGTTGCGCAGCACCAAACTGCCGTTTTCCAGATAAGAATCTTCGGGTGTGATATAGCCGGCGTAGTGGTCGTTGAGGAGATGATCGCCTTTGGCACCCGGAACCAGGTCACCATGACGCGAATCACGCAGCGAACCGACTGTCCAAAACGTAGTGTCTATAGCAGTCGCATCAAAATCATCTGACCATTGCAATGTGTATCCGCCGGGGACATGTGGGCTGTCAGCAGAGGGTGATTGACAAGACACAACCGAAAAAATAAGGAAGGTTAAGAGCAACCGTGGCATTCAATTTCAAATTTAATAAGACAGCAAGTTAATGACCGTGGTGCCGGCAAGAGGGGTGGAAGCCGTGGATTAAAGGGGTAAATGTCTCATTTCATTGCTTTATCTTATCCTGGCTAAAGAAACGCAAGGCAGGTGATGTCCCTTCAATAAATCCGCATGATTCAACCTTATGGTTGAGGCAATACACCCGGCCCTGCTATATAACGAGTCGTAATTTTAGGTCGTGTTAAATTTGATCCGCTATAATTTTATAATGCGTAAAATAGCCATCCGCTTGCAAGGACTGTTGATGACTCTTTGCTTTTTTTCGTTAACAGGCTTTGCACAGAATATATACTACCTGGACAGCAGTAATGGTAATGATAAAAACTCAGGACTGAAGCCTGCCAGCAGCTGGGCATCGCTCGCACGTGTGAATGCCATGGTGTTTAAGCCCGGTGATAAGTTGCTCATGAAAGCCGGCACCGTTTACCAGGGGCAGTTGATACTTCGTGGTTCAGGAAAGGCGGGTATGCCTATCGTGGTGGATACCTGGGGAAAAGGAAACAAGCCGCGGATTGATGGAGGTGGATTCACTGCTTCCGCGGTGAAGTTGGAGAATGTTGAATACTGGGAGGTGTCAAACCTGGAAATTACCAATACAGGCCCGCAGCGCCAGGCAAGACGAACGGGTGTTGCTGTCATTGCCAGAGATTTTGGAGAGAGCCATCACATATATCTGCGGAATTTATCCGTCCATGATGTTAACGGAAGTCTTGTGAAGAATGCAGGCGGCGGCAGTGCTATCTTCTGGCACAATGGCGGAGACTCGATACGCTCGCGATTTATAGACTTAAGGATCGAAAATTGTCATCTCTATAGATGTGAACGCAATGGCATTATTGCACAGGGTTATTCCAACCGCGCCCATTGGTACCCTAGCCTTGGCGTTGTAATTCGTGGAAACCTGCTGGAGAAAATTCCCGGTGACGGTATTGTTCCTATCGGATGCGACGGAGCGCTCATTGAATACAACATCATGCGCGATTCTCCGGACATGCTTTCGCATGAAGAAGCTGCTGCCGGTATATGGCCATGGAGTTGTGATAATACGATCATTCAATTTAATGAAGTGTCGGGGCATAAGGCTAAATGGGATGGGCAAGGTTTCGATGCGGATTGGAATTGTAAGAACACCACCATACAGTATAATTATAGTCATGATAACTATGGTGGCTTTCTGCTCATCTGCAATGAAGGGAGTAGTATCGGGAGCAGCTCAAATATAGGTACAAGCGGTACGATTATCCGGTATAATATAAGTATCAATGATGGCTTGCGTCCATATCCCACGCAACGTGCCGGTATATTTTCTCCTGTATTTCATATTACTGGTCCGTGCCGTGATACGCAGATTCACAATAACATTATTGTGGTAAAACCGAAGACTTCGGGAGGTATAGATCGCACGCTGATCAAAATGGAAAACTGGGGTGGACCCTGGCCGGAAAGGACAGTCTTTCGCAATAACATTTTTTATTCACTCGATTCTTCTCAGTTCTCCATTGGACAAGCTATCGCTACGACTTTTTCGGGCAATACATTTTACGGCACCTTTGAAAATATACCGGTAGACACGACGGCTATCACGAAAGACCCTATGTTTGAATGCATCCCACAACATCATCAACGTGCGGCTATACGTAAGTGCCTGCAGATGCTGTCACCTTCAGGTAGTAAGGGGAATGGTGTTGATGTTCATGCAGCAGTTCTTAAACGTTTTTTTGGCAATGCGGCCACGTCAGATTATAAACAATAGGAGGGTTGAGGGTTTGATGGAGCTGTAATCCATAGCGCCTACTATAAACTCAAGGTGTAGAGGAAATGCTTGCAAATCTCAAAGAGTTTGATCGACTGAAGCCGCGTAGATCATGGATGTGTGGATAGTTATCGCGATATATAATTAAAGTCAAAATTCTAACTCAAACGAATTATATAAATTAGCTTATGCCAGGGATCGCTTAGAAGTTCTTCTCAATTCCAATCAGTTTGCGGGGGAGGAGAGTATATATCCATATATAGCCGCGCAAACAGAATATTTTATCGGTTCAGAGTTAATTTAATATATATACCAGTTGGTTGCGGTGGCTACTAAACTTACCAATAGTATACTTTTGCTGGTGTTTTCTCTAGCGAAGTCACTTGAACCTTCCGTGATTGGCTGAAAGAGAACGGACGCTATGAACGTGTATTGAGTACCGCTGGGTTACCAAAAGGATTTTTATGACTGACTTAAACCGTTTGGAAGATATTCAAATTTACCCTGTTTTTCGCCCAGGTCTCAACCTACATGAGCCTCAGGTGAAATCAGTAAAGCGTAGATTTGGCTATATTTGTTCACTAAATATACATGTTCACGTTTCATGAACATTTGAATAAAATGAACAAAAAAGAGCGAGAAATTATGTAAAGCATTTAATTATTCAAATTGTCGGAAGTAAGAGCTGCGAGCTCCTTCTGATTAAGATTAAAGCGATCTTTAAGATTCTTAATCAAGTTGGTAACTGAGCCATTATGTCGAATTAATTTCTCTTCAAGGTCCATGTCAGCTGCTTCTTGGCCTTCCATGTGGGACATAGAAGTCCCTATCATAATCATATCGTTAATTTCACTTTGTGTAAGCCCGAATTTGTTCATCGCGTTAGCAGTAACGACAGCAAGAAACTGATCGGCATTTTGGATTTTTTGTTTTAGGTGTTCTGCTGTGCGTTGAACTTTTGGAGCGGGTTCTTTAATTACATTCGGATAAAGCTTGGCTATTTCAAAAGTTACAAATTTGCAAAATGCAATGTATTGGTCTGCACCGACTTGGTATTTAGCTTCTAGTTTGTCTAGGTCAGAAAGTTTAAATCGATTTCCATCGAAGGAGAACATTTTAAATGTCCTATATAGCTTTTTCGGCGTGACATCTCTTGACATAATCCGGGCTTCATCAATCATTTGCGCAACGGTCAGATGGTCCTCTTTAATCAGAACATATAAATCATAGTAATCACGAAGAGCATCACGTTTGGTGACCACAAACATTTTGGATCCTCCAAGCACCTTTAATGGCGCTATTGAAATATTGCCGATTAGCGAGATAGGATCGAAGTTTGATTTCTTTAAATCAGTTTGATAGAAGGTTATCTTTACTTTAGGATTTTCAACAAGAAAGTTAACCTGATGAAAGTCAGAGTGGCTTTTGCTTACTACTCCGAAACGTTGCTGAAGTTCCGTATGAATTGTGTTAACGGGAATTGCATATTTTGAATGTCTTTCGGGAATCCACTGACAAAAGTCTAAATCTTCGCTTAATCGATGTTTAATTTGAAGCGATAGGCCAGTGCCACCTATTAAGTAGTATTCTTTTAGGATTTCTATCGAAGAAAAGGACTCAAGGATAGACTCAGCGGCTTGAGATAACCCGTCCATGCTCAAACTGTCGTTCGCGTTGCTTCATAGCTTCACGAAATGCATTCTTTACAAATTTTTCCGCTTGCTTTTGCCCAAATAGATTCTCTGCAATCCAGACGTTAACGCTATGCTTCCACTCATCTTGTATGAGAACCTTAGAGCGCCAAACTCGAAGAATGTGAGAGAGATCATATAGGCTCAAAAGAACAAACTTCTCCTTTTCAGGAGCACTAAGTAAAGCACCTTCAATAACATCATCGTCAGAGACTTGATGCCACTTATAAGGAGAGAAAGACTGAAATGCCCATGGACCAATACGGTCAATGTATTCAGATTTAACCGATTTTTGGCTTTCCTTAGATATGGAGGCCGCGATTTGCATAATGTAAAAATAGTTAAAATTAATAGCTTGTCATATTAAAAAGCCGAATTTGACAAGTGTTTACAATAACGGTCAATAATTGCGCCAAGCCCACGACTTCATACCCATTCCCGCTTTGCACAACAGAATAACACGTAAGTCATTGAAAATATGATGATTGGTGATTATCTAATTGGCTTATCGGAATTTGAGCAGCTAGGGCGATTTGTTCCAATACGAGTTAATTGCTTAATTGTTATAGTGATCTTCAAAACCGCGCTTTTCAAAAAGAAACTCCACCACCTACATAGCGAATCCATTCTTAGCTTAATTCTCCTTGAATGACAGTGTGCTGGGGTAAATTTCATAAATTGATCATAATTCATTGATTAACAGTATAGTATAAGAGTACAGACAAAATTCCGGTATATGCCCAGTTTTCTTGAAATCTGGACATTTAGGAGTTTTGTGTCCATTTTTTGATCAAGGTTGGACAGATGACTTCATCGAACATCTGTACTTGGAGATATGCTCCTAATTGGCCGGTCGAGGAAAATTTCCGATTAACTCCGGCGCTTGGGGTAAAAAGCCAACAGCTTTTCTACCCTTAATAGATTTCAAAAAGTGCATTAAACTGCACTTTACACTCATTACGAAATGATACATCTGAATATTTCATAGGAAAGTGTATCATAACGCACTTATGAATGAGGCTGCCCTCCTTTATTTCTCTTACCGTAACCGCGCCAATCGTGTCAGTATGAGCAGTCGCTAGCAAATGGTACAAAGAAGTATGGGTGGGCTTCAGACGAACATCTTAAGCCACCGGTTGATGAAGCAGGAAAATTGCTCAAGCTGCTTTTCCATAGCTCATTTTTTTCTCTTCACCGCCTTCCAACAACTTCAGAATGTCCTGGTATTTGTAATACATGAGGCCGCCAATCTTTCGATGCGGCAGAATATTCTTTGATTCGTAAATTCTGAAGCGTGCCATGAGAGATACCGAGCATCTTTCTCACCTCCGAACTTCTCAGCCACTCTTTGGCTGATTGCGGAACCGTGCCTGATATGATTCTTCTAACAATTGCAGACGAAACTTCTGCAAGTCTTCATGTGTGATTATTTCGTAAGTCATAACTTTATAGTTTTAATTGATACGATACTCTTTCAATTCATTTGATAGTGTTCACAAGTTGTTACCACCTTACTATATATTTCTTTGTTCTTCTTTTGAATCAATATTCTGATAAAATACAAAAGAGAGTCTACACAGTTGGGTCCCAGCTGGGGAAGAAATATTTCCGATTGTTACATTACTGATGGAGATGAAATTTATTGATGGCGGGTATATTGAAGTGTTACAATTCGAATCTGCGCCGAGAAACAGGAAGGTTTTGTAAGAGTTAATACAAAAAAATCGAGATTTTCTATGACTACGCAAAAAGACTGCGTAGATCGTATGCAGGTTTGATCTATAGAACATCGAAAAAAACCTACTATGAGTGACTTTATACCTCTTGAAAAAGATCCGAAATGGAGTGCGTTTAGTGAATATACATGGGAATCATTTCAGGAAACATGTGTACCGAAGGTGCCTTTAATTTCAACAGTGCATCCAGAAGTTCACAAGCAATATCGTGCAATCAGAAAGTTAATTGCTTATAGCTTTTTTGAGTACGAATTTTTTGATATCGCTGCGAGACAAATGACGATGTTAGTTGAAATGGCGATGGTATGGAAATATGAACAGCTTACCGGAGAAGCATGGCAAAGGAAAACTAAGAAAGGTAAAAAAAAACGTGATCTAAAAAATCTCTTTGATTGGTTAACTCAGAACGGGCATTTCAGCACAACTTTTCCGACAGACACAAATTTTCTAAGGCAAGTGAGGAATTACTATGCTCATCCAAAAAAGCATGGATTTTCGGGTGGCACGCATCTAAAGTCAATTATCCATTTAATACATTTTATCAACGAACTATACGATCCAAATCAAATTACAGCCAATCGTCTTAGTGAGCCTATTGCAAATTGGCTAAAGTCACATGAAGCAAAGCACAAAATTCTGCGATTTACTTCTGGGCAAGTTCGCCTATCCGCAATCTTTTTAGCGTTCGCTGACTTATCTAGTGCAGTGCCGGAATATTACTTTGCAGCTTTTCCATTGTTTGACTTTAAGAGTATAGACCTATCAAAATCACATATACTGACTCCTATGTGTATTGTCCACGTGGCCTCTCCAAAGATTAACTCAAGTAGCTTGTCATGCATTGACGTCTCATCTGGAGACGAAGTAAGCATCGAATTCGCAGACTCATCCGTCTCGACATTCATTAATGAATGGCATCAAGGGCTTCATTCCTTTACCAAACTTTCCCCAAAAATTCCCTTCGGGCGAATTATCCAAATGCAACAGTTTGTTGAAGATTTGAAAACCAGGTATTATAAAAACCTTTGATCAACTCAAGGTCTTTCGTTTTTAAATGCCATAGCCAGCAGGTGGATGGATTTTTCCGCACCTGTGGGTATTGCCGCTTGACCGGAAATTATTTACCTTAGTAGGATTCCTTGCCCACCTGATCCACTCGATCGCCAGCCCACGAGGAATCCATAAAATAAATCTGACAATAGCTGTCAATTCACAGTTTTAATTTAGATAGTGAGTTGAACCTAGTTCTATGATTTTAGAACACGCGCGTTGTTTGCATCCATCGTCTATCAGAATAGTCACGGAATCGGTGGGTCACACTTACCGGAATAGTCAGCGACATTAAAATAGCACACAGCTGAGGACATGTCAGTAAAACAATGCATACATTGAAGAGGCTATAAAAATTTAAGAAACTCATAGTCCGTTTAATGAATCGGATGCCTATCAGCGCTCATTTTGGGTTGAAACAGCGTTTTAGTGTGTAAAAGATTCAGCAGTTAGCTGCAAACGCTTTGGTGGATTAAGCTTGATGTTTTAATTTGCCTATGTTTCCTTAGGCCCACCTGATCGGATCATGATCTAATAAGCCCAAATTGGGGAGACCGATCTGATTTTTTTAAACCCTGACAACTGTGACTCACGTATGTCTGATATAGCCCAAAAGAAAATTACGCCATTTTTAAGATGGGCAGGCGGAAAGCAATGGTTCATCCCGGAGCTTGAGAGATTCATTCCTTCAGATTTTGGCGACTATCATGAGCCCTTCCTCGGGGGCGGTTCCATATTCATACATTTAAAGTCCAAGGGTCTCATCAAACATAAATCTTATTTGTCCGATCTAAACGAGGACCTTATAAATGCATATAACGTCATTAAGAATGATGTGACATCACTGTTGCGCAAGCTGGACGAACATAAAAACGAAAAGGAATACTATTACGAAATGCGGGCTAAGAAGTTCAGAAGTAATATCTCTCGGGCATCGCAGTTCATATTCCTCAACAGGACTTCGTACAATGGGATCTATAGGGTAAATCTGAACGGAGAGTACAATGTGCCATACGGTGGTAAAGCGTACCAAGTCTTGTTTGATAAGGAAAAATTCAAGGAGCTTAGTGAACTATTTAAAAACTCTACATTCAAGTCATTGGACTTCAATGATACGTTATCTAATATAAAAAAAGGAGATCTCGTCTTCTTAGATCCGCCGTATACAGTCCAACATGAGCTGAACGGATTTGTGAAGTATAATCAGAAAATTTTTTCATGGGAAGATCAAGAAAGTTTAAAATCTTTCATTGGTAGCATTAAAGAAATAGGTGCGAAATTCGTTTTAACAAATGCATCGCATCATAGTATTGAAAAGCTATACAAGAACGTTGGACAGCAATTCAAGATAAGTAGACATAGCGTAATTGGTGGAACCCATGCTCAACGTGGAAAATTCAATGAACTGATCTTCTATAACACATAAACAACATTTTTTAATGGATTCAAATAATAAACTGACGATGAATCCAAAGACTCACGCACACTTATTAGCGTTTAGAGACACAGTAGTCGTTCTCTTTTTCACGCTATTGCCGTTGATCTTTGGAATATTTCAAATGAATCTTACCTCCAGTTGGATTGGATTAGATAGCTTTTATCAAAAGGGCGAATTCTTCCTTTACGCTTTGTCTTTGTTAGTAAGTTCATATCAGGTTTATAACCATTTTCAATTCAGGGCTTCAGACCTTAAGTCAACATTTGGCATTTTGTCCGTTGTGTTAATTGTAACCTGCTCTGGATTCTATGCAATGCTTACAACAACGACCACACCGAACATTCCATTCTTGAGGTTAGTCTCACTTATGCTAATTTTCATATCGCTGCCGTTGTTCTATTATGCACAATATGTAACGAGTAAAAAGTCGCCTAATGTGGCACAACAGCGCGATGATGAATCACAAGGCATAGCCGATAAACTGGGATAAATTATGGCTAAAAACACAACAGATAAGCAATACATCGAATTCAAGTGTCTTGAAGCCACGCAGCCCATTGGAACTCTTTATGTTGGAGTGATGGATCATGATGATGTTGAATTCATTTCGTATGCAGATGTGCGAAGACTTGAACTGGGTAAAGACAACAGAGAAGTTGAGGATTACATTGGAATTCAGAGACAGCTGGTCGAATCACGTGAGAAAGATATTGGTCGCTATGTTAATTTGATCGACGCAACATTTCCAAACAGCGTTATTTTATCCGTCTCGTCAGATCATGCGAGCTTTAATCCGAATACCGGAATAATGACTATGCTCTACAAAGATGACATTGCAAAGGTATTAGATGGGCAGCACAGAATCGCAGGATTGGGACATTTCAGTAGCCCCGCCAGTAAATTTCAGCTTGTCGTTAGCATCTTCATTGACATGGCTTTAGAAGATCAGGCAATTGTGTTTGCAACGATAAACAAAGAGCAAAAGAATGTAAGTAACTCCCTCGTCGCTGATCTGTTTGCATTTGCCGAAAGTAGAAGTCCTCAAAAGACCTCCCATAATATTGCAAGAGCATTGAATAAAAAGGAAGGTAGTCCATTTTACAAAAAAATTAAGATTCTTGGGACAGCTGTTAATAAAGAACTGGAGACGATTACCCAAGATGCTTTTGTGAAGAGCCTAATTCAGTATATCTCCAAGAATCCACAGGAGGACAGGAATTTTTACAAAATAAATAGAGGGAATAAGAAAAAATTGCCGATTACACCCCCTGACAAGTTGGGCAAATATATATTGCGGAACATGTTTATCCAAGACGAAACGGACGTGGAGATAGCACAGCTTATTTGGAATTATTTCGAAGCAGTTCAGAAAAAATGGCCCGGTGCATGGACCGTCATACAGCCTAACGTAATCCTAAATCGTTCCACAGGATTTATCGCCCTTATGAGGTTCTTTAGGGATGTATATGTTTACCTTGATCAACCAGATACAGTCATTGCCAAGGAAAAGTTCATAGAGGTGTTTGCGCCAATAAACCTCCAGGAAGGCGAGTTTACAAAAGAGAACTATGTACCCGGTACCAGTGGGCAGGCTAAATTGTATGCCGACCTATTGGAGCAAAGTGGAATCCCTAAAGCAAAATCATAAGAAACCTGTTGTCATCAAAAGGTTGACCTCTTAAATCGGTTATGGAAATACAGATAACGGAATATGGGAATGTTTACATGAGCAGTCCAACTGATACCGATGTATTCGTAAAGAACTATCAATCGTTCCTTACGACTGCGCACCCAGTACAAATGACGAGGAAGAGTTTACAGATAGTGCTTGGCAATAGTGCAACAATACTATAATGGTTCATCTACCACCCACTGACTTTGCACTTATATAGCCTTTAAACATATACATGACACAGATAATACAACGTACGATGCATTATCCTAATCCTGCTAGGATTCTGACTTCAAATCTTTTTTCGGTACTGAAATTTTGATTTTTTTGAGGTTGCTAATTTGTCTACAAGACCTTTTTTTCGAAGGTTTTCTAAGGCCTGTGAGATGGCAGTTGTATTAAATGTTGCATTAAACTTTTCGTCAAGATAATCGGCGACCTCTTTAGTGTATCGTGGAGTGGAAAAGAATTTTGAGGGCAAGACTCTGTCCTTTAGCAGATGCGCTAGGCCTTTCTTTAAGAAAACCGATGGATCAATGCCATTCCTTTTTAAATACTTAGACACATCTCTTTTTAATTCTTCATGATCAGGCAATGAAGTGTTATACTGCAATAATTCAAATTCCTCTAAACCATAAAATTCTGCAAGGACCGCAATATGTGACAATCCTATATTCATGACACCTGCTTCGATCTTAGAGAGATGGGATTGTCCTATTCCTGTGGCGTATTGAATTTGTTCTTGCGATATGTCCACCGATTCTCTAATCGCTTTTATGCGTTTTCCAAAATTTTTTAGACTCTCGGTTTTTTCAGGGATTCTCACCTAGGCAAGGTGCCGGAGATATTAAACTAATTTTATATCAAAAAATACCTATATTTTAGATTATTTACTATATTTGTTTACTCTCGCTGGTAATGCGAGTATATTAGATTGCATTTATTTATTTTCGCGAATTCTCAAGATTTGAAGCATTCGCACTTAGCGTCTCGTTATCGAAAACTGGTAATTTTCTTAACGCACGAGGCAATAAGTGATGAGCTCACGCTTTTGGCGTGGGCCCACTTATTCGTGCAGGGTATACCAGTACCTCGATAACAGTAAGTTGGGTTCCACGCCATATTTTTTGGCCGCTGTTTCTCTCTTACACAATCAAGGCGCTCATAGTTTACTGTACTGTTTAAACAGTTTAAAACATGAGTCGATCAGAACAAATCTTCTTACTCTGTAAACGTCCTCCAAGTTAGGTTGAATGTAGCCTGTCCGGTGTGTGTACGGCATCATCTTCAGTGCGCGTGCAGCACCGGATTTTTATTTTTTTCATTTCCCACCTTAAAATATACTATGCATGAAACCCATTTTATGCTGTCTGGCACTGCTATGTCTTTTCAATAGTGCTTCAGCGCAAACTTCCATTTCCAAAAGCAACGGACTGGCTATTGGTTCTCTCGTTCCCGATGTTGCTCTTCACAATGTTATGAATCATCCTTCCGGTAAAGCCAACCTTTCAGACTATAGGGGTCAGCTTCTTATACTGGACTTCTGGGCAACTTGGTGTTCTCCCTGTATAGCATCGCTTCCTAAAACCGATTCTCTGAACAAAGTCTTTATAGGGAAGGCTATGATCCTTCCCATAACCTATCAGAGTAAAGAGGATGTATCCAAGCTGTTTGCCAAGGTGTCGTATCTCCGAAATATAGCTATACCCATTGCCACCAGTGAACAAGAACTTCATAAGCTCTTTCCTCATTCTGAAATACCACACTATATATGGATCGACCCTCAAGGAAAAGTAGTGGCGATTACAGGCTATAAAGAAGTGACGAGTGACAATATTACAAAGATGCTTGCTTCTTCCTCTGTAGCACTCAAGCAAAAGGACGATCAGGTCATTCTTCCTTATGACCGGAGTGTACCGCTGATCTATAATAAAGTGGATATTGTCCCGGAGGATATTCTCTTCCAAAGTTTGCTGGTTAAGTATAAAGATGGTTTTGCCTCCCGCATCGATGTACTGGCTTATCCGGATAACACCATCGCGCGCCTCACAGCAACCAATACGGACTTACGAAACCTATATGCTTACGCTTTTAGCAGTATAAAAGAAAAGTTCACCACCGCCCGCATCATCCTTGAAGTTGGCGATACCACAAGGCTGGTATACCCGGATGCTGATAAAGTAGGAGAGGAGGCTGTGCGCACTTGGCAGAAGCGTAATACATATTGTTATGAGCTCCTGGTACCACCTGCTATTTCAAAAGATTTCTTTAGCACCATGCAGCAAGAGCTTTCCAGGATTTTTCCGCAGTACATAGCTTCAATCGAGAAACGCAAAACCAAAGTGCTGGCGCTGGTACGTACTTCCGGTGATGATAAAATTAAATCACGTGGTGAGGCTGCCTTCTCTGATTTTGGAATTGCTGAAGTCGTTCTTACGGGGCGCAACCTGAACATGCTGGTTGCCCATTGGAACTATACCCTGCAGCTTCTCAAAGTTCCCATCATCGATCAGACCGGCTATACCGGTAAAGTCGATCTTGTCCTGAAGTGCTCACAGTCCAACTTGGAGAGTATAGGCAAAGCCCTGCAAGCCTATGATCTGGCCCTGGTCTACAAAACTATCCCTGTAGACATGCTCGTCATCAAAGACGCTCACTAGCTATACCTTTTCCTTCCATACTACCCCCCCAACGCACTATGAAAAAGATTCACCTCTTATTCATCGCTATACTATATACTGCTCTGTCACATGCGCAGCAAAAGAAGAACCTCACCGGACGTGTTATATCGGCCAGTGACCAGACTCCTTTACCCGGAGTAAACGTGATCATCAAAGGCACAACGGCAGGCACATCTACCA
>CABHOV010000049.1 GCA_902168185.1 uncultured Bacteroides sp.
CCGTTAGTATCTGGTTCAGGTCTTCACCGCGCACAAACGTTGCTGTAAGGCGGCAAGCCTTTATCGCTTCATTATCAAAAGTTATCGCTATATGAAATCGTTGCTCCAACGCCAGGGCTACATCTGCGAGCGTGATGTCATCAAAGAAAATATCCTTGTCAGACCACGCTATGGCTACACGACTGTCCACCTGTTGTTGCTGTGACTTTTGCTGAAGCTTATCGAATTTTATTTGCTGATCCGGAGTGATGATACCAATCACTTTCTTTTCATCGCTCACTTTTACTTTACCACGTGTTACCGTTACCGTTATATCATTTGCCTGCGGATATGCTTTGATATTAAAAGCTGTCCCCAGCACCGTTGTACTCAAATTACCTGTATGTACAATGAAGGGTTGAGAGAGGTCATGGATGATATCAAAATATCCTTCGCCCGTAAGTGTAACTTCACGGTTGAGCTTGCCTTTAAATGACTCCGGGAATTGCAGCGTACTGCCCGCATTAAGCACCACTATACTTCCATCGGGAAGCTTGATAATCTGATGCTCTGCTGGAGGAGAAGACTGTTGTTCGGCAAGAGCCTTGGTATTTTCCGGACGTAATATATAGTATCCTATAACTGCGCTGCATACCATCAGTGCGAGCATCGCCGCTACCTTACTCCAGGCAGGAAAAACAAACTTTCTGCTGTCCAAAGTTTTTTGTTCATCGGCACTCCAGATCTCTTCCAACATTTTTTCAGTCCGCATCAGTGGAATACCTTCTTCTTGCTGAACTGTATTCCAGAGATCTTTCATAAGATCTTTTACCTGGACTTCGTAGTCGGGCTGACTGATCAACAGCAAAAATTCATTTCGCTCATCCTCCGTACAGGTCTGATTTATATAACGGTGAAAAAGATAGGTCAAACGGGCACTGTCCATAACATGCTGGTTTATAGTATGACAATTGAAAGAGCGGAAAGGAGTAGTGCGGGTGAAAATATTTTTTTGAACCGGACAGTGGCGCTAGGTTCCGGTCTTGCGTAGCCAATTTAACTCGTATAGTATACGATTTTCGCTCATAGTTAGAACTGGTACTATTCCCCTGTGAAGTGAGATTTAATCGTGCGTAGCGCCTGCTGCATATGTGTTTTTACGGTGAGGCGTGAGATGTTGAGACGCTGCGCTACTTCTTCGTATTTAAGTCCTTCGTTGTGACAAAGACTATAAACCAGTTTTTGTTGAGGTGGCAGATTGCTCACCACCTGGTTTAGTATCTGTTGTGATTCGCGGTATAATATAGTCTCTTCGGTTTCACGATGTGCTTCTGATAGCTCTTTGCTCAAACGATTTTTAGCCGTTGCTTCAGTCGCGACTTTCTTCAACAGGTTAAAAATATGATTACGGGTAATGGTAAACAGGTATGCCGAGAACTGCTCAATGGTTACTGCTGATTCGCGGTTAATCCAGATTTTCATAAATATATCCTGCACTACTTCTTCCGCCATGCTATCGGAGCGTGTAAGCCGGAGTGCGAAACTATATACTTTAGGAGAGTACGCGCAGAAGAGGATACGAAAAGCAAGCTGATCGCCAGAAGAGATACGGAATAAAAGGTTTCTGATATCAGCGTGTTCCTGCATCATCATCAGTTTAGGTGGTGATAACCTTTTGTTAATCTAAACTTAATGAAAAGCACGTAATGAAAAAAATTCCACTGAACACTTTTATATTCTTTGCCTTCCCGAACTCGTTGTCGGTGAAATATTATTTGTCAATCGGGGATATCTTTGTGCATGGAAGAAATCCAATAGTATAAACTTTCTTTGCTGACTTTATTCCTTTCTGGAATCGTTGTGTCTATAATTCTAAGCCGGGTTATCTACTGCAAAATGTGAAATATGAAAAACCTCCTACACTATATCCACAGGAACGTCCTTAAGTGTGTGAAGTAAAGAACAATTTTCATTACAAAGCGCCGGCGAGACATCTAATTATAGAACTTCTTGCCTTGAAACACCTCTTTTATTTCACCGCTCGGATAAAAAATAAAGTGATACATATCTGAGGATCCCTGCCAATTCTTGTCTGACTTATATGAAGTACAAAATTCTTTCACCTCTGCGGATAAAGTATTCTCAAATACAGATGAGAAAAATATCACTAAACCGATCTCCTTGGTACTAGCAATGCTCTTAACATAAGAATGAGCATCATTAGTTTTATCAAACTCAAGCTGCCTGTCAATTTGAACATTTACTGAGTCACGTATCCTCTTAACAAAAAAGCTATTTCCTGCCAACAGCTCTCCGCAGCTATCTGATTTATAGATTCTTTTAATCACATCACAAAGTACAAGCCCTGAGCTATTACCGATTGTGGTGTTACTTATTTGAAAGCCTTTAAAATTCTTGGCACTTACTCGGTTTGTTAACTTCTCACAATCGGTCCGAAGAGTCTGAAGATAACCTTTCGGATATTTTGACTTCAAGTAGATAATTGCAGTATCATAAAATATTTTTTCATGACCTGGCCTATTCTTCAAACCGAGAAAAAGGAATATTAAAAGGGAAAAGAATATATATCTAAACGAATTCATTGTGATTTTAAGGAATGTTTTTTTGCGGTGCATATGTGGGGATTCGTCTATAGATTTTTTGTATCGGATCCATCTTGATCATATTTATTTGTTTGCCTTGGATAGCGAAGGAAAAGATTGCGCTACATGCGGAAGCGTGATATCTACCGATGGACTTGTGGGGACCTCCGATACTATCGTAAACACTCACAAAATTCACTTAAATATAGTTGACTTTAACTCAAATGTTTTGTCTTCTGCCAGGCAACAGAACTCCCATAGATTGGAACTTGATAACTTTATCCATTGAGCTATTCCATAGTTGAAATGTGTCTTTTCCTAACAAGTCGCTAATTACACCCATGATCGCTTTAGTTTGGTAGCTTCCGGAGTTTCCACGGTTATACACAAAATTCAAATGGTCGTCCATCAAAAAATTATTTATTACTTCCGTTACAAGCGTAAGATTGATTTCCTGACCTGTACCAAAATGTATCCACTCCTTATCCCACACTACCGTTTCGCTTAAACGCCTTGCCATTATATATAGCAGCCGCGAATCCATTGATTTCTCCATCTGATCACTCGAACGTATCTTCCGCATTACAGTTTCACAAGGGGTTGTTTCTTCCAATACGTCAAGCTTCGCCAGAACCACTCTGCAGGGCCATATAAAAAGTAACGCATCCAGAAGGTGCAGAATATAATTTGAAAGATCCAGATAGCAATGACTATAGTATATATTTCATAACGCTGAAGTTCACCATACAATCCTAAAGCAAATCCATTAAAAAGCAAGCAACATATAAACGACTGCGTCAGATAATTCGTCAGCGCCATCTGCCCGACAGGCTGTAGCATCCTGAAGAACCAGTTGAATACGCCTGATTTATAGAGCAACATCACCAGGCCGAGTATGCCTAACGACCGGGCTATTCGGTCTAATTGGTAAAACTGAACATGTACATTCTTTGTATACTCAAACCAGTTAAACGCATATTCAATTTGCG
>CABHOV010000050.1 GCA_902168185.1 uncultured Bacteroides sp.
TTCCAGAAGTTCGAAAGGCAAACTATAGCATACATATTTCTCAGCTTCATTTCATGCAATAAGAAATCAAGTCCATCAACAACTTCTTCGTTATATACTCCGGGTGCAGTCTGCAGTGCAGGCACCATGCGGTATGGTTCAGAGTCCGGACCTTCACTTGCGGCCATGATGCGCAGGTTGTTAATTCCCATAGCCTTCAGACGATCAAGTTCGCGAATCAATCTTTCGCGGTCACCGCCGGCTCCCTTCGATCCAAGATTTAGTCCATACCAGAAATTAGTACCGAGGTAGTGATACTCTTTTGCTCCAATCTTAAAGTGCGTTCCTTCTGTTGTTACAAAATTTTCGTTCTGCTTACAAGCCGATGATAAGGCGAGCAGGGTTGCCAGCAGAAGCAAATGATTAATTTTCATACATATATAGCGTTTGGTTGTAGCGATAAAAATAAAGATACCCTTCCTGCGCCAGGTTTAATATTGTACAAAAGACAGGGGGTAAATATTTCAAATCATGAGACTCGATCCACGTTCAGCCCAATAGCGGCTCGGTGTATATTAGTTTATCATCTCCGAAATGGATAGATTGTAGTAAGCTTCTATGATATTTATCCTCGAAGCCGGAGAATACATCAAAAATTTAAAATTCTGAAATTTCAGCCAGGTTTTTCTTTTCGTGCATTTCTCACCGATTAATTACCGATATTTCACAATACTTCTAACTTTGTGCCGACAAAATCGACCATATGCTATTGGATTTTGAGAAGCCTATTGCGGAGTTGGAATCAAAACTGGGTGACATGAAAGGTTTAGCCAGCGACAGCGATAAGGAAGTACAAGCTGCAGTGAAAGCACTCGAAAAGAAAATTCTTGATTTAAAGAAAGAGACTTTCGAGAATCTTACAGGCTGGCAACGTGTTCAACTTTCGCGTCATCCCGACAGACCGTATACTCTTGATTATATCTATGAGATCACTACTGATTTTATCGAACTGCACGGTGACCGTACTGTGTCGGATGATAAAGCGATGGTAGGAGGATTAGGTACTATTGATGGCCAGACTTTTATGTTGATCGGCCAACAAAAAGGACGTAACACCAAGCAACGTCAGTTGCGTAACTTCGGTATGGCCAACCCCGAAGGCTATCGTAAGGCACTTCGCCTCATGAAGATGGCCGAGAAGTTCAACAAGCCGATAATAACTTTTATAGATACACCCGGAGCATTTCCAGGATTGGAAGCTGAAGAGCGCGGACAAGGCGAAGCTATCGCACGCAACCTGAAAGAAATGTTTGGGTTAACGGTGCCTGTAATCTGTATTGTTATAGGTGAGGGTGCTTCCGGTGGTGCACTCGGTATAGCCATTGGTGATCGCGTACTCATGTTGGAGAACTCCTGGTACTCGGTGATCTCTCCGGAGAACTGCTCTACTATATTGTGGAGAACCTGGGATTTTAAAGAACAAGCCGCTGAGCTATTGAAGCTTACCGCTAAAGATATGCGATCACTAAACCTGATCGATGGTATTATCAAGGAGCCTCTTGGTGGTGCACATACGGATGTGAAGTGGATGGCACAGGAAATAAAAAGAGTTATACTTGAAACCACGAAAGAACTTTCGCAGATCGATCCTGATAAACGCATCGAACAGCGTATCGATAAGTTCTGTAGTATGGGTGTAGTGAAAGAATAGAAATCATAGACATTCAAGAATATATAAGGCTGCCCGGTATAGGCAGCCTTTCTTTTTTATAAAAATCCCAATACCTTAAGCGCCTGGCAAAACAACTTTATAATTTTTAGAATGAAGCTACATGTAATCAATACCGGTTTCTTTAAACTCGATGGGGGGGCCATGTTTGGTGTGGTGCCTAAATCAATATGGCAAAAAACAAATCCTGCTGATACGAACAATCTTTGTTCGTGGGCGATGCGTTGTCTGCTCATCGAAGATGACGGCAAATTGATATTGATCGACAATGGAATTGGAGACAAGCAGGATGCAAAATTCTTCAGTCATTACTACTTACATGGTGATGATACGTTATCAAAGTCGTTACATACCGCGGGTTTTTCAGAAAAGGATATAACCGATATGTTTCTGACGCACCTTCATTTTGATCATTGTGGGGGAGGAGTTCGCTATGAAAATGCTAAACTTGAATTGGTTTTTAGGAATGCTTTGTACTGGTCGAATGCAGAGCACTGGTTATGGGCTACCAGACCAAACCCACGGGAAAAGGCGAGCTTCATTAAAGAAAACATTTTGCCCATGGAGCAGAGTGGTAACCTTCGGTTTATAGACCAGGGTATATCTCCGTTTCCTCAGTTTGATATACACTATGTATCGGGTCATACAGACAAAATGATGATTCCGAAAATAAAGTATAAGGATAAAGTTATTTGCTACGTGGCCGACCTGTTGCCATCTGTGGGACATATACCTTTGCCTTATGTGATGGGTTACGACACACGCCCGCTGTTGACACTTGAAGAAAAAGAGAAATTCCTCAACGAAGCAGCCGACAACGGATATATACTTTTTCTGGAACACGATCCAATACATGAATGCTGTACGGTTAAACGTACCGAGAAGGGTGTACGCCTGGATCAGACTTTTTTATTAGCTGAAATACTTTAATGACTATGAAGATTGGTATAGTACTTTCCGGAGGTGGTGCCCGTGGTATTTCGCACATCGGAGTATTAAAAGCACTCGAAGAATTTGGTATCACTGCAAATTGTCTTGCCGGTACCAGTGCAGGCTCTATTGTTGGTTCCCTCTACGCGTATGGTTACAAGCCTGATAAAATTCTTGAGATCGTGCTGGCGACGAGTCTCTTCAAATCCATGCGCCCGGCCTGGACGTTGACAGGATTGTTAACACTGGATGGCTTGCGCGATGTGTTGTTGAAATATATACCTGAGAATTCATTTGAATCACTGAAGGTACCCATGACGATCGCTGCTACGGATATACGAAAAGGAAAAGGAGTATATTTCACCAAAGGTGAATTGATTCCTGCCATCTTATCATCATGCTGTGTGCCTGCTGTTTTTAACCCGATACAGTTTCAGGAATGTACTTTCGTAGATGGAGGTATAGTTGATAATCTGCCTGCGGCATCGATTCGCTCTCAATGCGATTTTCTGATTGGCTCACATTGCAATCATATATCGGAAGATGTAGATGTTAAAAATTTCCGTACCGTTATTGAACGAAGTTTGTTGATTGCCATCAACGGAAATACGACCGTGAGTAAGAGTCTTTGTGATGTATTGATCGAACCTCCGGATGTAGGGAAGGTGAGTGGCTTTGATTTGAGTAAAGCCAAAGACCTCTTCGAGATCGGGTATCAGTTTACCAAGACGCATTTCAAACCTGAGGACTTCCGCAACTATGACAAGGCTGAGTTTTAAAGAAGCGATACTGCAAGGTATACCCGATGAGTTACCACCCGCGCGGCCGTTCGATGTGACTGCCAATCACGCGCCCAGGAGGAAAGATATACTCTCCACAGAGGAAAAGAAGCTGGCGATACGCAATGCACTCCGTTACTTTTCAGCCAGGCATCATGAGGTGCTCGCCCCCGAGTTTTACGATGAGTTGGTAAAATTCGGACGTATCTATATGTATAGATACCGCCCGGAGTATGAAATATACGCGCGGCCTATCGGGGAGTATCCGCATCAGTCGTTGCAGGCAGCAGCGATCATGTTGATGATCCAGAATAACCTTGATCCTGCCGTAGCCCAGCATCCACATGAACTAATAACGTACGGTGGTAATGGTGCGGTCTTTCAAAATTGGGCGCAGTACCTGCTGACGATGAAATACCTGGCGCAACTTACAGAAGAGCAAACGCTGCATATGTACTCTGGTCACCCCATGGGTATATTTCCTTCTTCGAAGGAAGCGCCGCGTTGTGTTGTTACCAACGGTATGATGATTCCAAACTACTCCAGCCAGGATGATTGGGAACGATACAATGCTCTTGGCGTTACGCAATACGGCCAGATGACAGCAGGCTCCTATATGTATATCGGTCCTCAGGGAATTGTACACGGAACAACTATAACCATTTTGAATGCAGGCCGCATGCTTAGCAAAGCAGGTGAGGGATTGGAGGGTAAACTGTTTGTAACCTCAGGATTGGGCGGCATGAGTGGAGCTCAACCCAAGGCGGGCAATATAGCAGGATGTATTACCGTAGTGGCGGAAGTAAATCCCAAGGCCACGCAAAAGCGACATGAGCAAGGCTGGGTAGACGAGGCGATTGATGACCTGGATAAACTTGTTGCACGTGTGCGTGAAGCAAAGGAAAAGAAGCAGGTTGTTTCCATTGCATACCAGGGGAATATAGTTGATGTATGGGAGAAGTTTGATGCTGAAGATATATATATAGACCTGGGCTCCGACCAAACTTCACTGCACAACCCCTGGGCTGGTGGTTATTACCCTGCGGGATTAAGTTTTGAAGCCTCAAATGAATTGATGGCGACTAATCCGGAGATCTTTAAACAACGGGTAAAGGAATCGCTGCAGCGTCATGCACATGCCATCAATAAACATACCGCGCGCGGTACATACTTCTTTGATTACGGCAATGCCTTTCTGCTGGAAGCCTCACGTGCCGGTGCTGCTATATGGGCAGACGATGGTTTAAATTTCCGTTACCCTTCGTATGTACAGGACATTATGGGACCGTTGTGTTTCGATTACGGCTTTGGTCCTTTCCGTTGGGTATGTACTTCCGGGACAGACGATGATCTGGAGTATACCGACAAAATTGCCAGGCGTGTACTGGAAGATCTCCTTGTGAATGCCCCGGCAGATATACACCCGCAGTTGCAGGATAATATAAAATGGATCGCACAGGCGAAAACAAATAAACTTGTGGTAGGTTCGAAAGCACGAATACTGTATGCTGATACCGAAGGACGTATAGCGATCGCGCAAGCGTTCAATGAGGCCATCCGTGCCGGAAAAATTGGCCCGGTAGTCTTAGGTCGTGATCATCACGACGTTTCCGGAACAGATAGTCCCTATAGAGAAACTTCAAATATATATGATGGCTCCAGGTTTACGGCCGATATGGCGATCCATAATGTTATCGGAGATTCATTCCGCGGTGCAACGTGGGTGTCTATTCACAACGGTGGGGGTGTGGGCTGGGGTGAAGTAATCAATGGCGGCTTTGGAATGTTACTGGATGGAAGTGACGATGCCGATCGTAAACTTAAAAATATGCTATACTTTGATGTTACCAATGGTATAGCAAGAAGGGCATGGGCACGCAATGATCATGCCGTGGCAACGGTTACGCGTGCCTTGAAGAATCAACCCGACCTGTCTGTTACACTTCCTAACGAAGTTAGTGGCACTTTGTTAGACAATCTGATACCTTAAACCTATTTATACTTTTATCGTTTGAATGTTTGTTTAAAATTTGCGCCACTAACAATCAAACGCTTATGAAAAAACTATTAACAATTCTATTATCGCTTGGAGCTTTTATGTCCACCGTGTATGCACAAACATCACAAGGAAATTTATCTTTTGGTGGTGCTATAGGATATACCTCTGAGACTGAAGAAGATGGAGGAGAGGATGATAAAACTTCTCAATTCAGATTTGCTCCCAGTGTAAGTTACTTCGTTGCTGACAATCTTGCTATTGGTGCTGACCTTTCGCTTGTTACACAAAAAAGAGATGATGGCTTTGGTGGAGACGACAAGTTTACTGAAATCGCTGTAGGCCCTTTGGTTCGCTATTACATGTTTACTTCGAATGATAAGTTCGCTTTTTATGGTCAGGCCGGATTTCGTTTTGGTTCCGGTAAATTTGAACCAGATGGCGGAGATGAGACTAAGTCAAGCTCTTTTGATTTATATATATCACCTGGATTTTCGTATTTCTTCAATGAGCACTGGGCTCTTGATTTGCAACTACAGGGAATCTCATACAGAACAGAAGATCCAAATACGGATGGAGATGCTGAGGATGACAAGACTAAAACCTTCACCTTTGGCGTAGATTCTTTCAATCCATCCCTGGGCTTCCGATATTTTTTGGGCAACTAAAACATTAACCTCGGTTAAATAGCTAAAAACCTCTGCCAATGGCAGAGGTTTTTCTTTATAGGCACTATCTTTGAGCATCATGGATTAAACCAATTCATATGAAAAACAACCAAATGAAATTTGTGATGATTGCAGCGCTTG
>CABHOV010000051.1 GCA_902168185.1 uncultured Bacteroides sp.
AACCTGTTTTTCCACGAGGGAGCAATTTTAACTTCCATGCCTAAAACTAAAAGTCAGGCGTGAATCCTCCAATTTGTTCGAAAAACAGGAATTAATTTCATTGATTTTCAGTATTTTAAATGTCTGTTCACAAGAAGTTCTTGGTAATTCTAAAAAATTGATATTTTTGAAGTGCATGGTAACGGAGATCACCAAAGGAATTAAGGTAAGTGTAGAGACGGAATATCAACCAGCATATTCCAGTCCCAGTCAATATCACTATGTCTTTACCTATCGAATCACCATTGAAAACCAGAGTGAGTATACGATTCAGTTGTTACGCAGACACTGGTATATTCATGACGCAGGATTTAGCCCACGTGAAGTAGAAGGTGAAGGCGTTGTTGGTCAACAACCCGTGTTGGAACCTGGCCAGGCACATCAGTATGTATCAGGATGTAATCTTAAATCAGGTATCGGTAAGATGGTAGGCACATATATGATGGAGCGTATCGTTGATGGCTTGAAGGTTGAAGTAAATATCCCTGAGTTTACCATGATCGCACCTCTGCGACTCAACTAATATATACCTATACATTTACTATTGAAGAAGTGTGATGTTGGTGGAAAGCATTTCATAATTACATTTCAGTACACCGGTCAATCATGCCAACATACTTTCAATTCAAGACCTACTTCACATATTGGCTTGATCAGGTTTCAGAACATTCATTACACTCTCCCTTCCTGTTTGATTTCTACACAAAAGTTCTTCACGGTAAAAACGATCGTTCACAATTTCAGCACATCGAAAGTAAACGTGCGCATTACCTGACAGATAAAACTTCTTTAACGTTAAATGATCCGGGGGCGGGTTCGATCGCTATCAAGACATCTACGCGACAGATCAGTGACATCGCCCGAACGAGTCTCAGTCCTGAAAAATATTCGCTGCTATATACACGGATCATCCGACATTTCAATTGCCGTAAGATTCTTGAACTCGGCACTTCTTTGGGTATCAACACACTTTATTTGGCTTCCAGTCCAGGCTCATCTGTAACAACATTTGAAGGATCACCAGCCATTACCAGTGTAGCGCAGAGTACATTTGATAGTCTCGGAGCTAAAAACATCAAGCTCATAGAAGGGAACATTAATACGACACTTCACACATACCTCAGTAATGCAGATGCTGTTGATTTTGCTTTCCTCGATGCCAATCACCGGTATGCACCTACCCTGAAATATTTTGAGACGATCATTCAAAAAATTCATACGGGTAGTATACTTGTGCTGGATGACATCCATTACTCAAAAGAGATGGAGAACGCCTGGAACACCGTTCGGCAACATCCCCTGGTATATGCCAGTATAGATCTATACCGGTGTGGTATATTGTTCTTCGATCCTTCATTGAACAAACAACACGTTGTATTACAATTCTAAGCGTTGAATAACCCGATGGGATAACCTATTTTTGCCTTTACCCATTTAAACCAATATGAGCGAAACGACTAGCACGCAACCGGTTCAACCGGCTCCCAAAAAATCACACAAGAGTACGATTATCATTGCATTGATGGCCGTGATCATTGTCATTCAAGGAATCAAGATCTTTGTACTTGACCCACGGGAAGAACAGAGACTTATTGCCGAGAAAACTTCTACGCAGCAGGAGCTCGATGCCACCGTGCAACGCATGACGGAAATAAAGGCGGAGCTTGACGCTAAAATTGCCGAAGTCCAAAAGTTAGGCGGTGATGTATCTGATCTTGAAAAAGCGAAAGTAGAACTGGAAGCTGAGCTTAAACGTCAGAAGCGCGCGACTGGCAAAGAAATAAAAGCATTAAAGGATCGTGTTGAAGGTTATGAATTGCTGTTGAAGAATAAAGATGAAGAGATCGAGAAGTTAAAGACGGTTAACAAAGAACTCCTCAGTGAAAATCGAAACCTGAAGACACAGAAAAACCAATTGGGAGATTCTATCAATCAGCTTAGTCAATCGAAAGAAGAACTTGCAACAAAAGTTGCTATAGCCTCTACGTTGAAAGCAGAGAACCTCCGCATTGTGGCGGTGAACGATCGTGGCAAAGAGCGCGAATCTCCTTTCAAAAATCGTCAGCTTGGAAAATTAAAAGTTGAATTCAACATCGCAGAGAATAACGTAGCGCCAATCGAAGGAAAGAAAATAATGATCCGCATCATTGATGAAAACGGACAGGTAATTTTTGATGTAGCCCGTGGCTCCGGCACTTTCATTTACAATGGCAAGGAAGAATTTTATACAGCCTCCCAGGAAATTCTGTTTGATAACACAAAACAGAAACTCTCCTATCTATATGAAAAAGGTTCTGACTATACATCAGGATCCTATACGCTTGAAATTTACTGCGATGACTATAAAATGGGAACCGGTCAGTTTGTAGTTAAATAGGCTTTAGAAATCTGAAGCAGAAGACAGAAAGTTTCTCCTTAACGGGATTTAAACTTTCTGTCTTTTTTGTTTTAGACGCTCGTATCACTCGGTCTTAATGGTGCAAAAAGTTTTTATAAAACGCGAAAAGATGGCTTTCTAGTCTAAAAATGCACTTCTCATATTCATGAATTTGGCTTTTCATGTTTTTAAATTCCACGGATTTGTCTACTTTTGCAGGCTCAAAATAAAACATCATGAAAAATTACGAGACGGTATTCATTCTAAATCCCGTTTTGTCTGAAGACCAGGCAAAGGATGCTGTCGATAAGTTCGTGAAGGTTTTGAAAAAAGCGGAAGCCGATGTTATCAACATCGAGCAGTGGGGCTTAAAGAAGATGGCTTATCCCATCAACAAGAAGTCTACCGGTTTTTACAACCTTATCGAATTCAAGGCTGAAGGGCCTGCTATCGACACTCTTGAGACAGAGTACAGACGAGACGAATCTATCATGCGCTTTCTGACGACAGCCCTTGATAAGCATGCGATTGTTTATAACGAACGCAGACGCAAAGGAGAATTTAAAAACAAAGAGAACAGGAAACCTGTTGTTAAAAAAGCTGAGGAGGAGCGCGGAAGATGACCTTAATGAACGAACCTATCAAGCGCGCAGAGATTAAACCGAAGTACTGCCGCTTCAAGAAGAATGGTATCAAATATATTGATTACAAAGATCCGGACTTCCTTTTGAAATTTATCAATGAGCAAGGAAAGATCCTTCCTCGCAGATTAACAGGAACCAGCCTGAAATTCCAGAAGAAAGTAGCACAAGCTGTAAAGCGTGCTCGTCACCTGGCGATCCTTCCGTATGCTGGTGATTCATTGAAGTAATCAATTGAACCTTTAAAGAACACGAACATGGAAGTGATTTTGAAACAGGACGTACAGGGCCTTGGTTATAAAAATGATGTAGTGAAAGTAAAAGCGGGTTATGGTAACAACTACCTGATCCCAAATGGCTTTGCACTTATCGCCAACGACTCTAACAAAAGACTTGTAAATGAAAACGTACGCCAGGCTGCTCACAAAGCGGCTAAGATCAAGCAAGATGCTGAAGCACTTGCAGCAAAGATTGGCGATATGACAGTTGAGATTAAAACGAAAGCTGGTGAATCCGGTAAAATCTTTGGTGCAGTTACTGCAATTCAGATTGCCGATGTTTTGAAAGCAAAAGGTTTTGATGTAGACCGTAAGAAAGTAATTCTGAAAGAAGCTCCGAAGCAACTTGGTAACTATACAGCAACGCTTGATCTTCACAAAGAAGTGAAGCATGAAGTAAAAGTTAGTGTAGTAGCAGAGTAATCCGGAACTGGAATACAATATTTAAAAGAAAGCCTCCTTATCGGAGGCTTTCTTTTTTGATACGAACTCTACTCCTTTCCATGGTAAAACTGGCATTATTTGCTTAACTTCCTTTTTCCGAAACATTCGTTTGCGTAAATAATTCTACGATCATTGTTAATAATTACTTCATGCCTTGGTATTTTAGGTTCATTTGAACCTGAAACCTATGGCCACACCATCTCTTTTTCAACATTATCATGGTCATTCTTCTGTATGGGATGAGATGTTCGCGGGAACAACTGA
>CABHOV010000052.1 GCA_902168185.1 uncultured Bacteroides sp.
TCTTTAATTTTTAGTTTATCCCTCAAAACTACAATCCATTATTTTATATTGAATCCATGAAACCACGGAAGGGTATCTCAGTATTTTTACTGAATCGATCAAGACCTTTTTTGACCCCTTTCTAGTCATTGTGGTGCTGGAGATATTGTGTGAGATATCTTTTTAATATTTACCGAATGGTATATATCGGAATATATAGCCTTAAAACACGTATACTAATAATGGCAGCAAAAAAATACCGCAGCCAACAAAGTCAGCCGCGGTATAGTATTAGACCGTTCTGCGCCTAGTTATAGTCTTTATTTATCTTTCTTAAAGTTAAACGTACTTATGTCTTTTTCGAATTTGTTACTGTAAAGCTTTGCAAGCTTGTTTTTTTCATCATAGCGATATGTAAGATCGCATATTTTCCATAGAATGAAGTAGTGACTTTTTTCATTTGGATTAAAGTAGTCGGCACGTTTTAGAAAATGATATGCTACTTCACCAATTTCTTTTCGCTCCAGGTTAAAAAGAAAATTATTCATCAAGCGCATTTCTTCATTATAGGTTTGAGTATAAGGAGATACGATGCTTGAGAGTACATTTTTATCTTTAGCTTGCAGTGAGTATAATAATGCAGCTCCTATACGGCTCACGATAAAAGTATTCCGTGGATATTTTTTTAGCATCTGCATGGCAAAGTATAACGTTTGATCAAATTTGCCGGCCCGCAGAGCGCTTTGTATTACCTGCATTTCAGCTAAATCTATGCCTGTTTTGGAATTATCATGTGCGACGTTTTTATAGCCGTGGAAATCAGCTTTAGCCAGATGCTCCTGTCTTCTTTCTAGTTCAGGGTGTGTTTGAAGAGAGTCATATGAAAATACATTTGTGCCTTCTTTTCTCGATGCGCTAAAAATGCTAAGTTTTTCATTAAGCCAGTGACTTTGAAATGGATATTGTGGGCTATCGAAGGGAAGGAAAAAATCTACGCCTATTTCATACTTGGGTTTATGATCATCCTTGAGCAACTCGAGCAATTCTATAGCACCTTGTCGATTATATCCAGCGTTAGCCAAATATACCAGTCCAAGCGAATCAGCCTGTTCTTCGATGGTTCGCGAATATCGCATTACATTATAGGCTATGCTTCTGAACTCTTCTATTTCCTCTATATCTATATCTTTATTGTAGTTAAAAACACGCCGCAGATATTCTTTTGATTTCGCGCGTAATCGGACATTTTTCTCCATTAGTATCTTGTCTCTCACATGTCTGAGTTCGTCATGTGCCATTTCATGTGCCATCACAAATGCCAGCTGGTCTTCATTGTCGATGCAGGCGAGTAATCCAACATTCACAATAAAAATTCCTTTGCCATAACACATTGCTGACCGGGATACATCGTCCGCCAGCAAAATATACCTTTCAGTTTGCTCACTTAGCTGATTGGTTTTTACGAGACGGTTAAGGGTAGAGTTCACGAGTTGTTGTAGTGTGTCATCGAATATAAAATAACCACTCTTTATATTCTTCTTTAGATCCGATAGTCGTTCACTATTTATCTCTCTGATAGTTATATTGTTTTTGTAGCCTTTGAAATCGATCTGAGCTTCAACAGCAAACAAATGTTCTACCTTTTGGATCATCATCTCCGGTCGCGAAGAAGAGATTTCACGAGGTTTATACCGGTATTGATATTGACCTATGCAGATCATGGTGACAAGAATAAAAAGCAATTGAAGTAGACCGGTTTTCATGATCGGAATTTGAAACTTGAGCGTTTGCAGCCCAAAAATATTGCCGGCACCGGTTAATAAAAAGTTATTTACACGTGCTAACTTACATGAATAGAGGGACTTTAATTATTTCAGGCATTTTTGTTGGTTGGAAGACAGCCACGTAGCCAAAACCTATAATGCAACGTTTGACGAAAAAACAGTTGATGCCCGAGAACGAGTCAGCATATCAAAAAGTAGAAATTAAAGAATCGATCCATAGTTCTTTAAGCGTAATAACACTTGTCGTTTTTTTATTAGGCTATGGTTTGTATGATAAAAGTAAGTACGTTGAGGCTATCGGGCTATTAATCTATATACTGATAATGTTTTCGGTATTTTGTTTTGCTGTTTACAAAATATTCACTTTGGCAAGAAGAAAAGTCATCTTATCCATTGATAAGCAAGGAGTGTATCATAAGGATTTTAAATTCATGAAATGGAATGATATTGTTTCAATTAAGAAGACAACAAAGATAAGCGGTGATGAGGAGACAATCTTTCTTTTATTTCAGACACTCCAATCCTCAGAGCCCTATAAGATATTAATCTCGGATTTGAATATGTCTGTAACTGATCTTGTTAAATCAATTCAAAAATTTGGGCCTTACAATATATACGATGTGGTAGATGGCGAATGGTAGGAGAGACATTATGCAGATACCCCGCATGTGTACTTAATGATGTAACGAATCGCAAGCACATTTATTGAAGCAAAAAAAATACCGCAGCCAACAAAGTCAGCTGCGGTATAGTATTACACTATAATTTTAATATCCTTGATTCTGTATCAGGTATCCTGGATCATTAGAGGCTGCATCGATAGCCGTCTGAGGAATCGGGAAAATTCTTTTTTGAGGATTCGCATCAGTTTTCTCGGTCCATGTACCTTCATATTTTCCGAAGCGGATCATATCTGTACGGCGCACCATTTCCCAATAGAGTTCGAAGCCGCGTTCGCGGAAAAGAATATCGAGGTTCATATCTCCCAGGGGAGGAGCGGGTGTTACCGCTACGCCATTGCTTGAAGTACGTGCAGTACGTACGGTGTTAACGTCTGCTAAAGCACCCGATATATCGTTGTTCTTGCGCAACTTTGCTTCGGCACGCATCAGGTATATATCTGCCAGACGAAGAATAGAAATGTCGGCATCACCGATTTTACGACCATCCGTTGTCTTTTTGCAGAATTCATATTTTTCAACGCGATAACCTTTATCATAGTCACGACCATCCGGAGTGAAATCTATAAATTCTTTAAAGTCTACGGCCAAGTCGAGGCGGTTACGGCTGACGTTATAGAGTTTGTCAATCTTGTAATCGCCATTGTCACATTTTACAAATGCACCATTCACTTTTACAAGACCATACTGTTGACCACGTAAAATACCACGATCAATCTTATAAGCAGAAGCTGAAATGCAACCAACGGTAGGGTCAAGATTCTTTTGATAGAATCTAGGATCTATATCTGCAGGATCAACATCGCCGTAAGCGTCTGTCCAAGTGTGGTAGTAATCAGGAGTGATCGCTGGTCCATCCGTACCATTCGCACTCGGTGCGTTTGCTAACGGAAACATATCTCCGGAGATCGAGAAGTATGCCTGACGGTTGTGACTGCCCAGAACATCGAAACGTTGATCCAACGCGAAAATCAATTCCTTATTGGTGTGGTTATCATCACTGAATATAGAGAAGTAGTCTGGTGATAATGTATACTGCCCGGAGCTGATGATCTTATCGCAATATAGTATAGCTTGATCCATATCATCTTGTGCGAAGCTAAAGCTGGTCGCATAGCGATCGCGGTATACCGCAGCGTTCAAATATAGGCGTGCAAGTAAACCCCATGCTGCTGCCTTTGTCAGCCTGCCAGGTCCAGCGGTAGTGGACAATAAAGGTTCTGCTGCAAGCAATTCGCTTTTTATATACTCGAGCGCTTCTGAGCCACGCAAGATTGTAGAGGTTGCTGTAGGATCTTCCTTCACGAAGATCAAACCAAACAAGTCAAGTGATACCATGGAATAGAAAGCTCTCATACCACGCGCTTCTGCGAGGTATACATCTTTCACTTCATCTTGTACATCAGGAAGGGCGTTCAGTGCTGTGATCGATCTGGAAACAGCCCTCGTGAGAATGCCCCATGTGTTAGCAATGTTTGGATCTGAAGGACCATGCATATGTTGGTGCATAGCCACATAAATTCCATTGTCACCCCAATCTTTACCACCTCTAAATGGAAGTATCGCTTCGTCTGTAGAGATTTCCTGGAGTGTAAAGTATGTAGTGTGCAGAAACAAATCGAACATAGGCGCATATACCGGTGCTATAATTCCATCTGCCACTTGCTTGTCCGTTAACCCTGTAGAAGAAGTTTCATCCAGTATTTCTTCTTCAAGATCAGTACATCCCTCAATAATTATAAACCCGAGGAATAATAATAATATATATAGTTTTCTTTTCATGGATCGTTTCTGTTAAAATGTAACATTCAGTCCGAACAATATAGTTTTTGCTTTCGGATAGCTGAGGTAATCAATTCCCATAGATGTTACTCCAGCGGATGAGGAATTAAAGCTAGAGCGGTCGGTATTAACCTCTGGATCGTAGCCGGTATATTTAGTTATTACGAATAGATTCTGTCCGGTAACCGATACTCTCAATCTTGATACCCAACGATCTATACCCAGCTTCGATGTGCTTACGCTATAGCCAAGGGATAAGTTGTTCAATCGCAAGAATGCACCATTCTCCAGGTATCGTGACGACACAGGTTTTTCGTTCGATGTACTTTCATTTGGATACTCCACCGCTTCCGGTGTAGTGTTCACACCATTGGCTATATTATTCTTAATGAAGTTAGCGTTTGCTGTATTGTTAAAGATTTTGTTGCCGGATACACCATTGAAGTTTGCTGCAAGATCAAAACCTTTAAATGAACTTCCCAGGTTGAAGTTATAGAGTGTTGTTGGTAAAGCACTGCCTAATCGTACGCGGTCAGCATCTGTGGTATTCCCATCGCCAGTAAGATCAGTATAGGTTATTGTACCAGCTTCGTTGATTCCAGTAAACTCACGCATGAAGAATGTACCAATAGGCTCTCCGTTAAGGTAGCCATTCACAGTTGTGCCGGTAATACCAGAACCTACTGCAGTACCAGACGCAAGTACTGAATAAGGTGAACCGGTTACTTTATTATGGATAAGCGTTAGGTTACCACCTACCGATGCAGTAAAGCCACTGGTAGCTCTATATTCATAATTCAATGCAACTTCTAAACCTGAGTTTTTGATCTTCATGTCATCAATGTTTCTCCAGGTTGTTTGTGCAGGTTGAATAGGATCGGTCGGGTATACTTCCAACAGAATATGACTGGACTCTTTATTAAAGTAGTCAACAGATCCACTCAATGCTCCACCCAGGAAACCAAAGTCGATACCTACGTTTGTCTGTACTGAAACTTCCCATTGAAGATCAGGGTTAGCCAATCTCACGAAAGTTGTTCCTGCAGGATATACATTCGATCCATCCAACGGGTATGTTGACCCGGCAGCAACTTGTGATGTAAACAATGCCTTGGTATACTTCGATGGGATCTCCTGGTTACCGGTACGTCCCCAGCCTGCACGCAACTTCAGGTTGCTCACGGGAAGGTTCGCCATAAAATCTTCTTCTGAAATTCTCCATCCTAAAGAGAAGGAAGGGAACGTTCCGTACTTATTGTTTGCTCCGAATTTGGAGGAACCATCGGTACGTACGGTTGCTGTTACAAGGTATTTATCTTTCAATGAATAGTTAATTCTTCCAAAGAAGGATTGAAGTTCGTTTTTAGTTGCTGAACCTGTAGGCTTGTTGTTGGTCATTGTAAGATCCTGACCAAGCCCTGGATTGTAACGCGGATCTATATCCGAGATTGCAAATTTATTGATACTGAACGAGCGATCCTGAATGAAGAATTTCTGGTAGGAATGTCCTGCCAATATAGATATAGTATGATCACCTTTTGTAGTCGTATAGGTCAGGTAGTTTTCGATCAGACTATTGTTATTGTATTTATAGGTTGTCCGCAGATAACCATCCTGTGCAGGCACCAGACTTGGGAAAGATACCTCGTCGCGAACAGAGTTTGAATTGTCGATACCGAAATTCAATTTATATACCAGGCCTTTAATGATCTCAAGAGAAGGTGATATATTTCCTACAATACGGTTGATTGTTGTGATGTCTTCCCACAACTGTAGCGTACGCAAAGGATTGGTTCCATTGCTTGGATATTTGTATGGAGCACCTGTTTCATCATAGGCAGGAAGGGTAGGGTTCGCAGTAAGTGCTGAACCAAGAATGGTGATAGAAGAACCATTGTTACCTTCTGAAGGGGGACGCGTATTGGTAGTGCTCGCAGCACTCAGGTTAAGATCAACCTGTAAGCGGTCATTTAAAAACTTTTGCGTTACATTGATACGGCCGTTGTAGCGTTTCATGTTGCTGTTCTTAATGATACCTTCCTGGTCTTGCATACCAAGGGAAGCATAATAAGAAAGTTTTTCGGCTCCACCACTCAATGAAAGGTTGTGATTTTTTGTAAGTGCAGTACGGCTGATTTCTTTTTGCCAGTCTGTGTTAGCACCACCATCTACCAATGTTCCGCCAAGAGATGTTACCTGCTGGCGGTACTCATCAGCAGAGAATACATCGATCGGGCGAGCCATCTTGGATATACCTATACTTCCGGAGTATGTAAGATTTGAGCTTCCTGATTTACCACGCTTCGTTGTAATCAATACAACACCATTTGCACCACGTGATCCGTAGATCGCGGTAGCAGATGCATCTTTCAAAACATCGATAGACTCTATATCCTGAGGGTTGATAAAGTTCAACGGGTTGGTAGTTCCACCGGTGCTTGAGTTGTCAAGAGGAAGTCCGTCAACTACAAACAATGGCGTGCTACCGGTGCGAACACCACCCGGTCCACGAATCGTGATAGATTGTGTACCACCGGGTTCACCACTGGCAGAAGTAACATTTACACCAGCTACCTTTCCTTGTACAAGTTGCTCCGGAGAGTTCATGATACCGCGGTTGAAGTCTTCGCTTTTTACAGAGACCATTGCACCGGTAACATCACGTTTCTCCTGTGTACCATAACCAACAACGATTACTTCAGAAAGTGTAGAAGCATCCGATAGCATGGTAATATTTACTTCAGACTGTGTGCCTACTACTATACTTTGCGATTCCATACCCACAAAGCTGAAGGTAAGAACTGACTGGCCTGAAGACACTTGAAGAGTATAGCGACCTTCCGAGTCACTTACTGCACCATTGGTAGTTCCTTTTTCCAATACGTTCACACCCGGAAGGGCTGATCCGGTATCGTCAACTATTTTTCCTGAAACTGTAACGGCCTGAATAGACGCTATGGAAGGTGTTGCCATAACGTGTTGTGATACAGGTCCGGCCAGGAGGGTACATAAGAGTGAAACGAAGAATCTTTTATACCCGGAGGGCAAAAGATTGTTCCACAGATAAATAAGATAGATTTTTAGCATAGGCGTTTTTAGTTATTGATATGTATAAATAGATGGTTAGGTTCTTTGCGGGGTCTGAGGCTCTTGAAATTTTGCGCCAAATAAGTACTTCTAATCGGTGTATCCCGGATTTTATTGTTACCGTTCTATTAAGCTTCAAACTATACCTGATATGCCACATGCAAGCATACCCGGTGTTATTAAAATATATATACATCTGCCGGGTGGTATATATCAAAACATGATTTATAGTTTAAATTTACTATACCGTTCTTCATTGGTATCGATTCCGCAAAGAAATCAGAAGGTGATTTACCCAATATTACATCACAACACCCCTCACGATCACAGACTGTGTTTTGCGTGCACACGGTATAGTGCTTACAATAAAAAAAATATTTGTAACAAGTATAGGAGGACAAGTAATCAGCCTCCGGGTAACATTTAGTTAAAGTTAAGGAAATATTGGGTTTATACTTTTATCGGTATAAAACTTTTCTCGTGCTAAGACGAAGTATAATCTGTTGATAAAATATGATTATCCGCGAATGCGCAATCAAAA
>CABHOV010000053.1 GCA_902168185.1 uncultured Bacteroides sp.
TTTTTTTTCAAGCAGAAGACGGCATACGAGATAGGAGTCCGTCTCGTGGGCTCGGAGATGTGTATAAGAGACAGAATACTGACTCGTGATGAACTGAGGGGACAAAAAGAAGAAATCAAAAATCAAAATTTAACCCTGAAGCTTCAAAGATTCGATAACACATTTTTCAATCTCGTTACTCTGCATAATGATTTAACTAATCAATTGACATATAGTAAGCATGTTGGTAGGCCGGTCTTTAAAAAAGTTCTTGAAACAAAGTATATTACACGTGAATTTCGAGCGAGGGGAATTCCTGTCTCAGGAAAGGAATTCGACGAAATGAAATTGAAATACATCAGCCATATATTTCCAGACATCAAACCCTTTTTGGAGCATTATTTAAAAAGCCTAACAGGATTGATTAGTTTTGTCGTATTCGATGATACTATCAAAGAAAATCCGGAAATGAGTAGTAAATATGGTGCAATTTTGAAGTCCTTTATAAGTACTTATGAAATACAGTTCCTCTATTTGCATTTGTCATTATCCGATAAGAATAGCGAACAATATAAAATTCTACAGTTGTTGGATACTCAACTATTTCTTATTGATGGTAGTGTGATGTTGGATTGTATTCCGCATTCAAGCGTACGAGTATTCTAATATATGTTTCAATCTCTCAAGTCTTCTTTTCATGTCCTTCATATTTGGTTTTCTTTGAGTGATAATAGTTACAAAGAGATTGAGGATTGTAATCTATTTTGCTATAGTCTTCTGCTAACGGTACAATATGATTAACGTAAACAGCAGGTAACGTCATGCCGGAAAGCAAACACATTTTGCATGAGCTATAATTATTTGCTTTTATCAAAATAACTCTTGTGAGATTTTCTGATGCAACTCTTTGTTTCAACGTCAACTCTGCTAACTGGAATTCTAATTGTTTTACCTACTTCTTGTAATCGTTGATGTTAAAGTGATTTGTCATCAAACCTGTAATTAAGTTTTCCCTCGCTTTTTTCGCATAAGCCTGTTGTTCAAGCGCTAATAAGGGAAAACCTGGCTCCATCTCATTCCCAACCCTTAGCTTTCTTCATGAAGGTAGAAAAACACTTGGAGAAGTATTCCAAGTGTTTGCCGTATGGAGTAAAAAACTATTCAATAGATTTATTGAATAGTTGGAACCATCTTTTTTACTTTGTGGTTTACGTCATATTAACGGCAATCATGAATAAACGACAATACAAGGATACTATATATCGCGAACTGGCGCGGATTACAAAGTCTATGGCTAATCCGCATCGCATCGAAATTATTGAACTGCTAGGTCAGGGGGAGTTTTCAGTTGAGCAGGTAGCTGAACACACAAATCTTACAATTGCCAATGCGTCTCAACATTTACAGGTACTAAAGCAAGGTCAGCTGGTAGAGATAAATCGTCAAGGAAATTTTATTTTTTATCGCCTCTCCAATGACAATGTATTCAAGGCATGGAAGGCACTCCGCGAATTAGGTGTTGAGCGTATCGAGGCAGTTGAAAAAGTAGTAAAGGAATTTCGGAAATCGAAGTTCGACTTTGAATCTGTTACCATTTATGAATTAATTGAGAAAATAGAATCTGGAAAAGTGATTGTTCTTGATGTGCGACCTGAATCAGAATATAAGCAGGGACATATAGTGAGCGCTATTTCAATTCCAATAGCGGAGTTGTCAAAGCGACTTAAAGAATTACCTAAGCGAACGGAAATTATCGCTTATTGTCGGGGGCCATTTTGTGTGTATGCCGATGAAGCCGTGTCCATGCTCTTAAAGGCAGGATATAAGGCAAATCGCTTAGACGAGGGCTTCCCTGACTGGAAATTGAAAGACCTTCCAATTGAAGTTTCAATGAACTAAAAGACTACCATGATAAACGAGGACTTAATTATTGATATATCTACTTTATCTGAGTGGCTTCGGGAAAAACGTCCAGTTACTGTTTTAGATGTAAGGCCATTAGAACAAAGACAAGAATGGGCAATAACAGGAAGCGTTCATGCAGATATATATGACAAACTGAAGAATGGAGATCAGTGTGCTTTTGATGGTGTTCCATTGAACGTTGATCAACCAATCGTTACAGTGTGTGCCGCAGGGAAAACCAGTCTGATAGCAGCCAAACTATTAAAGCAGAAAGGATATAGTGTATATTCTCTTCGAGGAGGTATGAAAGAATGGAACTTTGCTTTCGACACAGCCGAAATAGTTCTACATGGAATAAAGATTATCCAGGTTAGACGTTCATCGAAAGGTGTTTTATCCTATATCATTGGGTCTAACGGTGAGGCAATAGTTATAGATGCAGCGCTCGACCCGCAGGTATATTTAGACTTGGCAGAAGTTAACGGGTGGTCCATTAAGTTTGTGACGGATACGCACATACATGCAGACTATCTTTCTCGTACCAGAGAACTAGCCGAGGTAAGTAAAGCAACTCACTTGCTTATAAGTAATGCCGGTGTTACGTATCCATTTACACCAATAAAGCATGGTGATATGCTCAGTGTTGGTAATGCCTTTATTGAAGTTATATATAGTCCTGGACATACTCTTGAAAGTACATCTTTCAAATTAGGAGAAGATGCAGTACTTACCGGAGACACGTTGTTTATTGATGGAGTGGGTAGGCCAGACCTGAAGGCCAACACCGACGAAGTTATTGCACGAGCGAAGCTTCTTTATCATTCGATACAGAAATTATTAAGCCTGACTCCTGATATTCTTGTGCTTCCAGCGCACTTGGCAACGACTGTTCGATTAGACGGTATGTTGATTGCCGCGAGCCTTAAAAGTCTAAAGGATAAACTCCAGATGTTGAAGTTAGCGGAAGAGGAGTTTGTAGACTATACAAGATCCCGTATACCACCTACACCTCCAAACTACCTTACTATTGCCACACTAAATAAGCAGGGGTCTTATGAAGGCTACAACAGCGCAGATTTGGAAGCCGGCGCTAACCGTTGTGCGATTGCTTAAAGAAGTTTTATGACGTTACTAGAAAATAAGAATTATAGCGAACAGTCCGTTTTCCTTCCGGAGAATTTACTTCGTGAAGCAAGAAGACAAAAAGATCTTAGAGATTGTAGTGTGCCAAGAGTATGTGTACTTGACCCCGATGGAGATATTGTAAGGTATCTAAAGAAGAACACCGCAGCGCTAAACTCTTGTTGGGCTTGTTACCACAGTGATTTATATAGTGCAAGATATAAGGATGTAGACTTTGGAATTATAGGTTGTGCTGTAGGAGCTTCTTATGCAGTTCTACTTGCAGAGCAATTATTTGTCTCGGGCTGTGATCTGTTAGTTAGCATTACTTCAGCCGGAAAACTCAATCAACACTTACTAAAAGATTATGTACTTATCACCGATAGCATTCGGGATGAAGGCACCAGTTATCATTATCTTCCTGCCAACGAAAAGGCATTCCTTGATCAAAATCTTTTAACAAGACTGCAACCGCTTTTTACTTCTGGGCAAGTATCTGTACAGCCGGGGAAAAGTTGGACAACAGATGCCCCTTATCGCGAGACGTCATCTGCGATCACTTATGCTCAAACCTTAGGAGTCGATTGCGTTGAGATGGAAGCATCAGCATTGTATGCTTTTAGTCAAGTTAAATCAAAACCGGTAGTATGTTTTGCGCATATAACAAATTCGATGGCTCGGCAGAGTGGTGACTTTGAGAAAGGAGCAGAGAATGGCAGTCTTACATCACTTGAATTAATCTATCAAACTGCAAAACTTCTACAATAATGAAAGCTGAAATCAAACTCGGGCTTAAAGAGAACTGGAAACAATTTACGTTGCTTGTAATTGTAAATGCTTTTGTAGGGGGGATGATTGGTTTGGAGCGCACAATCATTCCACAAATTGCTGAAACTGATTTTGATCTGGAAGCAAGAACAGCCATCCTCTCGTTCATCGCTGTGTTTGGTATAACGAAAGCAATTACCAACTACTATACCGGTACGCTGGCAAATCGTTTTGGGAGAAGAAACCTCCTTATTGCTGGTTGGTTGTTAGCGCTTCCAGTTCCGCTGCTCCTGATTTATGCGCAAAGTTGGAACGTGATAATATTAGCGAACCTCTTTCTAGGTATAAGTCAAGGACTCACATGGTCAAGCACAGTAGTAATGAAGATTGACTTAGTTGGAGAAAGAGATAGAGGTTTTGCTATGGGGCTAAATGAATTTGCCGGATATATAGCGCTTGCTGCTGTTGCTTTTGCTACCGGTTGGATTGCCAGTCGGTATGGACTTAGACCGTATCCGTTTTGTCTCGGAATCGGCATAGGCTTTTTCGGGTTGTTTCTAAGCGCGTTGTTTATTAGAGACACTCACCACCATGTAAAACTGGAAGCTACTTCGAGTAAAATCCCATTGCTAAAAGATATCTTTTGGGATACTACATGGAAGCACAAGAACCTGGGCTCCATTACTCAAGCAGGTCTTATCAACAACTTAAATGATGGAATGGTCTGGGGGCTGTTTCCGTTACTGCTTGTATCAAAGGGATTCGATCTACATCAAACCGGAATCATCGTTGCAACCTATCCGGCGGTATGGGGGCTGGGACAACTATACTCGGGCAGACTTGCAGATAGATATTGTAAAAAAACTTTGCTGTTTTTCGGTATGCTTGTACAAGGTGTCGCATTGCTTACAATGATTGTAATGAACTCCTTCTCTTGGTTCATGGCGTTATCTGCACTATTAGGAATAGGCACCGCTATAGTATATCCAACGTTCCTTGCTGCTATTGCTGACTATACACATCCCGAGCAACGACCAACGAGTATAGGTATATTCCGTTTGTGGCGAGATCTTGGCTATGCTATAGGCGCTATACTTACCGGGTTAATAGCTGATCGCTTTGGTTTGCTTGCTCCAATTTTTGTGATCGGATTGCTGACCGTTGTATCTTCGCTTATCGTGAAGCTAAGAATGAGCTGTGCCGAAAAAAAAGCTGCGGCACTAGACTTAAAGCTTCAACTCTCACCTTACCAATAAGCTTATGCACTTTGTTGGCGGCTGGTTTTTTACTCCATTTTCTATAGCTTGTTATTAGTTCTATTAATTCGTTGTTGATATCGAACTAGTCGTACTACGAGTCTCCATGTAATTACAATCATAGGAATTCTTATCGCTAGGTCAATATCATTGTCTCTATTGCCCGTCGATAAAAGAATAAAAAACACACCAATCATTAAGATTACAATAAGATTTAACCATCTATTCGACTTTGCTTGCTGTATTTCAATATTGAGTTTTTTATCCAGATTCAGTTCTAAATTTGTCTTGTTAAGAAGCCATATTTCTAAGCGCAAACATACAATCAACAGGATCGAACTGCTAATTCATCATTACAGATAACTATTTCCATTCAATACAATAAAGCTGAATTGTATATATATCACCAAAATAGGCAGGGGTAAACATATATATACAACTCAAAGTGGAGTAGCGAATTTATATGCATGATTTTGTTTGAGAAGACTCTTCCTGTCATTTTTTCTTCACGTAACATTGCGCCTAATTATATATCTAATTTACCTTATGGTCAAAAAGTTTATTGTGCCAATGGCACTGTTATGCGCAGCTATGTTTTTTGTTTCTTGTTCAGAAGATGATGACCCCACACCTGTTGTGGCTGATTTTTCATTATCAGTAAGTGGTGCGTCTCCTAATGCTATCGTTACTCTCACCAATACATCAACAGGAGGATCAGTATACGGTTGGGTATTTGGTGCAGGAGCAAACGTATCTGTCTCCGCTGAAAAAGCAGCAGCGGCCCTGACCGTAGATAAAGCAGGTACTTTTGAAGTAACCTTAACCGTTGCCAACGGTAGTGATATAAAAACGATTACTAAAACAATAGAAATTACTGGTAATAGCGCTATTATTTCTTATGAAAATATAGAGTTCGCTAGAGATGCCAGCAGCAAAACATACGGCAGATTCTTTTCAACTGAAACGGGATTGATTTATAAGGGCAGCGAAGTTAATGCTACAACAGGTCCTAAAATTGACTTGGCATATTCACATATTGGTACACCAGTAAATTACTTCACCAATCCGGATGACTCAGGAGAAAAATACGACATACCGGAGCGACGTCTACTTTCATAATCAATTATCCCAGTGAGAGTCTTGCGTCACTACAGCTATATTTAAGAATGCGAAAGATGATAGCTTTATTAAGGATGTTGAAATCAGCACAAGTGATAACGAGAGCTTTGGAACTTTTAATCCCTATATCATTTTATTCAAAACCGAGTCGGGAAAGAAGGGAGTGATTAAAACTACTTTTATTAACGGCAATCGCTTATTAGTTGATATTAAAGTTCAGAAGTATTAATTGTTAGTTTAAACTAATTAAAGGTTAGCTATAAATAAGCTGGCCTTTTTTTTGGCAGTGTCTACTTATCGTCTTTATCCCAAGCTTTCCAACTTGCAGTTGAATTCTTTAGTTTTGACCTGATAAAAAGCGATCGTAATGCAGCTTAGAACATTTATTATTGAAGATGAACCTGCGATAAGAAAGGAATTGGAGTGGCTTGTTGAGCAGGAGAAGAACCTGAAGCTTGAAGCAACAGCCGGCTCGGTGCAGAGTGCTTTACAAATTATTAGGGAAACAAATCCGGATTTAGTGCTAATGGATATTCAATTGCCAGACGGTACGGGGTTCGATATTCTTAACCAGCTGGATGAACCTGCGTTTCATCTCATCTTTGTTACAGCGTTTGATCAATTTGCTATCAAAGCCATCAAGTTTGGTGCTTTGGATTATCTTCTCAAACCGATAGACCAGGAAGATTTTTCTGCTGCTATTCAGCGATTGAGCAAAACAAAAAAAACTGATCATTCTAATCAGATCACTATTGTAAAAAAGCAAAGTGATGTCAAAGTTGTTAGTATGACTTCCAACCTGTGTATCACTTCGGTGGATTGCTTGCAGATTGTACGGCTGAACGAGATTATATATCTGTCGGGTGAAGGCTCGTATACTGAAATACATTTAGAGAATAACAGGAGAGTAACAGCATCCAAGCCTCTGAAATATTACGAAGAGCTTTTGCCTGAGGAGTCTTTTATCCGCACACACCAATCGTATATCGCAAACAAAAATTTTATAGATAAATATCTTAAAACAGGAGTAATGGTGATGAAAGATCTTTCTGAAATTCCGGTTGCTACCCGCAGAAAAGAACATGTGCTGATTCAGTTAAGCCTGTTGAAATAATGGGCAGAATATCTTTTGTTTTTCTGTTGATGCAACTGGCTGCGTGCCTATCAAAACGTGAAGTAGCCACGCCTATTTCTCATAAAGATCTTTTAGAGAAACTCAATAGTGTTACTGACAGTCTGGAACAAAGTGAGCAAACAGGAAAGCTTGATTTTTGGAACACGCAGCTCAGACAAGAAAATTTCTCCCACAGTAATCCGAGTCTCGCATTTATACATTATCAGCTTGCCAAAAATCTTGCGGGTATATCTATTGATAATGCCCGGCATCATATCAACATCGCAGTTAATCTATCGGAACGCGAACCTCAGTTTAATGAAATAAAGTTTACAGTATACAATGGTGCAGGCTTGATTGCACAATCCGATGGCAAGTTTTATCAAGCTGTTTATTATTTTAATAAATCGGCAGCCATTATTATGAATGATGATTCGCTGCGGAGTAAACCCCTGGCGAAAGTAATCTGCCTTCTCAATGCGGCTCAGGACAACAATAAGATCCATCAATATCAAAAGGCAATTCAACAGGACAAATTGGCGCTTGCATTTTTAGAGAGAACTCCAAACAACAACTATAGATATAGCTTCAGAGCTTATTCTCAACTTTTTACGGCTTATGTGGAAAACGGTAACTATAGTGTTGACTCCCTGCAGTTTTATTTGCAACAACTACAAAATATCTCCAATGAAACAAAGGATCCTTTACAATTACGATTTACGAACGAACAGACCGGAAACTATTATTCACTGACGAATCAATATGGTGCTGCTATACCATACTATAAATTAGTAGAAAGCTATGACAAACAAAACCTGTTAGCCAACCCGCAAAAGATAAGTGCTGCGAAGAATGTTTACATTACCATGGCCAATCTTATCAACTTGTATGTTCAGACAAAACGTTACGCAGAGGCCGCAGCGTTGATCAGGGAAGCAACGGTTCTTGAAAGAGAACATTCACAGGCATTGTCTTTTCACGAAAGGGCCATGAACAAACAGGCTATAGCAAATTATTATTTTGCCAGTAATAACATCGCTAAAGCTCAGGAGGAAACGCGGGCACTTTTAGAATTAAGAGATGGTATACTAAAGAATGCTGGTATACAGGCTACAGAAGAAATGGCTACCCTTTATCAGCTTCAGGTGAAAGATAAATTGATCACCAGTCTGAACCTGACCCTCAGTGATACCGCACAGAAAAACAAACTGTTGCAATATATTATCGGATTATTGGTGTTGCTGGCGGTTTCATGGATAATGTTACTTTTTTTTATTCAACGACAACGAAAACAAAAGCAAGAGCAGGAGAAAACTTTACTGCAACAGCAGCTGTTAAGAACACAGATGGAACCGCATTTCATCTTCAATACATTATCGGCATTGCAAAGTTTTATTCGCTTTGATCAAAAAGAAAAATCCATAAAATACCTTAACCAGTTTAGCAGACTTCTCCGCAGCAGTCTTGAACTGAGCCGGCAGAACTATGTTCCGTTCAGTGAAGAACTGGAAGCGCTTGAGAATTACCTGAGCTTGCAACAAATGCGTTTCGAGCATAGCTTCTCGTATGAGATCAACGTGCCGGATATAGATACTTCAACTTTATTAATACCACCCATGCTGATCCAGCCGTTTGTTGAAAACGCTATTATACACGGCTTTAGCAATCGCGCGGGTGATGGCAGAATTGTAGTGGAGATCGTACCCAACGAAAAACAGCTATTGGTGAAGGTGACAGACAATGGTAAAGGATTGAGTGCTTCAAAAAAATCTGCTGATCATCCATCACTTTCAGGAACAATAGCCAGGGAAAGACTGGAAATTCTGGCGAGAGAAAACAAGACAAGCACGCATGTTGAAATCAATTCAACGGATCGCGGAACTTGTGTGCTCCTTACGCTCCCGATAAAAAACGTTGGGTAAGCTCAAGCAAATTTGAAATGATCGGGCACGAATATTCAATTGTTCGCAGCGGATTTATATCCATTTAAAGTGAAGCTATTTTCTTCCTGAGCTTTATACCTCAAAGCTGAATTCACGGAAGAATGTCTGTTATTAATAACCTGATTTGTTACCTGCTCGTATCGTTGCCTCTGTATATGAGCACATGCAGGCAGCATAAAGCTTCTGACACTACAGAGAAAAAGGCTGAGGTGCTATCAACATCGCCTGATGCAAATGACACCAGCGTTTCCATTCATCATACCGATGATCTTATTTCAGATTTCAACTTGAATAGATTTCTGGAGAAATATAATTACCAACTACAGTATATCGATTCGGGATATATAAATCAGGACAACTTAAAAGATAAAGTACTGGTGTTGCAGGAAAACAGCGATGAAGATAAATATCTTCCCCGTGAAGTAATTATACTATTGGGGGAAACAAATGGTTTCAGCATTTGCAGCGAAAGCAAAACCGTTATGCCCGCAGAGTACATTAACGATGGCTATAAGCAATTTGATACCGAAGACGTAAAGATTGAAGATGGTAAAGTTGTATTCGACTTGTATGCCATTGGTCCCAATGGACATATATACTTTGACTTTATCTTCAAGGATGGACGCATGGCGCTGCATGAGCTAACGGGTTACTTTATGGGGGCAGGTTCTCATTCCTCATTTACATATCTGGCCACCACCGAAAACCAAGGGACAGTAGCGGAAACCCTTATCAATACGATGGAAGAAGACATGCCGTCTAAGCGTGCTACCCGTCCAGTAACACTAAAATCTATAACCAGTTTTGAACACTTTAAGTATGATGAGTGCATACAGGAAATGATGCAACAATCGTCATTGGATGAATAATGAATGTTATGATGAAAAATAGTGAAACGATTATGCAGTATATGTTATTGGTGCTATGCTTTTCTATTAATGCCTGTATTCAGAATAAAGAAAAACAAAAAGCAGCGCGTGAAAGACTTAAAGGATACTTTGACAAGAAAGAAAATATGTGGATTTGTGAAGACCCTGCTTACGAAGCATCGACTTTCAGCGACAGCCTTTCGGAGTATACATCGGTGATGAAACTGGATTCGGACAGAGAACCGTTGGCAATCGGGCTTATAAACCGCGAAGGAGAGATTATGGTACCCATTGTTTACGACAGAGTTAATGTTGGATTTACAGATGGCGTATGCCTGGTGGGTAAGGATAATAAACTGGGACTTGTAAATATAGCGGGAGAAGAAATAGTTATTCCCCAATACGAATACATTTCGGATAAAGCAATAGATAGTTTATTACGCGTAGGCGTCAACGATCTCTATGGAGCTATAAACCTGAAAGGAGAAATTGTCATTCCTCTGGAGTATCCTGATGTTACACTGGTAAATGAAGGTCTTGTAGCGGTAATGATTGAACCGCAACGGTGGGGCTATGTAAACCAGAAGAATCAAATGGTGATAGAGCCTGAGTTTACGTTTGTTGAAGCATTTACTGATGGAAAGGTGGTTTTACAAAAGGCAGATGGAGAGGACTATATAGTATTCAAAAACGGGAAGGTTAGGAAGAGTGAATCTTTGGCATTTCCTTGATAATAGATGGTACGATGTGACTAGTTTATAATTACAATGAAAATGAAGTATATATTTATAGCCGTACTGGCAACATTCTGGTGTACAAGTACGGCACAAAGCAATATCCGAAAGGAGATTAACTACATTGTTAGCAGCCGTGGAGAAACTGATTCAATTATTGTGGAGGTAGGCCATAACCCCAGGCTATATACGCTTCATCGGAAGAATAACACTGAGTTTCATCAATACGCTACATTGCTCAAAGAGGAAGATTTCAATCTATACAGTAGATTGTTTGAAATAGGAATCGATGAGCAGACCTACTATATAAAATCACTCAGACCACTGGATGAAGAAGAGGAGGATAAATACAGACATCTTAAACCTTATGCTGCTTTTGAAGTTGCGGCAGTTGCCGTGAACGATGACGCTGAAAAGTTATTTGATAGTGCACTTGTTCTTTTCAACGGGGAAAACTATAAAGCTACAATTGCTATTATTAACAAGGCCATTGCTATCAATACGCAGAAACCCGACTATCATAATTTGAAGGCACTTTGCCTTGGAAATATGGGACGCTATCAGCAGTCAACAGACGAGGCAATGTATGCGCTTGAAATGGACCCAGCCAACCCGGAATTGTTCGAGATTATAGCAACCAACTACTATTTTCTAAAAGACAACGAGAACGCTACGAAGAATTTTGAGAAAGCAATAGAATACGACTTGTCTCCATACATCACAAGAATTTATCATAACTACGTCAGGCATTTAATTGAGGTCCCTGATCCCCAACGAGCGGTAGAAGTATATAAACTTTGTCTCTATCGCACCGAAGACGTAACGGCTAATACCAGTGGTGGAGAGAATCTTCCAGACGATCTCAATTTTTACGGGGGGCAGGCATATCAACAACTTGGCGACTGGAAGAATGCAATCAGGATATATAACAGGTTGATCGTGATCAATCCGGATTTCTCCGGCTACTACGCACAACGCGGATGGCTCAATCAGCAACGCTCGGATTGGTCTGCGGCAATCAGTGATTACGAAATGGCCATTGAGCTTGATACGGCTCAATCCGTTTTGCTAACAAATCTGGCCGAGATATACCACAAACTAAAAGAGTATAAAAAAGCAGATGCTGCATACTTAAAATATCTCACATTGAATCCGGATGATACCGTACAGAGCGGAAACTATGCCTATCTCTTGCTGGATGCGGAACGATACAAGGATGCACAGGCTATATTTGAGCGTTTGCTAAAGGCTGATGATACTAGCATCGATGTGCATGTGGGATTGATACTGTCCTGTCATTTACTGGGCGAGAATAAGAAGAAAGATATATTTATTAAACGGGCACAACTAAAGTTTGCTGAGATACCAATCACCACCGCTACCCTGGACATCTTGATAAAAACCGGTAAATATTATTATTCAGACAAAGTAATTACCGTTTGGAAAGGGGCGACTAAATAGTGTCAGAGCACGGTATATGAATAGTAAAGAGAATCATGCTGACTATAGGCATCGGTGTTACGGTTGTGGTATTGTTTTTTAATCAATGCTGTGCGACAATTAGTGAAGTATAAAACCGCTTGATTATGTAGAAAACACCTACTATTACATGTACCGTGCGTCATGTATTTTGTAGAAGGACTCTAACACTAGGTTTGAAGAATTGATCATCTTTACCTTGGCAAAGGTGCACGTATGTGGTTTGATGTTTGCCAACAAAGGGTTATGGTGTCAAAGGGGAATTTAATAGTAACACTATCACTAGTAGTGAATTTCAGTATTTGATAAACTTACTTCCAAGAGATTCTGTGGAAAGAAAGATAAAATTATAGGTTTATTTACCCTATAGATGTCACGGACCTTAAACTAAATAGTCTTGTAGAGGAGGATAAATTTTTCTTTTATTTCTTCTAAGTAATCCAAAATATCTGCGTAACGTAGTATGACCACATACGTGACTATTAATAAACAGGAAAGACAGCTAATGGGAACGTACGAATAGGACTTTCCTTAAACTCAAACAAGTTCGCGTAAATTTATAGTGTATTGCCTCTGTTAAAATATGCAAGAAATGTATATAGTAAAATGCATTACATTATCTTTGTTTGTGTCTGAATGTGTCGATATCATTATTTTTTGTAACAATTGATGATAGTTTGTTTTCGGTTAGTAATTCGGTTAGTGTAGACAAAGTGAGTGGTTTAAGTGATTGTTATATAGTAACTTATAATTAATGGTTGAGTCCCGTCCGGACCGCAAATATTAATTTATAAGATACTAAAACCGCTTAAACAGAACGTTTAAGCGGTTTTTTGTTTTTAGTCATGCCGTTTAGACTCCTTTAGATTCTTGGTGTGGCGTTTGCGGCATGGTTTGAGAATTGTAACTGTTTTTATGTATGAATTTAAGTTCACACCGCCAATCTGATTTTTTTTGTATTGGCATTTCAATAAACTAGACGTAGTGCAGAATATATTTCAAACAGAAATTCCCAGATGTTATTTTCTTCAAGATATAGAGGAAGTGAAGTAACGTGTATATTATTTTTTGAATTTGGTTGAAATGTCTGTTGTTATTTCCGTTCCAGTGTTTCATTAAATACCTGCCTTGTATATTTATAGTAGTACTTCGCTTGCTACCCATATCGATATATCTTTGCATATTTTTTTAGTTCGTCTCTGTCTTCAATGTTGGGGAATACTAGTTGTATTATAATACTTTGAGACTAGATATAGTATATCAAAATACGCGATGCTGAGTTTCTAAAGCTGTTTCCGTGTACTATCCGGGAACGGACGAAGTCCAGTGGATATCTTACCGTGGATTTATGGAAAACTCCGGAAGAGTTCCCCATAAATCCACAGCGCGTATAACTACAACTATAAATGAAATTGTCTGATTTGTGGACGTCCAAAATATGGGAAGCTTACACTTAGTATAGGTTGTATTAAGGTGACGAAATAATTCTGGCGAACAGAAGTATATATATAAAGGAATGTTATTAAAACCTCGATTGTTTTTTACAAAATAATCAACTACTCATCCTTCAAACACTCCGTTGGGTTTACAAGAGAGGCTTTGATTGCTTGACCACCGACAATTGTCAACGCAATCAGTATAGCAATTAAACCAGAAGTAATGAAGAACCAGATTTCTAAATCAATTGAATATGCGAAGCGTTGAAGCCATTTGTCTACCACATAGAAACTAATAGGTAAAGCAACCACAATGGCCATGAACACCAATTTAGCAAACCCAAATGATAGCAAGTAGACTATATCAGTCGGAGTCGCGCCTAATACTTTTCTAATCCCAATTTCCTTAACTCTTTTTTCAACATTGAATGCTGCTAGTCCGATCAACCCAAGTGATGCAACAATAATGGTAAGAGTTCCAAACCATAATGAAAGATCTGCTACCCGTTTTTCTCCAGCATATTGTGATTGATAGGTATGGTCCAGAAATTTGTAATCAAATATATATCCCGGATTAAATACTTGGTACAAATTTTTAAGGTTATGAATGGCCTCCTCCTGTCTGTTCCCGTCGAGTTTTATAAGAATGTTCCATAGTTGTTCTGTTTCTAACATGAAAGCAAGTGGGGTAATCTCTTCGTGTAGCGATCTGTAATGGAAGTTTTCGGTAACACCAATAATTTCAAGTTTTCTTCCTCCTAAGTCAATTACTTTGCCAAGCGGATGCGTAAGTCCAATTCGGTCGGCTGCAACGCTATTTATTATTACCTTATCTGTATCATTGTAAACATCTCGGAATGTACGTCCGAATTTCATCGGTATACCTAACGTCTCGATCATCATATAGTCAACGGCAAGTCGATTAAAGAGTACCTTTCTATCTTCGAATGTCACTTCAAATGGATTTCCAAATGACCCTACGACATTACCTACCATTGCCGATGCACTCTGTACTCCGGGAAGAGTACGAACCTTCTGTAAAAATGTATTTTTGGTCGTTGCTACATTGCCTTCGATTTCAAGATAAAGAATGTTGTTCTTGTCATACCCAAGGTTTTTATGTTGTATAAAGGATATTTGCTTGTGGACAACAATGACGGAAGCAATGAAGATAAATGACACTGCAAGCTGGAACATGACTAGTCCTTTTCTTACAAATTGTTCTGAAATAGAAGTGATAATTTTTCCTTTTAAGATTGCAACAGTCTTAAGTTCTGAAAGATATAGTGCTAGATAGCTTCCCGCCAGAATCCCTGTAAACAATGTAATGCAGAAAAAGCCTAAAACATTTTCCTTCGTTAAATTTAGTATAAGCTGTTTACCTGTGAGGTCATTGAAGAAAGGCAGAAAAAAAGCGACCACCAATAATGCTACGCCTAGCGAGAACAAAGAAATTAAAAGTGATTCTCCTAAGTATTGCTTTACTAAACTGAGCCGCCCTGCTCCCATAGCTTTTTTGATTCCTACTTCTTTCATTCTTCTTGAAGCCCTTGCTGTTGATAGATTCACGAAATTGATGCAAGCGATCAGGAGAATGATTAGACCAATCACTGCAAATAGCTTTACATATTCAATGCGACCACCTGTCTGGATTCCATTTTCGTATTTACCATATAGATATCTATCTGAATACTTACTGAGAAAAAACTCGCTTTGTTTATTACCTGTTCTTTCGAACATTAAGCGAGTAATTTTTTTATTGAAGAGTTTAATATCAACGCCAGGCTTTAACAGAATGAAGGTAGAAGGACCGGGAGATGAGAGATCATCTTTAGCAAAATTCATAATTTCACCGAGCAACTCGATGTTAAGTAATATATCAAACGGTTCCGATGAGTTGGAGGGGACTGTTTTAAATATACCGGAGATAACGCTTTCCTTCTTTATTTCTCCTAAATGCCAAAGAACCGTTTTATCTGTTGCATTTTCTATTGAACCAAAAAGCTTAATTGCAAGTGCCTCGGATATAACAACAGCATTAACGTCTTCAAAGACTCTTTCCTTTGTCCCATAGATGAGGTCAAATGAGAAAATACGAAAGAAGTCCTTTCCAACGAACTTTCCCTCATTCTTAATTTGCTCGCCCTTGTTTTCAATTATGAACTTTGGAAGCCAGGCCATAGGTGTAACAGTAGCAGCATAATCAATCTCTGGCATACTTTCATTTAATACGTAGGCCATTCCGATAGGAGTTGCTTCGCGGCTTACCAAGCCAGAACTGTTATGCTGGTTTTCAATAACCTGAAAAAGCCTTTCATCATGCACGTGAAACTTGTCAAAATGTAGTTCATCACTTATCCACAAAAAAATGAGTAGAGAACAAGCAAGCCCAGAGGATAAACCAAGTACGTTAATTAGGAAAGTACCTGGAAATCGCAGGAAGTTCCTATAGATAAGTTTGAAGGTATGGAGAAGCATCCTTTATTTAAATGTTTGCAATGAATGCACTTATAATCCCTGAAGGTGCTATAGGACACAAGAATTGAAGGAGAAAAGATTTTTAATGTCTGCCGATGTGTGCTGCAACTCTCAAGTAATACTAGGGATCGTGTTTTGAGGAGCGAATTTGTCTATACCACTCCTTTGTTCTGAAACATTTGATTTTAATAAATCGTGCAAGAAAAGGTTCGAAATACTCACCCCTCCAGTCAACATAACATCAAAAGCCCGAAGTTTTAAATATTTCAGTTTTTTTGGCCCGAAGGAATGCTATTCGGTTCATTGCACCGTTGAAATTCTCACTATGTATGTCGAAGTATATATCCCAGATGATTGTTGTATGCGGCTATATCTACAGCTTAAGTCGAAGATGCGGGCATAATAAAATTATGAGTTACTTGTTGCAAAATGACTCCTCGCTATTCACAACTGCGATCGGTATATATACCCGTTTATGTGAGCATGTAATACTATGGATAACTTGGACTGGAAATAGGTATAAGCTACATTTCACCTATAATTAGTGAGCCCATCACTTTCGGTACCAGGGTACATCACCTTTTCATTAGGTGCTAACTTTTTAAGAAGGCTTGAAGGAACAGAACAACAACCTGCATATACTGAATTAACAGGCATGTTTAATTATTCGTATTCATTTTAATAATGAGTATATGTGAAACTAATGATACCGCAATGGATTTAAAATTTACAAAAGAGCAAGCCGAAAAGATAATCAACTGGACACTTTCTGGATTGACGATGTATAACAGGGATAGCGAATTGCCCCAAGAAGTTATTTCAATGTATGCGGTTGGTGAAATATTTCGCTCGCAAACATTTTGTTGATGCCTCCAGTTTTGCAGGGAAATTAACAAAGAATTGTAGGTTTATATTCGCATCAAGTAAAGCCGCACCGTTATTTCAAATCAATCCGAGCACCGAGAAATGGGGACTACACATTATAAATGTGAATAGTTATTTCAAAGTATTGGATATATATGAGCGAGATGGGAAAACGCAAATCTCCTTATTACACATACCGGCTAAGGGTATAGAATTTTTTAGGAATGGAGTTATATAATTTGGTGACAATAACTTTGAAGAACAGATAATAGAAAAATCAAGAATCAGTCTCGATCAAAAGATGCAGATGAGTATCATTCCTGCCTTGGAAGAGCAATAATGGATTGATCGAACAGCTTTTCCGATTGGACTAAATAATGAAAACCAATTTTTCCCCCTACATCCGACTGACGCGTTGTTCACTATGGTACAGCCTATGTCAAACGTAATATTTAAGATGTCGAAGGATACAGAACTAAACATTGCGACAGTTGCAAAGGAAGGTGAGAAGAAGGAGCCGGTGGGTTTTCGAAAATGCTGTTCGGATAATCTGAATTACCGTAGAGGCTGAAGCAATATGGAGAATGGAAAGTTAAATATATATTGTTCCGAAAATTTGAGTGTAATGGAAATCAACTTGATTCTCTAAATAGAAAAAATTTCGCGTGCGAGCCCATCGCGCACCCTGTCTTCGAAAGGAGGCAGGGTTTTTTAAACGACATTGTAAGAATAAAGTATATATAATCATGATAAATCAAATCGAAATAGGTCAAGAGTATTTCCTCGATGGCGAGTCACCCGTTAAAGTCCTGAAAGCAATTTTCTTGCCTTCAGGATAGTGGGAGATATACTTAGTCCGCTATGGGTAAAGAAACAAAAAGTACGCGCCTTCACACGCTCCCACAAAATCAGAATCAGTAAAAGAAAGCACCCATGATTAAAACTAGATATATAGTCTAGTGATGGGCTGTATGAACACTATCGCGATTTTTTGCGACTGGTCATATAGTCTCATCCAACATAAGATTGCATTACCGTTTCCTGCATGGCAATGTGGCTTATGACATTGGACGATCCGATGACACAGTAGTTGTTGATGGTGTGCAGTCTGTAAAAAAGAACAACTGTGTTATACGTTGGACGAGGGGACAAGATTGGGCGTGGGTACATCGACCGAAATTATGGACCTGTTTCGTCGGTAGGTTGAAGATATGTAATCATCCATAGTGGACTTCATAGTCAAATTTTAACGGTTTGCTGTTAACGGATAACCTATAACGACTGCAAATAAGAATAGAATTCCTTGTCTGAGTTGACATTAATGCGTTTTCGAAGCCGGTGTTTTCTTACACGAAGGCTATCGGGAGAAGTATTCAGTATTTGTGATATGGAATTATTATCCATGTTCATACGTAGGTAGGCACAAATACGTAAATCGCTAAGCGAGAGTTCAGGATGTTCGGTAGAAAGCTTAGTGAAGAAATCAGGATGGACATTCTCAAAATGTAATTTGAATTTATTCCAGTCGGCATTCAGGTTTAGGTCTTTTCGAATGGATTTGTAGATGCTCTTTACCTCGCCCTGCAATGAGGTCTCCTTTTGCGCCATCGTTCCTAATTGCGTTTTTAGGTGAGACATCACTTCATTCTTTTGTTGAATATGCATGGTGATAGAACTAAGCTCTCGTTCTTTAAGCAAAAGCTGCTCTTCGGCTTGTTCACGAATCAAGAAGTTAATTTTTTCCAACGCTTTCATCTCTTCTTCCATCCGCATTGTTCTTTCAGCCTCCGCTTTCTTTTCGGCAGCAAAGGCAATTGCTTCGGCCCGAAGCTTAGATAGCCGAAGGCGATATAGGGCCAGGATAAAGATGATCATTACACTTCCCATAAAAGCAATAATACCTGCCCTGGATTCCCTCAGTTTCTGCGCACTGATTTCGGCTTTAAGCAATTTGTTTTCAGTATCCTGTTGCTCAAAATCATGATAAGCCAGAAGGCTGCTGATCTCTTGCTTCTTCAGGATTTGCGTAAGAGAATCATCAAAGACCTCCGCTGTGCGCTGATGAAAAAAGGCTTCTTTGTATTTGCCCATGGCAAATTGAAGCGTAGCATAATTGCGATTTAGCAAAGCCAGTAGGTTATACGTGTAACTGTTGGATGCAGTTGGATCGGGCCACCGATTGAATACATGGAACGCGCTATCGTAATAGTATTTTGCTTTAACGTAATTATGAAGATTATAATAGCAAAGTCCGAGTTTATTTAATGATACGGGAACCGTACTATACATATAATAGGTATAACCAGTACGAACATCTTCTTCCAAAAGTGGAATAGCTCCCTTATAATTTCCTTGTTCTACCAGAAGGTCACCTATGTTTCCGGTTGCAATACCGATCCATACATTGTCATTAGTTGTTTTAGCATGCTCGACACATTTATTCAGATAATACAACGCGCTATCATACTTTTTCAGATTACCGTAAGCGATGCCAATATTATTATATGCTCCTGTAAGGTAATTTTTCCATTTTCCTTCTTTGTTAATGAGTGATAAATTCTTTTTCCAGTATGTAATGGCTGTCTGCCAGTTACCCTTGCTGTAATTCAGGCCGGCTATTTCTGAGGATACATCGATCTCAAAATAGGCAGGAACTTCTTTTTTCTCTTTCTTAAGTGAGTCAATAACACGAAGTGCTTTGAGGTTATATTCAGCAGCTTTAATGGTATTTCCCAAAGATTCATATAAGACATTGCTGATATTCAGGTAGAATGGAATAAAATCAACATCGCATTGATTTTTTTTGAGTTCGGCTTCAGCAAATTCAAAAATCGATTTTGCTTTAGCATAGTTTTTAGTAGAAACAGCGTACAGGTTTGCTGCTTCCCTTAAAAAAATAATGGCTGCGCATTTTTTATATGCTTCACGGTAATTGTTTTCCAGTACACTTGCGTAAAGACCAATTAAACTGTCCTTTTTTAAATCGACATCGATCAGAGTATGCGATAGCAGACTGGAAAAAACAACTTTATTTTCTGTAGATATTTTCACATCGGTCAATACCCTGAGGGCCTGTTCCCTAACTTTATCCATTCCATATTTCTTTTTCAGGTGGACACAGAAGTAGACGAATTGCTTTCTGCCTTCATCCGGATCTTCGCATGGTATTTGGACTTTCAGCAGGCTGTCGACTTCCGGAACATATTGACCAAAACTATTAAGCCCGGTTAGAATAAAAAACAATAGTAAAGTAACCTTCATCACACCTCTTTTCGCTTCCTATCAGTTGTTTACTACCGCTTGAAAGATTTATATTTTTTTCAAATGTAACGTTTTGTAACGGATGTTTGAATCATTCAAAAAGGCGTTTTTTATACACTTGCGCTGTCAAAAAAGTTGGCGATTAGAATAATGTAACGGGCAGGGGCAATCTCTTATGTAACGTTTTTCAAGTGTTAAGTGCTTTTGAGGTATATAGTTACTTCGATTGCATTCTTTTTTGCCAGCAAGCATTTAGTTGTTTTAAAGAATGACCTGATTAACATATGAAGAGACTTTTACTTACTTTTTTCCTCCATCAATTTTTTACTGGCCGCTTCATTGGGCCGAAATATTCCAACACAGTGTGGTACGTGATCATTGGCATCAGCAACAACAATCCTGTTGCCTATATACATTCTAAAATTAAATATTCAATATGATGCGTGTTTTATTGCCGTTACTATTTATAATGGCATCGTTGTTTTCGTATTCCCAACCAGGAAAATTAGGAAACGTTACCATTTCAACCGGAGGTTCGGTTGTAAACACTTACAGTAAAATTACAGTCGATGTCCCAATAGGGTCTTCTACTATAACTGTCAACAACATTGCGTCCGATCTCGGAAGTTTGTCTGCAGGCGATCTGATCATGCTATATCAAGCTCAGGGTGCGTCCATTCAAACTACCAATGACAACGACTATGGCGCTGTGACTTCCTACAATGGTGCAGGTCAATATGAGTATGCTTATGTAGCTTCAGCATCTTCCAATATCATAACGCTTGCCTGTAAAACGAAACAGTCATATCTGGCAAGTGCACATTCACAAGTAGTGAAAGTGCCGCTATACGATAATCTTACGATTAACAGTGGTGCATCTATAGTTGCAAAAAGATGGGATGGAAATACAGGAGGAATTACTGCCATCCATGTAAAGACTATATTAAAAAACAACGGAGAGATCAGTGCTTCTTTCTCTGGCTTCAGAGGCGGTAAGCGTGATAATGCTACCTCTACTCCGGGAGCAACTGTCATTACTCTTTATCGTTCGCCATTAATGGCCGAAGGTGGAGAGAAGGGCGAGAGTATAGCTGGATATCAGAGTGACTACGATACACCAGGAATGGGCGGACGATATGGACGAGGCGCTCCTGCCAACGGTGGCGGAGGTGGAAACGGACACAACGCAGCAGGCGGCGGAGGAGCAAATGGTAACAACGGCAATGCCTGGACAGGTGCCGGTGTCATGGACCCTAATCCACTCTATACTGCAGCATGGGCATTCGACCCAGACTATATTTCCAACGGAAATCAATTGACAAATTCATCCGGTGGCGGACGAGGAGGGTATACCTATGCAGCGAGTAACGCAGATGCATTTTCAACATCCTTGAGCAACTCTACATGGGGAGGTGACTATCGTGATCCGGTTGGAGGAAGAGGCGGTAGACCTTTAACAGCCAACGTGGAATCGAGAATATTTTTTGGCGGTGGTGGCGGTACCGGAGATGGAAATAACAATGCATCCAACGATGGTGGAGATGGTGGTGGAATAGTATATATAATCACACCCGTGATAAATGGAACCGGTATAATCTCTGCTCAGGGAATGAACGGTCTTAACACAATTCCAACTCACAACGATGCACCGGGTGGTGGTGGAGGAGGAGGTACTATCATTGTAAAATCCTTTGCCTTTACAGGCCAGGCATTGAATGCCAACGGTGGGTCTGGTGGTAATCATTTAATTACGGGTAATGAATCCGAAGGATGTGGAGGAGGCGGTGGTGGTGGCTTCATTGCTGTTCCTACATCGGCTACGGGAAGTTGTGGTGTATCAAATTCATATACATATATATATGGTACTAACGGTTTAAGTACCTCAAGTTCTGTAACTGAATTTCCTCCCAACGGAGGCACCTGGGGTGCTATCGGCCAAAATGATGTTCCTGTATCGCCATACTTTCTTCCCTATACACTTACATGTATCATTGATGAGGATGTCGATAATGTTGACGATCGGGCTGCAGATCTGGATGATGATAATGATGGTATAGTAGACATCGCAGAAGGCGTAAACGGTGTTGATCCTTCAGCAGATGCGGATAATGATTATGCTCCCAATTATGCTGATCCGAGCTTCCTGCCATACCTCGATTCGAACTGTGATGGTATTAACGATTATTTCGATTTTGATCTGGACAGTCAACCTGACTTTATTGATCTTGATTCAGATAACGATGGTATAACAGATTGTCGTGAAGCGGGTGGCCGTGATGCTAATGGTGATGGTATTATCGACAACTTCGTTGATACCGATGCGAATGGTTTGTCTGATCAACTCGGTGCAGGATTACAACTTGTAGATTTAGATGGCGATGGACATTACGCCTTCCGTGATCGGGATTCTGACGGGGATGGAATTTATGATATCATTGAAGCCGGAGGTATAGATACAGATACCAATGGTATACTGGATGCATTTGCTGATACAGATAAAGATGGTTACGGCAACACGGTTGATCCAACAACAAATCGCTTAGCGCTTAACGCATCGAATGCTTCCGGGAATTCACCTTTGAATGTGACGGATACCGACCTGGATGGTCGCGGAAACTTTGAAGATATCGACAGTGACAATGATGGAATTTCAGATAATGTAGAAGGACAGTCTACTGCAGGCTATAGATCGCCCGTAGCGCTTGATAGTGATGGTGACGGGATTGCCAATATATATGACATAACCAATGGAGGTATACCAATCACACTTTCAAACACCGATGGTACTGATGCACCAGACTATATAGATACAGACAGTGACAATGATGGAGTGCAAGATGCTATTGAAGGTAATGATGCAAATTCAGATGGTAATGCTTCGCCGGTCCTTCCTGTTGTAGGAGATTCAGACAGCGATGGTTTGCTTGATGGATATGATTTGATTGCAGGTGCTAATAACACCGTTGTCGGAATGAACGGTAGTGGCTCGAGTTCGCCTCTGCAAGATACCGATGGCGATTTGATCAGAGACTGGCGTGATACGGATGATGACAATGATTGTATAGTAACATCATCTTCAGGTGCTAATGGAGAAAATGCAAATAGCAATACAATTTGGGGCGATGATTTTACACAGAGTGGTTCCCCCATTCCAAATTACCTTTTCCCGATTAATAATGTTGTTGTAAACGGTGCAAACCGATGTGGAGCAGGTGTCATAACATTGTCGGCTTCTTCACCAGCATCAGGAATTTTCAAATGGTATGATGCTGCTGTCGGAGGTAATTTGTTAAGAACATCCGGGACAGTCTCTGCTGATAACTTTACAACTCCTTCACTAAGTACTTCAACTACTTACTATGTTGAGTTTGACAATGGCACATGCCTCAGTAAAAGAAAAGCTGTAACAGCGACAATAATAAATTCATCAAACGCACCTTCCGTAATATCAGCGTCACGATGTGGCCCCGGCTCTGTTGCACTTAACGCTTCCACAGGATCAACCGGAACGTTTAACTGGTATGATGCATCAACCGGTGGTAATCTTCTTCAAACTACCGCAAGTTCCAGTACAAGTACATTTACTACACCAGCGCTTTCTGCGAATGCAACCTATTATGTTGAGTTCAGCAATGGCTCATGTACCAGTGGAAGAGCATCTGTTACTGCAACGGTTACCACGCTTCCTATAGTAACAACAACTTCAGGCAGTACATGTGGAAACTCAACGGTAACACTAAGCGCCTCTGCTGCAACCACGGGAACCTTCAACTGGTATACTGCGAGCACGGGCGGAACACTGTTGAGCACAAGCTCCGGAACAAATTCAAGTAGCTATACTACTTCAGCTTTAACATCAAGTGAGACTTACTATGTAGAATTTAATGATGGTACCTGTACAAGCGCAAGAACATCTGTCACAGCAAATGTATCTTCTGCTCTTGCGGCACCTTCTACTACAGGAAGCACGATTTGTTCTGCGGGAAGTACATCTTTAACGGCATCGTATGCTTCAGCAGGTACGTTCAGATGGTATAGTGCCTCGTCAGGAGGAAGTGCCATACAAACCGATGATGCAGTAACTACTTCAACGTTCACAACTCCTTCACTTGCTTCAAGCACGGATTACTACGTTGAATATTCGAACGGAACATGTACAACGGTCCGTACAAAAGTAACTGCTACTGTATTATCATCTTCCGTAACGGCTATATCTTCAAACAGATGCGGAACAGGTTCTGTAACCCTTGGAGCGGAGTCCACAACAGGAGGTACATTTAAATGGTATTCAGCTGCATCGGGCGGAACTTTGCTCGCCACAAGTGGTGCTAATGTTAAAGCGTCAAGCTATAGCACTCCAAGTATTTCGGCAACGACAACTTATTATGTTGAATTCTCTTCATCATCTCCGGCATGTACTGCACCCCGTGTTGCTGTTACGGCCACTGTTGCACCAGCGGTTACTGTAAACGTTACGAATACCACCGTCTGTTCACCGGGCACGGTTACTATAAGTGCATCGACTACAACAAGCGGTACATTCCGTTGGTATACTTCCTCTACGGGTGGAACACTGCTTCAAACAACTTCATCAGCAACAACTTCCAGTTATACTACACCCTATATATCAGCAACAACTGATTACTATGTTGAATTCGATCAAGGTGCATGTGTTACTTCCAGAACTCCTGTGCGCGCCGGCATTGTCAATACTACAGACATCTCCGTTACGGATGCGACAGGCTGTGGAACTGGTACAAGGGCATTATTAGCTGCATCCTCCATTGCAGGAACATTCAAGTGGTATACATCTTCTTCTGGTGGCGCTGCAATTTCAACATCAGGTGCCGGAGTAAACGCTCACACCTTTACGACACCTTCCATAAGCTCAACTACGACTTACTATGTTGAGCTCGTTACTGCTTCACCTGCATGTACAAGTGAACGCGTGCCGGTGGTTGCAACCGTTCTCCCTACAGCATCGGCTCCAACCGCTATAACAGGTTCAAGATGTGGACCAGGATCCGTTACCATTGCTGCCTCCAGTTCTGTTGCTGGTATAATAAGATGGTACGATGCCTCAGCGGGTGGAAACCTTTTACAAACGGATAATACAAGCACGCTATCTACCTATAAGACGCCAAGTATCACGACCAATACAACGTACTATGCGGAATTCAGTAATGGCTTTTGTACAAGTTCAAGAACTGCAGTACTTGCCAGTGTAAATACAGGTGTTGCACCTCTGCCGCCAACGGCCACCGGTAATTCAAGATGCGGAGAAGGAACCGTTACCTTAAACGCTAGCAGTTCGACCTCTGGCACTTTTAGATGGTATACTGCTTCCTCCGGAGGGACATTACTGCAGACATCGATCAATTCGACTACGTCCATATATACTACACCTTCTATATCTGCAAGCACAACCTATTATGTAGAATTTGATGATGGAACTTGTTTGAGCAGTGGAAGAAGTGCTGTAACCGCTACAATCAATTCACTTCCGGCAGCGCCTGTTGCCAGTGCAGTTGATCGGTGTGGAAGTGGCACGGTTTCATTAACTGCTACCGCTCCAACATCGGGTACATTTAGGTGGTATGATGCTCCAGCAGGAGGGACGTTGCTATCCACTACAACTTCTTCATCAACATCGCTATACTCTCCAACAGTAACGTCTTCAACAATATACTATGTTGAGTTCGACAATGGCACCTGCACAAGTACATCCAGAACAGCAGTAGCTGTAACGGTTTATATACTTCCATCGGCACCTACAGGAACAGGTGGTTCTGTATGCGGATCGGGTTCTGTTTTACTTCAGGCTTCAACAAATAATACGGGCACATTCAGGTGGTACGATGCATCAACAGCAGGAAATCTCTTGTTTACGAGTTCCGGTTCCAGCGTCTCATCATTCATCACACCGGTAATTTCATCAAATACAAATTACTATGTTGAGTTCGATAATGGTACTTGTACCAGTTCCCGTACAACAGTTGTAGCTTCAGTTATAGCATCGCCAGCTACGCCAACGGTTACTGCCGGAAGTAGTTGTGGAGCCGGAACGGTTTCGCTTGGTGCTGCCTCTTCTGTATCCGGAACAATTCGATGGTATACTGCTTCATCCGGTGGATCACTACTTCAAGCTGATGCAGGTACAACCATTTCAACATTTGTAACACCTGCTCTCTCTGCAACGCAGACTTACTATGTAGAGTTTTACAATGGAACATGTGCCAGCACAAGAGTTGCAGTGGTCGCTACAATACCGGCTCGCCCATCTATAGCTTCTGTAACTCCTGGTTGTTCCGGTATAGCAGGCAATGGAACGGTTTCTATTTCCGCCTCCATTCCATCCGGAGCACTGGAGTATTCCATAGACGGTTCGTCATTCCAAAATTCACCAAATTTTACAGGTCTTGGAAATGGTAACTATACAGTATATGTGCGGGAAAAAACATCACTGTGTACGACCAGCCAAACTGGCGTTGTAGTGAAGTGCAACACGCCTCCGGTTGTAAGTGATAAGATCGTTAGTACAAATGAAGATACTCCTATATCCGCAGGTGTTATTACAGGCGGAGATAACGATCCGGATGGGACAACGCTAACAGTCAACACTACTCCATTAGTCGGGCCGTCCAACGGTGTGTTGGTGATAAATCCAGATGGAACTTACACCTATACACCGAATACAAATTATACCGGCACCGAGATTATAACATTCGAGGTTTGTGATGCAGGCACTCCATTACCATCAGCTTGTGTTTCAAAAACGCTTACTATTACAATCAATCCGGTTAACGATCCTCCGGTGGCTGTTAATGATATAGGTTCTACCAATGAAGATACACCGGTTACTATTACGGTAACAACCAACGACACGGATATAGATGGTACTATAGATGCATCTACCGTAGATCTTGATCCCGCTACACCTGGTGTTCAGAATACTTTCTCGAATACATCTGGAAACTGGAGCGTTAATACTTCCGGTGAAGTGACGTTCACACCTGCATCGGACTTCACAGGGACAGCTACATTGAGCTATACCGTAAACGACAACAGCGGAGCTACTTCAAACGCGGCAACACTTACCATTACTGTCAATGGAGCTAACGATGCTCCGGTGGCTACAAATGATACAGGCTCTACGAATGAAGACACACCCGTTGCTGTTACAGTCACTGCCAATGATACAGATATAGATGGTACTATAGATGCTTCTACTGTAGATCTTGATCCCGCTACCCCTGGTATTCAGAATACGTTCTCGAATACATCGGGAAGCTGGAGCGTTAATACTTCCGGTGAAGTGACGTTCACACCTGCACCGAACTTCACAGGGGCAGCTACTTTAGACTATACAGTAAACGACAACAGCGGAACGACTTCGAACGCAGCAACGCTTACCATTACTGTTAATCCAGTTAACGATGCTCCGGTGGCTGTGAATGATATAGGTTCTACCAGTGAGAATACACCCGTTACTGTTACAGTCACTGCCAATGATACAGATATAGATGGTACTATAGATGCTTCTACTGTAGATCTTGATCCTGCAACCCCTGGTGTTCAGAATACGTTCTCGAATACATCGGGAAGCTGGAGCGTTAATACTTCCGGTGAAGTAACGTTCACACCAGCATTAAACTATATTGGCACTGCCACTATTTCCTACGTTGTTCAGGACAACGGTGGTGAGTTCTCCAATCCGGCAACAATAAGCATTGAAGTAGGTCCTTCGACTGCTGTTAATCCAGTCGCGACAAATGATTCCATTACAACTACTGCTGGCCAGGATATCATTATGAATATTTTGAATAATGATTTGAAAGGCTCTGCTGATATCAATAATAATTCGATTGATCTTGACCCTTCGGAGCCTGGAGTGCAACATGTAATAACGCTTCCAGGTAAAGGAACTGCGACTGTTGACGCGACAGGACTTTTACATTTCGAACCTGAACCTGGGTTTACCGGGATGGTTGAATTCAATTACTCCATAAGCGATGTAAACGGTAATGAATCTAACATAGCCAAAGTAACTATATCGATACTATCAAGTCTGCCGGAAGGGGTAGTCATTCCAAATGCATTTTCTCCCAATGGCGATGGACAAAATGATCAGTTTATAATAGAAGGAGCCGAGCAACTTGGTGTAGCACTGCATGTTTATAACCGATGGGGTAATATAGTCTATTCCAATAGCAACTATAAGAACAGTTGGGAAGGCAATACATCAAATGCTCAGGACCCTGGTAACGCTACAAAAATTTCACTCGGTACCAACGACTCAAAATTACCGGACGGCACGTACTTCTATATAGTGGAGTTTGCTGACCAGTCTAAACGATACTCAGGCTTTGTTGAACTCAGAAGATAATACAATGAGAAAAAAGATATATACATTCATAATTGGAAGCCTGATCAGTTTCGGAGCATTCGCGCAGCAGGATGCCATGTACTCACAATATATGTTCAATATGCTTTCTGTCAACCCGGCCTACGCAGGTAGCCGTGATGTGATAAGTATAACAGCACTTAGGCGTTGGCAATGGGTGGGAGTGGAGGGTGCGCCCAAGACGACCACCATTACCGCTGATCTTCCTGTTTGGCATGAACGAATAGGACTTGGAATTTCGGCAGTCAATGATCAGATCGGAATCACAAAAAACAACTCTCTATATACCAGCTATTCCTATAGGATTCAGTTCCCGAGGGGAAGCACACTGGCCTTCGGTCTTCAGGCGGGTTTTACCAATATGAGGGCGAACTTCTTATCGTTGAAAACCACAACTTCCGGAGATCAGGTTTTTATGCAGAACGTTAATGAGTGGCTGCCAAATTTTGGTGCAGGTATATATTATAGTACAGATAAATTTTACTTGGGATTCGCTTCTCCTCATCTGATTAACAATACGATCATCGAAGGTACGGAGTCTGTTCAGAAGCAGCATTATTTTGTAATGACAGGGTATGTGTTCCATACCTCTGAGGTTGTTGCATTGAAGCCATCGATTTTATTAAAATATGTTCAAGGCGCACCATTAGAAGCCGACCTTAATATCAATGCATGGTTTTATGATCGCGTTGCTATAGGAGCGTCCTATAGAACAGGCGATGCCGTAGTAGGTTTAGCAGAATTTCAAATCAATCAGCAATTGAGGTTTGGCTACGCTTACGATATGACCTTGACACGACTGAAAGGTTATAGTCATGGAAGCCATGAAATTATGGTTCGCTATGAATTTGGATCGTCTAAGAAAAAAATCCTTACACCACGTTACTTCTAAATGCAATGACCAGTTTTTATAAAGGTTCTGTAATTTTCTTCACTCTGTTTTTTGTGATCGGAAAATTTAATGCAAGTGGTCAGGTTTCTTTTACAATAAAAGAAGCCGACCGATTTTATGAGAATTACCACTATACCTCGGCTATTCCATTGTACGAAAGTTGGTTGAAAAAGCATCCTCATGATATACCTGTGATCGAAAAACTTGCAGATTCATATTCAAAAGTCAATGACTCTGGCAATGAAGAACGATTGTATAAAAAGCTAATTGACGAAAAACCTGCAGACAAGAACGGGCTATTAAAATACGCATCGGCCCTGGCAAAAAATGGGAAGTATGAGCAGTCGATACAGTACTTCCGATTGTTTAGTGAAAATGGAGGTGACACTCGTGGAGTGCGCTATGTGGAGGCCCTTGGTAATCTTGACAGATTGTACAAAGACTCTTCAAGTATAATTGTCAAACCTTTGATTGTTAATTCACGACATGATGATTTTTCTCCTGCTTTTTATAAGGAGGGTATCTTATTTTGCTCAGACCGTGTGTCTGGAAAAAAAGCAACAAAAACTTTTGATTGGAATCAGAGTGCGTATCTTGATATATACTATCTGAAGGACACTACGGATGTTTTCAATGCGAGTGAAAAATCTGCAGAAGAACACAAGCAAAAGAAAGCTTTTGTAGCCCCTGCAACACATAGTGATCATACCTATCAAACCAGTAACGATACACGAACGCTGGGTTACTTAAACAGACCTGCACATAACGACTCGTTGCAACTGGATGGTATCCGCGTTGTTAAATTCAGCAGTGCTATAAACACTAAATATCACGAAGGGCCATTGGTGTTCTTCAATGGAGAAGACTCTTTAATTTTTACACGAAATAATTATTATAGGAGTAAATATAAGACAGACGATGAAGGTATAAACAAGCTTAAGCTATTTACGGCAACACGTGCAGGCGAAACATGGTCGGTGAAAGATTTTCCGTATAACAGCGACAGCTACTCAGTTGGTCATCCGGCCTTAAGCCCTGACAATAAAATTCTGTTTTTTGCTTCAGACATGCCAGGTGGTAAAGGCGGTACTGATATTTGGTATTGCAACTGGAGCCCAGGGGGTTGGAGTAAACCTCAAAATTTGTCAAAAGTAAATACGGAAGGCCAGGAGATGTTCCCTTTTGTTGACGCGCAAGGTAACCTATATCTGGCTTCCGATGGTTGGGGCGGTCTTGGTGGTTTGGATGTTTTTTATGCAAGGAATTCTCAGCATGGCTTTGAAGTTCCCCGCAATGTCGGCTATCCTATAAATTCAAGTAAAGATGATTTTGGATTAATTGTTAAGGATGACGGTAGAACCGGATACTTTTCGTCCGGAAGAAACTGGAATAAGACATTAGATGACATCTATTATTTTAATTCAAAAACAGTAATTGTTAAATCGTATTTCCTGAAAGGTATAGCGAAAGAAGATTCAACCAATGTGATATTACCACAGACAACCATTACTCTTTTAAACGAGAAGGAAGAGCAGATAGCAGTTGTAGAAACTGGCGAAGACGGAAGTTTTTCGTTTTCCGTGGAGCCTAATGAGAAGTATCACTTAAAGGCTGAAAAGGATAATTACATTCCCTACGCAAAATCTGTCTCCACTGACGGGATCGAGCCTGATAAGCCAACACAGGTTGATGCAATTCTTTCCAGGAAAGATTTAACGCCAACTTCTGCTCCACTCGCTGAGAACAAGATGAGCAAAGTTCCGGATGGTACGGATTTGAAAAAGACGCCAGGCGATCAACATGCGGATACACAAAAGCTTCTAAATGTTAACCCAATTTATTTTGACCTTGGTAAGTCAGACATACGCCCCGATGCAGCAAGAGAACTTGATAAAGTAGTTGCTGTGATGATGCAGAATCCAGAGATAAAAATAGAACTTGGTTCTCACACGGATGCCAGAGGGAGTGATGCTTTTAACTTATCTCTGTCAGACAGAAGAGCAAAGGCTTCCGCAAACTATATTATCTCGAAAGGTATTTCTTCTGATCGTATTTATGGAAAAGGATATGGTGAGTTAAAGTTGGTGAATGGCTGTGCGGATAATGTGAAGTGTTCGGAAGCTGAACATCAACTCAACAGGAGGACAGAATTCATTGTTGTCAGTATTTCCGATCGATAGCCGAATCGAACTTCTTACTTAGATTTTGTCGCGTATTTTTGATCGAGTTCATTACTGCACATAGAAAAAAAATCCTATTTTGAAGCTATATGAATAATGATGACAGAGTCGCTAAGCTGGTAGACAGGTGGGCGATGCGATTGGAGGGGAATGTGCTGGAAGGGCTAGCACAACTCAATGAAGCCTACAAAGACGATAGGACGATGGCCAAGGCACTGATGTCCATTATTGCATTGCAATATCCACAGTTTAGCGACACAATAACCAGCTATTTAAAGATTCATTTTTATATAGCCGAAAAGGACAATACTAAAAGTAATGATGCGGTTCCATTTGATTTCGTAAAGAAGCTTATATATACCCAGTTAACTACAGTTTCTCTTTTACTTAAACTTGGTGAGAATATAGAAGCCAAGGAGCGGGTGGAAGAAATTATTGAACATTTATGCGACTTTGTTCACGAGCTGGAGATTGCTGCACCGAAAGGTGAAACACAAGAATGGCAAGAACTTTCAGCGAGTATACACAAGTCGATTAAGACATCTGAAAAACATCTTGATCGTTTCGGTGATTTTGTCATGGTAGCAAACCAGGACAAGTTACTCAAAGAGATGATGGCCTTTAAAAAGACGCTGGCAGTTTTAGAGGAGCAGCTTCAGGATTTTATTGTGTATAAATTTTAGAGACTACTTTGGATTGCTGTTATAGCCGGGTAAGAGAAATCCATTATTGATATCGCCTAAGTACTATATATAAAATATTGTGACTTAGAGTCATGGATATCACCTGCGTATATAGTCATTGTTAGAAAGTTACATACTATTACTTATGTGATGGAAGTATAAATTGTGCCTCGCTACGAGATTTCTTTTTTTTAAGAATGTTCATAGCGAGAGCCAATTGGCTGTTGGTAACGATTTTATAGTAGACCTAAATTCATTTGAATGATATATTTAGTCCGCTTGGTTTGCTGTGCAACGGAACCAATCAACAAATGTTCCGCCAAAATCTAGTAGAATGGTAAATGTATTCAAAAGCCGACTTCATTTTTAAAACTTTGAAATCGCCAAGATTACTGTGTGGATTATTTTTCAACGATGATTTTGTGAACGGTGGTTCCCGATTGCTGTTGTACTTCCATTAGATATATACCAGAAGGAAGTGAAGTCATATCGAGGGTAAGTCCATGTTCCGAAGTTTTTATCGGGACGTTCATCAGGTACCCTATTTCATTTTGTATTGCAACGGAAGCTATAGCATCACCATTCACTTCAATGAACACATAATTTGACGTTGGATTAGGGTAAACAATTATTGCTTGGTCAACGCCTTCAATGAAGCAGGGCTTTGAATTCGTACTCATTCCATCAAAATCTACTTGCTTGAGTCGGTAATACGAACTTCCAACAAACGGCAGTTCATCGGTATATATATAGTCATGCCGGTGCATAGAAGTACCCGCTGCCTTTACAGTACCGATAGCCTCGAAGTACTTTCCTCCTTTCGAACGTTCTACCAGGAAGTAGTCACTATTGATTTCATTGGCAGTTGCCCATTGTAACACGACCTTGTTCTCGCCGTTTCGTTTACCTGTAAAATTTAACAAAGTAACGGGCAGCGGATTTGCGCCTGTACCGGACGAAAGTGCAAAGGGACTAAAAGATGTTACAGCAGCACTCGTGATAACAGTACCTACACTCGTGGTCCCGGTAGTGCCACCATTACCCTGGTCTTTCCAACGCGCCAGCCCTATATCCCAACGGGCCACACGCAAGGCGGGCAGATCGTTCACTACTCCACTGTTGCTGTCCCAACTTAGCGTTACATTCACAGCAGATGTTCCTCCGGTACGATTCAATATCCAATACTCCGCACCACTCACGTGATCGATCGAAGCATCGCGTTGTGCATTGGGGTATATCACGATTGGATTGCTATGAAAATATTGTGCAGTAAAATGATCGGTTGCTACTGCCGGAGCTGAAATTGCGATCGGGCGATAACGGCCATTATCTCCTACCGGGAATGTAAAAGCTGTATTGCCTACCTTTCGTATATCCCCATCGATATGGCTGGTAGCACTAGCACCGGTAACGCTAGCACCGTTTAAAATTTCCAGTATACCATTCTGGTATACTATACCATTGGTTAGCGTAAGTTGATTGCTCACCTGCTGTGTCCCCGAAGATATTGTAATGTTGTTGGTTTTGTTGATCACCAGGTTATAGAACGTTTGCGCAAAAGCGCTGCTGATTGTACTCGCTGCATTCGTTCCCGTAAATTCAACGGTACCGCTATTGGCTGTAAAGCCCCCGTTGTTAGACCAGCTTCCGTATACTTGCAGGTTAAAGCTTGAACCCGTAGTCAATGTTGCAGCAGCTATAGCCGAGTTGTAGGTGCCTGAAGCAACTGCTGCGTCTATAGTGAGTCCACGACATATAGCACCAGCACCTGAGATAACCGGCATATTGCGGGGACCTGCTGCGGGTATTTTTACATCTATGGATGATGTAGGTATAGCGCCACACCAGTTGCCCGCTGTAAACCAATCAGTACTTACTGCACCTGTCCATATCGATTCGGACGCAGCATGCGTTACTGGTGTAAATTGTACGCTCAGAAATGCTGTTCCACCGCCCTGCTGTAAACGTACTTCTACCTGCGATGTACTCTCCAATACACCGGTCCAAAGTGTGCCGTGTACATCGCAGCAACCGTTGTGCTGTGCTACCTGTGTACCATTGATGAGCAAGGTAACATTATCATCGTGTGCCGGTATACTGATCTGATATATACCACAGGTAAAACCGGAACGTTTAAAGCTCAAATTATAATTAGAAACTCCGAGTGCACATCCCTGGTAAGCGGTTCCATTGGTAGCATTGGCCGTTGAGGGCGCTGCATTGTTTGCCCAGCGCGTGGTCGTATTGAAATCATAGCCACTCGCTCCCGATCCGTTCTCGGTATAGTATCCGGAATAATTTGTTCCTATGACAGTTGAGTTGAATGCGTATACATTCCACGTGTTGACAGGATATGTATTGACTGCAGGCAGCGGAGTAATAGTGATAGTGCTGAAGGCATCAAGTGTATTGCAGTTGTTGTTTCCGGTTACGGTATACGTAGTGGTAACAGTGGGGCTGGCGGTTACCTGAAAACCGGATGTTGCACTTAAACCACCGGATGCGCCTGTACTGGATGACCATGTATAGGAGCTGGCACCGCTGGCCGTTAATGTAAAAGGTGTACCCGGGCAATAGGTAGAACTTGTCGTTGGCGTTACGCTTGTATTGGCCAGTGGATTGATCGTAACCGGAACAAAGTTAGTAATGGTACATCCAGTTTTGGCAGCATCTGTTAAAGTAACAATATAGTTATCCGTTACCAGCGGTGATATACTTGTACTGGCGCTGGATGGCGTTGCAATTGTTCCGTGTTAGCAACATTACCAGGCGTCCAGCTAAAGGTAGCTCCGCTAATAGAAGATGTAGCGGTAACGGTTGTACTGGTGCCCGCACAAACTGTAATGGGCGTGTTGACCGACAATGGTATAGTAGCAGAGGGTGTCATGGAAAATTGCAAACTTGCCGGGCCGGTAAAGTTGATCAGGCGCAACTCGATTGTGCTGGTGGGCCCTATAAATCCCGTCCATACGTTGATATGTGCATCGCCCCATCCGTTGTGCTGGTATACCTGTACACCGTCAATATATAGTGTTACATTATCGTCATGGTACGGTATATCGATCTGATAATATCCGCAAGGTATATTGGTTCGTTTGAAGCTCATGGAGTAATTTGTAATTGGTACGGAACACCCTGTATAGGCTATACCGGAAGAGGCGTTTGCACCCGAGGGACCACTGGCATCCGTCCAGCGACTCGTTGTATTAAAGTTCAGGTTGTCCTCGGTATAGTATCCGTAGTAATCACCGAATGAGGTTCCGTTGAAGGTATATACATTCCAGGTACCATTACCAAATCCACTCGGCGTTGGCGTGGTGGGCGGATTTTGTACCGTAATAAAGCGTGATGCCGTTGAAGTAGCACAATTATTACTACCCGTTACGGTGTAGGTTGTGGATACAGCCGGATTTACGATAACCGTATTACCCGTAGTGGTATTCAGTCCCGCGCTAGGTGACCACGAGTAGGTATTCGCGCCACTTACCGTTAACGTTATGGTCGTTATACTGGAGCAGATTGTAGAGGCTGCCGGGGCAATAGTTGTAGTAGGTGTAGCAGCTACTGTAACTAATACGTTGTTGGATACAGTACATGCTGTTGTTGCATCAGTACCTGTAACGGTATAAGTAGTGGTTGTTGTTGGTCGTGCTTCAACGCTGGCACCTGAAGCGGGTGTAAGTGTAGCGGCTGGTGTCCACGCGTATGACAATGTTACAGGAGAAGAAACCGTTAGTGTAGTCGGTGTACCAGAACAAACCGTAACCGGTGGCGACATGGTTAATGGTAGGGTCGATGTACTGAACTGTAAAGTAAGGCTTGAAGTGCCACCTGTATTTTGAACGCGCACTTCTACTGTGGAAGAAGCACCGAGAAAACCGCTCCAAACATTGGTATGTGCATCGCAGCACCCGTTATGCTGGTATACCTGTACACCGTCTATGAACAACGTTACATTATCATCGTGTGCCGGTATATTTATCTGATAATATCCACAGGTAAAACCTGCACGCTTGTGTATAAATGAATAGGTGCTGTTATTGACAATGGAACATCCCTGGTAAGCAGTGCCCGCACTGTTGTTTGCATTTGAAGGACTGGTGTTATTAGCCCACCGGTTTGTAGTGGCAAATGACAGATTGTTCTCGGTATAATATCCGGCATAGCTTGTAAACGCGTTACTAATATAGGCATATACATTCCATACGTTGCTTCCAAAAACAGTCGGGTCGCCCGCAGGTGCTGCTATACTCAGGTTTGTACCATTGGTGGCACTGGTTACAGAAGGGTTCGAAGCAATAACCCGGATTCTATAGGCACTGCCAGCGGGTGTACCTCCCGGGATAGATGCATTGATCGTTCCGGAGGTTACCGAGGTGTTGGTGCCAATCGCTACCGGACTTGTAAAACTTCCTGTTGCATCGGATAACTGCGCAGTAAATATATTGTTGGCAGCAGTATTGGAGAAGTTGCAGTTAACCGTATAGGTAATACTAAACGTCTGTCCCTGACAAAACGATGCTAGTGCTATGACGGGCGCAGATATGGTTAGCGCATTGATCGTTAGATTCGATCCGTTGTTGCTTCCTGTTGTAACAGGGTTTGAACTTACAACGCGTATCCTATACGCAGTGCCGCTGCCAGTTGTAAACGGAATAGAAGCGTTGATGGTACCGGCATTGGTTGATGTAAGTGTACCTATCGTTACCGGGCTTGCAAAGCTTCCGGTGGCATCGGATAATTGCGCTGTAAATATATTTCCTGCTGTAAATGTACCGCTGATGGTATACGGAACATTTACCGCTGCACCCGCACAAAAGGGAGAACCGGTAATTGCGGAGGTTGTAACAGACTGCGACAAAACAGTCCATGAGACAAGCAACAGACCGAATAGAAGAATCGATTTCCTTACGCACAGGTTAGCGCACATTTGAGATTCGGGGTTAAAAAACAAATTCATTTACTTTAAGCATGTAACCTTCTATAGTCAATCAGGGAACTTAGCTTGCTGATTCTAAAATAAGGCCGTTAAAATCTGGAATAATACCGCCTGCGTTTTTTACTAAGTTCATATACAAGAGCCATTACAAGAGGTATGCATACAATTGCCAACAGCCAATAGACCTTATTCTTACGTTTACTTAAAGTATATAAATCTCTTAGCTGCAAGATTACAATTACAAGATGTATAAATATACCTGTAATGATCAATATGCTAGTCATAACTAAGTATAAGGCATAGTGATGACTTCTGCAACCCCGCAAAAGGAGTTCAAACTTTCATTATATAAGATTATTCCTATAAAAAATCAGAATTTGCATCATTGCCAATCTGGGATAAGGCAACATCGACAAAGTTCTTGCGAATGTAACACTCGCCAAATCCCCCCAACAAATATGTAGATATCATTGGTGCATTTCTGGAGATGTCCAATCGTTTACGCTCTGTAAATAAGCGTTGGTTTGATGATGTCTACTTCTTTGTCATGGGTGAACAATAACCGAGGAAGATTTATTAGGCGATATTTGTCTTATCGTGTGATGAAAATGCTTACCGGGCGATATAATCTTTACAAAGAACAATCAATAATTCCTATACTTCACCTATAAACTATTACCAATATGAAAAGACGAATTTCGATCACGTTTTGCTTCATTCTTGCGCTCGTTTGTTTTTTTAATACTTCATCCTTCGCACAACTTAAAGGCGATACTTATGCATCAGCCAAAGAGAGTAAACGAGCTACCTGGATACTCACTCACTCCGATTCGCCTGGACTTGCGAGAATGAATGGCACAAAACCAGAAGGCTTATGCTACGATCTGATGACCGAGTTTGCAAAATATGTAAAAGATAAAAAAGGCATTGTCGTGACCTTTGAGTACAAAACAGATGATGCTAATGACTTTCCGAAATTCCTAAGTGTCGTGAAGGCTTCCAAAGGTGGTGTGTTTGGCCTTAGCAATACTACCATCACAGAAGAAAGAAAGAAATCGTATAACTTCAGCCCTCCATTTCTTAGAAATGTGTCAATGATCCTTACTAACAACAGTGTTCCAGAACTTACCGATATTAAAAATATATCGACAGCCTTTGCACAAATGAAAGCAGTTATTGTAAAGGGATCTACAAACGAAGCACGCATACTCGACATTAAAAAGAAATACTACCCCAACATGATTATCGAGTATACACCTTCATTCGCTAAGTCCATCGAGGCCATTGCAACGAATCCAAAAATATTTACCTCTGCTGATTTCACCTACTATCTGAAAGGGTTACAAAGTGGGGAAACTATTAAGCGTCATGCAGTCGGCGATGAAGATGGCGAAGAGTTTGGCATTATCATGCCGATAAGCAACGACTGGAATCCACTGCTTACCGAATTCATGAACTCCGGATTTATTAACAGCGTGCAATTCAATAAGATTATCACCAACCACTTAGGACAAAGTGTATTGAAGTTTACAAAGATTAGATAATTCCTTATTTCAACTATCTGTAGTGTTGAATTCAGCGCTCTAAAACGAAAAGAATATAGGAGGAGGAGACATTTGAAACAATGTCCTTCCGATCTTCTAAACCTACTTTGACTTATGAAGAAAAAATTACTTACAACATTATACCGCCTTGTATTTACCTGCTTATTATGCTTAATTTTTGAGTTTGACGGGGGTGGCCGATGAAAACTTATTTGAACTGGCCTTGCGCGAAATAGACTCAGAGGCCGCAAGTCATCCTGTCTTTTCACACATCATGACTACATCAAACCTATCAGGATCGCCTGAAGACAGCGGCGGCGTGGAGGCAGATTTTTACACGGCGAATCTGAAGTTAAAATTTAAGTTTAACAATGGCTATATTTTTAAAGAAGAACGCGGAGCGCGCCTATCAAACCAACCTTGTTTTTCAAAAGATTCCATTTTATATAGTAACAACCGATACTGCAACGTGAACTTATTATCGTAAAAAGCTCTCATCATTTTGGATTGATGTTCGATGCTGAAGAGGTCGTTATTTAAGATATCTATGACATGAAGACACCCGCATCACAGGTCTATTGAGAGTGGTGGCTTGTCTGCCCTTTGTATTCCAGTAGACTGAAACTATACCGAAAGCATGGCCGGTATATATAGAGGCTAGATATATGCTCATTAATGATCGCGCCATTCTAAGGTGTTCAAATCAGAGGAAATCTTTTCTGTCAATATAGCTTTACCACAGATATAGTGAAATAGCATTTGATGAAATATAGCTTATCTTTATAAGCCAATGAAAATGAATACATATTATTTATTCTGTAATAATTGATGACAGTTTGTTGGCGGTTAGTAATTCGGTTAGTGTTGAAAGAGAGAGAGGTTTAAGTGATTGTTACGTAGTGACTACAATTAATATTTGAGTCCCGTCCGGACCGCAAAAACCGCTTAAACAGAAATGTTTAAGCGGTTTTTTTGTTTTTTAGTCATACCGGTTCAAGCCGCCTGGAGTCAATTTCCCTGTTAATAAATTTCCTTATCACTCAATAAAGCAGAAGCGGATTTGTGATATGCATGGACATTCTCAATTCATTTAGGCGAGTGGAACGCGCACGTAGCATTTAGCAGTAAACGATAAAGACCGAAATATTTCTTAAAGCGTGAAGCAGATTGGATAATTCGCTCGCCATTGTGCCAATGATTTCAGTGATATAGTGCCAGGTAGTTCGCTGATATAGTGCCAGCGGGGGTCAATAAGGTTAGAAACAAAAACATCAGGATGCTGTGCTTCAATGTCAAATTCACTTAGGTAGTTCAGAGGAAAATCTTTCAGTTTAAAAGTTACGATTACGTCTGCTTTACAGCGAATTGCTGCCGCAAGAACATGTCGATCATCTTCGTCAGGTAGTTGAAGCGAGGAAATTAATGATTCATATTTTTCAACAGTTGAATCTGGAAACACATTTTTCATTTCCTGCATAGTGCGCCTTAGCTTATCGGCTTGGAGGTCAGGTCTGTTTTCAATCAGATTTCGTATCCATTCATCGTGTATACGATCAGTCCATTGCGAGTATACAGCTCAAAGTTGGCGAGATGTAACAAAAGATCTCGTATCGGTGCTGGGTACAACACACAAGCATCAAGAACCGCTGTGAATCTGGCAGAATGAATCATTCGTAACCGAGTCTCAAATCTTGTGCTTGTTCGGCCAAGTACTTCAAACTGCTATCTCTTTGTTCCTTCTGTTTTCTATCATACTCAATAAGGTCTTCAAGCAAAATCCGCCTGTGACTGCCAACTTTCTTGTGCGGAATAATTCCGCCTTCTAGGAGTTTTACAATGTGAGGTCTAGAGACATTGAGCATATCAGCAGCTTGTTGAGTGGTTATTTCAGAGTCTGATGGAACAAGGGAAATTGATTTTCCTTCTGCCATATTATTAAGTATATAGAATAGTAGATCGAGCGCCTTAGTAGGCACGGTAACAAATTCACCAGTCTCCTGTATTTTGATTTTAACCCCTTCAGTATTGTGCTTTGAAATTGCAGCAGCTGTATTGACGAGATGAGAGATAGATTTAGACGCTATTTCTTGTTCTTTTCGCGACGTTTTTTGAATTACCGCTTCCATATCGTTTTTTTTTATTAAACGAAATAAACGAAATAAACGAAACAAAGTTCGGTTGGTACGCCCTAAATTACTTTGAAATTTACTCGATGCCTTGCAGGAGATCAGTATTTACGTACTCTCACCGGTTTCTTATGAACCACTTTTTCGGCGAAAAACAATCACTCATGCAACAGGTAGTTTGCCAGTACTTAAAAACTGAGCAAACATTGGACACATGAGGTAGCTATGTTGCGCAAGGAGAGGATGAGTTCAGAAGAGAAGGAGGAGTGGAGGGGTCCTTAACATAGAGTCGAATGGTTAAGTTACAAAAGGAGAATCTTACTTTTCCTGTGTGATTTTGAACCTATGGGAGGACATCTTCTCTTGTTTCTGTTCTTTCTCTCTCTCAGTGCAAGCCAGGTAATACGGTTACTCTCAATGGTGATGAGTAGGCGGTGTGGCCAAACTTGTCCTTACCTCGAAGCCGAATCTCGTGTGTGGTAGCGGTTGCATTTGGACCAAGTTTTAAACAGACAGTAGTGTTTTGGTCAAAGGAGAGAACCTTCCATTGAAGATCGCTGCGGTTTGTCTCCCACCATTCAATAGTGGCAAAGTCATGATCTTCTTCATCATAACCGAAGCCGGCAACGCGAAGACAGCCTTCACCATTTTCATTAGCACGCACAATTATATCGTTAGCGATTGGTGTCGTGATTGACATATTGGGCGGGCCATCCAGCACCTTTTCCGTAATTTGAATCAGCCGGAAGTCATCAGCCGTTCCACCACAGATACCGCTATAATAGACATAGATGTAATGCGCACCAGGCGTTAGTGTTCGGAAAATGCGTTGTCCCATACCCAGTTCGCCATCCCTCGATGACACCCATCGGACGTTTGAGGTCACCAAGCCTCCAAGAGCTTTGTTCGGATCATGGCCACCTGCTTCCAACGTGACGGTTTGATTGGATGTAAAGGTCTGATGATTGGTAAGAGAGATGATTTCCACCTTAGGCATAAGGGCTTTAAAAGCATTAGCAACCGTCAGAACGATCTCGTTTGAACTTGTTGTAAGACCAATGCCATCCATCGCAGTGGCGGTGATGTGGTGTATACCATCAGGTAACGGGCGTGTGAGGAAATTTCCTGAACCCAGTGGACCGGAAATGTCGCTTGTCCAGATGACCTGTGGTGGTCCATTATCTGGGTCCACGACATTTGCAGAGAAATCAAAGGTGATCTCACAACCACCAAATTGTAGTGTCGGCTGAACGCTAATTGTTATTTGTGGAGGCGTGCCACCAAGGGCTCGAATCACCGCGGAATATGCATTGGGCCAGCGCTCAACCTGGCCTGACTTTCCTTGATGGGCAGTTTCATATAAAATGCGTTCTACCCCGTCGTTGTCAAGGCCTGGATTGGCAGCCCATATTAGCGCGGCTACGCCAGCCACATAAGGTGAGGCTGCACTCGTTGCAGTAAATACATGTGGTAAGTTATCGTCATAGTCCCTTCCAACCCATAACGAGCCAGGCCCCCAAATATCCAATTCCTCGTCACCATAGTTGCTGTTATTTCGGCGGAAGGGTACATCCGCTTTCATCGCCCCAACGGCAATAACCCCTCCATTTTCGGCTGGAGCCCACCAAGCGGACTCCCAACAAATAATGAAGCAATCTTCCTCGTTTATGTCTTCCCCATCATTTCCAGCAGAAGCGAAAAGAAGTTTCCCTGCTCCATGAGCCCGGAGGGTTGCAAGGTTGTATGGAATTATTGCCCACGTCAAGATTGCAGGTACTCGTGCAGTGAAACTCATATTGATAATGTTGGCGCCGCTAAAAAGGGCAAGTGTGATCGATTGGAGATTGTTAAATATATCCGCACTCCGGCGGATGGCAAGCAGTTCTCCCACAGGACCCGCTGGCCCGGCCGCTCCTATACCGTTATTAACCTGCCCCATGGCGGCATTGACGACGTTCCAGCCGTGCCATCTACAAACAGCGCCACCTGTACACTCATTCTCGTTTGGTCCTGTAGGATCGAGCGCAGCAAACGATGCTTTATTAAACTCGTAGGGAGTCGGAAAATCTTCTCCGCTGCCAAACCCTCCATCGATCACAGCTATTTTTACCTTGTTCTTGAAAGCTCCAACCCGCTCAAGCACTTTCCACGCGCTCGTGACTCCGATATCAAAATTGCCGCCTGACTTCATATAAGTCCAGTTAAAGGGATTAGGACTCCAGTTCTCAACGAGCGCACCACTCTCGTTGATAATTTGATGTTTAGCATCACCTGCTGGATTTGGAAAAGCAGGAGCCTCAACAAGATTTTCATCCTGAAACCCATCGGATGTAGTGAGGAAGTTTATACCTACTGGCTTACCTGTGATAGCGGTCTCAGCTCCCATTGCAATCAAACGCATGGCGGCCTCACTGCTCACCCTGATATCAGACCCGCCGTTTGAGTTTAGCCCGGACAAATTATTTTTCAACTTGGATATATCCGCCACCTCCGTCTGAACGCGAATGAGATATGTTGGACTCGCATCTATACCCACTGTTTTCGGACGGTCAACCGCAAGGACGGTGCCACGCCATCTTGCCAAAAAAGCATTTAGCTCACTCTCTGTTGCTAACTCGACCAACAACTCGTTCTCAACGAAGTCAACTTGTTTACCGGACTTGTCAGTGAGCGTTGCCAAGGGCCGAGGGGCACCATCCTGGTAGCGTGGTAATGGCTGGGAGCTTGGCTTCAATTTGGTATCGACCAGGATTTGGAAAGAGGGTGCAGTCTCTTTTTCCTTGGTTTCTCGCGGAGAGCAACTTTCACAAAAGATGCCAATACATGTAACAAAAAAATAGAGTGTATACCATGATAGGAGCGTAGTGTTTTTTTTGCAATTAACCAGCTTGGTTCTGAACCGTTGCAGAATTACCGAAGACAGCGCAGTGGGACGACTTGATGAATGGATTTTCATAGAATAAAAATTTAGGTGGGATGAAACAATGACTGACAATAAATCATGTGTAGATAAATAAAATTGCAAGCAACATTTGTTGATGTATTCGCAAAATCTCTGAGAGAGAATCAACTATTACACAACATACGATTGACTTTTAAGTAATTAAAACTAGCGAATTAAGAAGGGCGTGTCTATAACCCTTTGGGGTGATTTAAAAAACTTAAAGAGAGTGAGACAATGCTAAAAAAAAACTGTTGCGATGGACAATGCTATATATTATATAATCGGCTATGAAAGACTATACCGTATAGTAAAAGAGATTTGGTTGGATTCACAGCGATTGATAAAAAATTACTCTCCATACTCGCCTGCATATACCCTTCACCGTTGAGTCACCCGCACCGGTCTAAATTGTAATTAAACACAAAGGTATATGCTTAGCAGTTTCATTAGGAGAATATTTCATCGCCATGATTCTCACGATAGGAGGATATTATGGCACTGATAGCATTGCGATAGTGAACCCAAAAGATTCTGACATTGCGAGACTTGTGCGCATACAAAATACGCGCACAAGTTTATAGCAGGTGTGTAGTATATATTCAAAAGTTGCTTATATAAATGCATCTCCTTTCGGATCCGTAAATACGTTTGCTTTTATTAAGCGGACATCTTTTTACAGCGATTAGTTCGATGTTTTGTAATTTATGCCACTAACATTTACGCATAGGCAGTAAATTTACTGCGCTGCTTTTTGGCCTTCAAATCAATTTTCAAATATTGTTTCAATAGAATTTATACTTGAAGGCGAAGCTGTCATCGCCCCAAACTATAGATATATCCTCGTACATCCGATTATGACTTGATGAATGGGTTTTCATAGAATAAAATGTAGGTGGGTAAACAATGACGGACATTAAATCATGTGTGGAGGAAATAAATTGAAAGCAACGATGCAATACTGTCCGGTTTCGAACTTCCCCGACCGAGCCCGCACGGCACACTGATCAGGAAAGACAGTTTTACTCCCCAAAACCACCTTTTGTTTTGGTCTGAATTTGGCAGTCCACGGGTCTAAGGATCTCAACCACCTTGTCATCAGCAATCCTTGAATCTTTTTTTATATGATCAAGAACTATATCAAAATCGCCCTCCGCTCCATCTTCCGGAATAAGCTCACGGCCTTCATCAACATCGCCGGTCTCGCCTTTGCCATGGCCGCCGCACTGCTCATCTACCTATTCATCACCGACGAGATGAGCTACGACCACTATCATTCCAAAATAGACCGCACCTACCGCGTAACCCGCGAATTCCTGGACAACGAGGGTATCGGTAATGGCCACTTCTCCGCCATCGCCCCTGCGTTTGGTCCCACCCTTAAAAACGACTTTGGCCAGATCGAGGCCATGACCCGCACCCTGTCTTTTTTGGACTTCGATATGGCTGTGGAAGAAAACGGTGAACGAACCCGGACCGCCCATGAGGAAAACGTCTTCCTGGTAGAGCCCGACGTATTCAAGATATTCGACATCTCTGTCCTGAGCGGCAATCCTGTCAAAGACCTCGAACGCCCCTTCACCGTTATGCTCTCTGAGAAAACCGCACAAAAATATTTCTCCAGCGCCGACGTTGTCGGCAAACGCCTCAAAGCCATAGCAGCCGTGAAGATGGCGGCCACCGACAACTATGACCTGGAAGTAACCGGCGTCTACAAAGATTTCCCAGCACAATCACACTGGCACCCCGACTTCCTGATGGCCTTTAGCACCTTAAACGATAGCACCATTCTCGGCCGCGACCAACTTGAGAGCTATGGTGACAATGCTTTCGACACGTACATCCTTCTCGAGCCCGGTGCTGATCCCCAAAAACTCGAAGCCGCTATGCCGGCCTTTATCGACAAGCATTTGGGGAACTATGCCCGCGCCAACTGGGGCGCGTCGCCAGACTGGGTGGCTTCCAGGGGCAACAGGCTCCACGTACAGTCCGTGGCGGATATCCACCTCCATTCCCATTTGGACAACGAGATTGAGGTGAACGGCAACATCAACAATGTCTACATGATGGGTGTCATTGGCTTGTTCATCGTCCTTATCGCTTGTTTCAATTTTATCAACCTCTCCACCGCCCGCGCCACCAAACGCGCCAAGGAAGTAGGCATGCGTAAAGTAGCCGGCGCGCTCAAAAGCCAGCTCATCGGCCAGTTTCTCAGCGAGTCCGTGCTCATCGCACTGTTCGCCCTCGTATTGGCTTTAAGCCTCGCCACCGCTGCATTGCCTTCGATGAACAGTTTCACCGGCAAGTCAGTCAGTCTCGACATCAACAGTCACTGGCCTGTGTTCGCTGGCATGGTCGTGTTCGCTTGCATCGTCGGTATTCTCGCCGGCGCTTATCCCGCATTCATCATTGCCGCCTTCAGACCCGCCGCCGTGCTCAAAGGCCAGCAAGCTCTCATAAATGGAAAAGGAGGAATACGCCGAGCGCTTGTCGTTACACAGTTCGCCATCTCCATCGTCCTCCTCATCGCCACCGCCGTCACAAACCAACAGTTGGGCTATCTCAACACACACGACATCGGCTATAACAAAGACCAGATCATCACCCTGCGCGGCTACCCGGAGTTGGAGGGAAACTATGACGCCTTCTACAACGAGGCCACACGCTCGTCGGCCATACGCAACATCGGCCGCTCCTCACGCCTCCCCACCAGCAGGCTTCTCGACTGGTGGGGCGGTGTGTCTGTCACGAAAGGCGACAGCCTGGTCGACACCGGCGTAGCGCCCAAGTCGTTGGCTGTAGACTACGAGTTCTTCTCGACCTACGGCATTCCACTCCTGGCTGGCCGTTCTTTTTCACACGCCATCGCTTCCGATCATTCAGATGATTCCCCCGCCTTTGTTATCAATGAAACCGCCGCCCGCAGAATCGGCTGGAGATCTCTCGACGAAGGAGTCGGAAAGGATTTTAAATACGGCGACAAAAAAGGAAAGCTCATCGGCATCGTCAAAGATTTCAATTTCGAATCCCTCCACCAGGAGATCTTGCCCATGGTGTTCTTCATCGGCGAGGAGAGCAACCGGAACCTTTCAGTCAACATCGATGGCGCCCACTTCCAGCAAGGCATAGCCGAGCTGGAAAAGAAATGGAAAGCTTTTCTCCCCCTGCACCCCTTCGAATACCAGGTCCTGAGCGATCGCTACCGCCGACTCTATGATGACGATCAGAAACAGAGCCAGCTCTTCACCCTCTTCTCCGGCATGGCCATCTTCATAGCCTGCTTAGGGCTGTTTGGCCTTGCCACCTTCAACACCCTACAGCGCATCAAGGAGATCGGCATCCGCAAAGTGCTGGGGGCATCCGTGCCCAATATCCTGAGCCTGTTGTCAAAAGAGATTATCACACTTATGCTTGTAGCGAGTTTCATTGCCTGGCCTGTGGCGTGGTACGTCATGACCCAATGGCTGAGCTCCTTCGCCTATCGCGTCGATATGAATGTGCTGGTCTATGCGCTAGCCGCGATAGCTGCGGTGGTACTAGCCCTGCTCACCGTCAGCATCCGAACCCTCAAAGCCGCGCTCACCAACCCGTCCGACAGCCTGCGCTATGAATAGTAGTATGGCTGTCCTTGACAGTAGCTTTTTCTTTTTCATTTTCTACTAGTTAACAATCGAGATAGATGTCACAGATGGTCAGAGTAGCCATCCGTAAGCTAGCGAGCACACGTACCTAAAATTTGCCATCGGCAACTAACGGCTGTCTTCGTTGTGAATTTTATAAAGGTAGACTTTCAAACTTTTTTCAGCATTAATACATCTACATGAGACAATGCTTTAGGATCTCATGAAGTAAGGACATCATTATTCTAGCTGATCGAAGCTGTTTGTGGTTTTCCTTTCGTGTGACAAGGTTCAACAGAAGTGAAGGAGAAACTCAAAAGCAAATTACAAAAATGCCATTTCGGACATTCCGCTCCGCGCGAGGTCTTAATTGGTGCACATGTTTTTGAAAAAGGGTAGTGGCTTAGGTGTCCCACTTGTAAAGCTCGTCGAAGGTTTTTGACGATGAAATCATTAAATTGTAGTCAAGGATTTGAAGCAAACCTCAGAAACATGAAAACAACTATTCTATTATTTGCCGTGTTTTTTGGATGTATTATTCCTACATATTCACAACTAAACCGTCACCGTAAAACGGATACAACGAGTGAGCAGTTTCAAACTAGAAAGAATTACGATTTCCTCAATTATAAGGTTGACAAATTCAGCGATTATGAGTTTGACAAATTCAATGATTTTTTGAGTAACAGGGAGCGTGACATTTTCAATATGTCACCGGCAAGACCTGCGCCCAGCAGTTCACAGAGGAAATATATTCAGCGGAGTAATATGCCATGTTTCCACCCACAGTCAGGGGACAATATGCCTTGTTCCGAACCGATGGATACATTTCACATGAGAGTATTCAAACCTACAGATACCATCTGGGGCATACTATGGTAATCTCTGAAATCAGCGCACATTCTCTCCCGCTGGAATTGCACATGAGGGTGTTATCGTAGGTCTTAATTTTGCGCTGATGATCTGGCTCTTGAAACGCTGCAATGCTCTTAGCCCTTCATTGGAATCTTGTTGTAAACCTCGCGAAGGATTGTTCTTATAGGTTTGGCCCGTAAAAGGCGAATCTTCAAATATATACCAGGACCCGTCTGGAAAGCTGAATATATATCACTCGAAGCTGTCAAGAATTTTTTACTGGTGGCATAGTACAGCAAGGTACTATACTTGAAGTCCTCAAATTACACAATGAGGACTTAAAAAAGAGAATCGGTATAGATGTAGCAAGTAGTGCCCGGACTAAATTCAATGCCCTTGAGGAGCTAGCGGTATATATAAGCAGCTTTAATAAAACAGATCGTTATTACTCACCCAAGAACACGCGAGCATTTAGCTTTATCAAACTATCCAGAATCAATCACCCAGCAAATTCATTCCGACCGTAAACTATTCACCGGATTTGCACGTGCTGCCTTATATACCTGCACGATAATAGTCAGCAAGGCCAGTGAAACAAGCGCCATCGCAGCAACGGCAATCATCCAGATGGAAAATGAAATCCTGTATTCGAAAGACTGCAGCCACCAGTTCATACCCCACCATGCTCCGGGACTGAACAGAGCTATTGCCCAGATAATCGGCCTCAGCGAATGAGCGCTTAATAAACGAATGATACTGGTTACTGAGCCGCCCATCACTTTACGAATACCAATTTCTTTTATCCGGGCTTCAATCATATAGGTGGATAGTCCTAACAAGCCCAGGCAACCAATAAAGATAGCCACGCCACTGAATAGTGAAGTAATGGTCAGAGTCGTTTCTACATTGGCAAACTTGTATTCGTATTCAACGTCAACAAAATGATACTCGAAGGGATAGTCAGGATTATACTTAGTCGCAATGCAGGAAACTGCTTTTATATTGTCATGTACAGAATGCTGATCATTCAGCCGGATATGAACCACACCCAACATATCATTTCCTGATTTACTTCCCTGCATAACGATAGGTTCTACTTTGCGGTAAGGAGATGTTAGCACGAAGTCTTGCACTACCCCCACTACATGCCACTCGATACCGTTGTCTTCAATGATTTCTCCGATAGGGTCGTCAAAACCCATCGTCTTTACCGCGGCTTCATTTAAAATTATGGCAGTAGAGTCAGCCGGATACTTATCCAGATTCATGTCTCTGCCTTTGATGATTTTTACGCCTGCCGTAGCTTCGATCCCTTCATCAATGCTAAATCGTTCGATGATCGTTTTATCTTCTGGATCTTTCCCTCTCCACTTCATACTTGCCGTGTTGCTAATGCGATCTGTAATGGGTGAGCTAGTGCGCGTAACGGATGTCGCTGTACCCGAGGCCAGCAATTCATTTTTATAAGCCGCAAAGTTTTTGATCAGATCTCCGGTCAGGTAGTGATACACGAGATGATCTTTGTTATATCCTGCTTCCCTGTTTTGGATGTAGATGGTTTGCTTAAAAACAACAATGGTTGATGTGATTAAAGTAAGCGCAAAGCCAAACTGAAAAATGACCAGCAAGGAACGCAGGCGGCTTCTTCCGTTAGAACTGATAGAAGCTCCCTTTAAAATACGCACCGGTTGAAAAGCGGAGAGATAGAAAGCAGGATAAGCCCCGGCCAACAACCCAACAACGATAATGGCCGCTACCGCAAATGTCCAGAAAGTTACATCGCCAAAATTCAGCACCAGGTTTTGCCTGATCAACGAATTGAAAAAAGGCAACATGGCGTAAGCTGTAAGCAGGGAGATCACACCGGCAGCAAATGCCACCAAAACAGATTCACACAAAAACTGCATGATTAATGAATAGCGAAAAGCTCCCGTTACTTTACGCACAGCGACTTCCTTCGTACGTCTTGCCGCGCGTGCCGTACTCAGGTTGATGAAGTTAATACAGGCAATCGCTAACAGGCATACCCCCAGAATGCCAATCATACGAATAATTTCAATACGACCTCCGGCAGCTACTCCATTTTCAAAACGCGAGTAAAGATGAGTCTTGTCCAGCGGATATAAGAAGAGTTCCGTGTTTTCCGCTTCATTGGTGTTCTTCTTTTTTAAATCTCGGATCTTCTCATTCAACGCATCGAGCGAAGCACCTTCCTTTATTTTCACCCAGGTGTTAACAGAATTATTACTCCATTGTGTATCCTTACCAAAATTAGTCTCTAGAAAAGAAAAGGGCATCAGAAATTCAAAATGGAAGTCAGTATTGGAAGGCAAATCCTTTAATATACCTGTTACTGTAAAAGGAATGGTGTTGCCCGCCTGCGATAGGGTGACTGTCTCACCAAATGCTTCCTTATCGCCAAACAATTTTTTCACAAAGCGCTCTGTAAGCACGATGGAGTTCGGATTGCTCAATGCCTTTTTCGCTTCGCCTTTTACCAATGGAAAAGAAAACAACTGCAGAAATTCAGCATCGACAAAGCTGGCTGTATTCTTTATGATGCGTGTATCACCTGCAGTGAAAAGATAGGAGTCGTTGTAATGAGCTATGCTGATGGCTGATTCCACAGCACTGAAGTCGGATACCAGGGTAGGTGCCAGCACACGCGGAGTTGCGTTCCAGCAGGAGGCGCTGCCATCTTTGTAGCGCTGCTTATTCCACGCCATATAGATGCGCTCTTTATCGGTATGAAACTGGTCGTAACTGAATTCCTCTTTTATCCAAAGGCCAAGGAGAACAGCACCTGTCAATCCGAACGCCAGTCCAAGAATATTAATCATGGAGTAACCTTTGTTACGTACCATGATACGCAAAGCAATTTTAAAATAGTTGGTAAGCATATATAAAGGCATTAGTGATACAACTGGCTTATGACGAAGCAGAATACCAGGCCGGAAGAACCGGATAGCATTCCACATCAATCTTCTCCGCGCATAGTTCCTCCCTTTCTTGCGTACATCTTTATTGAATTTCTGAATCAAATCCCCTTCGATCTCCTCATATAAATAATCCGGACAAAACCACGACAATAAACGCAGCGCTGTTTTAGGAGGAGATGGATTTGTATTTTCGTTCATTGTTTGTATGTAATAGGATGCTGGATGTTTGGTTCAGGCAGCATACTCTGTTTTAAGTTTAATTATGACATCATCTCGTTGAACAATGCCTTTGCACATTGCATCAAGTATCTAGCATTTGGGATCCAGCACCCATCATCGCTACCCACCAATCATTTTCAATTGCGGCACCAGCTTCCATAACTCAACGCGCGACTCTTTCATTGCCTTAAGCATAGCCATACCTGCGCTGGTAATCGTGAAGATGCGCTTGCGTCTTCCACCGCGTTCCTTTGTAGCTCCACCTAAGCTGGATTTGATGTAGCCTTTATCTTCCAGCCGGTATAAAGTAACGTGCACTGCACTTAGATTGACCTCCCGCTTTAACCGCGTTTCGATCTCTTCCGCTATAGCAGCACCATAGGCGTCTTCCTGCAAAGCGGCCACCATGGTAAGTATCAGCTCTTCAAATTCGCCCAGATATTCCTTCGACATATCCTTATGTTTAATATATCCTTATAATTTGTTAAGCAAATGACGAAAAAAATATCGAATGCACAACATCCGCTCTGAAAAAAAATAAATGGATGATTGGAAAAGTACTTGATTGTCGCCTCATCATTATCCACTACAGGACTATACACAAGGAATTAGCATAATTAAGAAATGAAAGTGATTTCAGTTTTGTCATAATTAATGTCGCGTTTTTAACAGGCGCAAATTCATATTAGTGTGTCACGAAAGAATCACAAATGATTAACGTCTCGATTCAATTGTGTCCTTGAGAAATCCCGATATATAGGCTGCGAGAAAAGCCCACAATGGCCAGCGGCAATCAATAAGTAAAACTATTGTCGCGGAACTGACACACAGGACAATGCCCGAGTTGATACCTTTCCTTTAAGTCTGTTGAATTGAGAATAGTTTCAGGGCTTTACTTTGATAATTATGAATAAATATATTTTGACCTTGTCCTTGGCCGGTGTCATCTGTACCAACATAGTCTTTGCGCAAGAAGCCGGCTATCGTTATAATAATTACTTTGACCTGGCACTCAGTACGGCCTCAGGCAAGTTCTCCGGTGCATTGTCATGGTCTCATCTGCATGGTATAGGAAAAAAGAAGCAACGACTAAAGATTGGTTATGGCCTGAGGTTCACAAGCTTTATTGCGGCAAATGAATATTATACAACGGCACCTGCCAAGTATACAAGTCCGGTGCAAAGCATTGGTACTATATTTTCAGAAACCATCGATAAAAACATTGACACGATCACAACGGCGACCGCAGCCACAAATTCACTTAACCTTGCTATATATATTCAATATCAAATAGCAAAGCGTTTTTCAGTTGGATTAAATGTTGACGCGATTGGTTTTAGTTTTGGTTCCGAACAGACATTTAATATAATTTCAAGTTCCTTTGACCCGAACCAAGCACCTGTTCAAAAAGGATCTCCTACGCGATTTAATTTCTTATTGACAAGTGACAATGATATTGGGTCACTCAACTCCGAATTCTATTTGCAATATTGGTTAAGCCAAAAAATTGGAATACGCTTAGGCTATACGTTTTTGTTTAGCGAATACAGAACCGATCAAAAATTATCCTTTAACGATGGTGATATTGTCAACGACCGGTATCGACACAAAGCAGGAATGGCTCTTGTCGCAGTAACTTATAAACCCTTTGGTAAGAATTAAAACATTGACATGAAACATTATTTAATCCCGATGGCTATATGCCTTCTGTCTGTTATTTCCTGCAATAAGGCGGACGATCCTGCACCCACAACCGTGGATATGATGAAAAATCCAGAGACTCCAGAGATCTCACCTGGAACAGGCCAGATTAATAAGACCGGTATATTTACCAGTTATGCGCATAATCTTATGGGGAGTGCTTCATTTAATATCGATAGCACAAACAGAAGGGTTTTGAAACTTGAAAGTTTTACAATGACTCAAGGACCAGATGTACGCGTGTATATCGCTAAGTCAAATAACTATAGTAAAGCAAACGTGCTTGAGGTTACAAAATTGGCGAGTGGATATAGTAATCAATCTCTTCATTTTGAAATTACCTCGTCAACTTATTCAGAGGATTATAAGTTTGTCCTGGTCTATTGTCTCCAGTATAATTCTCTTTTCGGGTATGCTGAGCTCAAGTGATGTCAGACCATCTCAGTCGAGTCAGCACAAAGAACAGGAATGCATCTTTAAAACAGGTTGATCGCATTTTGTTTCTACGAGTCATTTCATTCAGTGTGGGAAACTCGGGCATCGCATTTTCAGCACGAATGGCTCTTGCTAGATTGGGTCAAGTCAAGCTTCACGAAATGCTATCGAGTTATTTAATCTCATCCCTCATTCAATACTTCAACATTGATTGCTGGCTTAGTCAAAATTAGCGAGCGCAACCGCTCCTCATTACGATCGCCCCATTGGCCAATGGCACCAATTACAGGTATTAAACTTTCGCCAAACTCGGTGAGATTATATTCAACTTTTGGTGGAACGACTGCATAGACGACTTTTGAAATCAACTCGTGATCTTCCAATTCCTTCAATTGAACATTTAATACTCTTCGCGAAGCATCCGGAATTTTGCGTTGCAATTCGCTTGGGCGTTTATGGCCCTGTTTAATAAACCACAACAGGCGCATTTTCCATTTCCCATACAGCACTTCGCCTACCAGGTCCAAGCCACAATTCAAATTCAATGGAATTTTTCTGTTTTTCACAGATCAAAAATAACCTTATGCTTTGCAACATACCATAGGGGATAAAATTATCCCTATGCAATTAAAATATCCCTACTTGTGGTAAGTGATCATACACTCCACTTTTGCCCATGTATATAAACGAGAATAAAAATGGAAAATCAATTCAGCAATGAGTTATCAGGCAAGATTGCCTTGGTGACCGGTGGGACTAAAGGCCTGGGAAAGGCAATCGCAGATCGCTTAGAAAAAGCAGGCGCAAAAGTAATTGTCATAGCGAGAAACAAACCTGAAGACGAAGGAAAGACGCATTTCATTTCCGCAGACTTAAGCACCGCAGCTGGTACTGAGAAAGTGATTAAGGAAGTTCTATCAAAATTTGGTCAATTAGACATTTTGATAAACAACATGGGTGGTTCAGATACACCAGCTGGTGGCTTCGCAGTTCTGAGTGATGAAAATTGGGAAAAAACTATTCAAACAAATCTGATAGCTTCAGTTCGGTTGGACAGAGGTTTTTTGCCGCAAATGTTAGCACGTAAAAGTGGCGTTATTATTCACGTTGCCTCTATTCAAGGCCGGTTGCCTCTGCACGATTCTACTTTGCCGTATGCCGCTGCAAAGGCAGGGTTAATCAATTACAGCAAGGGTTTATCTAAGGAAGTTTCTCCCAGAGGTATCCGGGTATTGACCGTCTCGCCTGGTTGGATAGCCACCACCACAAATACCGGGTTCCTCGAACGGATTGCGGAAAATGCAAAAATTACCATTGAAGAAGCTACAAAAAGTGTCATGGACGCGCTAGGCGGCATTCCATTTGGAAGACCTGCACAACCTGAAGAGATCGCGGAGTTTATCGGCTTTCTGGTTTCTCCAAAAGCTAATTACCTCACAGGGACAGAGTATGTGGTTGATGGAGGGACAATTGCAACCATTTAAGCATCAGAATTAATTAATAAACAAAACGACAAACAACATGAAAATACCAAACGTAGTACAAGAATTGATTAAAGCGCAAAACAACTTTGATAGTGTAGCTTATGCAAATCTTTTTTCTGAAACCAGTGTAGTATATGATGAGGGTAAAACTCATACCGGAAAAGAAGAAATTCAAAAGTGGATTGCTGAAGCTAACGAAAAGTATAAATCAGTAATGCAGCCTGTTGAATATACAGAGCAGGATAAAAAGGGCGTCTTATCTGCCAAAGTCTCCGGCACATTTGAGGGAAGCCCGGCATTGCTGAAATTTAATTTTGAAATCAATGAGGGGCTTATTCAATCAATGAAAATAACAGGATAATTAGGAGTTGCTGCTCAGCAATAAACCAAATGCAACCAGGCGATAGAAAACGCTTCAAAAAAACTCATGTTAGTTATGTTACGTGGTTGAGTAGATGTGAATAGAGAATTAGCTTCTGGTTCTGTCATTAGGCCCTGCAGTTTTACTTTTATTAGGCTTTTCTTGTAAGTATGAATCATGGTAAGTTTAAGCTTTGTTATACCTTCATTTAATTCCGTTTCCTTTTTTAATGAAGGTATATAAAGCTTTTTAAGACCGACTATAATTAATACTTACAATTATATAAAACACAAGTAAGAGAACACAATGGCAAGTTGCAGAAATTCAGCTCTCATACACATTCACGATAAAACCTTCACAGCTTCCTAAGATATCAAGTTCAAAGGACGCCTATGATATACGGAGACAATGCTGGAATGACTCAACTATAGAACCGTTCGAAGGGTTTAAAGTAATCTTCACCAATAGAGCTAATAAAGTATTGGGTTTGTTTGATGTGGGCCACAAGTGGAATCACTGGCATATCGAAGCTTCTCTTTATCGCTGCTCTTAAGTCAGGTGCAACTGGAATTATACTCTCTCATAATCATCCTTCAGGTAACCTGGCACTAATTTGAGGCGGGCATAAATATCACAAGAAAAATAAAAGCCGGATGCAATTTACCAGATATACTATTACTTGATCATGTGATTCTTACAGTAGAGAAGTATTACTCATTCGGTGATGAAGGGCTGCTATAGCCTATATTTTGGGTTAGTACTTCGTTAATAAAATGAAGGCTGGCAAAGACTTCACTGAATTGGGGCTTTCGTATATGGTTTCCAAATATAGAGGTCCTTTATCAAACGTTATATTGTTTTCAATTCTCTGTTGCTGGAAGATCGTCATCCCTAGTTCCTAATCACCAATTCTAAACTTTTACATTTCGTTAACATCTTTTTACAAGTCCTTTACTAAGCCCGGTATAAAGTGCTTTAGTTTTGTTCATGTCTTCGATAATAGAAGCATGAACAGTGTTTCACCAAACTACTTAAAGATATGAAAATCTACAGCGTTCCTTTTTTACTTCTCTTTCTATTGTCCTTTGACAATGAGGTATCGGAATTTCCAGCGTCAGGTCTGAGCACCGTTGATCAGCAAGTGTCAGACAGTGATAAACGTAATCCAGTAAAGATCATTTTCAGATCGAACGATGGCGGACAAACATGGGTGGATATTAGTGAGGGTCTGCCCGAAAATTTGGCAGATAATTTCGCGCGAGAGGATTTTTCTGCGGATGATAACGGGGTATATCTTCGCACTGGAGACGGGATATATCACAGTAAGCCAAATTCGACTGCTCCTTTTTGGAACAAAGAAAATCTCGTTCGAAAAGAAAAGAACAATGCTCCTGGAGACTCAGTTTTTACCGGTTTTGAAACAGGCGTATTGAAACCCTCGGGGAAATTGATCGAGTCAAACGGCGTAATGCTGGCGACCAGTCAGCAGGGAATAATACGATCAACCGATGGCGGCAAAACCTGGAACTTGGTGATCGGCGAGGGCGGTGTTGGAATTGCTTTGGAACGTATCGAAAATGGATTCGCTGCTATAACTTACAACACAACGGAGAAGACACGACGAGTGCGGACATCTTACGATGGCGGTAAGACCTGGCAGGCCATTGATGCCGGCCTTCCACCAAGTCTCTCTATTGCATCAATCATTCAGGTCGGTAAATACTTCTTTTGTGGTCATCCCTCTGGTATCTTCAAATCATCAGATAAGGGGAAGACATGGAAACTAATTCTTCCCTCTGCAGACGATAAGGTCTTCAATTTGTCTGCTTCAGGTAACGTGATCTATGCAATACTTAGACCTGGGGGATGCTAAAGGAATTCGATCGATCGATGAAATCGCTGAGATCTTGCGCTAGCATGGACCGGTCACAGTACAGCGTTAAAAAATCTCTGAATCTCGGAGAATATTAAATGATCCTACAGTCAAGAAGAACAACAGTCCCAAAGACTGTTGTTTCTTCCTCTTTGCGACACTGGCCGCATCCTTAAGGTACACAACGAAGACTAAAAAAGTAGATGTAGCAAGTAACACCCGGATAAAATTCAGTACGCTTGAGGAGACATTAGGGATATATATAACAGCTTAATATAGACCTTTGCCTGCATCAGCTGGATTATACATTTATTAATAACTTTGAATTGCCTTCGCGTTAGGTGAATTTCAGAAATATAAATAAATTTCATTTTAGAAATTGTCCAAGAGATGGCCGCTTGTCACGCTTCAGTACAGCTTCATGATATATATTATTCAATTGTTTCTAGCTGTAATAGCCTGACAAAAAATATCATTATGCGCTTTTGAAGATTGACCTTAGAAAAACATGTTGTGGGCATGTCTGAAAATAGCAGTCAATGTATATAACAAGAGCAAATTTATCATAACCTATATTTCTCGCAACTGTTAAGCTATACGAAAGGAGGCTCTATTTCGATGCAAAAATGTGTGCACGCTTGATAGCGAGATGTTTATTGATTCGAGTAACAAAAATGGTAACAAGAATTACTAAGAAAACGCTCAACACCTCAAACATGCTAAAGTTTTTTTTGACCGTTTCGCTACTTGCAGTAAGGTAAAATGACTGCGGTAAACTGTCAATGAAGTACTAGCAGTTGATTATTCTGATCGCAGGTTATCGATCACATTCGCCTTAGCAGCATTAACAGATTGAAATGCAACAGTGACTGCTGCAATGGTTATTGTCACGCCAGCTGAAATGAGAAGAATTATATAATCAATGTCAATGCGGTATGCAAACTGGTTTAGCCAACGGTCCATTACGAATAAGATGAATGGCAATGCTATTAGATTTGCTAGCAGAACGAGGCCTAGAAAATTCTTCGAAACCAAAATGGCAATTTGATCGATTGAAGCGCCAAGAATTTTGCGGATGCTGATCTCCTTCTTCCTGCGCAACACAAGGTAAGAGGAAAGCCCAAAGAGTCCGAGGCACGCAACGATGACCGTTAGAAGACTGACTACATTGAATAATGTTGCAAACTGAGCGTCTGCTTTATACTGCTGATCGAAGTGGTCGGTCATAAAGAAATAGTGAAATTGATTTCCCGTAAAGCTCTTGACATATTTCTTTTTCACGTTCTCTATAAGCCCACTTATGGGCACAGTTGGATCGAATCGTACAGAGAAATACTGAGTGATGCCTTTATCGAATATAATTACAAGGGGAGGGATAATGGACTTAAGTGATTGGTGATGATAATCTTTAATAACTCCAATTACTTCAGGTTGAGAACCCCAGATGTCGATTTTGTGCCCGAGAATTTTTTCCGGCTCATTGAAACCCAATAACCTCATGCCGGTTTCATTCACAATTACCGAGTTCCATTCTTCACGATCAGCTCCTGAGAAATTATGACCTGCTATCAGATCTAAGCCATAGGTCGTAAGAAAATCTTCATTCGCCATGATTCCCTGGTAACTGTTCCCTTTGTCTACACCTTGGCCAACAATGCGCACGTTGCCAGCAATGTTCTTGACTGCATGTCCTGGAACGTCAGTCGATAGGCTTACTGAACTGATTCCCGCCTGGTCAAGCAATGAATTCCGGAACGTACTGAAGTTACCACGGTATGCCGGTTCATCAAACACAACCGGCCCGTGAACAACCAGCACTTGCTCTGACTCCAGCCCTGTTGCAGTTGTCCGCATGAAGTGGATTTGTTTGTGAATCACAAACAAGGAAGTAATCATGGCGGCAGAACAAATAAATTGTATTGTCACCAGGGTTTGGCGCAGAAGCACGCCTTTCATGGAAGACGCAAATCCTTTCAGGACGATTAAAGGCTTGTGGCCAGACATCATAACTGCCGGGTAAATGGCAACGGATACTGCCCCAAGAAGAAATACAATTCCGATCGTAAGCAGTGTTCCTGTTGAGTACAAGATGGAAATATCAAATGCTCGGTTTGCCATTACTGCAAAGGAGGGCAGTAACAAGATCAACAGGATGTATGCTATTATGGTCGCCACAAGTTTGAAAAGAATGGACTCGAAAAAAAATTGCCAGATGAGTTGTTTTTTGGTGCTCCCTAATACTTTTCGAATCCCCACTTCACGACCGCGTTCCATGGATCGGGCGGTGGCAAGATTGATATAATTGATCCAGGCAATGACCAAGATAACTACAGCTAGTAGCGTAAGGTAAAGAACAGATTTTGCATTGCCGTTTTCCGTTATTTCATCCGCTTCATTCGAGTTGAGATGAATAGCCGTTATAGGTTGCAGGATGAAATCCATCCACTCATTCCACTCACGAAGTTCAGTACCCATTCTTTTATCTACATACGCCCGCATCTTCGCCTGCAAACTTTCTCTATCAATAGCCGAACGGAGTTCAACATACGTGTAGGTACCGACCCAGCCCCAATTCGTCATAAGATTATTCGTTTCTTCAGGTCCAAGTATCTTCCACAAGCTTTCGAATGAAAACAGTGCATCAAATCGGAAGTGACTGTTTTCCGGGACGTCTGCGAATACTCCCGTTACCTCATAGGATTGCGTTTTATTGCACATAATGATTTTTCCCAGCGGATCACTCTCTCCAAAGTAACGTCTCGCCATAGATTCTGAGATGGCAATGGTGAACGGCCTTCGCAGGACCAGTGAATCATCACCTTTGACGAGTCGAAACGAAAAGACTTTGAAGAAATCTTCAGATGCATAGAGAATATTTTCTTCCTTAAATGATTTCTCGTTGTACGCCAGGATATAGCTCTGCCGTCGAGCATTGTTCATCCGGACATAGCTCACCACTTCCGGGAAATCGGTCTTGAGATCTGACCCTATACTCATTGGTCCGGCAGCCCATCTTCGCGATAGCTCACCACCCGAATAGCGATCATTCCTTATCCTAAAAATTCGGTCTTTTTTCTCGTGAAAGTTATCATAGCTTTTCTCATGCAGGACATAGATAAATATGAACAAGCTAGCGGTTATGGAAATTACCAAACCCGATAAATTGATCAACGTGTAGCTTTTATTCTTAAGTGTTATTCTCCCCAGAACTTTAAAAAAGTGACCAATCATAGTAATGCGATTTTGATAACTTAAATACGTTAGGTACTTACTCGCTTTTTAAAATCGTCTGCCGGATTTGAGCGCGCAGCGCGAAGTATTTGAAATGCCGATGCCAGCCTAAAAGTGGTAACAAGATTTTTTGAACATCACTCAACAGTTTCAAAAAGATCTAATGAATTTTAACGTGATCTGTTGCTCGGTAACACAATTCAGAAGACCAACCAAACCCATCCAGTAAACTTAATTTACGCAATCTTATTACAAGGTAAGAACGAAGTTTTTTTACCAGTCAAATTGTATATCATTAACTGATTTGTGTTTTCATTCTGTAACAGAATGAAATGCCAAAAGAATTCTTAAAGAGCGAGTGGGGGAACCAGTGGCTGGCATCGTGTCAAGACTTCCTTAAAGCGTATATTCCTGTCGAGTATGTTGGCGAAGTTTTTTAACACCAAGAAGTGATTTACGGGAAGAACGTGGAACGCATTTTTATCGCTTCCTTCTGATAGTTTATAACCAATAGTTGTAACGAAGATGAAGTTTGAACGCCAGAGAGTATCATTCATGTCCAGGGGAATAACCTGTGGTGGCTATTTATTTACACCGCCTCGACAAACGACAGCCCGGTTACCATGCGTGGTAATGGCCAACGGATTTTCCGGAACCATGGATTGGATTCTTCCGGACTTTGCCAAGGCTTTCGCCTCAAGTGGTTTTGCCACGCTGATCTTCGACTATAGACATCTCGGGGAAAGCGAAGGTATACCACGCCAATTGATTGAGCCGTCAGAACAATTAACGGATCTCAGAAATGCCATCGCTTTTGTCAAGCGCCAGGACATCGTTGACCCAAACCGGATTGCACTATGGGGAACCTCACTTGGCGGCAGCCACGTGGTCCGGATAGCTGCCGAAGACCAGACCATTTCCGCCGTCATTGGAAATATGCCTGCCATTGATGCAATCAAAGGAAGTAATGTAAAAGCTAAAATAAAAAAAACTGGAGGGACAAACATTCAACTTGTTACAGCCTCTGTCAAGCTATTGGTTGCCGGTGTTGTTGACACAGTCAGAGGATGGTTAGGATTCAACCCATGCTATCTGAAAGTCTTCGGCAAACCAGGCAAAGCATTCTTTGCAGATCCGGCTTTGGCAGCACGATTTGAAAATCTAAAAAAGAATAGCCCCACCTGGAGAAACAAAGTGGCTGCAAGGTTCCTGTTTAAAGCACCTCGATACAAGGAGGGCACCTTCGAGAAGATCAAGGCACCTATACTTTTGACCCTCGCCACTGATGATGTCGAAGTATCAATTGATTACATTAAAGAAAAGGCACGTAACGCCCGATCTGTAGAAATAAAGGAATACCCCTCCAGTCATTTTGACCTCTACCATGGGGAAGTACTCACCAGTGTGATTGAAGATCAACTTGCTTTTTTAAACAAGAAATTGATGCCGTCTCCTAGGCAGTCCGTTGAAACCGCCTGACATAGCAATCACGCCAGTGGAGCATCGGGGTTTATCTCCATCCACACCGTGAAACTTTGCTATGATAAGATTGGCTGTAACTACTTGTTACCTCAGATTGACTTTCTCTCACTCTCTACGGTATATACAAAGCTGTCGCCACGATAGTAGCCATAGTTGAATTCTATAGGATTTTTGCTTTCATCGTAAACCAGGCGCTTGCGAAACAACACTGGCTCGTCAGCAGCGATGTTCAATTTCTTGTAAATATTCTGAGGCGCTTTAATAGCGGTTAACTCCTCATACGAAAGTGAAGCTCTGACTTTATATTTCTCTTCGAGGATTTCATACAGCGGTTTACTGAAATCTTCATTCCCTGTCATGCCGATGGACGGATTGAAATAGGAAACAAAATAAACAAACGGAAAATTTTCTTTCCCTCTCAACCTCTCCAGGCATAACACACGACTGGATGGTTTCAAATCAAAAAAGGAAAGCACAGCTTTTTCCGGAATCACCCAGCTTATATGCAGTTCAAAGTTATGAACCGAAATTCCCAGGGCTTTCATCTCCTGCGAAAAGCTCAGCCAGTTCTTTGCTCGTCCAAATACGCCCTTGGTAGACACGGTAGTGCCGTAGCCTTTTTTACGAGATAGTATACCTTCATTCACCAGTTTGGAGATAGCTTGTCGAAGGGTATTTCTAGAAATTCCAAGGTGGCTTGAAAGTTCGACTTCGTTGGGAAGTAATTTTCCCTCCTGGTATTCCTTCTTCTTGATGAGCTCCCGCAAAAGCATTTCGGTCTGTATGTGCAGAGGCGTTGAGCTGTTATGATCTATTTGTATTTTCACTCGCTGGTAAAGGATTTGGAAGCTTTCGGACCAATTTTAATCATTTTAATTGAACACGTTTATAAAATGTTTCGGTAATTGTTCTTTCAAATGTTCAGTCGTCCATGCTTGTGGTCAAGTATGAGACAATCAAGCCGCAGCAGGAGGGATGCAGATAGCCGTGCTTGAAAACAAAATATAGTTCCCGAAGGCATTGAATAGATACCTTCGGGAATGAACTATATATTTACCTCACCGTGTGGTGATCTCCTTAACGGTGGTATAGTTGTAAACATTCGTGCTGTTTACCTGCTTGCTGGTTCTGGCGCCCACTCTTAAAAAATACTTTCGTGAGTAAGCGGGGAAGGTACGTTGTGAACCTGTGCCGATGCCGCCTGGCCACCCCGTTGTAATGGAAATAGTTTCGCCCACTACGGGCAACGTTGCGCCTGTTAACTTCGTGGAGAAGTTAGGGCTATAGCTGAAGTCTCCCACGTATTGAGTCTCGCTTACAAATAACCAGACTTCAGTCAATGGCTCTTGATAATCCGGATGGGTTGTACCCCGGTCGATCTTTACCTGGATGGTGGCCGTACCATTTTCATTAACTACCGGCTCACCGACCCATGCAACACGCAGGAAGGGTTCAACCTCATACTTTTTTTCAACTGTGCCGGCTATCTGAATTCTTTCCTCCGGCACCGGAACAAAGGCACCTTCCGGTGTTATACCGTACTCACCGCTGAATATTTTGTTGTTATTGAATTCACCACTCATCATGGCGTACATGTAGTACGGCGTAGGAGTTTCACTCCAGCTATATTCCATCATCTTGATGCGCACACCTGTGTTGCCGATGGCGGTTTGAAAAGGCTCACCGGTTTCTGCATCTACAATAGAACCTTTAAATGTTTCGGCAGGAGCAGGGTAATTATCTTCGTCGCAGGAAGAGAGACCTGCCACGAGCAGAAGCGACAATGCTATATATAGTATACTTTTCATGACTCAGTAATTTTGAATGGTTAGAAGCCAGGATTTTGTTTTGTATTCGGATTCTTGTTGATCTCAGCCTCAGGAATCTGTTGATAGTAGTATCGCGTGTCGAAAGTAAAGATGTATTGGAATCCGCCACGAGGTTCCTGGAATTTCACAGACAGGAAATACTTCTGTGCATCGGTGGAATAATATGTGTTGAGAATTCTGAAGCGCCTGTTGTTTTGTTCTTCGTGCAGAATTCTCCAGCGTTTAAGATCCCAGTATGTTTTGTTCTCGAAGGCAAGTTCCTTCCGTCTCTCGGTACGAATAACATTGATGTTATTGAGATCAACTTCACTGGCAAGCAAGGTTGCGCCTGCACGCTCGCGTATACTGTTGATGTTGTTATAGGCAACAGTGAGGTAATTATCTCCGGATGCACCAGCCAAGTGTAATTCATACGCAGCCTCTGCCTGGTTGAGCAATACTTCTGCATAACGAATTTCGATCCAGCTCTGTGTAGAATTAAAGCCGGTGGTCGGGCCGCTCTCGTTGAGATATTTGGCAAGATATATACCTCCGATGTTACCGAAGTCCCAATTGGAAACAGGACCATTGGCACCGGCAGCTTTCATCGTTGCTCCATGCGGATCACCGGGCTCAAGATTTACCACGGGGTTCGTTCCTAAACCTGATGCAAGTATGAGATTCGAATCAGAGAAATCCGCTACATTTCCAATGTCACCTTCGCTGGCGAGGGGAGAAATTCCACCGCTCGCATCGCCTTTCCATATACCCCGGCGAATTTCGATCACCTGACCTCGATAGGTATCCATCGGTAAAATTACTGTTCCGCGTAAGCGAGGTTCTGCGTTGGCGAACGCATCGAGTGGAGAATTGAAAAGATAGTAATGATTGTTCTCGTCAATATTGTCGAAGTGTCCTTCTTCGTCTTTGGCAATGCCATCAAACATTTCAACGAAGTCAACCGTAGGGTTTACTTCCGAATCGTTACCGCCTGTTTTAGTTTGGTTGGGTTGTACCGACTCATCGTAGTTATGCGTGCTGTTTGTTTGATCGTAGTACTTTACAAAAATGTTTTCCGTTGTTTCAGTCATGAATAACGCCCTGAAATTTTTAGCCTGCGCTACCTTATCACCGGCTGCCCACTGCCCTTTGTATAGTGCATATTTATTGGATTCAACCACCAGCTTTGCTGCATCGTAGGCTGCCTTGAAATAGTCGTTTGCACGATTCGAAGGAACGCCACAAATGCGTACCGATGCACCGTTCTGTTCCTGAACTTCATTTACCATGTTATACTTGGCTATACTTCCTGCATATAGCATGGCTCTTGATTTAAAGGCAGCAGCCACGTATTTATTCACGCGGCCTTTTGACGGTGAGGTCTCCGGCAGGTTTGCTATAGCTTCATCAAGATCAGCAGCAATAAAATCCCAGATCGCTTCTTCCGATGCACGGAAAAGACGCGTGCCGTTTATATCAACTGAACCCGGATAATCGATAGGCTCGGTAACTAAAGGAACGCCACCATATCGCTTTACCAAAGCAAAGTATGTATAGGCCCTGCAGAAATGCGCTTCGGCCAGGTATGTTTTTGTCTCTGCTTCTCCGAGTACAGAAGCACGCTCCGGTAATTTTTGAAAGAGCGTATTGATATCACGAAGTTCAGCATAGCCTTCGTCCCAATAGTAGAAGCCTTCGTTATCGGCACCTTGTGTATCACGACCAACGGCTTCTCCGGTGAGCGCCGCCATTTGTTTGAATAGCGTGCCGCTGAAGTTGAAACCGGAAGGATAGTAATATTTGAAATCTTCTATCGGGAGCCTGCTATAGATGCGGGCGACATTACTCAATACGCCTGCATTGCTACCAAAGACCTCATCTTCGCCCAGCACGTTGATGGGTGCTATATCCAGGTCCGTGCACGCTGATATGGTTAAGGTCAAACTTATCGTTGTTATAATTTTTCTAAGTTTCATAAATCGTGAGGTTTAGAATTTAGCAGTCAAGCCAACGGAAAAGGACTTGTTGATCGGATAGTTATAGCCCAGATCGGTAAGGCCTGCTTTGGTGATATCGTTGGTAGTATAGAATTCCGGATCCATATATCTCAGCTTGGTGAACGTAAGCAGGTTGTATGCATTTACATATACTCTTACACTTTGCAGTGAGATCCTGTCCAGTATTGTATTGGGCAGTGTGTAGCCAATCTCAATGCTCTTCAACCGGATATAGGCAGCATTCTGAATATTGAAATCAGAAGTAGCATTCGGTGATGTTCCGGTATAACCATATTCACCCGCTACCCATTCTGTCGCAGGATCATATGGGTCTGCATTTGGATCAGCAGGATGCCAGCGGTCTGTGAAATCACTAAGGGCATTACTATTTGACCAAAGTGGCTGGTAAAGGAATTCGCGCGCGATGACATACTTCTTACCGGATCCCTGCCATAACATGGTTAAGTCAACACCTTTCCATTGACCACCGAGGGTGATACCATAGTTGATGAGTGGGACCTGACCATTCGTAGCAAGTGGATGAACGTCCAGGTCACTGATCCAGCCATCACCGTTCCAATCGAGATACTGATAGTCACCCGGCACAGAACCACGCCCGATATATACCGGGTTATAGTATATATCATCCCAGTTCGTCATGCGACCATCGCCTTCATAACCCCACCATATATTGTTGTTCCGGTCATTAAGACCATTGCGCCAGTTCAGGTAGGAGTTGCCCGCGCGCGCCATCTCGTAATACTTTGTCCTTGTCCTTGTATAGGATATATTACCTCTTACCTGGTATGTGATCTCGCCGATACGATTGGTATGGCGTAACTCTACTTCGAAGCCACGGCTCACGTCGCTGTTCAAATTCTCCTGCGGAAGATTTGCGCCCACTATACCCGGCAGACTTTGAATGCGTGTGGCAAGAAGACCCGTGCGATCCCGATTGAAGAACTCAACCGTTGCTCCGAGCAGTCCATTCCATGCATCAACGTCCAATCCTATATTTGTTGTCTTGGCTTTGTACCAGGTTATTGAATTGTTTGCCAGCCCGGTACTGCTGGATGCAGAGACAAATGAATTTCCAAATATATACCCTGGAGGAAGTCCGGTACGTCCTATACCTGTACCCGTAACCGGATATTGATAGCCGCTCACAAACTGATAGGTTAAGCCACTGTCATCTCCGGTGATACCGTACGATCCGCGGACCTTGAGGTTATCAATAAAATTAAGAGATGAGTTGGCAGACCAGAACGGCTCCTCCGAAATTCTCCAGCCGGCTGACACAGCAGGGAAGAAGCCCCAGCGATTGTCTTTGGGAAACTTCGATGAACCTTCATAACGATACGAGAACTCCGCCAGATATTTATTCTTGAAGCCATAAGAAGCACGACCTACTGATGCACGATTCGCATAGTCGTAAAGTGAAGTACTCGAGGTACTCTGCAGTATCTCCTGGTTCTCGGTTATACCTCCGAAGATCTGATCCAAGGGTAACACTCCGTATCTGCGGCCGTAAAAGTTGTCGCCCTGGTAATGCGAATTCTCCAGGAGGTTCATGATGCTTACATGATGATTTCCGAAGTCGCGTTCGAACGCAATTTGTAATCGCCACAAGCTCGCATTCTTGGAGTAAAAGAAGCGTGAGATCCTGCTGTTGCCACGACTCTGTGTGTTGGCCTGGTATGCTGCACCGGTAGGTAAATACAATGTATAGGCCTTCGTATACTCTTTGTTATCATTCATGGTATAGTCGTAGCTATAGAGCCCTTTGAATGAAAGACCTTCCAGGAAGGGAACATCGTATGTGAGACTTGCGCTGGACTGAAACCATTTGCTTTGATATGTATTCTCACCGACAAGTTCTTTATCCATCATGGCCACCGGGTTGAGAATGACGTTCCAGTCCATCATCGAATATTTTTTAGTCGCCTCATCGTAGTATACCTTATCCATCGGGCGCTGTAGCCACATGGCCCGGATGATATCATTTGAACCGTAGGGTGATGACTCACGTTTGTCAGAGAACCCCGCCAGGTTCAATTCAAACTGTATATTCTTGCTAACCTTTGCTGAGACATTACTGCGCAAAGTATATTTCTCGTAGTTGATGGCATCCGTCTGCAGGAAACTGCCTTGATACTGATATCCTACACTGGAGTAGTATGTGATTTTGTCGTTGCCACCGGTAGCACTTAGGGTATGTTGTGTTTGAGGTGCACTCTTGCGCATAACAGCCTCTTTCCAATTGGTAGATGCCTTGGTGCCATTGCGATAGGACTCAATCTCCTCCGGAGTATATTTGAGTGATGGATTACTGTTGTCGACATTGTGGCGGTCTCTTTCATTGAAGAGTGTCATCCACTGGGGAGCATCAACGAGATCGGGGTAATTAGAGGGAACCTGCCAGGCCATGTTACCTGAATAGGTAATGCTGGGTTCACCTGTTTTTGTTCCCTTTTTCGTAGTGATGATGATAACACCGTTTGCTGCACGCGATCCGAATACAGCAGCAGACGCATCCTTTACGACTGATATACTCTCTATATCTTCCGGATCAATACGCGCCATGTTATCGCGCGGTATACCATCGACAACCACCAGTGGAGTGCCGAATCCACGGATGTCAATAGAACTATTAAATTGTCCGGGCTCACTGGAATTCTGCCGAACACGAAGACCTGGAACTTTACCCGTGAGCATGTTCTGCACGTTCTCGTTTCGGGTTGTTACGATCTCTTCACTCGTTACTGCAGAGACAGCACCGGTCAACGTTTCTTTCTTTTGAGTGCCATAGCCAACCACCACAACTTCACTGAGCTGTTGAATGTCGGTGGTCAGTCCTATATCGATCACTGTTCTGGAGCTGACCGTAACTTCCTGCGAAAGAAAGCCTATAAAGGAGAAGACTAAGACCGCATCGCCATCGGGGACTTGTATACTATATTTCCCGTCCTTGTCAGTTGTCGTTCCCTGGCTTGTGCCCTTTATCGTGATGCTCACGCCCGGCAGAGCAGTGGCATCATCGGCAGCTGTTACTGTACCGGTTACGGTAATCTCTGCCTGCTGCATCTCGGTAGTAAGTGACCGAGCGTCATGCGCTTTCACTTCAGATACCAAACCTGAAGTGACCAGAATGCACTGGATAATCATTCCCATCAGAGAATGGTTTATCAGTTTTTTAAACATGGGGTTGTATGGGTGTTGCATAGTTAATGATTAACAGAAGCGTTGGTGTTGGTCCGTTCTACATCAAGTGGTTGGTGTGCTTTGGTGCGTTTAGCCAGCAAAGCAGTCAGAATTGGTATCCGTTTTTTCATAGGCATTGGGGTTTGTTTTCCGAAGCGTTATTTTCTTTTCTCGACTCTTGTATGCTTGTGTATATATAGTTGCTGCGATCCCTACGACCTGCGTTACCATGCGTCCCGCCTTCTACTCCAATTTCCTTTTCAGTGTTGTCTCGCGATCCGCTCTATTATATATGTAGGATATTGTTGTATCATGTTCATACATATATGCAATATAGCAGTATTTTTAAATAATTGATATTTTCAAACGTTTGATTTTATTCACAAAAAAGTAGATTTTGCAGCACAAAACGTCAATATTTGAATTATCAAAATGTTAATAAGTATGAACATACTTAATTTATATGAACATTTGCCTAACTTACATCGTCCTGATTTCCGGATGATGACCCGGAAAGGTTTAACCACTTTTAGAACAATGAACAGACTACTTCTCTTTTTGCTTTTCGCATTTACTGGAATGGATTCTGCAATGGCTAATGACATCTGGAGCATTGGCAAGAATGATAATTCCGCTGCTGATCTGGCGTTAGGCCCTGCGGACTATAAAAAGTTTTTGAGCAAGGACTTTGGATTTGAAGACCGTTTCTTTTTGGTCGGAAGGTCAAATGCTTCAACCGACTTTCCATATGTACTGCCTGGTCCCGATGACACCTGGGGCGGAACATGGGGAACTTCCGGCTGGCGCACACACGAGATCAATATTCTGTTCGCACTGAAATCTTTCCCAGCGGGAGGCAAGTGGAAACTCGTGATCGATCTTGTTGACACGCACCCACGCAAGTCGTTGATGAAAGTAGGCGTCAATGATCAACAGTATGAAAAGTTTTTATTGAAAGGTATATCGGATGCATCACTCACGGGTGGCGCTTCAGGAGAAAAGATCCTGGAGATTCCTTTACGCGATGGCGTTATTCGTAGGGGTGGTAACAGCATTACGATTACCGTGCTCGAAGGTTCATGGGTCGTGTTTGATCACCTGCGGCTGGAAGGTCCTGATGGCGCTATACTGCAGCTGAACGAGGATGCATTTATCCGCAGCGTAAAGCCTGCTTTGTATGAATTGAGTATGGGAAAGAAAAATGTTCAGCCGTTATTAATAGATGTGGAGCACTTGAGTGGAAAGCCAGGCATCGAAGTACAACTCGATGGTATATCTATATATCAAACAACATTGGACTCTGCGCGGTATCAGTTGGAAGCACCGATGCCCGCGGTTGCAAAAGCAACGCATAGTAAATATAGTATAAGAGTAAATGGCAAAGAATTAGAAGCAGGCACTATTCAACGATCGCCCGGTAAACTTCAAACACCTGCAGACTATGTAGACACGCGCATCGGTACAGCACATTCACGCTGGATGATTGCACCCGGACCTTGGATGCCCTTCAGCATGGTAAAGCTTAGTCCGGATAACCAGAACATGGGCTGGCAGGCGGGATATCAACCTACATTTGAAACCATCGGTACCTTCAGTCATATTCACGAATGGACCATGGCTGGCCTGGGCCTGATGCCTACCAATGGTGCATTGCAGACAACCGTAGGAGATGAGTTCAATCCAGATGCAGGCTACCGCTCGCGCATTGATAAAGCTACCGAAGAAGCGCCGCTGGGATACTATAAAGTATATATGACCGACACACGCATCTGGGCTGAAGTAACAGCAACCGAGCGTGCCGGATTCCAGCGCTATACCTTTCCCAAAGATCAGGATGGACGCGTGATGATCGATCTGCACGTGCAGGGAGAATACGACTACAAATTGTCAGATATAGCCATTAAAAAAGTAAACGACTATCGCATCGAAGGCTATAGTCACCAGATCTCACCACGCCCGACCGTATGGAGCAATGATGCCGACCAGGAATATACTATACATTTTGTCATAGAGTTTGATCAGCCTATAAAGAAAATAGGAGGGTGGCTCGACAGCGACCCTGTAGACATCAGCAAGCTGCAAGGCAAGAACCTGAAAGAGGCCGGAGCGTATGTCGAGTTTGATACAAAGAAGTCATCGATAGTACAAGCGCGTTCGGGTATATCGCTGGTGAGTATAGCAAATGCTGGCGAGAACCTGGAGAAAGAAATCGCGAAGCCTTTCGGTTGGCGTTATGATGCCGTAGTGGCAAACCAGAAAAAAGTATGGAACAATTATCTCTCACGCATCACCATCACATCCGATAATCGCCTGGAGAAAGTGCGCTTCTATACCAACTTCTTCCGTTCGCTGTGCCGCAATACCTGGAGCGATGTAAATGGCGAGTGGATGGCACCCGATGAGACTAAGCATAAATTTGCCAATCCCGATCATCTCGCGCTCGGCTGCGATGCATTCTGGAATACATTCTGGAATCTGAATCAACTCTGGAACCTGGCCACACCCGAGTGGTCATCGAAGTGGGTTAATTCTCAACTGGCGATGTATGATGTAAACGGATGGTTGGCAAAAGGTCCTGCAGGAATGGAATATATACCCGTGATGGTAGCCGAACATGAAATACCGTTGATGGTATCGGCATACCAAATGGGAGTCCGTGACTTCGATAAAGAGAAAGCATTCGAGGCGATGAAGAAAATGCAAACAACGCCGGCCGGCCCGGTGGCAGGAGGCTTTGCCGGGAACCGCGACCTGGTATCCTATATGAAGTATAAATATGTACCGGTTGATCTCGGACGATTTTCAAACTCACTCGAGTATTCCTACGACGATTGGACAGTAGCACAGTTCGCCAAAGCACTTGGCAAGGATGCCGACTATAAAGTATTTGCTGAGCGCGGCGAATGGTGGCGCAATGCGTTTAACCCCAAGAATGGCTACGCACAACTGCGCGACAGTAAAGGAGAATTTACCGAGCCCTTCGACCCGTTTCAGTCTGGTCGTAACGAAGAGTATGTAGAAGGTAATTCCTGGCAGCTCAGTTTCTTTGTTCCACAAGACGTTCCTGCGATGGCCGACATGATTGGTCGTAAAGCTTTTGTCGATCGCCTGAACTGGGGCTTTGTGGCCAGTGAACCGTGGCGCTACAATGCACCGAACGATCAGTATTGGGATTATCCTGTTGTACAAGGCAACCAGCAATCCATGCACTTTGCTTTTCTCTTCAATTGGGTAGACCATCCATGGCTAACGCAGAAGTGGAGCCGATCTATACTGGAAGAATATTATGGCGGTGGTTTAGCAAATGCATACCTGGGTGATGAAGACCAGGGGCAGATGAGCGCCTGGTTTGTCATGGCTTCAATCGGTCTGTTCCAGACCGATGGCGGATGCCGTGTTGAACCGGTATATGAGATAGCCAGTCCGTTGTATGAGCAGATTGTGATTGATCTCGGTGGACGCTACGGACGTGGTAAACAGTTTGTGATCGAAGCCAAAAATACATCCCGCAATAACAAGTATATACAGTCGGCCACACTCAACGGAAAAACACTAAACTCTTTTAAGTTCCCTGCCGGCGAACTGCTGAAGGGTGGCAAGCTTACGCTGGTCATGGGCGATAAGCCAAATAAACAGTGGGGTATAGCAAAGTAATACAGAAAAAACAGTGCGGAACGTGTTGATCAGAAAGTCATTTATAGGCAGATGCATATTGGTTGTTGTGCTGTTTTCAGGCTACACTATATATGCACAGCAACTTGATGTATATACTCCCGTTTCCGCCGAAGCAATCACGGTGGAATCCAGCAGCGAGTTTCCCGGATTTCCCGATGAAGAGACTATCAACGGAAGCGGTATGAATGGCCACAGCCATACAGCGCACAACCTGGGGAAGACCATGTGGATCTCGAAGGTTTCGGAAACATCCGTACAAGCGCGACAGCAGACCCGCAAGGGAGTTGTGTGGTTGCTATATATATTCGACAAAGAGCGGACGCCTGCATTCATTGAGATCTGGAATCACAATCAACACGATCATACCAACCGGGGTCTGCGTAAAGTATATCTGCAATATTCACGTGATGGAAAGACCTGGTATACATTGAAAGATGGTGATCGCGATTATTTTGTGATCCCCGAATCAGTCGGTAAAAAAGAAGAGCCCGCAGATTTTCATCTTGACCTTGCGGGGATAAGCTTTAAATATTTCTGCATCACAGCCGATAAACACGAGGGCAACTATTATCACGATGGTTCGCCCCATGTAGCGGACGATGCAAAATGGAAAAATCAGAACATCAACTATTATGGATTGAGTGAGATCAGGTTTTATGAGAAGGCGAAACGTGCGCTCAGCAGTGTTTCCAAGATTGATGATATATCATTTATACCCACGCAAGGGTATCGTAAATCACCGGAGGGACCGCGCAGGGAGTATAAAGTAAAGTTCAACAAACCCTTGTACGATGGAGCTACGCTCGAAGTATCGTTCGCTGGTAAAAAACTCGTAGAGAAGATTCCAGCATCGAAAATGGGCGTGTATGAAATGACTGCGTTGTTCCCTGCAGGACTAATGGAAGAAGCTATACCCGTTGATGTAAACTTCAGAAGTCGCCAGGGCAACGTGAAGAAGAATGTTATGATGGAAGGTGCACGTACGTGGGAGGTATACTTTCTGCCTCACTCGCACTTGGATATAGGCTATACCCATCGCCACGAAGATGTGATGAACCTGCAACTGCGTAACATCGAGCGCGCCGTAATGCTGGCCGAACGCACAAAGGATTATCCGGATGGTGCAAAGTTCAAGTGGAATATAGAAACCATGTGGCCCGTGAGTGAATACCTGGAGCGTTACAAAAACACGGCGCAAGTGGAGGCATTCAAGTCAGCCGTAAAAGATGGTAGCGTTTCCTTGAATGCCTCGATCGGAAATATACTCACAGGTCTTTGCAAGCAGGAAGAGATCACGCACTTGTTTGACGATGCACATCGTGTTGGAAAAGAACTTGGCGTGGATGTACGTTCCGTCATGATGTCGGACGTACCCGGGGCGTCATGGGGAATGGTGACGGCTATGGCTGAAAACGGAATGAAGTATTTCTCCATGGCCCCCAACTATGTTCCGCACGTGGAGACCGGTGGTAGCCGCGTGGGACTTGCACACAAGGAGTGGGGCGACTACCCATTCTATTGGGCCTCACCATCGGGCGAAGAAAAAGTATTGTGCTGGTCTGCGGGCAAAGGTTACTCTTACTTTCATGATTGGCTTGCCGGAAAACTTTCATCAAGCGGACTGGATCCATTGTGGGAGTATCTCCATACACTTGAGGTAAAAGAGTTCCCCTATAACTTTTCATACCTGCGCTATACCGTGCATGGCGACAACGGTCCGCCCGATACTGACATGCCGGACATCATCCGAAAGTGGAATGAAGTATATGAATATCCGAAGTTTCACATCAGCACAACCGAAGAGTTGTTTACGCGCTTTGAAAAACTATACGGAGATAAACTACCGACATTCAGAGGAGACTTCACTCCCTATTGGGAAGATGGCGCAGCCTCAACAGCAGAAGATTTATCGTTGAACCGGTATAATGCCGAACGCCTCAACCAACTCGAAATTCTTTGGTCTATAACAAACCCGAAGGTATATCCGTCAGAGAGTTTTTATCAAGCCTGGCGTAATGTCGCGTTGTTCTCCGAACATACGTGGGGTGCGTCGGCAAGTGGTCCTGAACCCGATTCGGAATTTACGCGTGCATTGTGGAAACAAAAACAGGCCTTTGCGCTTCGTGCTGATTCGATAGCTAAACAAATCACACAAGAATGGTATACCGCTGTTAATGCCCATGATCAAGGACAGTATATACATATATTCAATACAAACCTGTGGCCTCGTACCGATGTGGTCACTTTCTCTACATCGCAGAATCTTGCAGGGAAAAAACTCGTAGATGAAAGTAATCAGGAGGTAAGCTTGCAGAAGACAGGCGAGAATACGTGGATGTTTATCGCTGCCGATGTGCCACCACTTGCTTCAAAAGTATATCGCATTGTAACTTCCAGTACGGCTATACCGAAGAGTCCATTTGTCGTCACCGAAAATGCATTGTCCAATAAACTTATCTCGGTGTCAATCGATAATCAAAGTGGCGCCATCACATCGTTGATTGATAACAGGGGCTTCAACTACGCTACTGGTAAAGGACTGAATGAGTATATATATACCGGTAGTAACGCATCTTCGCCACAGTATGTAACAGCGGTAGGAAGCATCGAGACTCTCCACAACGGCCCCGTATCCGCTACACTTCGCGTTACCTCTGATGCACCGGGCTGCTATTCGCTGGTACGGGATATCACCGTCTATAAAGGTATAAATCGTGTTGACATTCGGAACATTGTAGATAAGATCGATAATCGTTCGGACGAAAGTGTACGGTTCGCTTTTCCTTTTAGTATAAGAAACGCTGAAACAGTAATCGATCTGCCTTTCGGTGAGATCCGTCCGGAACGGGAGCAACTATCGGGTGCCAATAAGAATTTTTTCTCTGTGAATAATGGTGTATCTATATCGGGTATGCGTCAGAATATACTGTTAACAACAGTCGGCACACCCATATTGGAAGTAGGAGGCATGCAAGGGGAAGCATGGATGTCTGACACCCGTGAGTTCCTCGACTGGAGCCGGTCGGCATCATCTTCACCAACAGTATATTCCTGGGTGATGAATAATTCGTGGGGAACAAACTATAAAGCCTCACAATCCGGAAAAGTAGAGTTTCGATATTCTATCATTCCCCTCGAACCGTATGCGCACCAAGCCAAACAACGCGGCATGGAAATAGCACAGCCTCTCGTTGCTATAGTATCAAACCATGCGAAGCCCTATCGTACGTTGTTCAGTGTAAGCGGCAACAATAAGATTGCTGTCTCAACCATACGTCCTTCAAAAGATCAGGACGGCTATCTGGTTCGGTTGGTGAATCTCTCGCCTCAATCCGTACAATCTTCATTCGAGTGGCGCGCGTTAAAACCTGCCAACATCTCGGAGTGTGATAATGAAGCGCGCAATGCAAGACCTGCCGGTAATTCATTTTGGATGAAACCCTATGGAACCACAACATGGAAGATAGAAGAAAGATAGCGCGTACTATATACCGGACGTTCCTGCTAATCATTGTGGTGACGGGTATAGTTCGTGCGCAAACGCATCAGCCATCACAACAGAAGCCGAACGTTATCTTCATCATGTCCGATGATCACGGATATCAGGCTGTGAGTGCCTACAGCAAAAAGTTAATTCATACACCCAACATCGATCGCATCGGTCGCCAGGGTGCTGTCATGAAAAATGCCTTTGTAACCAATTCAGTTTGCAGTCCCAGTCGCGCGGTAATTCTAACCGGTAAATATTCACATGAGAATGGTCAGCGCGATAATGGAACACACTTCGATGGCAGCCAGCAAACACTGCCGAAGATATTCAAGGCCAACGGCTATCGTACTGCCCTGGTAGGGAAGTGGCATTTGTTCAGCAAGCCTACCGGCTTCGACTACTGGAATATACTTCCCGACCAGGGCCATTACTACAATCCTGCTTTTATCAACATGGGTAAGGACACTGCGTATAGCGGGTACGTTACCGATGTAACAACGGATCTTGCGCTCGACTGGATTGAACAGAATCGCCACAAGCCGTTCTTCATGATGCTGCACCACAAGGCACCACACCGTAACTGGATGCCGCCCCAGCGATACCTGCGCGAGTATAATGATCGCCAGTTTCCTTTGCCTCATAATTTCTATGATGACTACACCGGCCGCGAAGGATTACAACGCCAACTCATCTCGATGAAAGAAGGACTTGATATCCGGTATGATAGTAAAGTGCCTTGCGATACCTGCGCCGTTACCAAAGTAAATGAGTGGGCACCGGCCGAGTTTCAGCGTGAGATGGAACGCATGACATCTACAGAGCGTGTAGCATGGGACAAGGCTTACCAGGATGAATATAAAACTTTTGTACAGGTAAAAGGCAAAGACCAGTTGCTGCGCTGGCAGTATCAACGCTTCCTGGAGGATTATCTTCGCTGCGTTCGTTCAGTAGATGATAACGTTGGCCGCGTGCTAAAGTATCTCGATGATAAAGGACTTGCCAGTAACACCATCGTAGTATATATATCCGACCAGGGAGTATATCTCGGTGAACACGGACTATACGACAAACGCTTCATGTACGAAGAATCACTTCGAACCCCCATGCTGATTCGTTTTCCGCAGGCCATACGACAAGGTCAACAAGTTGATGCGTATGTACTGAACCTGGATGTACCGCCGACGTTGTTAGACTTTGCTGGCATCGCCATTCCGCAGGAGATGCAGGGCCAGTCCATGAAAGCACTTCTGCAAAAGAAGACGGTGAAAGGCTGGCGCAAACAAATATACTATCATTACTACGAGAAATCGTTCGGTGCTACCGCCCACTATGGCATTCGTACCGAACGTTACAAGCTTATTCACTTCTACGATCCCGGTAATTCGTGGGAGCTGTATGATCTGAAAAAGGATACACATGAAATGCATAACCTTTACGCTGATCCTGCCTATAAAGAGACGATAGCAAAACTCAAGGCACAGCTTCAGGTGCTACAGGAAAAATACAACGATCCCTATGATGAAAAGAACAATACATTCTAACATGAAAATAACACGTTCCATGGCCGTTCATTTTTGGAAGTATATATGGGCAGCGGTACTGTTGACAGGTATTAGTGCTGCGGTACAAGCCCAGGAGGATTATACGCAGTGGGTTGATCCAAATATAGGCACGGCCCACAGCCGCTGGTTCTTTTATACTCCTGCCGCAATGCCGTTCGGTATGGCCAAGCCTGCGCCCGCTACCAATGCACATTATGGTAATGTACACGGATGGGATGCGGTTGGTTATGATCACCGCCATGAGTCCATCGAAGGATTTCCGAACCTGCACGAGTTCCAGGTAGGTGGTATCGTGTTCATGGCTTCAACCGGTGCCTTGAAGACAATTCCCGGAACGTTGGAAAAACCAGACGAAGGCTACCGCTCACGTTTTGATCGCAAGGATGAAGTAGCGAAACCCGGATACTACTCGGTTGTATTGAAGGATCATCGTATCAAAGCAGAACTCACGGCCACGCAGCGTGTAGCGTTACATCGCTATACATTTCCGGCGGGTAAAGAGTCGCATATACTCTTCGATATTGGCAACAGGCAAGGGGAGAGCGGAAATGTAAAAGATGCTCAAGTATATATTACTGCCGATGGCCGTATTGAAGGTTTCGTTACAACGCTTCCCCTATACGTGCAGAAGTACCAGCCAGGAGCGGAGGTAAGCATGTACTTCTCGGCTGTCGTGGATAAGAAGCCTTCTGCGTTTGGCGTGTTTAAAGGCACGGCATCGCGCGCTGGCGTTACGGATGAGTCCGGACCCGGCGCGGGACTATACCTGACCTTCGACACGGGCGATCAGGAAAGTATTACGGTGAAGGCCGGCTTTTCCTATACCTCCATTGAAAACGCCCGCCTCAATCGTGAGACAGAAGCAAAAGATCTCACCTTCGATCAGGCTAAAACAAAAGCGTATACTATATGGAATGACTACCTGGGGCGAATTCGCGTAGAGGGAAGTATACGCGAAGACAAACTCAAGTTCTACACAGGCTTATACCACGCATTGCTCGGACGCGGTCTTGCCAGTGATGTAAATGGCGCCTATCCTACAAACCAAGGTAATGTCGGACAAATCCCGTTGGACGGAAAAGGACAACCTATACATAATCACTATAACACAGATGCTATATGGGGAGGCTTCTGGAACCTCACACAACTTTGGGCGCTGGCGTATCCGGAGTACTACGCTGACTTTGTAAAGAGTCAGTTGCTGGTATATAAAGATGCAGGATGGCTGGGCGATGGTATTGCCAACAGCCGCTATGTGTCGGGTGTAGGAACAAACTTCGTCAGTCTCGCCATGGCCGGTGCCTATATGGCTGGTATACGCGACTTTAATATAGCCATGGCTTACCAAGCATCACTCAAGAATGAGATGGATGGTGAAGATCGTCCGCGTGGAGCAGGTAAACTTGATGTGGATCGGTTTGTCAAGTATGGTTATGTCCCTCACCTTGATAAAGGTAACGACTGGCAGGAGACCTGGCAGTTCTCGGCTTCACATACACTCGAGTATTCGTTCAGTGCATACGCCGTAGCACAGTGGGCCAAGGCACTTGGGAAAAAAGATGACTATGAAAAACTCATGCGACTGTCGCGGGGATGGGAACATTTGTTTGATCCGTCACTGAAGCTTGTGCGTCCTAAACTTGCCAACGGTCAATTCATAGATAACTTCAAGCCGGGTGAACCCTGGCGTGGTTTCCAGGAAGGAAATGCGTGGCAGTATACTTTCTATGTGCCACACGATCCGGAAGGCCTGGTAAAGAAGATCGGTCGTGATAATTTTAACATGCGCCTGGACAGTATATTTACTACCTCTCAAAAAAATGCGTTTGGTGGAGGTACTACCTTGGATGCATTCTCTGGCCTTGCAGGTCTATACAACCATGGCAACCAACCTAATCTCCATACTTCGTGGCTCTTTAATTTTTCAGGCAAACCATCGCTTACCCAGAAATGGGTTCGCGCTATCTGCAAAGAGTTTTATGGCACTACCGGAATTCACGGCTATGGCTATGGACAAGATGAAGACCAGGGGCAACTGGGCGCATGGTATGTCATTGCCAGTATAGGTTTGTTTGATGTAAAAGGTCTCACAGACCTGAAGCCCTCACTCGGAATTGGAAGTCCTGTGTTTGATAAAATTACCATTCAGTTACGCGCTCCGTATGCCAGTGGTAAGGAGTTCATCATCGAAACAAAAAATAACAACAGTCAGAACGGTTACGTGCAGTCACTGAGACTGAACGATAAAAAACTGAGTAAGCCATTTATTGATCTGGCAGATATATTGAAGGGCGGCAAGCTCGAGTTGCAGATGGGAGACAAGCCCAGGGATAATTATAGTAAATAGACTTCCGTTGTGGTAAGTAATATGTTCATACATTTAAAAACGGTCTTTGCGATTGATTGTTAGGGTATTTTCATTATGTAAATTGAATGCTTAGAATGAAAACTTTGTATAGCATGGAATAGTCTTTGGTAATATGTTCATACATAACTACCTTGGCAGGAAATATTGATTAGTAAACATAAACATGTGATGAGGTATAGATTTGGTTAGGCTTGTCCGGGCAGCAGGGCTTCGTACAGAGCCCTTGCTGCAAGGATTTAATCATCGCCATAGAGTATATATAAATATAATCACGCGCAAAAAATCATTATGGGTACATCACGTATAGCAATTAACGATAGTTCTCAGGCTTCATCCGCATTTGTGGTGAAGGTGTCACTCGTGGCCGCACTCGGAGGATTGTTATTTGGTTATGACACGGCAGTTATCGCTGGGGTGATCGGCTACTTGCAAAAGCGATTCGAGTTGTCACCGATCATGACAGGCTGGGCAGCCAGCAGCGCTATATGGGGCTGCGCATTCGGTGCCATGGCGGCCGGTTACCTGAGCGACCGGTTTGGCCGGAAGAAAGTCTTAATTGTTACCGCTATACTTTTCATCATTTCATCTATAGGCGCCATGGTTCCGAGAACCCTGGCTGAATTTCTTGTAGCGAGATTTATAGGCGGGCTGGGTATAGGGGCAGCTTCTATGTTATCACCGCTATATATATCGGAGATCGCACCCTCCAGGAATCGTGGCAGATTGGTAAGCTTATACCAGCTTGCTATCGTTGTTGGGATCAACCTTATATACTTTGTGAATTTGATCATCGCTTCGTTTGGAAATGAAGCGTGGAATGTAGAGGTCGGATGGAGATATATGTTAGGCTCTGGGACAATTCCTGCGGTATTGTTTCTTGTACTTTTATTTATCGTGCCTGAAAGTCCGCGCTGGCTTGTGAAGAAAGGTAAATATAGCGATGCGTTGGATACGCTTGAAAAAGTAAATGGTATCGGTGAAGGTAAAAATGTACTGAATGAAATTAAAGAGTCCCTTGGGCAGGAAGTAGGAACACTCTCAGATCTTTTCAGCAAGCGGTTGCGACCGGCTTTAGTGATTGGTGTCGTGCTCGCATTATTCTCGCAGATTACCGGTATAAACGCGATTATATACTACGCTCCGGAGATCTTCAAGGGGATAGGATTTGCATCGGAGTCAGCCTTGATGCAGACCGTACTCATCGGAGCGATCAACACGATCTTTACCTTTGTAGCACTCTGGCTCATTGACAAAGCCGGACGTAAAACATTATTGCAGTGGGGCGTCGCGGGGATGGTTGTTTGCCTGCTGGCGGTCGGACTTTGTTTTCACTTCAACCTGACCAGTGGTCCGTGGTTGATACTTTTTATTCTTGCCTATATAGCGTGCTTTGCATCCTCACTCGGTCCCATACCGTGGGTATTAATCTCCGAGATCTTTCCAACCCGGACGCGCGGCATTGCCATGTCATTCTGCACCGTAGTGTTGTGGATCGGTGTGTTGGCTGTTACACAATTTACACCGGTACTGCTGCAACGTGTGGGCGGTGCCTATACATTCTGGTTGTTCATGATGAACGCCATCGTTCTCCTCTGGTTTGTGTGGAAGAAAATTCCGGAAACCAAACAGCGTACACTGGAGGAAATTGAACAAAGCTGGAAACAGTAAAATATATAGATATACATATATATATACCGAAACAAAAAAACGTGAAAGTAGCAATAGGAGTAGACATGGGTGGAACAACGATCAAGCTTGGCTTGATTCGGAATGGTGACCTCGTGGTCCAGGGGTCATTACCTGCGGAGTCCCATGTAAGCCTGGCCTCCAGGCTTGAAGAGATCGCAGACAAGGTCGATGCATTGCTTGCTGAGAACAATGCTGAACCCATCGGAATCGGGATAGCCTTTCCAGGCATTATTGATTCGATACACTATAAGGTGCTATCACAATACGTGAAGTATCCGGATGCGCAGGATGTAAATTTTTCGAAGTGGGCTACTGCACGTTGGAATATACCGGTCGCCGTAGAGAATGATGCGAAGGCTGCGCTCATCGGTGAATGGCAATTTGGAAACGGAAAAGGTGCAAATGATTTGGTTCTCATTACACTCGGAACAGGCGTAGGTTCTGCTGTGATGATGGACGGCCGTGTTTTATCAGGAAGAAATTTTACGGCAGGAAATCTCGGAGGTCACATGACCATCAACCTGCATGGTAAAGTTTGCAACTGTGGTAATATAGGATGTGTTGAGACGGAAGGCTCCACATGGTCGCTAGCCGATGCTGTTCAGAGCGCGCCAGAATTTTCGCGCAGCACATTGTCAAAAGAATCTGATATACATTTTAAAAACCTGTTCACGCACGCAGCGCAGGGAGATATACTGGCTACACAAGTCCGTGATAACTGTCTTCAGGCATGGTCGCTGGGAATCATTAACCTCATCCATGCTTTCGATCCGGAGCGGGTTGTAGTAGCAGGAGGTATCATGGAGAGTCAGCATATTTTACTACCCTATATTCAACGCATGATCAATACGCATGCATGGGTAAAAAATAATCCTCCCCAATTACTGGCCGCAGCGCATCCGCAGACAGCGGCGCTGTTGGGAATGTATCATGTATTAACAGAAGGCAAGAAAGCCCCGATAACGATGCTATGAAATCAAATTTTGATAAATATCCTTTTATTCAGGTTAGCCAAAGTAATGATGATTGTATTATCGGGTGGAATAGTATAGCCACCTATATCAACAACGTTGTAGCGGCAAAGGCAAAGCGTCGGGTTGTAGTGGTGATCGATTGCTATCAAGGTGTACTGCACCAGGACGTGGAAGGTGAATTGAGAAGGCTCCTTCGTCATGATCTTTTTGTGAAAAGTACGGAAGCCTTCAAGAACCCGCAGGATATAGCAGCAATGGTATACCCCGATGTTACCGATGATCAGATATTCGGTTTCATGACAAGGCTTACGATTGATAAATTTTTTGACGACCAAAAGTTATCGGCGCTCAGAAAAGACATCGAAGCCAGGACCGAGGGCGTTATTGTTGTCTACGGGGAAGGCGCTACATATATAGCATCGGAACATGATGTACTTATATACCTGGACATGGCGCGGTGGGAAATTCAACTTCGTATGCGGAAGGGACAGGTGAACAATCTTGGTGTTGCTAATGCAGGTGCTGAATTTTCCTTACAGTATAAGCAGGCTTACTTTGTAGACTGGCGCGTGCTGGACAAATATAAGATGTCGTTCTTTGATAAGATTGATTTTGTTATCGATACGAACAAGCCAGAGACTCCGAAAATGGTGGCGGCATCGCTTTTGCGCAAAGGGCTGGAAATTGCTTCTCATCAACCTTTCCGTGTTGTTCCGTTTTTTGATCCCGGACCTTGGGGTGGGCAATGGTTGAAAGAAGTCGTTGATCTTGATCGATCAGCGGTCAATTATGCATGGGGTTTTGATTGTGTTCCGGAAGAAAACAGTCTGTTGTTGAAATTCGGAGATACTGCTTTTGAAATACCTTCTATCAACCTGGTGTTATGGAAGCCTGTTGAATTACTTGGCGGAAAGGTATATACCAGGTTCGGTGCCGAGTTTCCTATTCGTTTCGATTTTCTCGATACCATGGACGGAGGAAACCTCAGTCTGCAGGTACATCCCACCACCGAGTATATAAAAGATAAGTTTGGTATGGAATATACCCAGGACGAAAGCTACTATATGATGGATGTAAAAAATGACGCATATGTATACCTGGGGCTAAGAGACGATGTAGTTCCTGAAGAGATGATCGAGGAACTGCGAAGATCGCAGGAGGCAGGAACGAGCTTCGATGCAGAGAAGCATGTCCAGAAATGGCCGGTGAAAAAACACGACCACGTCCTGATACCGGCAGGAACTGTACATTGTTCGGGTAGGGATAGCGTTGTGCTGGAGATCAGTGCTACTCCTTACATCTTTACATTCAAACTGTTTGATTGGGGCCGGCTGGGCCTCGATGGAAAACCGCGACCCATCAATATCAGTCATGGCGAAAAAGTTATTCAGTGGGACCGCGGAGAGGCATGGGCAAAAAGAAATTTGATTAATCGTTTTGAAAAAATTGGCGAAGGTGACGGATGGGTGGAAGAACGTACCGGCCTTCACGAATTACAATTCATAGAAACAAGAAGACATTGGTTTTCAGGCACGGTGCCGCACCATACGCACGGAGGTGTGAATGTGATTAACCTGGTAGAAGGTCGCGAAGCAGTGGTTGAAAGTCCCGATCACTCATTCGAACCATTCGTTATACACTATGCAGAAACATTTATTGTCCCGGCTGCTGTAGGAGCCTATACCATCCGGCCTTATGGCGAATCGGTCGGCACCCGGTGTGGTACATTGAAAGCGTTTGTGCGAACCGGAGGGACGAAAAACGGTTATCATTTACCAGGAGATTCTGGTAAGACGATTCAATAACTCACCTGATTTCTTCCAGGAAGTTTATCGCAGCGTTGAAGAGTAGTATATATAGGTCCTGAAGTAGTGTCTCATATCAAGTCGGGAGGCAACAAAGACAAATGGCATGATTGCCATGAGTATCTTTGCCAGTTGCCTATATAGTCAGATAAAAATATATGATAGTAAATATTGTCGTTCAAATAAAAGAACGACTTCCATGACTCGCCCGGACCTAGTTTGATAAAATAAAAAGATTTTATTGATGGGGTTTTCAATTGTCCGGATGAGCGACTGCGGCGCTATATTCAAATTCATCAACAGGAATTCATTCACATCATAGATGTGCTTCATGATGATCATTAGGCAATATCCATAAGCCTCAATGGAAAGTGGCGATGTATACGTCGACATGAGGTCTTTGTCATAATCGGGGTGCTAAAAATGTAAAAAAATGACAGCATAATCTGATTACATCCGTTTATCTTCACAAAATATTACAACATAGATTATAGGTTTGCACTTTTGCTAGTGTCACATCAACCATTGTCTCATCAGTTATTGCTAGCTTTCGAACGACAAAATTTACCGACTGCTCTCGCCCGACAAATATCCAGGTGCAATTCATGGCTGAGTTTCAAGCTTTGGGAACGCAGTTATTATCGATCAGAGAAAAGGAAGCTAAGGATCACACACTTTGACGCGGTGATCAGTTAGCCCATTTAAAATGGAATAGTGGTTCATGTTTGAGCTGAGGAAAAAAGCGTTGTAAATAAAATATACTGTTCAAAATTTAAACAAAGATGTCGAGATGAGTAAACTTAAAGTAGCAGCATTTTCAGTTTCACTGGATGGCTATGGAGCCGGACCTGATCAAAGTATTGAGAACCCGCTCGGCAGGAGAGGCGAGGAGCTTCACGAGTGGATATTTCCTACCAGGATGTTTCAGAAAATGATGGGCAAAGAGGATGGAACACAGGGAGCTGATAATGACTTTGCTGATAGGTCATTTGAAAACATCGGAGCCTGGATCATGGGACGAAATATGTTCGGGCCGATTCGCGGACCGTGGCAGGATAATGAATGGAAAGGGTGGTGGGGTGATAATCCTCCCTATCATGTTCCGGTTTTTGTTTTAACCAATCATGCAAGAGAATCTGTAAGCATGAAGGGGGGAACGGTGTTTCACTTTGTTACCGGCGGTATTGAATCTGCGCTGGAGAGAGCTGTGAAAGCTGCCAATGGAAAAGATGTGCGTATCGGTGGTGGCACTTCAACCGTTCGTCAATACTTACAAGCAGGTTATATAGATGAAATGCATCTTGCTTTTGCCCCGGTGCTGCTCGGGTCTGGTGAACACCTGTTCGCTGGAATTGACTTGCCGGCCCTTGGGTTTTCGGTGACGCAAACTTTGTATGGCAATCGTGCGACACACGTGATTTTAACGAAAGGCCGGTAAAATTTTTTGAGCAAACGAAAATTCAAAGTCGCAATCAGCCTTTGAAACTGACGTGTTCGGCCTGCGCACGAGTGAAATCTTCTCTTCACCTTTGTTGTGTTGATGTCAACATAACGTTGTTAGTGGAGCAGCAACCACTTGAAAAAACGGGCGCATCCGAAAAGCCTCACGAGTAGGAAAGCGAAAATATATATGTCTTATGTCTAACAGTGTTTCACTACATCGAGTACTTAAAGCATCACCCGAAAAAGTATTCCGAGCATTTACACAAGCTTCTGCGATTGCTTCATGGTTGCCGCCATACGGCTTTATTTGTACAGTCCATCACATGAGTGCAGAGAAGGGCGGTACGTTCAAGATGTCATTCGAAAACTTTTCAACAGGGAACGGTCATTCTTTCGGCGGCACGTACCTGGACATAAAACCGAATGAGTTTTTAAAGTATACCGATACATTCGATGACCCTAACCTGCCCGGAGAAATGACCACTTCCGTTTCACTGCGCAAGACTATGGTGGGCACAGAAATAAAAATTATTCAGGAAGGAATTCCGGTGGCAATACCTGCGGAGATGTGCTACCTGGGCTGGCAGGAATCGCTGGAAAAGCTCGCCAAGCTGGTAGAGCCTGAGATACCGGACGCATAGGGCAACGATATTAACTCATGCTAAAATACAAATGAAAAAAGCTTCACGCTCAGTGAAGCTTTTTTATTGTCAGCCACGGGAGAGACAGCGTTGGAAGGAACCTCATCAGTCCCACTGTTGAAGTATATATTCAATTTATACTTTCTTCCCAAATGTATATACTACCGGTAACAACTTTACTTCCGCTTGCAATAGTTTGTCACGTCAACGTTTTATAAGGTCGATCAGAACTCCCACCATGATCACGGAAATGACGCATGTAAGCATTCCCAGCACGTAAAACGCAACTACCTTCAAGTAACTTATCACGCTGCGTTTACCCAGGAAATTCCCAATGGCCCAGCAGCTATAGCATAGCCCCACAACCGCGGATATACCCATGGTATGTATTCCGGTTAGTCCTTCAACCATGGCAAAAACAGAAAGAATCAACATTCCCATTCCCATCACGAAGCATAACAGAATTAAGATTTCAAAGAAATTATAGCCCTGCCTTCGAAAGGCGAGTTTTAGCCAGAAGGCAATGAATATACCCTGGATGATATTTGCATAACCGTAATGACTCTGAACCCAGGCGAAAATTACGCTGACTGCAGAATGGTTTATGGCTGTATAATTAACGTATCCTTTTTCAATATGGAATAGATGCTCGATGGTGGTATATATCAATGAAGTTACTACGATGAACAACACCGGTTTGACAAGCCTGCTTCTGTCAGAGGTGATAAAGGTTTGAATGCTTGTTCCAGGTTTAAGCAGCAGTTCTCTTATGGTATGCAGGATACCCTTCTCGAAATGTAGTACATGCATGATTTCATGCACAATATAATGCCAGTCAATGCGGGTGATCTGTCGCGGCCGGCCGCAGTCAGAACAAAAATTTCCGCTCACCGCCGTATTGCAATTTCCGCAGTTCATCGCCTTATAAAGTATCGTTGGTTTAGTCATGGGGAGTATATTTCCACTTACAGAACATTTCACTGGTAAAAGTCTGCACAAAACGGTTTTCAAAGCCTACACTTTAGTGTAGATTTGTTTGAACTCAGCCATTTGAAAATGAAAATTAACAGTGCCTCAACGCTGCTCACCAAGAACCACATCGGCAAGGTCTCCGAACAGGAACGTCTTCAGCAGAATGATTATCTGGACGCTGTAAAAGCTTTTGCCCGATTAACCTACGAGAGTGTATACATCATTGACTACGAGACAATGACTTTCGAGTATGTTTCTGAAAACCCGCTTTTCTTATGCGGGCATTCATCTGAGGAAGTGATGAAGCTCGGCTATGATTTCTATTTCAAAAATGTTCCTGAAAATGATTTGGCATTATTAAATATTATAAACGAAGCTGGGTTTGATTTTTTTAAAGATTTACCGGGCGATGAGAAGATACTATATAGTATAACCTACGATTTTCATCTTCTTAACACCGATGGTAAGAAGACGCTCATCAACCATAAGCTTACGCCATTGCTTCTTACCAAGGAAAAAAGGATGTGGAAGGCAATGTGTATCGTGTCTCTATCGCATCACAAGAGTGCAGGTAACATCTGTATTTTCAAGCAAGGCTCGGACGAAATCTGGGAGCTTGATTTGAAGGATAAAGGCTGGTATAAATCAGAAAAACCTAAGCTTACCAAAAGGGAAATAGAGGTGCTGCATTTGTACGCCCAGGGTCTGTCCATCAGTGAGATTGCAGATAAGGTATCCGTTGCTCCGGATACGGTGAAGTACTACCGAAGGCAGATTTTCGAACGTTTAAATGTAAGCACGATCGCAGAGGCCCTTGCGTATGCTGTGAACAGCAAGATTATGTAGCGGCTATATGCAGACTCAATTATAGTCAGCAATGATAGAAGCTAAATATATACTCAGCTAAACCCAAGTATATCTATACCTCAGCATGCACTGCTTAAGATAATACTTTAGTTTGCTCATCAACTACGTTCACCTGCTGGCGATGCATGTTACCCCAATCGGACATCGCCGCAAGCATGGGCTTCATGGTAAGGCCCAGTGCAGTCAACTTGTATTCCACCCTGGGCGGCACTTCAGGGTAAACAAGCCGCTCGATGACCTTATCTTTTTCAAGCTCCTTTAACTGCGCCACCAGCATACGCTCAGAGATGCCGTCAATAGATTTTTTTAACTCGCTATAGCGCATCAGTCCATGGGAGAGCCGGCACAGGATGGCAGGTTTCCATCGGCCGCCTATAATGTTGAGCGAATACGCCATTCCGCAGCTGTCGCTTATTTGTTTTTCATTCAATGCGTTCGTAGAGGTGTCCTTTCTCATTTCTTACTTTTTTGTTAGTACCTAACAATTCACAGGTTACCTGCAAATATAGGTGTTATGCACCTACTTTTGATTCAGTTAAAACAACAGATAACAAAATGAAAAAATTTGCAGACAAAACTGTTTTAGTAACGGGCGGCAGTCGCGGTATAGGGGCGGCCATCACACGGCGATTTGCAGAAGAAGGAGCTAACGTTGCCTTTACCTACAACCAGTCAAAAGAAAAGGCTCTTGCTTTATCGGACACCTTAAATAAGTCAGGAGGAAAGACTATAGCCATACAGGCCAACAGCGCCATCCCGAACGATGTGACGCTGGCCGTAGAGCAAACCGTAAAGGAATTTGGTGGAATAGATATACTGGTCAATAACGCAGGTATATATATCGGTAAACCATTTGAAGATCATACACTGGAAGAATACGATGAGGTCATGGCGGTAAATGTAAGGGCAGTGTATGTTGCTTCCCATGCAGCCGTGAAGTATATGCCGGCAGGTGGACGCATCATTACCATCGGCAGCAACATGGGTGATAATGCAGTGGGGCCGCAGACCACATTGTATACTATGAGTAAATCTGCCCTGCAAGGGTTTACGCGTGGCCTGGCCCGGGATCTGGGCAGCAAAAAGATAACGGTAAACCTGGTTCAGCCCGGTCCCGTTGACACCGATATGAACCCGGCCGGGACGGAGTTGGCAAACTTTCTTCTAAGCCGGATGGCGCTTACCGAATATGGAACGGGCGATGACATTGCCGGTCTGGTTTCTTTTCTGGCCAGCTCAGAAGGAAAGTATATTACTGGATCGTTCCAGACTATAGATGGAGGCTTCAACGCCTGATCCGGGCGCATAGCAAAAATCAAAAGCTATTTTGGTAAGAAAGTGTCCCGAATTTGGACTATTTACCAAAAAGATTTTAACAAATGTCCATTTCCAGGCGATTGGGGAACTTGTCAGATTAAGTATCGAAATTTGTATCTCGTTACATATCACGTTGCGCCTTAAGAATAAGAGGTAACAACATTCACTAACACCGTGCTTATGAAAACGAATTCTACCTTCTCTCTGATTATGCTGCTGGTCATAACCTGCTCAACAGGAGTTCTCTCACAGACCAGATTCGGTGACGTGAGTAGTGGCTCTGACAGTAAACATTTAAATTCTGATGGAAGCAATTCGACTCTGGGAAGCACCGTATCGACATGGTATGACAAGTCTGGAAGTGGCGTCAACGCAACTCAAAATATAGCGAACGTGGCTTATAATTCAGGTGGAATGACTTTTAACAACAAGGGCTATTACAGTGATACCAGCTGCTACCGGTTGAAGCAAAGTGATTTTGATGGAAAGGTTGACTGCCCTACCGTTGGTAATTTAATCCTTACCAGTCACAGTAATGATAATAACCTAGTCCTTGATCAAATCCAGGTGTTGAGTGTGGAAGGTATAGCAGTGAACGATAAGGTGGTGATCAAGATACTATCTGCATCCCAGCTTGAGGTTGATCTTTCAGCATTGCCTTCCGGATTATATTTGATAAAGACAAAGACAGGCACTTTAACTGTTGAAAAGAAATAACAGGTTTGAGGCCAGAGGCGACAGGTCTTTATCGCGTGAAAAAGCGTGTGGTTCTTGAGAGCTGCACGTTTTTTTATTTTAGGCCACCACGCTATATAGTTTCATCATTATATAGAACTATATTTCCTTGTCAGGATTTCTGGTGTCCAGTAAAATTACCCTGAATGTTTCCATAGGTCAACTATGACTACGGAGCTGTGACTAGCCGATATAGTTGGCTGTGGTCTCAAAATTGAAAGCGTCTTGGTTACCAGTTTGGATAAGCTCATGCAGCATGTGTTACCTCTGTTGCAAACTTCGTTACTTTTGTTACTTCACCATTGGCATTAAGAATGGGATTATAGATAGCATTAAGCCACACTGTTTTTGCTGAAGCAGTGATCCTTTTAAAAACGCCTTTTGTTGGCTTGCCTGCTGCCAAATCCCGCCAAAAGATTTTATAGCCATCGGATGCCTGTACATCTGGCGGAACAAACTTCCGATGGTGTTCTCCAACAATTTCCCTGAGGTTGTATTCCATCACGAGTAAAAAATTTTCATTAGCAGTAAGAATTTTTCCTTCCGGTGTAAATTCGATAATGGCCATGGTTGCATTAATGCCTTCGATGACGCCTTTGCTCTCGGCTATCATCTCTTGCTCAGCAGTAATGTCGGTGGCGAATTTAATTACCTTAATTACTTTCCCGTTGTCATCAAGTATAGGGTTATAGATAGCGTTAAGCCATACAATTTTATCTTCGCCTGATATGCGTTTGAATATACCTTTAATCGATTCGCCCTGGCCAAGCCTGTTCCAAAATGTTTGGTACTCATTGGAACTCAGCACATCGTTGGGCACGAACTTTCGATGATGTATATCCTTTATATCGTGCAGCCTATATTTCATCGCTTTTAAAAAGTTGGAATTTGCAGTGATTACATGTCCGTCAGGGGTAAATTCAATTGTGGCCATGGTGGCGTTGATGCCGTTGAGAATGCTCATCATCTCCGCAGATGCTTTGCTCAATGCAATACTTTTACGGTGCATCTCTTCCTGTGTGGCCTGAAGTTCTTCCATATTCTGACGCATTTCTTCCTCCTGAGCATGCATCTCTTCTGCCTGTTGCTGGCTTATATTTAGTAAAGCGCGCACACGTTCAGTCTCTTTTACATTTTTGATACTAGCGGCGATATTTTCCGAGAGTTTCTTTATAAAGGCAATTTTGTATTCAGTAAACTGCTCAAAAGAGGCCAACTCAAGTACACCGAATACTTTGTCATTGATAAGCAAAGGGGAGATGAGTACAAACTTCGGAGCCGCCTGACCCAGGCCGGAAGTGATTTTTATATAATCAGCTGGTGCTTGTGATATATGTATAGTCTCTCGCTCCAGTACACATTGTCCAATAAGCCCTTCGCCCAGGTTAATTTGACGAGAGCTATATTTCTTACGGTCGTATGCATAACAGGATATCAATTCTAGATACGGCTCACCTTTCTCTTCTTCAAGTATAAACAACGCACCCTGATTAGCTTCAACGTATTTAATGAGACTGCTCAGTATGTCATCGGCAAGACTTTGCAAATCAAGCGAGTTTTTGTTACGCAGTATATCTGCAAATTTGGCAAGCCCTACATTTAACCAGTTTCTTTCCTGTTCGTCTTGAGACAGTTTAGATAAATGCTTTTTTATAGATGAAAGTGAAGCACCTAGTTCGCTTTCCAATAGATCTTTCGAGATGTCAGCGGATAGGTTGCCTTTTTCAATTTCTTTGATGAATACAGATGCCTTCTTTGCCAGCTCCATTTGGAGTTCTAATCCGCGTTTAACCTTGTTTAGCGTTCCGGTAGGATCGAATATAAGCTTCATAGTATCTGTAGGGGGTTATTAGAATATTGTTTAAACATTACAAGCCAACGAGTGAGAAGAAGCTAAATAATATTTCTGACAACTACAATACATTGTAGAAGTTTCGTTGCTGGCCGAAGCTCTATCCCTTGTTACACGCGGACAATGCGATGTTAATTTCTAAAATTTAAGCTACGGTTTGTTGCAATGTATTTATAGCTTAAATAGGTCGAAGGCATGGATATATATGTATTACTAAGTCTGATATGGAGCCGATATATATAATCAGTAAAAACAAAGTCGTGTCAGTATATACTACGCGCAAGGAATTCTGACGGTGATAGTTGTCATTATATTGGGGTTACTGTTAATTTCCATGGTGCCTTCAAGTATTTCCAATGCTTTTTTTACCATGAATAATCCAAGTCCGTTTCCAACTGACTTTTCAGAACCTCGATAAAACATATTCGATATCCGATCCAGAACAGATGAAGGGATGCCCGTTCCATTATCTATTACATTTATAACAAGCTGTTCTTGATCAATGCTTAGTATACATTTAGCATAGGGATGTTTGTCGTTTCTAAATACAATACAGTTCTCCATGAGATTGGCAATGATGCATTTAAGCAAAGCTGCGTCACTTGAAAAGACCTGATTGGTTTTATTTTCAAGTTCTATTTTTACAATGTTGTTGGTGTTGAGTTCGGTAATAGAAGTTTTGATGTTTTGAAAAAGGTCATCAACATTGATAACTTCCAAAGTACGTTGAGCCCGAAACAATGAACTCGTCTCATCTAACCTCTTGAGAAGTCTCAACATGCGCGTTGACGTCTTCTCAATGTTTGTAAAGTATAACTTTGATTCATCTTCGTTATGCTGCGTTATACCCAAATGAGCGAGTCCGAGTATAGTTGCAATAGGACCTCTTAGATCATGGCTGGAGCGATATAGAAATGTGTCAAGACCTTTATCCGTTTCGGTAAGTCTTTTTATGGTATGTGTTAATTCGGTAGTTCTGTTTTCAACGAGTTTCTCAAGGTTTAAATTAACACGGTGTAATTCGTCATTTGTAGAACTCACCTCTTCGTAGGCTTGCTCGAGTTTTCTGTTCTTGTCCTTGATTTCTATCTTTTGTGTCTCCACTAAATTGGTGCGCGCTTTGACCAGGCGTTCAAGCTTTATCTTTTGTTTGAATAGTAATTTAGTTCTCAGGTGGATAATGAGCACGGTGAGTATAATCAGAAATATAGCGGCTCCATATTTTGTTTCAGATCGTTCGTACCATTCGGGGATAACTATAATTTTGATGCTTGCAGCATTTTCATTCCAGTGCCCGCTTCTATTGGAAGCACTTACTTTTAGCGTGTATGTGCCTTGCGGTAAGTTCGTGTAGGTGGCCGTCCGGCTTGCGTTCGCATCGTTCCATGCTTTATCGAACCCTTCGAGGTAGTATCTATACTTAGTCTTTTTTGGGAAATTGAATTCAAGACATGCAAACTCCAGAGAAAAGACGTTTTGGTCTGCCTGCAGGGTTATTGATTTTGTCTGGGAAATGCTTTGTGTAAGAAGGCCGGACTTGTCGTTAATTTTAACGGGTATACTAAAAAGCGTAAGTTGTGTAAAAACAACTTTGGCTTCCGTGGTGTCATCGGCTACATCTTCGGGGCGAAAAACGTTTAACCCATTGGGGCCTCCCAGGTAATAGGTGCCGTCTGAACTTTTCAATCGGGCGCCTTCATTAAATTGCGTGCCTTGCAAACCGTCCGCTACCGTGTAATCATAAATCAGTGAGGTTGAAGGGTCAAGTTTGTGTGCTCCATCAACAGAAGTAAACCACACGTTATGCGAATCATCTTCGAGCACATTTGTAATGCGTTTCTCTTTTAGAGCAGCGATTCTTTCTAAACTAAATTTTTCAGGATCGAATAAAATCAATCCTTTATTGGCTGTACCAACCCAGAGTTTTCCTTGAAAGTTTACGGTCAGATCCACGATCTCATTTGTTGGCATGCTCGCAGAATCGGCCGGTATATTTAAAAAGGATTTAAATGTTTTTGTTTTCGGTTCGTAGCGGTGAAGGCCATCTAATCGCGACCCGATCCAAACATTTCCTCCTGGGTCTTCTGCCAGGGAAAAAATGGAACCTGGAACAATAAGAGGTTTGAACTCCTTTTTATCGGGAAAGAATTCATCTAGTGCTGCGAGCTGGCCTGCATAAATTGTATGGTTGCTAGCTTCTAAGAGTGACCAGACATGGTTTGTGCTTATACTTGCATTATTACTGGGTATATGTATATACCGTGTGAAGCTTCCTGTTTTTGTATCCAGGTAATTAAGCCCACCTCCAAACGTGCCTGCGTACAGGTTGTTCTTTTCATCTACCACCAGTGATTTTACAACGTCGGAGCTTAAGCTGTTTTTATTTGTTGACGAATGCCGGTAGGAGGTAAACAGTTTTGTTTTAGGATCGAATTTATATAGCCCGGCTCCATCGGTTCCAATCCATATTTTTTGATCTTGATCCTCAGCGATTGTAAGAACTGAATTCTTCTCGATACGCTCCATATGGAAGTCGAAGTATCGATAATGTTCAAAGCGTCTGCTGCCTGCATATACAATTTGTAAACCACCGCCATAGAGACCAAACCAATACGAGTTATCGTCGTCCACAAATATGTTTACTATATTTGCATTGTGGAGGTGCCTGCTTTGATTGCCTAGAATCTGTCTGAAATTTCCGTCATCATCTTGTTTATATATACCTGCGCCATCGGTGCCAACCAGAAGTTTCCCATCTTTGTCGATAGCAAGTGAACCAATAATGTCACTGCCAAAAAATGGCTTGCCCGGCTCGGAAGTGAAGTACTTAAATGTTCTATCATTTTCGTCATTCAATCGAAGCACTCCCATACCATTGGAACCAAGATATATGGCACCTGTAGCGTCTTGTGCCATACTGATGACCATATCGTTGGGGGAATTGCCATGGGTATCTTCATAATATATAGTGCGTTCCACGATGCCTGCTGAATTGAGAATGCTAACACCTCTGCGGGTAGCGGCCCAGATTTTGCCATGTCTATCTTCCAAAAGTGCATTAACAGCATCCAGGCCTATGCTGTCCTTTCTGTAATCGTATTTTTTGATAGCAAAGGTTTCAATATCAATTTTATAGATAACCGCACGAGACGCAACCCAAAGTTGGTGATGTCTGTCTTCTAAAAGGGAAAATATTGTACTGTGACTGGAGTAGTCGTCTGGCGGGTCCATCAGAAATTTTCGAAATGTCTCCGTTTTGTTGTCATATAGATTTAACCCATTATAGGTTCCTACCCATAATTGTCCTTTGCTATCCAGCAACATATTTTTAACGGCATTGCTACTTAAGCTTGAAGAATCACGATCGGAGTGAACGAAGTTTACAAACGAGTATCCGTCAAATCTGTCAATACCTTCTCCTGTGTTGATCCATATAAAACCGTCCCGGTCTTTTAAGATGGTTGAGACATTGTTTTGAGAAAGTCCATTCGCGGTAGTGAAACTATGATTATAAGCCATAATTGGTGTAACCAATTGCTTTTGGCCATATCCGCTATGCGGGAATATGGCTATTATTAATTGCAGCAGCAGTACAAGTAATTGGAATGAATGAATCCGACAGGGCACTGTTAAAATTAAAAAAAATATCGTTACGCTCCCCGTCTTTGTTGATGTTCTTTACAGCTTGTCCAACATTGATGAGCCTTCGAGTTTCGAAGAACATAAACAGCCAAGCGAAATAAAGTTGGCTAGGACTGGGTGTCTGTCGGCTACTAGCGCTGAGCTTGAAAGAAAGCATTCCATTGTGTTTGATTTGCTGCCCAGGACGCTATAAATACTTTAAACCTGAGCAACCGATGGCAATCACGAAAGATTAAGCTTTCACTTATCGGGGAAGTTCATAGAATAGTTTGCTGCTTTGTTCAGGTCAATCGAAAAATGATCATCACTATAATATAGGGGGGATTATATATGAATACCACGCGCAGTTATGGTTATATTTTATTCTTGCATATAGTTCATTATGGAAGAAGATGGATAATTCAATTTAGCGCTACGCAATGTGCTTTGTGTTTTTTGTTCTATTCAATTTCACCGCGGCAACAATTTTTATAATTTACGCGAGGCTTCATATATCTAGAACAACCTCGCCGATACTGATATATAGTTATGATCATTTTGAAAGTAATACTACCCATGTTTTTACATAGCCTACGTCAAAAATAGAAAGTATATAACGTTGTTCGAGAGTATCAAAAGCGTCCCAAAGGTTTAAGATTTATTATGACCATAGTTTATTACAGGCTATGACAGCAGAGGTAGCAGAGGTATATTTTAGAACTATAATTCTTTGCAAGCACTGTATTGATCCTATATATACTGGAATATCGTTGAAGTGAGGGCCGCACTGTTCGCCACCGGCCGCCGTTCGCTATTTTCCGTACACGCGTGCTGTGGATTTCCTTCAAAATACGCTGATTTCGCATCGGCCTGCTATTTGTTCTACAACTGTTGAAATAATAATAATAGACGCATGTCCGGACGTATATACCTTGGCGAACTAGAAGAACTCATATTGTTGATGGTCGCACTCATCGGTGAAGACGCTTATGGGGTTTCCATTACAAAGGAGCTTGAAGAGCAAACAGGGCGCGTGATTACCATCAGCGCCGCGCATGCAGCGCTGCACAGGCTGGAAGAAAAAGGATTTGTAAAGTCGAAAATGGGAGGAGCTTCGATGGAGCGGGGAGGACGACGAAAGAGACTGTTTCAAATCACAGCTTACGGTCGCCAGACATTGGAAGAACTACGCGAGGTGCGCAATACAATCTGGGCTCAAATTTTAACTACCTGATGGCAACTTATCCACAACCTCCCAAATGGGCCGAGGCGCTCGTTCAGCGTCTGGCTCCTGCGCATCTGGCAGAAGAGATCAAGGGCGACCTATACGAAATGTTTTTGTCCGACGTGAAGCACTTCAGCGAAAGTAGTGCGCGACGGAGATATGCATGGCGTGTGATTGGATTTCTTGCCAAAGCGTTTTTCTGGAAACGATTAACCCAACAAAATCACAATATGACCGGAAGCTATTTTAAGATGGCCAGGCGAAGCCTGCTGGCCAGCAAAAGCACAACAGCCATTAACGTTCTGGGCCTGGTGATCGGCATTGCCTCGGCACTGGCGATTATTTCCATCATCCGGTTCGAACTCAGCTTCGATACGTTCCATACAGACTATAAGAACACCTATAGGATGGTAAGGGTAAGCGGTGCAGACCTCTCGGAATTTCGCACCGGTATCCCGTATGCCATCCCTCCGGCGATGAAAGATATTGCAGGCATCCGAAAAATGACCAAGCTGGAATACCTGGGTGGATCCAGCGTTGATGTGCTGAATGCTGATGGCAAGTTCGAAAGACAGTTTGTTGAAGAAAGCGGCGTGGTGACGGTTGAGCCGGAGTTCTTTGATGTTATCGATTTTCCGGGCAGTCCTATACAATGGATTTCGGGTGAGCGACATACCTCGCTCCGTGAGCCCGGCAGTGTGGTTGTTACCAGCAGCATTGCCAAGAAATATTTCGGCGACCAGGACCCCATTGGCAAGACACTTCGTTTCCAGAAAGCATTCGATTTCAAGATCACTGGTGTTGTCGCGGACTTCCCTGCCAATACGGATTTCCCGTTCAGCATGCTTGTGTCGTATTCGACGATGCCGCTGCTCTTCGAAGAGCGTATGTCGGATTGGACGAGCGTGAATGATGGACATTCGGTTTTCGTTGTTCTCCAGGACGGCGCTGAAGTGAAAGATGTGGAGGAGCAGATCGCCAAACTGCACGCTGCAAATGTTGGAAAAGATCTCTCGAGCTATCGTCATTATTTTTTGCAGCCGCTCAGCGAGATGCACTTCGATCCGAACTTCGGCACCTTCAGCAGGAGGACCATTACGCACAATACTATTTTCGCCCTTAAGCTGATCGTCCTTTGCCTTTTGGCTGTGGGCTGCATTAACTACGTGAACCTGTCAACGGCGCAGTCGACACTGCGCTCAAAGGAGATCGGTATGCGCAAGATCATGGGAAGCAGTCAGAAGAACCTGATCGTACAGTTTCTCGTGGAGACGCTCATCATTGCTCTTATCGCGGCCTTCGCGGCGCTCGCCCTGGTTGGAGTCGCTATGCCATCGCTAGTCTCGATGCTGGGCCTGCAGGTAGGAATCAACTTCCTGGACCCGTTCCTGTGGATTACCCTGGCATCAATCATCGGCGTTGTTACCCTTTGTGCGGGACTATATCCGGCGCTATTGATTGCAAAGTTCAATCCGATCTCGGCCATCAAAAATCAGTTTGCCACCGGGCGCATTGCCGGTGTGAGCCTGAGGAAAACACTTGTCGTTATCCAATTCACAGCAACGCAGGTACTGGCAGTGGCAACGTTTATCGTGGTCGCTCAAATGGATTTTTTCAGAAACGTAGACATGGGCTTCGACCGCAAGGCTGCTATCGTTACAATGCGCCTACGCCTGCAGGACAACGATCACTCTTCACTCAGTTCTTTTGAGTCCGAATTAAGAAGGCTGCCTTTTGTAGAGAATGTTGCTAAAAGCTTTACGTTGCCATCGGGTGTAGACCGCAATAGAAATTCACGCAACATTGGTAAACCGGATGCCAATGAGGTACAGGATTACCAGAACTATGAATACTCTGCCATTGACGAAAATTACCTTGACCTGTATGGGATCCGGTTGCTCGCAGGGCGCAATATAACGCCGGCTGATTCGGGTAAAAATATTCTTGTGAACGAGACCCTAATGAAAAATTTGGGTTACCAAAACCCGGCTGATATTGTAGGGGCAGAACTGAAGGTAGGGGGTAATGATCGGGTGCACGTGGTTGGCGTGATCAACGACTACTATGGGAATTCACTAAAGGAACGTGTTGACAACATCGCCCTTGACGCCGATGCCGGTCGCTTTCGCCAGGTGAGCGTTAAGCTTAATCTTGCCGCCGGTCAGAATATGACTGATGTGCTGACAAAGCTTGAACAGACCTGGAAATCCTTCTATCCGGAAGATGCTTTTCAGTATCGCTTTTTAGATGATAACATCGCCATGTTTTATGAGCAGGAATTGAAGTACTCCCGGCTGTTCCAGATTTTTTCAATGCTGTTTGTTCTGATCGGATGCTTAGGGTTGTATGGCCTGATCACCTTTATAGCCAACAGAAAAGGGAAGGAGATTGCGGTACGAAAAACACTCGGGGCAAGTGTGGGTAATATAATTATCATGTTCTCCCGTGAATATATAGCGCTCATCACTGTATCATTTGCCTTGGCGGTTCCCTTGGCCTGGTACGGCGTCAATGAATGGCTTATGAATTTTGAAAACCATATCGATGTCCAATGGTGGCTGTTTGCCGTGCCGGGTGTGATCGTACTGGCGATCGCCCTTGCAGTAGTGTGTATGAAATCATTCAATGCGGCGATGGCAAACCCCGTGGATAAGCTCAGGAATGAATAAATGGTCAGTTCGTCAAGTGCTGCTATTTGACGAGCCGACCTAATATATATACCAAAATATAGGCTGCTATATTTTGGTATTAAGAAAGCACATGCTACTGTTCACAATGATACAGTGCATGCATTAAAAGTGAACATTGGCGGTGCTCAAATGCCTTGAAATCATCATTTATACGTTGGCCACATTTTTGATAATTCATAACTATAAGTGCAATCTGTAAATCAATCTATATGAAAAGAATAACAATCCTTACATTCTCTTTGTTGTCCCTGGCTTTAGCGTGCTGCAATTCCGGAAGTTCAACCTCAACGGCTGTAAGCAACGGGCAGGAGAGCGTGAAGATCTCCGATAACGACAACACCTATACAGTCGAAGCAAGTTTTGACGAAGACAAGACTACTGACGTATTGCAGTATATCAATGAAGCTGTTAAACCAAATTCTATTTTTAGTTCCCAAGACGAGCGCATCGATGCCCGTGCGTCACTTTCCGATGGCGGCGTTATTGACCTCAAAGCCCGCAGAGGCGAACTCACGCTGACCTTTGACAAGAAAGCTAACAGTGAGGAGGCCTACCATCGCGTCAAGGAGCTGGGAGAAGGAGTGATGAAGATCTGTGATGTGAGGTAACTTTAACTGGAGTGCGAGAGTGGAAAGTATGATGAGGTATATATACCTATACCTATACCTGTAATAAAAAAAGCAAACCCTTAACCATTATTGTATTTCGAGATTATAGTAAAAATTTTCCCCGGTCTACCTTAAATTGATCGACCGTTAAATTGCGTATGGTCATTACTTGCTCAAGGGAAGTGGGGTAGATGAAACCGAAAGTATTTTTTGCCGTGGTGATTCTGACCGGCAATCTGAAATCGGCAAACTCGGCCCGCCAACGATAAGCAACTTGCAAGTCTTTACCGCGTTGTTCCAACCTGGCCATAAACACGGGTAGGTTCGCCGTATATAAATACTGATTGAAAAGGTAATTGTAATCTTTGCCAAGGCGGTTATTGATGAATTCAATCAACGCTTTGTTTGTTAGCCGATACAAAAAATGGTTGCAAAAGGAAAAAGATCAAAAGTAAAATGATGATCTGAAAGTCCGGACCTCCAATGGAAAGTTTCAAATCCATTGTAGGCGAGGGCAAACATCTGCAGGGCGCCGGGATGCTTTCTGTTGGAGATCAGAATTAAACTGAATATCAGGCCTTGGATTGCTCCAAAAAGGATCAGCAGATTGGCTACACTGAAGTTGAGCTCCATACACGAGCCGTAATGACAAATATAACGAAGCTGGCATACTCTTGTCAAGATATATATCCCATGAGATAAGGTCAAAAATACAGAGTGTAAAAGTAGATGTTTGTGTGTCTTTGTTTTTCGTGACTGCCCAGCGTAATGTCAAAGCGGGTGTCGATTTAAAACTAGCCAGTACATCCCCAAGTCGGAGATCGCTTTTGAGAATTTGTCAAACTCTATAGGTTTTACAATATAACTGTTGGCACCTAGATTATAAGCATGCTCTATATCCGGATCCTGACTTGAGGAAGTTAATACTACCACAGGAATCTTTTCGGTTAGAGAATTTTGCTTGATTTTTTTCAGTACTTCCATGCCCGTGACCTTGGGCAGTTTCAAATCCAGTAAAATCACCTTCGGAACGAGTTCGGTTTTACGACCCTCAAAGACGCCTGTTCCAAAAAGAAAATCCAATGCTTCAGCACCGTCTTTCAGATGGATAAGTTTGTTGGCCAGGTGACTTTTTGTGAGGGCTCGAATCGTTAATTCGGCATCGTCAAAGTTGTCTTCAACTAACAATATTTCGATTTCATCATGACCCATAGAATATATTTACATGAATGTATATTCCAAGGTGAGGTAAAAAATGATACCCTCAAAAAAATGGGCTATAAAAAGTGGTGACAGTGTTGTAACCTATATATTTTCCGGCACTTAAACTTACCGTGTTTTGTAACGATAGTGTATAGATATATAAATCGAATGACCAAGACCGTTTTCATAGTAGATGATGATCCTGATGACTTGGAGATCCTGTCAGAGTTAATCCATGAGTTTGACTCAGAAATAGTTTGTAGAAATTATCGGAGCCCCGAAGATGCATTAAGGGAAATAAGGATGGAATTCTGCCGCACTATATCTTCTTGGACATCAATTTGCCAAGGGTGACAGGTGATAAATACCTCACTGAATTTAGAGGCCGTAAGGAGCTAACCAATAAGGTCATCATCATGCAGTCAACGACGATCGATCCGAAGATTATCCAAGGCTTAAAAAGTAAGGGAGCTGATTTTGTTTTCGAAAAACCTACGACCGTAGCAATGTACAGACGGTTCTTAAAGGAAGTACTGTGCGAATACTGAACCGATATTAGAACTATGGGTATCTATAGAATGCAATAAGCATTCCCGATCAGGAACATTTGATATCTGCCTAAGGATTTGTCGCATAAAATTTCCGATCGGGAATAAATATAGGGGGCCCGCCGGCATCAAGAAACTTCGGGCCTTCTGTGGAATTTAATTTTACCTGCTGCATTTATAATCCATGGCTTCTTAAGTAGCGGATAAAATATAGGAGCGTTTCAAACCTGCTGCTACCAGATAAGACCCGGCAAGGCTCCAATGCCGTCATGGTCCAATGTTATCCTGTCTATATCCCGGTAATAGCTTTGTCTCCAAATCCATAAGTATGGTTTATTATTTTTAAAAATCTTCAGCTCAGTACAATTGCCATGTTCATCAAACATTCTTGTTCCCTGTAGCGTGCTATCGTCGGGCTCGAATTGAACGAAATATCCGGTGCGCCGTCCTTGTTTGTACGTTATGATCTCATGCTTGACCAGCCTTTCATATTGGTCAAAACTTTTAATCTCTTTCAATGTGTCAAGTGTTGAATTATAGATAAGCTCGTCAATAGCAATAACCACGCTTTTATTTTTTTTAATTTTTCTCACCAGGTTTCCCTCGGCTTCAAATGATATTTCGAAGGAGTCGGAATTGATGCGTTCAATGGCATTCAAGGATTCATACTGTATAGTTGTTTTGCCAGCGGCGAAGAAGCGATTGTTAAACTGAATGATCTCGGTTAACGCACGGTCGTCATCAAATTCGAACTCATAATTTTCAGATGTCAGCGTATCGGGTAGATATTTTAGGTTTGCACTATCCCCGCCATGTTCGGTGACGGTCATTTTCCATTCGATAATCTGGAGAGGCCTGTGGTCAGAGGAAATAAAATAGGAGTCCAATAAATTCCTCTCAAAATGTTTTTTACTTTCCGGGGTGCACGAAGCGATTATGATCAGCAGGAATGCGAGGAGGATTTGATTTTTCAAAGCTTTATGATAATCCTAAATATAACAAATGGAGAAAATATCCAACCTGGATATGAAAAAAGCATTTCGATTTATTTAAGCTAGGGAAGTAAGTTAAGATCAATTCACGTTGCCCATGAGTAATAATCCGATTAAGGTATTGGAGAGTATGTAGGTATCACCCCTAAATGTGTATAATATATGCTATACATTATATGAATATCTTTCGCATAATACAAAGTGTTCTGATCGTTTCCGTTGATTTCTTGTACTGTTGCGTGCTGCGATCACTGGGTTTGAGGTATCAGCAGATAAGCAAGGACTTGGCAAGCATTGCAATGAGCCTGTATAGTACAAGAGCATGATTATAATTTTTAAAAATATACTCTTTGGACGACTATATTTGCCCGCCCGCTTATCAAGCGTAGGTGGGTTAGGTAAAAGTAAAGCCGATAAGCCAGGCGGGATTTATCGGCTTTTTTGTGATTAAGACATGAAGGATTTAATCAGTATCTGCTATGGCAGTATATCATATTTCTTTTATAGCAGTGCAAAAAAAAATAAAGATGTAATCGGAATGCGCGTAAAGTGTTTACATTGATTGGGCTAACGGGATGGTCATTATTATTAGTCCTTCATTTCCATCAATATATATTCATTTAGATATTTGCCAGGCCAACTTGCAGCAAAGCCTGTTGAAGAATCTTATTTCTTGTTATATACTTATGGACTGCAAACATCATATTACCTTGGGCTTTAGAAAGCGTAAATTTTATTCTATAAATTAAGAATGACACCACAAATCAAAATAGGGGACACTTATATGCTCGATGGCAAAACTCCTGTTAGAGTGTTGAAAAGCTTGAATCGCTCAAAGACGACTTTTAGTATTGAGATGCCGGATCATAGCATTGATACTGCCACTATAGAACGCCTCCAGGTCCAGTCAGTAGACGCGGCTTCTATAGATACCGAAGCAGACCTGTTTGACGTAGAGCCTGCAATGCACTCCATGCCAGAGATAGACAACGATTGATGAGGTGCGAGAAAGTTTAGACGAATGATTCACGAACTTTATAGACCAGGTGAGAACCTGTCGCAACAACAGGATTAAGTATTTGGTGAAAAGCAGGTTGCCTTCGAATATTTTCAGCAACAATTTGATATCGAACTAAGTGATCGCAAATATGAATTTCTTTCCCGTGAGCTTTAAGGAACTACTCATATCCCGTTGACCCTCTTCACTATTTATCCGTTATCACGAGTATAAGGGCGGCAGATGTGGAGGGACTACATGTGCATTGTGGAGCTTACTATGGTGGAGCTGGTTAATATTTCGTTTGCCGCTTATGACCGCTAGGAGGTTTCAGTATCGTTGTAAGGAAGTGTAGATCAAATAAACTCCGGATATGCATTGGATTATGCATGTATATAAAACAGGAGAGTTGATCTTTTCTGACTTATTCTGCTACTTTGAATTTTGGTGATTGTTGAATGAGCACTCTTTCCAGACCCGTATCGCACGTTCCTTTAAAAAGAGCGTTGTTAAATTGCATAGACATATTGAGGCCGTGTGCTGAAGTACTCCGCAGCATTGAGGACACCAAGCTGGAAAAACATATCATGGCAATTACGTTGTGTCAAAAGGATTGTAAACGAGCCTTAAAAGCTATTGAAGATAACTCGGAACAGTTACGCGAAGCCATGCCCGTGCTATCACGTTCGTTGAGGAAATGTATTGTATCGTGTCGTCAGATTGAGCTGGATATTTTTCAAAAGGCGATCGTGGCGTTGGAAGATTGTCTGGGTGAAATTTAATGTCTAATGTATATGATGTAGTGTTGAGCAAAAATGGTTGTGGCGTTTCGGGGCGTACATGGTAGGCTACGCTAATGCGTTATTATACAGGCGGCAACGACTACTAGCTGTAGCTTAATTACTTTGTTACTTATCCCTTATCTACTTTTCTTTTTCTGCCTCCATCACAAATAAAATTCCGTTCGTTCTCATTAAGTCTATACGCCAGTTGTTGCTAGTTGTGTTGAAGGCTTCCAGCGGATGAGTATGCGTGCAGGATACTTCCCTTACCCTTGTGGACCTTATTTAGCTTTACAATTTTTATATACACGCTAAAAAGGTCTAAGATTGCATAATAGCCTTCTTTGCAATCCGAGAAATGCATTAGCAGGATGGTACCGATTTAGGTCGTACAGGAAAAAATATTGTAAATATACTTCCCTTTCCCAATGAACTTTGAACTTCGACTTTTCCACCTAAAGACTCTGCCTGTGACTTTACCAGATTGAGTCCTATTCCTTGCCCGTCAATTTTATCACCATGAAATCTGTTGTATAGTCCAAATAGTTCTTTGCCATTTTTTGCCAGATCTATTCCCATTCCATTATCTCTTACAGAGAAGAGAATAAAGCCATCTACCACTTGCGTCTGCACATCAATAATCAAGGGTACATCGGGCCTGCGATATTTTATTGCGTTGGACAATAAGTTATACATGATGCTATAGAGATAACTTTTTATGGTAACAATTCCTTCTGCATTTTGAAAGGATGAACTTATCACCGCCTTGTTGCTTGTGATGTCGTTTGCCAATACTTTTTTTATCAAGATCAACTCGTCTTCAAAACCGATGTAGTGTTCTCTTCTTTCATCCTGTAACGTTACGGCAGCATTCATATCTCTAATGACATTGTCTAAATCTAAAACCAGTTCTCTTACAGTTTCCAGAGTGGTCTTATTATTGAGTTTAAATGAGGGGTCTATTTCAGAAATAGACACCACCTCCAGTATTCTCGCTATAGGGGCACGCAGATCGTGAGAAAACGAATATGCAAACTGCTCAAGTTCTCGATTTTTAGTTTGTAGTTTTTCAAGAAAGGCGCGCGCTTCAGCTTCGATCTTTTTTTTTGCTGACAAGTCATGTAGTAGAACGGATATACCTTTTGCTGTTTGATATATATATACCTGGAAGACCGAAGCGATTTCCTCGTAGACAAAATCCATTACGAAATCCTGGTCAGCGCCAGTATGTATGGCATCATAATAAGCTGTTAGGAATAATGATTCAATCTCCGGAAAAGCTTCTTCTAATTTTTTTCCAAGAATCTGGTCAGCGGTTTTGCGGGTAAATTTTTCGTACGCTTCATTAACGCCGGTAAACCTGGAGGAGCGATCCAATGAAAAAAAAATATTAGGCACCATTCGGACCAATTCATCATGCTGCATTTTCTTACTTCCTATATATTGCTGCTGGGTTAATCGCTCGTTCATTTCAATATTTCTGGCGTCATCTGAAAGGTCAACCGAGATGGTGCATATGGCGCGAACGTACTCTTTCCCATTATATAGCGGGAACTTGGGTGTTTGATAATTGTGCACGGTTCCATCGGGATGATGTACCAATCGCTTGTGCTCAATTAAGCGATTCTGTTTTACAGTCTGGGCATCTGTCGTGTGTGATTTAGTGTGTTCACCATTAACACCGTTGGAAAATTTTCTCCTGTTTAGCTCAACATCACCAGTATTCATAACATTTTTAAACTGGCGATTTGCTAACAGAAATTTTCTTTCCAGGTCCCGCGCATCGATGAGTACTCCCGTGTTCTCAATAATGCCATTTAGTAACTGTTCATTTTCTTCTAACTTCTTCTTGCATACTGTCAATTCAGTAACGTCATGAAAGATTAAAACACTCCCTATGATCTCAGCGTGCGTATCGTGAATGGGAATAGCGCTGTCAAAAATATAGCGTTTTGAATTGTCTTTTTTAACTACTATGGTGTGATACGCCAGAGGTGCAATCCTGTTCTCTTTCAATACAACCGTGACCGGACTATCTACAGGAAGTTCTGTCTGATCGTTGATGGTATTAAAAATTGCATCCATGGGAGTGCCCAGTGATTCTGCTAAGGTCCATCCGGTAAGTTGTTCTGCTTTTTTATTCATAGAGGTTACAGAGCCCATACGGTCGGTAAAAATTATAGCTTCGTCTATATTTAACTTCATCTTGGTGAACCACTCCTGGCTGATATATACTTTGCCTGAATAGCGCAGGTTTTTGACTGCGACCCTGCCTAAAATATAGATATTGACTATCGTAAGAGTGCTTAATAGTGACAGAAATGCAAGTGTATAGGGCGCGTATAGCAGCTTGCCGGGGTGGTCTGTGTAAAGGTATTCCAACAAAAGGGGTACAATCAAACCTGCGCATGCAAGAACAATGATTGCCGGGACATATATTTTTTTCATAGCGCTCAACTTTAACCGAAAGTACATTTCCAGGGCGTTGTTTTGGCTACATTTTTCCTGAAAATACTTGCATCCATTACAGGTGAATGTTGGTACAGGTATATGGCTGGTCAACCATGCTGTATCCTATATTATATGTATATATCCGGTTAAAGATCCTCCAGATTCCCCATGCGCTTGGCTTTAAGCTTTTTAAAGAAGGAAGGCGTAAGTCCCGTTATTTTTTTGAATTGATTTGATAAATGAGCCGTACTGCTGTAATGAAGCTTGAAAGATATTTCTGTGAGGTTTAGCTCATCATAGAGCAAGAGTTCCTTTACGCGCTCAATCTTGTGAAGGATGATGAAATGTTGTATGGTAATACCCTTTACTTCCGAAAATAAATTGGACAGGTAGGTATAGTCGTAATTCAATTTTTCGCTGATATAGTTTGAGTAGTTTACATTCGGCAGTTCATCCGAATAGTGTATCATTTCGATGATCAAAGTTTTAACGCGGTCAATGAGAATGCTCTTTTTATCGTCGAGTAATTCTAGCCCGGAGTGATGTAGGTTTTCGTTCAACTTGCCGCGTTGCTCAGGAGTGGGGGCTTCGGTTGTTTCCACTACACCTAAATCCAGGGCCGTATAGTGTATTCCCAGTTTTTCCAATGCTTCTTTCACAACCATTTTACATCGAAGGCTGACCATATATTTGATGTAAAGTTTCATTAACGATTGCTTTTTCTATTCGAAAGAATGCCCGGCATTGCCACTCATACCATTCCAGTCAGAAGTCAATCAACGATGATATAATATTCAGGCAGGCGGGTCAACAACAAGATGATAAGTCGGCAGAAATACAGTAAATACAGCACCGACGTTGACAATCCCACGTGCAAAAATAAATCCATTATGATCTTCAACTATTTTTCTGCAGATCGACAGTCCTGCACCGGTACCTTCGTCCTGAAGGTGTACCTTCTGAAAAAGCATGAACATCTTGGGAAGGTATTTCTCATCGAATCCTATACCATTGTCATATATTCTGATAAAGAAATACTGCTGGTCTTTTCTCAGGCCCGTATACCTGGTTAACTCATCTTCTGTTGCCAGGGCAGAAATGATGGTAATGACAGGAAGAGCACTGGAGAACTTTAATGCATTATCCAACAGATTCTGGAAGAGATGCTGCATTTTCGTGGGGCTTCCATAGATCGTTGGAAGCACATTGCTTCTTATGACAGCTTTCTTTTGGTCAATCATGGATTTGCAATTAATAATTACATGCTTTAGTATATCGTTAAGATCTATATATACCGCAGTGCCAGCATTCTTCTGTACGTTAAAAAAATGTACCAGATCTTTTATCTGTTCTAACATGCGCGATGCTGAAGTGTTTATCTTTCCGGTATAACCTTTTGCTGCATCAGTAAGATTTACATCGGGCATTAACAGCCGGTTTGAAAAGGTTACAATCTTACGCAAGGGCTCCTGCAAACTGTGATTTGAAATAAAAATGAGTTCCTCTAATTGCTCCTGGTATCTTTTTACATCGTGCTGTATGGAGCTTAATTCAATATTGCCTTTTCGCAATTCTTCGCGCGTATGTATGAGTTGTTGTTTTATATTCTGAAGCTCTCCCTGGGTAATCACGTTATTACGGGGAAGTTCATTAAGGGTATTGATTTCTCCATTTGGTGAATATCGATGCACCTCAAGCTCTTGGGTAAACAGTGAGGACAGGCGCTTTTCTTCCATACATTTATATAATTTGCTAGTAAAAGGTATAAGCTTGGAACCAGTGTGTGGCTTAAAGTAGGTTATGCCATTGGCTGATTCGAAGTAGTATGTAATTCAGTTACGCTTTTCAATTGCTGGCTCTCTATACACCACGATCCAGGAACGTGAATATCTTCATGCTAATCCTTCATTCAGTGTTACCGGTCAGCATGGTCTTCCGATAGCCACACGACACAAGCTAAGCAAGGTATCACCTACAAGGTTTACACAATACTTGCAAAATGTTACATAAATCCTTGATTTAACGCTGCGTGATGATCACGAATGTGGCTGTTTGTAGTCGCAAGTCAGGTAATCTATGAAAAGTGTAAAATCCAACATTCAATGTGTAACGTTTGGCTCGGCTATAAATGCGATCTTTAGCAAGGCTTCCATATTCGTCAAACGAGTAATATCCCATTATGAATAATCCTATATATTTCAATTGCTTTTTTACCGATGATCAAGCAGAAGACACCGTGTGTACTTATAAAATTATATTGTCCGAAAGTGTTCAATACCCCTTTGAACTATATAAGTTAATAAACATCGTTTCGGATCAATGGGAACACAGTTCCTCTCATGCATTGTTAATGGATGCCATTAAGTTACTTACCTGTGAATTGTTTAGCAGGGAGGTTCGTGATGCCATTCATCACGATCAGGCACTCCTCAATATCGATGACATTCTCGCAAAAATATACCAAGGGAAAATGTCAATATCTATAGGGGCCATAAATCATAGAGAGTTTTTAACGCCCAGGTTTGATGTTGTTCTGGATGAGCTTCTACAAATGGACAAACCTGCGTTGAAGTAAGTATATATATAGCTTGCACTTTAATTGGATAAACTCACTGGCAGGATTGGTAAAGCAGAAAGCACAGAAAAATGTTTATATACTTTTCTTACCGGATAATTTTTGTCGCTTTAAAAACTGAGAAATTCATATAGTGTGCTGCAATGCTCACAGGCATGGTGTGCTTCATCTCAGTAACTTTAGGATGGCTTTTGTAGAACAAACCTGTAATATGGCCTCGAACCGTCTTTGAGGGATATATAGAATCTTGACCCGACAACGCCTGCAAAATCACAAAATAGCTTTTGGTACCGGTGGGGTATAAGCGATTCAATTTTCTTTCTTTTTGATTCATCCTCCGACTCAATGGCAGCCACCACCTTGGCACTGATGTCCTCTTCACTTAAAACCGTAAGGCCGGAATGTTTTAACTCTTGTTTGAAGAGCTCCATGTTTTCAATGGAATTACGAAAGTCAACCAGCAGTAGGTACCCGCCTGGCTTAAGGACGCGGGCAACTTCACGTAGAAATATTTTAACGTCGCCATATCCATGACATGATTCTACATTCATGACAACATCGATCGAGCGGTCTGCCGCCAGCAATGATTCGCCACTTCCCTGGACAAATGATAAATTAGGAAGAGGGTGAAGCTTGCGCGCCAGTTCAACGGCATTTTTTGCTATGTCCAAACCTGTATAATGAGCCGGTTTGAAGTTGCGTGCTATATATGCAGCACCGCCGCCGCGGCCACTACCAATCTCCAGAATTTCTTTCCCTTCCAAGGGGGCTTTGCAGGCCAGGTAATGATACATGTTGGCGGAATGTCGCTGATCGTTCACTGCGAAAGGTGGAACATTGTTTTCGGCTTCCTTCGGGTCGGGGATGTAGCCATAATTCATAAAATGCCAGTCGGCGGCAGGGATATACTTTGCCAAAACCTCATAGGTAACTTTGGCATTGAACCTTTTGAACCAGGCAAATTTTTTGAATGCAGAAATAATCTTGTTAACAACAAGCATAGTGGGGAATGGATTATAATAATAGTTGAAATAGGCGCAAGTGAAGAGCGACGGGGGAGTGACGTTTTTGTATCTATGAAAGTATACTCATGTGGGTCGTTCTGTTGATCACGCGTGCCTTCTTTATTTTCTTACAAGATACCACCTCTGTGGCGCATAACCAATATCTGTGCGTGTCGCGAAAGGAGAAAGAGGTGGACGCAGCACTGGAAGATTCACAATAGCATTCAATTTGTTCTAAAGAACTTTTGGAATGCTAAATCAGTAATGGATGTAACTTTAATTGAAGCATTTGTAATACTTGTGAAAATGAATCAATCAACCTTTGGTGAACAGTTCGGTGTATATTTTGGCTTTAATTTTAAAGGATGGATTGCGAAGATCTGTCCTTTATCTCTTCATCTGCGAGTTTCCAACTCGAACAACTGTGATATGTGTAAGAAATGCTATAGGATCTGTAATGCTTTAGACATTTACTTACCGGTCCTTTGTATGAAGATATAGGGACATAAAAATGAACACCTCACTGGAACAGTATTCAGCATTGGCAGATTCGAAATTTGAACTTGGTAAAGATGTGACCAGACGGATCGAGTCCACGCGCAGACATGAGCTTGAGAAGGTTACCATAATTAAGAAAGGACGCCTGATTAAAAGACCGTAAAGCTTTGCTTCCGGTCTTGTGTATCTAAAGTTATCAGCGTGTAATCAAGCACTTTTATATGTCGCGGGTTTTACCGAGTACAAGCATAAATGAATAAAATGTTAAACGATCAGGAATCAAAATCGCTCCCCAAAACATGGGTCGACCAAAAGGCTAATCTTAGAAAGAAGTTTACTGTGCTCAGGGATCCCGATTTGAATTATGAAGAGTCTGAGAAAACTGAAATGATATCCAAGCTTCAGGCTAAGCTGGGTTTAAGTGATGAAAGATTACTCTCCATTATGGAAGGCAGATAGCCCACCGTTATTTACCATTAACTTAACCCATTTAAAGCTGACATGCTCTAGCAAGCATGTTAGCTTATTTTTTTACCATAACGCTGAGAGAAAGGGGAAGCAGGAAACCATTCCAAACCTGCTCTCAAAACCATTCGTCCTACTATTCTCTGATGCAGCATTTTGAAACCATCATTTTCGTTTTAACTATTTTAATTTGTTTACTCACCCTGGCCAATAAATTCAATTTGCCAAACCCGGTCTTGCTGGTAACCGGAGGGCTCATCATCGGGTTTATTCCAGGGATGCCAATTGTATCGCTCAATCCCGAAGTAGTATTCCTGATTTTTCTGCCGCCGATTTTATATAACGCTGCATCCAATACTTCCTGGCATGACTTTAAATCCGAGATAAAACCGATATCTACGCTGGCCATTGCTCTTGTATTTTTCACTACGCTAGCGGTTGCTATATTCAGTCATTGGATGATTCCCGGGTTCTCCTGGCCTCTGGCATTTGTTCTTGGCGCCATTGTTTCTCCTCCGGATGCTGTTGCTGCCACAAGTATTACCAAGGGCCTGGGCTTAAACAGGAAAGTGATTACTATACTTGAAGGTGAGAGCCTGGTCAATGATGCTTCGGCGCTCATTGCCCTGCGTTTTGCTATTGCAGCCGTTGGCACTGGAACATTTATTTTCTGGAAAGCCGGAATTAGCTTTCTGACCATTGTTGCCGGAGGTATCGTCATTGGAGGGATAGTCGGTTATTTGTTTATTAACGTCCATAAACGAATACTGAATAATTCCATCATCAGTACAGCCCTCACATTACTCACCCCATTCATATCATATCTGGTTGCTGAGCACTTTGCTGCTTCAGGAGTACTGGCCGTTGTGAGCTCGGGTTTACTAATTTCCTGGCGTGCCTCGGATATATTTTCCTATCAAACCCGCCTTCGAAACCAAGCCGTCTGGGATACACTCATCTTCCTTCTGAATGGTTTTATTTTTATACTTATAGGTTTACAACTACCGGAGATATTGCGAGACCTTTCACGCTTCACTGTGCTGGAGCTTACCACCTATGGGCTTATCGTAAGTGCAGTAACGATCGCAGTAAGGATCCTTTGGGTGTTTGCTGCAGCCTTTTCATCACGGGGCAAGACCTTCGATAAAGATGCAAACACCTGGAAGAACGTGGCCATTGTAGCCTGGTCCGGAGGGCGCGGTGTTGTATCACTGGCCACAGCACTGGCCATTCCTTTGACGATTAATGCGCAGCTATTTCCACTGCGTTCGTTAATTCTGTTTCTTACCTTCGTGGTGATTTTTGTGACGCTGGTTATTCAGGGGCTTTCACTTCCATTGCTTATAAAAATGCTTGGAGTAAAACCTCACACTTCGTCAGATTCTGAAGAACGAGATTTGCGTCTTCTGCTTGCCAGCAGCACGATTAGCTTTATTGATAATGACTTTCCATTTGTGCTAAACTCTGTTTGCCAGGTTCAAATAAAAAAGCCTCACCTTGATATAACTGATTTGCTGTCCTCCGAACAACAGGAGCGCCTGCCTGCGGCAGACAAGTCAGCTCAATCCAATCTTCTGGCTGCACAAATGGAGATACGAAAATTCCAACGCAAATTTCTCAGCCGATGCCAGAAAGATAAAATCTTCAGCCAGGCAGTGTTACGAAGGCTGGAACGGGAACTGGATTTAGCGGATCTGCAGTTGAGTTCCAAAGTACAAAAGCGAAAGTAAACATTGTCATAATAGATGTTATACCAAAGAGTAAAAGATGCTCGCTTATAGTTGATTTTCAAAAGGCGGATGCATCGGTCTACTGGCGTGAGGGAAGCTCTTCGGTGTGAACTCCCTGGAAGAGTAATGATACATGCCACTTTGAGAAGGTCTATTCCACGAAGAACTGCTCAGGATTTTATATATATTTTCGAGGATATCCTGGAGGGGAACCAGTATAATCCAATAGAGCTTCAGATACATGTTCATGATTTCTAGTTGTTACATTCGTTAACAATGAGCACAAAAAAACAATGCTCCTTCAAACGTGATACTTTATCAGATTGAAAGTGTTATATAAAACCCTATTGCATTTACACATTTCACGGAAAGTTGATGATCGATCTTGTTAAACGGTAATATATACAGGGAATTTCTTGAATGTTGTGTTTTAAAATGAACGAACTTTCATATAGCCGATATTAATTAGATACCTTCCGACTTATTTCTGGATAAGGGTCTTGTTAAACAACTTCCAGGCATGCTATTTTCAATATCAACACAGATGAAGTTATATATCAAGTACATGGTCAGCCTCCGATGCAAGTTGTTGGTTAAGGAGGAACTTGCCAAGCTCGGTATCAACCCGGTCTTCGTGGATCTCGGTATGGTTGAAGTTCCCGGGCAGATAAGTCAGCAAGACCATGATACGCTACGCGATAATCTTTTAAGATCGGGCCTTGAGCTGCTCGATGACAAGAAGAGCATCCTCATTGAGAGAATTAAAAACGTGATCACCGAGATGATCCATTATTCGGATGAGATTCCTACACAGAACTATTCAGACTATCTAAGTGAAAAGCTCGACTATGACTATACATATCTCTCAAATATTTTTTCGGAGGTGAAAGGTATAACCATACAGCACTTTATCATCATCAATAAAATCGAACGTGCCAAGGAGCTACTGCTCTATGATGAGCTTAACCTGACAGAAATTTCCTATAAACTTCACTACAGTAGCGTGGCACATCTTTCTAACCAGTTTAAAAAAATCACAGGACTCACGCCTTCATTTTTCAAGAAATTAAAAAAGGCACGAAACCAGAACCTGGAAAACATCTGAGTCGATAATCAAGGCTGGCGGCGGGAGAAGGACATGGTATATATTTGAGATGACCTCTTTCAACGATAAGCTATTTACCACGGGTTGCTATATCAATGCATGACTAACCCCGCTCTATCCAGAGTAGCTGCTGGTATTCTCACGTGTGATATGTGTAAATGCAGGAGCGACAAGTGTAATACTTCCCGTACAAGGGTGTCGGATCTTTATACCATAAAAACAAAAATTATGGAGACCACAAAAAAACAGAAAGAGCTCTTTACCATTACCGGTAATTGGGATCTGCAAGCCAAGCAATTGAAAGAGAAATATTCATCGCTTACCGATGAGGATGTAAAGTTTGAATCCGGAAAGGAAAATGAACTTATAAAACGATTGGAAACCAGGCTAAACAAAAAACGTGACGAGGTTATTCATATTCTTAAAAAAAGTCGTGTTGAAAAAGTATAGCCCTGTCCGCGCGATGCATCAACTATACAGAGACGGGCTCGTGAGCTTGTCTCTGATATTAAAAGAAAAAGAACCATGCAATGGAAAATCTAGAATTTGAAAAAGGTAAGCAGTTTATTATTGTTGAGATAACTGAATACATTCCGAATTCTGTCGTCATCAAGACCATCATAAAAAAAACAACCGGAAACGTAACGGTGGTATCCTTTGATTCGGGGGAAATGTTAACCGATAAAATTTCACCCTTCGACACATTTATCCAGGTGATCGACGGCAAAGCAGAAGTAATCATCAACGAGCAATCCACCATACTGGAAGTCGGTCAGGCGATCATCATTCCGGCACATGCCCGAAACTCCATCAAAGCAAATATTCGATTCAAGATGATTAGTACAATAATAAAAAGCGGTTACGACGAAATTACCTTGTAGGAGCTATAGCGGTTCGTGTATACAACACCTTCAGATAAATCAGGCAATGAAGAAATATATAATTAATGATACTGATGTTTTTCATGCTGCCGGCTACCCGGCGGAGGCAGATGAATTACGCGTCATTCGAAATATACTTTCTTCCCATGCCTGTGGCAACAAAGGTGAAATGGTAATATCATTTGCGAAAGACCACAGCCTAAAGAATGAATGGATCCAAAACTGCGCGGAGCTGGCAAATGTGATCACGTCAAGAGATTTCAAGATCACAAACCTGGAATCGCTTTTTGAATCCTGCCGTGATCAGAAAACATTTCGTAGGAGCCTGGAAAATTATATCCACGACTCATTGCAATGAATGCCCTGACAGGAGAAGAGATCGAATAAAAAAAGGAATATGACAGAAGTATGTGCACCGGAAAAACAATGGCTTATTCAGAAAACGAAATTGAAACGGATATTTCATAACCTGAATGAGCATGACTTTTGGTACGACTACGGTCAGAAAGAAGTAATGATGATGAAGTTGCAGGTCAAACTTAATTTGAACAGGCAAACCCTTAATCGACTGCTTGCTGAGTTGACGAAAGAATAATGCGGGTGTAATCCCGGATATGGTTTATAGAAATCTTCCTGTCCGGAGGCTGTACGAAGCGACTTGAGCTCTGAAATGGCTATCGAGGTCTATATTTCTTTGTCATAGCAGTTTGTGTGATTGTGTTTACTTCCTGATTCTGTAGTTAGAATGAACATGAACAAAGCAAAGTTAGATAGGTCCAATTGCTAAAGCGAGCAAAAAAAAAGCATCATGTAATCATGATGCTTATAACAATCTTGCAATTACAGTTTTACTATAACACCTGATCTGTTTCAAACGGGTTTAATATTTTCATTGGTATACCTACTTCTGCGGGTACTTTCTGAAATAAAGAAATTTGGTTTTTTGTGGCTCACGCTAATCTCCGTTGCCATCACAAAGATGGCGTATGGTTGTGCTCGTATGTTGCACATCTACGGAAGTATGTTACATAATTCTCACATGGCTTCTGGCTTACGCCATACCTGCTATTGGATAGAGGCTACCCAATATGCTATACGCCGATGAATTTATACTTCTATATATGGGGAGTTTGATAGTAATATAGGATCTCAGAACCACGGTCTATGATGTGAGACATATGTAACAATGAAAGAGCATTGTATAACGGATACCATTCATAAATACCTCAATTTTGGTGAGTCGTGTGGAGACCGCGTATTCCCATCACATACATATATACCTATATATGCGCCGGGCAAATAGCTGTATCCATACTGACGTGTTGGCTTAGTCAGTGTAGGCTCATTAAACAATTATTTATGAACAAGAAAATTTTACTTTTGGTATGCGTGATTTTTTTAGTCACGGGTTACAAAGCCAAAGCGCAAAGTGCGGCAATTGGTTTTCACCTCACCGCCTCAGAATACGATGGTGATCTGAATGGAAATGAACATCATTTTTACAGTTTTAAGTCCCAGCAATTGGGAGGTGCTGTATCCCTGCAGCAATATCTTAACAGGTCTTTTAACCTGGTGGAGAAAGTGTCTTTCAACCAGGTTCGCTATCAGGATCGCCTGGAGACAGCGGGCGTGGATGCAGACTTTTACACAGCCAATCTGAAGCTGAAATATAAATTTAATAACGGCTATATTTTTAAAGAAGACGCGGCGATCTCGCCCTTTCTGGTGGCCGGCATCGGTGGGACATATATAAACTCAAAGCAGTATTCCAGTTTGAGCTCAGCGGACATTGTTGACGGAGAGTTTAAAGGGAATGTGGCTGCAGGCGCAGGGATTCTGTTTCAATTTAACGACCGGGTAGGACTGGAGGTGGCAAACACCATTAACGCTCCTTTGTATGATGCATGGGACGGCGTGGACCAGGGAGGTAACGATTTATACCTCCAGCATAGTGCAGGTCTGATCTTTAATCTCAGCAAGCCAACCGATACAGACAAAGACGGTATATCTGATAAAAAAGATAAATGCGCAGATACACCCAGCACAGCATCCGTGGATAGTAAAGGATGTCCTGTTGATACTGATGAAGACGGCGTGGCCGATTACATAGATAAATGTCCTGCATTGGTGGGTTCGTTTGTGCTGCATGGTTGCCCTGACAAAGACAAAGATGCTGTTGCTGACAATGATGATAAATGCCCGGATGTTCCTGGCGTTGTACGGTTCGCTGGTTGCCCCGATAGTGACGGCGATGGCATAGAGGACTCCAAGGACAAGTGTCCAAATTTAGCAGGTCTGGATATTTTTGAAGGATGCGCCGATGGAGATAGCGACGGTGTTCAGGACTCCATGGACAAATGTGCGGATACAGAGAAAGGTGTAAAAGTAGATGCAAGCGGTTGTCCAGCCGACAGCGATGGCGATGGCGTGATCGACTCAATCGATAAGTGCCCATCATCGAAAGGAGAAGTATCGAATAATGGCTGTCCGGAGATCAAAGAAGAAACCAAGAAGAGATTGAACTTTGCAACCCGGGGTATAAGCTTTGAGACCGGGAAAGCGGTGTTAAAAGCTTCGTCTTTTGCCATGCTGGACGAGGTTGTCAGTATCCTCAATGAGTATACGGATTACAATCTGAAGATGGGAGGGCATACCGATTCCAACGGATCAAACGCAACCAATCTTGCATTGTCCCAGGCACGTGTAGATGCTGTGAAAACGTATCTGATGGGTAAGGGTGTTGATGCTGGCAGAATAGAGGCGATCGGATACGGTGAGGAGCAGCCCCTTGCCTCCAACGGGACCAGCGCCGGGAGAACACAGAATCGTAGGGTGGCGCTTTCTTTAGTTTTAAAGTGATAGGTGTATTGTAGTTTCAGGAAGAATATACGGGGGCTATAACTCCTTGTATATTCTTCTTTTTTATATCAAGTCTCTCTGCCTATACGCTGGCATTTTGCGTGACGCCATTTTTAGAGTTTGTGCTTATCATGTGGCTAAACTCACCAGTCACACGTTCAATCGCATTACGTATTATATTTCCCCAATATACTTCTCTTTAATAGATACATCTGATGTAGCAAACCGGGATCTTAAATTTTCCTCTTCCCAGGGAAGCGATTTTTCAGATTCAGTAATCACATAAAGCTTCAAGCCAATCGTTCGAATCTATAGTATAAATAGAATATTGATAAAAAAATATTCCGGAAGATCTTTCAGAGTCTGTCATCGACTGTCGTCAGGGTATAATTACAACTACGGTGATTAAAAATTTTTCTGCCCATTCGAGTATAGTTCATGACCGATAAACTTATAGCAAAACATCTTCATTAGAAACATAATGCTTGGGCTAATCAGAACAAATCCCGGCCGGAGGAATTAAGTATGGGCTATATATAGCTATAATGAGTTATGCTTTATATTTTACCTAAATCATCTGTGTTAGGCTCTTTGCAAGTACAAGATCGATAATCTGGTCGCCCTTGTACGGACAAAACCGTGCGATCGCGGACAACGCTTGTAGGCGCTATAGTGGAATATACTGCAATTAACGGCTTTTCAGATTCTGGCATCATTATTAATACTGCATTTAGGAAATAATTATGCGAGGTGCATATGAAGAAGTATCAGTTGGGCGGTTTTGAAGAAGTTGTTATGCTTACAGTGGGCATACTCTATAACGATGCCTATGGAGTATCGGTAAAGAAGGAGATTGAGCAACGGCTGGCACGCAAAGTAAGTGTGGGGGCGTTGCAGAGTGCTTTAAAGAGACTTGAGGATAAAGGGTATCTTAAGTCACACGAGGGTGAGGCAACACAGGAGCGGGCAGGAAGACCCAAGCGTTACTTCGTTATTACGGCGTTGGGCAAACGAGCCCTTGAGCACATCAAGACAACACGTGAAAATCTTTGGAAGGCAATTCCGGAGATTGCACTAAACCCAAGATTTACCGACTAACCACTATATATTGATGCATCAGCCTCCTGGTATATTCTTGCGCTTCTTCCGGTGGTTTTGCAGGCCGGACCTTCGAACCTATATCGAGGGAGACCTGGTGGAATTATATAATGAGCAACGGGACAAAAAAGGCAAGCGCAGTGCTGACATGCGTTTTGCTTTTGACGTACTGCTGCTGCTGCGACCCTCTATGATTAAATCCTTTCGCGGACTACAACCTGTTAACAACCCTGCTATGATCAAAAGTTATTTTACCATTGGCTGGAGAAATCTTCTTCGAAATAAGGGATACTCCATTATCAACATCGGAGGACTTGCTATCGGAATGGCCGTTGCCATTCTTATCGGCCTTTGGGTATATGATGAAATTTCATACGATAAAAACTTTAGCAACTATACGCGTATCGCGCGCGTGATGCAGAACCAGACCTTCGATGGCCAGGTAGAAACCTGGGGAAGCCAGGCCATGCAGCTTGGCCCCGAGCTTCGCAGCAGCTATAGTAATTACTTTGATCATGTGGTGATCGCTACATTTCCAGGTGACCATAAACTTACCTTTAACAACAAGACGATAACCATGAACGGGAGTTTTGCTGAGCCAGCCATTGCTGAGATGCTTACGCTCGATATGGTAGAAGGAACGCGTAAGAGTCTGATCGGTATAAATGGAGCGTTGCTTTCACGCTCGGCGGCACAGGCACTCTTTGGTGATGATGACCCGATCAACAAGATGATTCGTGTAGACCATGACTTTGACGCAACAGTAACGGGTATATATGAAGACCTTCCGGAGAATTGTTCATTTGCCGGTTGCAATGTTATGCTTTCATGGCAAATCATCGGCCCGGGCCTCGAACAACGGACCGGGTGGGGGAACAGCTGGTTTCAATGCCTGGTACAACTGCGCGAAAATGTTAGCCTCTCCGTTGCATCTCAAGGTATAAAAGACGCCAAGATGAAACGCGTACTGGTGGAAGATGATGACGCAAGGTTCAAGCCTGCACTCTTCCTGCATCCGATGGACCGCTGGCGTTTATACTCTGAGTTTGAGAACGGAGTATATGCCGGTGGAAAAATACAATATATACGTATGCTGGTGCTCATCGGTGCCTTTGTACTACTACTGGCTTGTATAAATTTTATGAATCTCAGCACGGCACGATCCGAGCAACGCGCCAAAGAAGTAGGTATACGTAAATCGATCGGCTCCTTACGCATTCAACTCGTCAGCCAGTTTTTTTCAGAGTCATTGCTGGTGGCCTTGCTGGCAAGTATATTCTCATTAATGATCGTGCAACTGGCCCTGCCATGGTTCAATGAAGTGTCGGGGAAAAGCCTGGGCATACTTTGGGGTTCATCCTGGTTTTGGCTTTCGTGCGTTGGGTTTGCGGCCGTTACCGGGCTTATATCGGGAACATATCCTGCACTGTTCCTCTCATCGTTTCAGCCGGTAAAAGTTTTAAAGGGTACATTCAAAGCCGGTCGAAACGCCTTTCTGCCCCGCAAGGTTTTGGTGGTGGTACAGTTTACCGTATCGGTCACCTTGATTGTGTGTACGGTTATTATACTCAAACAGATAAAATTTGCCCAGAGCAGGCCTATAGGATATAGTATAAATGGGGTTGTGTCGGTACCTATACGCGATGCGGTGGTCATGAAGCACTACGATGTTCTTCGTGAGGAATTACTGAAGACCGGTGTGGTAGAGGAAGTAGCCGCATCGGAGAGTGCGATCACCGCTACCTTTACCACCAACAGTGGTTTCAGCTGGCATGGCAAAGATCCCAACCGAACCGAGGAGTTTGTTACTACAGGCGTTACGCACGAGTTTGGTAAAACCATTGACTGGAAGGTAAAGGCCGGAAGAGATTTTTCAAGAGATATAGCAAGCGACTCATCCGCCTTCATCATAAATGAAGCCGCCGCGAAATATCTTGGTATCAGTGATCCGCTGGGTGAAACGATGATTTGGGGTACCAATGGAGAGTGGAAGATTATTGGTGTTGTGGAGGATATGGTAACACAGTCTCCCTATAATTCGGTTGAGCCTATGATCTTCTTTCTGGAGTCCAATCGTATAGCCTGGATACAATTCAACCGGGTAAACATGAAATTGAATCCGGAAGCAAATGCTGCGGAAGCCTTGGCTAAAATTGCGCCTATTTTTAAAAAGTACGATCCTGAAACTGCAGTGGAGTATATGTTTGCTGACCAGGAGTTTGGTATGAAGTTCGATGAAGAAAGACGCATTGGCAACCTGGCGATGGTCTCCACGGTCCTGGCTATATTTATCAGTTGCCTGGGGTTGTTTGGTCTTGCGTCCTTTGTAGCATCACAGCGCACCAAGGAGATCGGCATTCGTAAAATCCTGGGAGCTTCTATTCCGCAGCTATGGCAGCTGCTGTCCAAAGACTTTGTAATCCTTGTCATTATCTCCTGTATAATATCGGTTCCATTCTCATTCTACTTCATGCGTGACTGGCTTACGCAATACGACTATCGCATTGA
>CABHOV010000054.1 GCA_902168185.1 uncultured Bacteroides sp.
ACTCATGTAAAAAGAATTATCCGAACAAAGCATCTGGCAGAATTCAACAAAATATTGAATGTATGGCCTCACACTATTAATTAGTGTCCTAATAATTTGTGAATACCCTAACCTGAGTAGTCGAATGAAAATTTCAAGATATCTTTTTCTGCTTTTTGCGGCAGCAAAAAAGGCAGCCTTTCGACTGCCTTTTTTATAATTCATGAGATTGGATACCCGCGATGTACTTTACTTATAATATATATCTGTTACATTCCGGGTAAGCGTGGTATGTCAAACAGTATCTTTTTAAAATGCTCTCCGACATATTCAAAACTTATTTATGAAATATATCTGTTATATTTCTAAAGGCAGATCCATTGTATACCACATAGTTTATAGTGAACTCGGTGTAATCACTGTTCACAGTAATAGTCGGTCCGCTTACTACGGTAATTCCGTTATCCGTAAAGGCTGCTTTGATTTCATCCGGATCAATAACTGCTTTAAAATCAGTAAGCACACCTGCATTGTTCTTAAAGGATATCAAATAATTAGGCGTTACATAGTACCCTGTCTTTACATTCACGCTGGTAGGACTTACCGGTGCAAAGGTAGTAGGATCATCAGTCCATGTAGTAGTAGGATCACCAACGGCTTCTTCGGTATTATACCTGTAAAAATCCCACAAGTATGCACCGGCTATAGGATTACCAATAACATGAAAGTATATATGACCAAAGTTTGAGCTCGTCGTAATACCGCCATCATTAGTAACGGTTACCGGCAATCCGTAATTTTGAATTGGATCCAACTTGGAAGGATATATTATAAGCTGAAACTCTACAGAACTTTCACCGGCTTTAATCACAGCTTTCTCAGATATAAAATCATATACTGAATCAGGCATCTCCAGGTATACAATGGAGTCTGTTGCATAGTTTTTATTCAAAATGCTGTTGTCCACTACAAGGTCTATAGTGATGTCTTTGCTTGCTGGGCTTGGCCCTTGAAGCGACACCACGAAAGTAGCTGTATCCGCTGTGTGAGATGCCGGATATGTTAATGCGGCACCTGAAAAATAGTATAGTCCCGAATTGATCGTTGTACCACCGGAAGGATTGTATATCAATTCCACAATAGATTCGGAAGAACTCTCGGGTATATTTGCATCGTCTCCATCAAGGCAGGAGGTAACTCCTATCACCATCAGTGACAGGAGCATTATAGTATATAGTTTCAATTTCATAAAGGTTAAATGTTATTTAGCCCAAAAAATAAGTGATGTAAAGGGACTAATTCCCTGCGGAACATTGGCACCGTTGTACGCTACTTCAGTAGAAGGATATAAGATTCGCGTTGGCAAATTATCGCCACGTGTGCTCTGTGAAGCAACGGATGCAAAGGTGTCAGAAGGATTGGAGCCGCTAACCGTGGGGTAGCCTGTTCTGCGATATTCATTCCAACCCTCGTGGCTGTTCACAAAGTTGAGCGCTATATATTTCTGCGTGATGATAGCTTCTATTTTCTGCTCGGTAGAAGTTGCCTTATCAAAATTCACCCGATAGTCATTTGTATTGGCTTCTTTATACTTACCGGCCATATATACTATCTTCTTATCCGCAGTAGCAAATGTATCTGCCGATACTGTACCATCCGGAAGCATATAGGTATAGTTAAACGATGCCTTGATCCCGTTTTCAAAAAGAGTTTTACCATCACCGGAAACAATGCCACGCACGGCAGCTTCTGCCTGCAGGAAATAACTTTCTGCAGCGGTAAATGCCGGATATCCTGCATCAGGACCTTTCAATACACCAGTAGTATCACCAGCAACCTTACCGTCTCTTTCAGAAGCAGGATACCAGAAGCTACCTGTAGGACAAGCTGGCACTGATGAATTCTCGTAGCCCAACTGGTTGGTACCGGTCGCTGGAAATTCATAATATATAGCAGCGCCTCTCAGAGTATCCAGAAGTTTGGTGCCATCATAAAAACTCATAATATACTTTGTAGGTATCCAAGACTTTGTAGCGGCTGATCCGGTGTAGCCATAGCCCCATGAATTCCAGGCAGGGTTCTGTCGGCTTACATCTCTGGTGAATCCAGGATTGATCAAAGCATCGGTGGCAAGAAAGCCTTCGCTATCAAAAGAGGTGTCTGAAAAACTTACCTTACCGTTAGCGCGTAGCATAATGCGTAACTTAATGGTATTCGCCAACTTCTTCCATTGTGACAAGTTACCGGCGAAAAGAATATCGTAATTTTTCAATTCAACCATCGTAGTTCCGTTTTCCTGGAGTTCAGCCGCAGTATTTATAGTACTGATTGCGTCATCCAGCAGTTTTGCCAGGTCTGCATATATAGCAGCGGCATCGTCATACGCTGGCGTGAGGTATTTTGTCCCCTGCAATGCCTCGGTATAGGGAATATCATCATACGCATCTACCAACAATTGAAAGTTATAGGCTTTCATAATCATCGCTGCAGCCTTGAAGTAACTGTACGATACATCTTCTGAGTTATCAATCATATACTGATAATCTTCTAAATTATCGTATACACTTGACCACAATCCGCTATAGTTACCAGCATTGTAATTATAGGTAACAGTTTCATTGAACCCGCCATAGCCACCAGCATTGGCAGCATAGCCACCAATTTGTGCACCATAGGTATTAAAGCCATTTAATGAATACGCTGTAGCCGTAAGCGCCTGTGGTAAAATCAATTCAACGTCTACAGTAGTCGCCTGATTTGGATTCGTGTTGATATCCAAGTAGTCGTTGCAGGATGTGACAAGCACAACCAGACTCATTACTATAAATAGGTTATATATATATTTCATCTTAAAGAATATTTTAATGTTCTTACTAGAACTTCAATGACAAAGTAGCACCGTAAGTACGTGTTGGAGGAGTCTGGCTCAAGTCATTCAAACCTGTACCGTTTCCTGTACTGCTTGCGCTGCTATATTCCGGATCTGCATACAGGTTATCTTTCGCCATCCAAAGAAATAAATTGCGTCCCTGAATACTGATGGTGACATCTTTAATAAGCTTGTTACCCAGCAATGACGAAGGAAGAGAATAGGACAGAGAGACTTCACGTAGCTTTAAGAAATTACCAGAAGTGACATAGTTTGAGGTCACGTTACGATTTATACCGTCAGACCAGAAACCGCTGTTTCCATTTCCATTGGCGATAGTAACACTGGTGTTCTCAACGTAATTTCCGCTTTCATCCATATATACTGAATTCGGGAATACAAAACTCTTGCGATCGTACACGGCAGTTCTATAGCCTGTGCCCGACCAATCGAGTTCTGGTCCGATACCATTGTATACTTTATAGCCACCGCGGTATTCAAATAAGACAGAGAAGCGCAGTGATTTATAGGTTACCGTTCCATCGAGACCTAATTTATGTTTAGGCGTAGCGTTTCCAAGAACAACAAGCGAACCTGTTTGCGTTGGCAATCCTGTTGAAGAGTTTACAATCACACGGCCCTGATCATCGCGAACATAGTCGTAGCCCATCAATACCGGGAATGCCTTTCCTGCTACAGCAGCAGACACTGCGGTTCCGCTGGACTGCAAATTTATATTCGGCACATCTGCAGATATAGAGTTAACCGTGTTATCGAGGTAAGAGTAATTTCCACCAACGGTTATATCCAGGTTGCCAGTTCTTACCGGTGTTACGTGCAATGTAAGTTCAAGACCACGGCTCTGTGTTTGCCCTATATTTGTAAGCAGTGAAGAAAATCCTGTACTGCTCGATAAGCTCGTGCTTACAGTTTGATTATCTGTTTTCGTATCAAACCAGGTAACATTGGTAATGATGCGGTCATCAAAAGCGCTAAGGTCAAAACCAAACTCATATCCCTTTGTTATCTCAGGCTTCAGGTTATCGGCTACTAAACCACCATTCAATGTATAGCCTGCCAAGCTACCATACGGGAATCCGTATGCATTGCTGTTAAATGTAGCGGCCAGGTAATACGCACCAAAGTCAGAAGTGTTACCCAAATTAACCTGACCAACTTTAGAAATATTACCACGAATCTTCAGATAATTTATCGCTGAAATTTCCTGGATCATTGGTATCGCCTCGCTTGCTACGAATGAAGCTTCTACAGAAGGATAAAAGAAAGAACGATTGCTCGCAGCTAATCTTGAATCCCAATCGTTACGCGCTGTTACCGTTAAGAAGAGATAATCTTTATAGCCACCGGTAACTTTTCCATATACACCCATCTGACGAGTCTTGTATTCTGATGCACCAAAAATAGGTGAGCCTGTACCATTGCTAAGATTATATAGTCCATCTACCACAAGACCACCTATAGCGGTAGATACATACCTTGCTTCATTCTGTGTCCACTGTCCACCCGCTATAACATTCAGGTTGAAGACACCAAAACTTTTATCGTATTGCGCCAACAGGTCGCTTAGCAATTGCGTATTGTAATTGCTGGTTTCCGTAACCGATCCGGAGATATCACTCTTGGAACTCTGGTCTGTATGTTCTGCAAAGTCTGTGTAGTCAAAAGCACCGTTAGTATATTTATCAGAGTAATTTCGTGTAGATATACCTTGGCGTGCAATAAGATCAAGACCTGCTGTAGGCGTAATCTTAACTTCAATGTTTCCAGTCAAATAATCGTTACGAGTTTTCTGCCTGTAATTATCCGCAGTGAAATATGGGTTTTGATACCATGGATTATAGAAACCATTCGGGTTTGCAAACTTGTCGGTACGCCAGTTTTTATATTTTGTTATGTCAACATTAGACGGCATGTTGAGCATATTGGAATATATAGATGATGTTTGTGACGTGATGTTATACCGGTTTGGAGTATAGGAAGTGCTATAGGTAACGTTTACACGGTCACCGATTTTACGGGTTCCGTTTACACGAAGTGTAGCTCTGTTATACTTATCGCCTGGTGTTGTACCCGTTACATTTACATACTGACCCGACACATATAAACTGGATTTATCATCGCCTGTAGTAAGCGAGAAATCAGTTTGATTTGTAACTCCAGTCTCCCAAAATTTACTATGTCCATCTTTATAGGAATAGGTAGTTGAATCCTGATCGCCATCTTCAAGCGCAGGGCCCAGTGGTCTTAAGGTTCCATCGAACGCAGGACCATACGATTGATTTTCTAAATAGTTAAAAGCAGGATCTCCATTTTCATCTATACCATAGGCACTTCCGCCCGAACCGAACTTCTTTTGAATTTTAGGAAGGAATGCTACTTGCTGAACAGTAGTTGTATTGGAAGCTGTGATTTCGGTGCGTCCTGATTTACCTTTCTTTGTCGTAACAATAAGCGCACCATTCGAAGCTTGTGAACCATATAGTGCTGCTGCACCCGATCCATTTAAAACAACGATCTGTTCTACATCATTTGGATTTATATTACTAAAAACTGAAGCCGGTACAATTACATTGTCCAACACAACCAGCGCCTGGTTGTTTCCGGTTAATGATCGTTGTCCACGCAATACAATTCTATAGTCCGGGTTAACACCACTGCTGGTCGCATTGATCTGAAGCCCTGCAACTTTACCTTGAAGGCCACCTGCTATATTTATAGCTTTCCCTGCAGTAAGTGTCTTTGTTGAGACCACTGCGTTGGCGGAACCAATTTCTTTTGTTTTAGTTTGAACACCACCGGCTGTTGTAATAACAACCTCGCTGAGTTGTTGAACATCTGTTGAAAGGGAAACATCAACTTTGGATTTATCACCGATTGTTACTTCCTGAGACACCAATCCGATAAACGTAAAAACCAATACTTTACCTGGGGCGGGAACTACTACGGAATAGTTACCATCAGTATCGGTAACCGTTCCACTTGTTGTACCTTTTACCACAACGTTAACTCCGGGGAGGGCTGAGCCATCATCTGTCGAAGTTACTTTACCAGTAATTGTCTTGTCCTGGGCCACACTTTCAAAACTTATCCACAACGGGATAAGCAGAAACAGTAGTGCTTTCTTCATCATTTTAATAGTTTAGGTTAAAGTGCTAAAATTGAAGAAGCGCCAAAGAGCAGTAAATAACTTAATGTCGTGAAATTATACGCATATCAATACCACTAATTGCGGTATATAATATTACCAGAAAACGTTAGCGGTGAAATAAAACACATGGACCACTAACGAACTGACATATTTCTTAAATGTGCCTTATATCCGGCTTAACATACCGGAAACGCACAATACATAAATCTTTAATATGCTTTTTCCTTCCAAAAACTTAACAAACCGATATATATAGGGCTAAACTCTTAATACAGTCCCTTATATGGGGGATTTTCACTATCATTTAAATAACTGTAATTGTAGCAAAAGATTTATACGTCTTACGCTTTATGGCAAAACTGAAAAAGAGAATAGTAGTAATAGAAGAAAATGATAAACTCCGTGACGGCATCGCCTTTACCATTGAACATATTGGAAATTATACTTTGGTGAACACCTATAAACTCTTTAATGACGCATTAAAACATGTGCACCGCGATTGCCCAAGCATCATTATTATCGACATTGCTGTTACAGATATATATAGCCTTGACGCTATACGCGCTTTAAAAAGCAAGTTTCCATGCCAGGTAGTAGTGTTTACCTCCATTGATACGCCGCAGGTTGTAACAGAAGCTTTGAGTTTGGGAATCAGCGGATATATACTTAAGAATATATCTCTCGCCAGTTTTATTCAATACCTGGATATAATTTCAAACGGAGGCGCAGTGCTGAGTCCTTCGATCACTAAAATCGTTCTCGACTTTTTTCACCTCAATCCCTATACACCGCTCTCACATCGCGAGACCGATGTATTGCGATTAATCTCGCAGGGTAAAACATATTCCGAAATTGCCTCGGAATTAAACATTGCTACAGAAACTTCCAAGACACATATAAAGAACATCTATAAGAAACTCAACGTCAATTCTAAATCGGAAGCAGTGCGAAAAGCGTTAAATGACAAGCTCATTCCTGTAGGGGTGGATTAAGGAGGCCATGGCGGTGCTATTTGAAAAGGAGAAAGTAAATACTCACCTCCGTTGTATGCTTGCACTGATTAAATACTCTATAGGAATAGGGTAAACCAAACGAAAGCTCACGTAAGATAATAAAAAGACGAATCCTGTTGCAGCCTTTGGAACATGCAGATATGTTTGCCTTTTCTATGAAGAGAAGCGACAATGAAAGAATCCTCTGCGCTTAAAACTATCATTACAATTGCTATTGCAATGGTGTGGTTTATAAATGGACTGTTTTGCAAAGTATTGAACTTTGTACCACGGCATCGTATGATTGTATCGAGAATTCTTGGAGAGCAATACGCAACGTTAGCTACCTATACAATTGGTTTTTTGGAAATCTGTATGGTTGTTTGGATTCTCAGTGGAGTCAAGTCCCGCTGGTGCGCATCATTACAAATTGCAATTGTTGGGATCATGAATACTCTGGAATATATACTTGTTCCGGATCTGCTATTGTTTGGACGCTTCAACGCGGTCTTTGCTGTGATCTTCATGGCGGTGGTCTATAGCAATGAATTTATTCTTCACAATACAAATGGTTTGCGTCACGCGTTTACCACACGAGGTTAATATACCATGCTAACTTTCTTAAAAGACCATCCTTTTGCTGTAGAATCTTTCTTTGAAACATCGTTGGTACTTACCTATGCTGTGCCAAAGGAAGCATTAGCACAACTCCTGCCCGAGTGCCTTGTGTTGGATACCTTTAATGACCAATGGGCATTTGTAGCGGTGGCAATGGTAAAGACGAAAAACCTTCGGCCGAAGGGATTGCCTGCATTTATGGGAAATGATTTTATCCTGACAGGCTATAGAATTTTTGTTCGCTATACGACATCAGAAGGAAAACGATTAAGGGGCCTATATATATTACGGTCCGAAACGGATAGCGCCAAAATGACCTTTCTTGGAAATATATTTACACACTACGACTACAAAACAACTGATATTACTTTTACGAAAAAAGATTCTATACTAAATGTAACCTCCAATAAATCTGGCTTGCAGATTAAAGTCGATACCAAAGATGCAACGATACCGCTACCCTACGGATCGCCATTCAAGGACTGGAAAGAATCCAGGCGCTTTGCAGGACCTTTACCTTTCACATTTACCTACAATGTCAAACGCAAAGAAGTTTTGATTATCGAGGGCGTGAGGGAACATTGGACGCCACAGCCCGTTGCTGTAATTGAACACAAAGTTGGATTTATACAATCGCTAAATCTGAAGCATGCTATACTGGCAAATGCTTTTGTAATCTCAAACATTCCCTATTACTGGAAAAAAGGAAGGATAGACCTATGGAAACCCTAAGCCGGAAACCGTTTCAAGGGGTGATGAACATCATCAGATTCAATTGGCATTTCTATGTTCTTGCCTTCATGATCGTACTCTTGCTTGGAGTATCGCTAGCTTTTCTTCCTGCACATTTTCATTGGATCGCTGCCACGTTCGGTATACTTATTCTAACAACTACTTCACTTTCCCTAGGCGTTTCATACTATATATATGACTACTCCACTATATATAACTTGAATTGGCTCGAAACTCTTAGCATAGGTATCGGCACACGGCTGGTAAACATCAATGCCGGGTTTGATGAAACAAGCCATATACTGGCAAAAAAATATCCCAGCGCCAGTCTGCGGGTATTCGATTTTTACGATCCACAAAAACATACAGAAGTATCCATTAAGCGAGCGCGCAAAGCATACCCTGCTTATCCAAATACAATTCAGGTACATACTGCTGCCCTTCCGCTTGACGCTGGTACCGCAGATTATATACTTGCTATTTTCGCAGCACATGAGATCCGAGACAAACAAGAACGCGTTACATTTCTAAAGCAAGTAAATGAAAGCTTAAACGCCACAGGACGTGTGCTCATTTTAGAACATTTACGCGACCTCCCGAATTTTATAGCTTATAACATCGGCTTTCTTCATTTCTACTCAAAAGCAGAATGGAAGTCTGACTTCGCATCAGCAGGGCTGGTACTAACGGAAGAAATTGCAATCACTCCTTTTTTAGCGCTCTTTATTCTCAGTAAAAACAATGATACTACATCTTAAAATAACAGGTACACTTTTTATACTACTTGCATTGATGCATATTGCACTCCCCAGATATTTCAGTTGGTCAAAGGAACTCTCAGCAATCAGTCTTATCAGCCGACAGATTTTATATGTGCATACGTTCTTTATAGCATTTATAGTCTTATTGATGGGATTGCTCTGCCTGTGTTGCGCAGAGGATTTGATCAATACAACCCTTGGCAACCGCATTTGCCTTGGACTCGGTTTGTTTTGGTTAACGCGTCTTTACTTTCAGTTCTTTGTATACTCACCCCAGGTATGGCGAGGCAAAGGATTTGAAACTTCCGTTCATGTTATCTTTTCTGCGCTTTGGATTTATTTCACGGCTGTGTTCCTGCTTGTCTATTATAACAACATGATGCAGTAAATATAGTATACGAAAACCTGGACTATATCTTAATCCATAATCTTTCCTTCACCAGGCTTCCATTTATCGTACTCCATATACTCTACAATATGCTTTGCCATGGCAGCGCCTTTAATTTTTGTTACGAGATGCAGGGCGCCATCAATTCCAGCAGATATACCGGCTGTGGTGATAATCCTTCCATTGTCAACGAAGCGTACATTGTCAAGAACCTTCATGTTCGGATATTGCTTTCGCAGACTTTCAATGCTTTCATGAAAAGTTGTAACCGTCAAGCCTTCCAGGTAACCTGTTTTGGCCAGGATGAATACGCCAGTGCACACCGAAAAATAATATGACAAGCTTTTATCCTGTCGCTTAATCCATTCCGTTACCTGTATATCTTCTGAAGCTGTGCCAGCATTGCCACCAAAGAACGCCAGTATATCTGCCTGTGGTGCATCTTCTATAGAATAATCGGGTGTAATCTTTAATATACCCTGCGATTTGATGGGAGCTTTTGTTTTAGAAACTGTGAACACTTCAAAGCCTGCATATGAAAATACTTCCATTGGTCCTGCGAAATCCAAAACTTCAACACCATCCTGCAGGTAAAAAGCAATTTTCATTTTCTTAGCATTGAGTATATCTGTCTTTGTATCTGTAAGGGTCATGTGGCAGTGCGGGCACTTTCCGGGTTTATCGAACACCAGTTCATCACAAGCATTGTTGCAGGGAGGACAATAGTATGATTTGCCTTGCGCGATACCGATCTGCGCCATTGCAAAGAAAATCACCGTAAAGGTCAAGAGATTCTTCATGTTGTTTTTTTTCAAATGTATAGCTATGAAAAGAACAGGAACAGGACAACTTGCGCTTATAAAGAGACAAGCTTATAGGGAACGTCCTTCTTCCTTAAGATATGACGCAGTTGGCTGGGGCTTACACCGCATGCTTTCGCGATTGTTTCCTGCTTGTGATTTTCTGTTCGCAGATGTTCTATTTTTTCAAGGCGGAGTTGATGGTGGTACTCGCCAATGGTAAGCTGTGTTGTTGCTTTGAACAAGCGCGACAAATTACGCGGGCTCATGCAAACCAATTCTGCAAGTTGCTCTATGGTTACTTTTTCGGAAAGATGTTGTGATAGATAATCCTGCACACTATGGATACGATTATCCATATGATTACGATGCTGAAGAAATATACTCAACTGCGGATCTGCCTCCGTCCTCCGTGTATATACCACAACCTCGCGCGCCACTTTCAACGCAAACACAGGACCCATGATTTGTTCTACCAGGTATAGCGCCATATCTATACCCGATGCAACACCTGCACTGGTAGTGATCTTTTCATTGGAAATAAACAGGCGGTTACTCTCAACAAGAGCTTTGGGATACTGCTCCCGAAACCGATCCATATACCGCCAATGTGTCGTGCACGGCTTGCCATCTAAAATTCCGGATTCAGCTACTATAAATGCTCCGGTACAAACGGAGCAAATGTGCAGGCCCCTTGCATGCTGTACTTGAAGCCAATGTTGAAAAGGTAACGTTTCCGTTTTAAAGGAGTCACTGAATAAAAGCTTAGAATCTATACCCGGAATAAATATATAGTCGTGTGCTCCGAGTGAAATCGTATTGAAATCCACAAGGTTTGCAAATCCTAATCCACTTGAGCTGTTAATGGCATCGTTGCCTGCCGTTATTCTCACAAAAGAGATCTCGAAGGGAGCGTCCATCTCCATCGCTTCATAGAATATATGTGCAGGACCGGTCAAGTCGAGCAGATGTACCTGATCCGGTACTACAAATATCAATTTATGTTTCTGTGCGATATGCTAGTATACAAAAAGTTAAGGATATAAATATAGAGATGCGCGAAAGAAATGTTGCAACATGAATATATAAAATTCATAAAAAAGTTGACAAGCCATTACACAAACAAAACAATATGGTAAAATTACTATAGCATATAAAGTATACATTTGCCACATTCGTATGGTATGAATATCTTTTTTCACACCACTGGTTATTTTATCTGTTTCACCTAAACCAATCTTAGCTATTATCATGAAATTCTTTTCAAAATCAATTTACTCCTTCGCGGCTGTATGTGCTGCTGGTTTGCTCATCGTTGGTTGTACTGACAACTTTATTCAGGAAAATGTAAGCACAGTATCCGCTACCGAACGCACAACTGATGCAACAGCATCACTGATGGCCGTTTCGCTTACACAAGGTTTTGAAGTCGGCAGCTCCAGTCCGAAGACTGCGTACGATGTATCTCCTACCGGTTCGTCCAGTGGCGATAACGTTACACTTCAAAGTAAATCATGGAATATGTATGATGCATTGATCGGCAATCTGGCCGGTGATTTAAAATCCGGTTCATGGTCTGCACGTATACGCAACACCGGAAAAATTACCATGCTGTTTGATGTCACTACAGGAATCAGTACCGTTACGATTAAACATGGTATATATTCCAGTGACGCTTCGAGTCAATGGGGATTATGGTATTCTGCAAACGGAGGTAGCTCGTGGACACAGTCCGGCTCCAACGTTACGGCTACATCTTCATTGCAAACACAGACCTTTACATTGAATGTTACCGGTACGGTTCGTCTGGAGATCAGAAAATTGACAGGGTCTTCCAACCGAATCAACATCGATGACATTACCATCAATGACAACACCACCGGTGGTGGTATAACGGGCAAGAAATTCTTATTCGATGCTTCACATTATGAAAATGCAGGAAGTGCAGACTGGCAAATCGATACGGACGGAACTGAAAGTGTACCAACCTATACCGGAGGCACAACGGTTGAAACAAAAGCGCAACGTTATCCTACACCTTCCTATACCGGTATCACTTCCAGTACAACGGAATCGTATTGGAAAGGTGGAATGTCCGCCTGGGCTGTTGAGCTTGTAAAGAGAGGACACCTCGTTGAATCTTTACCTGTCGGTACTGCAATCACATACGGTAATTCTTCCAACCCACAAGACTTAAGTAACTACAATGTATTCATGGTGATCGAACCAAATCGTTTGTTTACTACGGCTGAAAAAACTGCGATCATGAACTTCGTTTCCAATGGTGGCGGATTAATGATGGTGGCGGATCACACTGCAGCTACAACGGCTGGTACAGACGCCAATGGATATAACCCTTCCGACAGAGATGGCGATGGTTTCGATTCACCACGCGTATGGAATGATCTGATGACGAACAATGGTATCAACAACACGAATCCTTTCGGGTTTGTAGTAGACTATGTAGATATTGATGATCAACCTACAACTAAAGTATATACCGGCTCTAATGTAAATGCGCAGGCTGTATTAAATGGTGTTGCCGGCACAGCAAACAAACTTGCTTTTTATGCGGGAACAACTGCCACACTATATCCTTCAAACAATAGTTCGGTACAAGGATTATTCTGGCGCACGAGCAGCACTGTAGGAAGTAATTCCGGTGTGATGGCGGCCCTTGCCACGTATGGTACCGGCAGAGTTGTATTCGTAGGTGATAGCTCGCCTTCTGATGACGGTACTGGTGATACAAATGATAATTTGTTCAACGGTTGGTCTGGCGATTCACCTTCAGGTTTTACGTCACACCCTGCGCTGCATCTTAACGCATCGCTTTGGCTGGCTAAAGTGCAATAGCTGATCTATAGATTATAGTTCATAGATATAGTCTTCAGGCTGCTGGCTGCAGGTTCTCGTTTAATATAGACATACTATATATAAACCTGAGCTTGCAGTCAGCATCCTTACGAAGACTTATTGCTCTTTCAAAGCGTCTACCGGATTGGCACGTGCTGCCTTAAAAGATTGAATGCCCACAGTTAGCAAGGAAATGGACATGATCAGCAGTGCTGCTTTGATAAACAAGAATGCAGTGATGTCTATATGATATGCAAACTTTTGCAACCACTCGTTGGCAGCATAGTAACTCAAGGGTATAGCAATTACAAAGGCGATGGCGATCAAAATAAGATAGCTCCTTGATAATCCGAATATCAACGATGAATCTCCAGCACCTAAAACTTTACGGATGCTGATCTCTCTATATTTCTGCGATGTGCTATATACCACCAAACCAAAAAGTCCCAGGCAGGCAACAAAAATTGTGAAGCCTGTAAAAAACGTAAAGAGAATGGCCAGCTTTTCCTCACCCTTATATAACTGATCAAAATTGTCGTCCAGAAAGCGATATTCAAAAGGCCACTCCGTGTTATACTTCTTCCAGACAGTCTCGAGGTGTGCAAGCGTGGCTGGAATATTTTCAGGTTTAATCCGAAAAGATATAGATGAGTATGCATATGGGAAAATATGAAGAACAACGGGTGATATTGTTTCGCGCAGACTATTCAGGTGAAAATCTTTTACAACACCTACTATCTTCCCCTCCTTAAGTGAATCAGGTTTATCCCAACGATTCCAGGCAACTTCGTGTTGAAGGGCATCCTTCGCGTTAGCATAACCCAACATCTTTGCTGCACTTTCACTTACTATAAATGCATCGTGTATATCTGATGGAAACTCCATAGAGAAATCACGACCTGCAATCAACTTCAAATCAAGCGTCTTTACATAATCATGATCTACCAATAACATGGATGTAGACCATTCACGCTTTGTTACTTTGTCGCGAATTCCATCGCCTGCAAAGGCTTCACCCGGTAATCCATATTGTAAGGAAGCGCTGATGATGTTAGGATGATTGGCAAATATAGCCTTCACAGCTTCCGGATTTGTTTTCATGTCGCCACGAAGCTGGAGAATCAAAATGTTATCCTTATCAAATCCCATGTCCTTGGTACGCATATAGGTATGCTGATCGGATACAATAAAGGAAGCGATGATCAGGAAAAACGAAAGTATAAACTGAAGCACGACAAGCCCCTTCCTCAATAAGATCTTACCTGACCGTCCGGAATTTTTGTTAGACAGAATCTGAGCCGGTTTATATCCGGATATATAAAAAGCCGGATACGCGCCTGCCGCTATACCAATAACAAATACTGACAGAAACAAGATGAGTACAACCCATGGATTCAGAAATATAGCGGTAGGTATATTCTTCTCCGTAAAATTATTAAGCACGGGCAATACCAATTCCGCTACCAGGCCACCGATGAGCAACGCTATACCTGCAATAATAACGGATTCGCTTATGAACTGATAAATCAACTGCGCCCGAAAAGCTCCTACTACTTTTCGTACGCCTACTTCTTTCACGCGGCTTACGGCACGCGCTGTAGAAAGGTTAACGAAATTCAAAATTGAAATGATCAGAATAAAGATCGCTGTTCCGGAAAGTATATAGATGGTCTGGGCATTGCCGCGTACTGCTATATCCCAGCGCTGGTCAACGGCATGCAAATGTACATCTTCCATAGGCATGAGGTGCGGAATATAGTAGCTGCCATACGATTTTGTTGTGGGCCACGCGTTCCGTTCCGCGAAATCTTTCAGCTTCGCTTCGAACCGGCCAACATCTATACCGGGTTTTAACTTGATATAGGTATGAAACTGACTCCACCCCCAACTCTGCATCCGGTCAGGAATCTCTTTATTCAGGTTCTCCATTGAAACCATAAAGTTGAGCTGCAGATGCGAGTGTATCGGGAAGTCTTCAAACACTGCCGCTACCTTTAAAACATCATCTGATATTTTGATCTCTTCACCAAGCGCAGGTTTATCTCCAAAATATTTCTTCGCCAGCGTTTGGTTGATCGCGATTTCATCGGGGTGTTGCAGCGCTGTGTGCGCATCGCCTTCGATTACTTTAAGGCTGAACATTTCAAGCATCGAAGGATCGGCACAGCCACCGTTAGTCTCCGTATTTTTTTTAGTACCCACCTCGAACAATACCGGTGAATTGAAATTCATGAAGCGTGAATAGTCTTCCACTTCGGGATACTCCGCCATCAGAGTCGGGCCAATCATAGGAGGTACCATCGCTCCCTTCAGGGTGCGTCCGTCATCATTAAAATGCTCATTGTAAACCCTATACTTTCGTGATACATCCATCACATGCTTGTCGTACTGAAGCTCATCGTGAATGAATAATGCGATCACAAGAAAAGAAGCAATGCTGATGGCCATTCCGCAGATATTGATAAGCGAGAACAATTTGTTCTTCATCAAATTCCGGAGTCCGATCTTAATATAGTTTTGCAACATACTGGTAAATTTACAAAGGCTTTGGGCCAAACCTGTACCATTCTACTAACTCACTGGCTTCTAATATTTTGTTAAACTAAATGTACCGGCACCTGTTTCATTGTGGAACACTTTTGTGTATCACAATGAAACGTATATTTTTATCCCTGCATGCAAAAGACCTCAGCGAAGATATTGATAGTAGACGATGATGCAGATATACTCACGGCTGCCCGTGTAGTACTGCGACAACGGTATACGCATGTTGACACCGAAGCAAACCCTCAACGACTCAACGTGTTGCTTCGTCAAAATCAGTATCACGTTATTTTGCTGGATATGAATTATTCAGCCGGACGACTTTCAGGTAACGAAGGGTTATTCTGGCTGAATCAAATTCGTTCGCTGCATCCACAACAGCAAGTAGTGATGATCACCGCGTATGCCGACATTCAACTTGCAGTAGAGGCGATGAAACAAGGTGCTGCCGATTTTATTGTAAAGCCGTGGGACAATGAAAAGCTAGAGGCTACAGTATATACTGCATATCAGCATTCGCTTTCGCGGAAAGAGATTCAACCCTCGCAAAAGAAACCATTGCAAGAGCACGCTATAGCAGAGCTGGGTTCCGAAATCATTGGTAGTTCAGTTGCGTTTAAAAATGTGATCGCCACTGCTGAAAAGGTGGCAAAGACCGATGCAAATATACTTTTGCTAGGTGAGAACGGAACGGGGAAAGAATTAATTGCCAAGTATATTCATCGGCAATCGTTACGAAGTGCGGGAGCTTTTGTGAAGGTCGATGTCGGTGCTCTGTCAGCAACGCTTTTTGAATCAGAATTATTTGGTCATAAAAAGGGAGCCTTTACCGATGCGCGTGAAGATCGGATCGGCCGAATAGAATCTGCGCATGGCGGAACGCTTTTCCTGGATGAAGTTGGAAACCTCCCACTTCCCCTGCAGGTAAAATTACTTTCTGTGTTGCAAAACCGCGAGGTCATTCCGCTGGGAAGTAATGTACCGGTCACAGTGGACATCCGATTAATCTGCGCAACCAATCTCAACCTTCGCCATGCCATAGGTATAGGAGAGTTTAGGGAAGATCTCCTATACAGGATCAATACAGTCGAGGTTACAGTGCCTCCATTGCGATCACGCTCGCAGGATATACCGGCTCTAGCCAGTCACTTTCTCGAAATATATACTGCCAAGTATCGAAAGGAAAATAAATCTCTTGCTGAAGATGCACTTGTATACTTGCAAAAGCATACATGGCCAGGCAATGTACGCGAACTTCAACACGCCATAGAACGCGCGGTGATTATGAGCGATCACAACAGCCTTCACAAAAATGATTTTCTGCTTTCAGCCAAAATTGAAAATGAAACTGAAGAAAAGAATGAAGCCTTCAATCTTGACGAGATGGAACGAAAGGCCATTATAGCGGCTATACAAAAACACAGCGGCAACTTAAGTCAGGTGGCTAAAGAACTTGGCGTTGGCCGCACGACACTCTATCGAAAAATGACGCGGTACGGACTTGAAAAGTAAACATGATCTATAAAAATTTCCGGCTTACTATATTTCTTCGCGTTTTCAGTATCGTGGCGCTGTCGCTTGCGTTTGCATTTATACTGGTGCTTAAGCCCATGCTCTTTGTGTTGTCGGCTATAGCGATTTTACTTATCGTAATGGTTATCAGCCTGATCCGCTATATTGAAAAATCGAATAAAGATCTCACACATTTTCTTCTTTCCATCCGGCAGGGTGCATTTACAGAATCCTATACTTCTGGCCACCGTGGCAAACATCACGAACAATTGAGTGGCGCCCTGAATGATATAGTCAGCGAGTTCAGCAAGCTTAATCGCGAGAAGGAACTTCACTATCAATATCTGCAGACGCTAAATGAAAATATCAATGTCGCCATTCTAAGCTTCGATGCAGAAGGGAAATTACTAATGATGAATCCGGCTGCGAAGAAACTTTTCAACCTTTCAGCCTTCAATGCACTGGAACATTTCAAACGAATAGATATAGCACTATATGAGGCTATAAAAAATCTTTCCCCTGAGCAACGAACGGTTGTGCGCGTATTGATGCAGGAAGATCAATACCAGTTAAGTGTGCAGTTAAAAGAGATTGTCCTAAATGGCGAGCTTGTGCGCATTATACTCTTGCAAAATTTAAACAGCGAGCTTGAAGCTAAGGAAATAGAAGCCTGGCACCAACTGATGCGGGTGTTGACACATGAGATCATGAATAGTGCTACACCCATTGTATCGCTTACGGCTGCCGTTGAATCTATACTTAAAAATCCGGACGGCTCACGTAAAGACTTCACTGCGCTAAGCGAAGATAACATTGAAGATATATTCAGCAGTCTGTCAACAATCGGATCCCGTAGCAAAGGTCTTACGAAGTTCGTGAATACATACAAAGAATACGCAAGGCCTGTGAGCGCAAAGCTGGAGCCCGCAGATATAGTGGCGCTTGTAAAACGTATCAGCAACTTGCTGGCTCCGGATCTTCAAATACACAACATCAAATATAGTGTTAACAGTCCTGCCACATCCGTGGAGGCAAAAGCAGATGTTGCATTGATCGAACAAGTGCTGATCAATCTTTTGAAAAATGCCATGGAGGCAGTACCACACGATGGCACCGGGGCGATTACGATTGATATAAAAACAAAGAACGACCGTGTAAGCATCTCCGTTACCGACAATGGTATGGGTATTGATCCGGAAGTTTTACCACGAATCTTCGTCCCATTCTTTACAACAAAGCCGAAGGGATCGGGTATTGGCTTAAGTCTTTCACGACAAATCATGAAACTCCATAACGGAAGCATCCATATATCCTCACCGGGAACCGGAAGTATATTTACGATTGAATGGAGTTAAGTGTCTGTAGCTTTTAATAGTATATTTACTTTGGCAAATTAAAGGATCATGAATATTCCTCGTCAGGCAAATGAAATAGCGGTGAAGAGTAAACTTGAAGGTCAGCAATTATTCAAGATCTCGAAGTTCAAAGAAGTTATCAAACGTACCAAACCGCATAAGCATGATGCTTACTTTGAACTAATATACCTTTCTCAAGGTGCAGGATTTCACTGGATCGACACACGGAAAATTCAAGTTACACCGCCCGTAGTTTTCTTTCTGTCGGGGCAACTTCATTACTGGGAAATGACTGCTATACCGAAAGGATATGTACTCTTGTTTCGTGAAGATTTCTTCGACTCTTTAAAAAATAAAAATTTACTCAACCTGATCCAGGCCCTGGAAGACACGGTGGATATCACTCTATCACCCGATGACAAGCTCGACTTTATATTTGATGAGATGGAGAAAGAGTATAAGAATCCGGCAGGCTATTCAGTTGAATTGATACAAGGTTATTTGCAAGTGGCTTTGGTGAAGCTTCTTCGTCATAAAGAACAATTGAATGTTCCCGCTGCGCACGGGAATCATTTAGTATATAGGAAGTTTCAGCAGTTCGTCCGAACAGCCAACCCGGTATCAAACCTGAAAGTGAACCAGGCCGCTGAACATTTAAGTATAACGCCCCAAAACCTGAATGCCATTTGTCGCAAGATCGCGGGGCGATCGGCCAGCGAGTTGATCGCAGAGCAAGTTGTACTGGAGGCCAAGCGATATTTACTTCATGCAGATATGAATGTTGGTGAGATCGCCTTCACCTTAAACTTTACTGATCCATCACATTTCGTTAAGTACTTCCGGAAATTAACCGGAGAGACTCCGCAGACTTTTCGCGCTAAGCATCTTCAATAGCAGCACAAGCTTCATCATTACTATATCTCTTATTCAGAGACCGGAATTGTTCACATTGATTAACATGATAATAAGATCCCGTTAAAATCCCATTTTTCAATTATACCATAGATTTTTCGAATACTACCATCCACTATTGTAATCAAGGTTTATTTTTGCGCGTAAGCCGGTCTGTCATGCAATACGATTCAAATCCACCAGTTGAATTTACTCTGGCGAATATTTTATTAACTGTAAAGTGGATTTAATTCTATAAGTATAACGCTATGAGCCAGCTTAAAAAATTACTGCGCACCAGTAATGAATCAACCATCATTCTGATACGCCTTATTGTCGGGGCGGTTTTTCTTTCCGAAGGCATTCAAAAATTTCTATTCCCAGATAAACTTGGCGCAGGACGTTTTGCCAAAATAGGTTTGCCCTCACCAGAAGTTCTGGGCCCTTTCGTTGGTTCATTTGAAATTACCTGCGGTACATTGGTATTGATCGGCTTGCTTACACGGCTTGCTTCCATTCCGCTAATCATTATTATGCTCGTGGCCATTGCTACAACCAAAGCAGAAGTTTTAGCGCATGATGGCTTTTGGGAAATGATGCACGGCAGTCGTACCGACTGGGCTATGCTTCTGGGAAGTATATATCTCCTGATTCGAGGTGGCGGCATGTGGTCGATCGATCAAAAGATCACCACAGTATAAATATCCAATTATATATCATTACATCCCTCAAATCATGGTTATGCGTCTCCCGAGTTTAATACAAGACCCATCGTCACTTTAAAAAAGTTTAGGCATTGTATACTATGAAAAAATATATTCTTACAATCATTCCTATACTCGTAACGTTGTTCGGCAACGCACAAACTTTACCGGATCTGTTAAAGCTGGCAGAAAGTAACTACCCGCTTCTAAAGGCGAAGCGACTTGAAGTGCAAGCACGTAAAGACCAAGTTGCTTATGCCAGAAGCACTGCGCTTCCTTCGCTCGATGCTTCCTACCAGGTAAACTACGCAACCTATAATAACATTACCGGTATGGCTTCCGGCCAATCCTTTGTTCCTATCAGTGGTCCGCCATCGGCAGACAATGAGTATGAAGGTGTATTCGGAACTGCGGGTGGGCTATTGTTGAATTGGGATGTATTTACATTTGGTCAGCGTAAATCAAAAATAGAATCTGCGAAGGCATACCAGGTATATCAGGAAGCGGAAGCTGCACAGGAGATTTTTCAACACCAGGTAAAAACTGCCAACGCATACCTCGATGTTGTGATGACACACGAATTAGTGAAAGTATATTCCAAAAATCTTGAGCGTGCACAAGACAATGTCAGAATTGTAAAGTCGCTTACACGAAGTGGATTGCGACCGGGCGTAGACACTGCATTGTTTAATGCAGAACTATCGCGCGCAAGAATTGAATTGATGAATTATGAAAAACTGCGCCAGACACAGCAAATCACTTTATCAGAATTACTGGGTGGTAACGAGGCCATCTATAGTATAGATAGCAGTTTCTTTTATTCGTTGCCCGTGATTGCAATGGATTCAGGAACACAAGAACATCCGCTTCTCCGGCTATCCACGAGTCGTGTACAGATCAATAAATATGAAAGAATTTCTTTACAGCGAGGGTTATACCCGAAGCTGTCTTTATGGGGAACAGCGTACGCGCGGGGTTCTGGTATTCGCTACGATGGATATGTCAATTCCGAAGACGGCCTTTCCTTCAGTCGCTATAACTATGGAGCGGGGCTTGTGCTGAGTATACCACTTCTACGATTTGCAACAGTCCATCACCAACTGAAAGCACAGCAATCTTTAATACAATCAGAAGAAGAAAAACTGAATCTTGTAAAACTTCAACTCGACAAACAAAAACTTGTAGCAGATGTCACGTTGATCAATGCGTTGAAGATCGCAAACGAAAGCCCAGCATTTTATCAATCATCAGCATTCTCCTATAGAACATTATTAAGCCGGTATAATTCCGGACTTGCGCAATACTCCGATCTTATTCAATCACAATATATATTGATAAAATCGGAAGTGGACTTAAAGAAATCACACCTCGAAGCGTGGAAAGCATTGCTCTACAAGGCGGCCGTACAAGGTGATTTAAACATTTTCCTCCATCAGCTATAGTATCGTTGCGCTGAATTTGAGGTAAGCTGATATATATACAGGAATGTCAACCCGAAGAACACATAAGAGCCAAAATATATAGTTATTATGAACTTGCTGCAAGGTGCCTTACGAAAACCCATTACAATAGTTGTAGCCGTGTTGGCGATTGTCTTTTTTTCTGTGCTCGCCATTCGCAACATGAAGATCGATATATTTCCAACATTGGGTTTGCCAACGATCTATGTCGCGCAGCCTTACGGTGGCTTATCTCCTGAACAAATGGAGGGTCTTATCACTTCCTATTATGAATATCATTTTCTCTATGTAACCGGTGTAAAGTTTGTAGAATCGAAATCTATACAGGGCGCCACTATACTTAAAATTCAGTTTCAGCAAGATACAGACATGAGCCAGGCCATGGCCGAAGTAGTGGGCTATGTAAATCGTTCACGTGCCTTTATGCCTCCCGGCACAGTGCCTCCGTTCATTACACGTTTCGATGCCGGTAGTGTACCGGTTGGACAATTGGTATTTACTTCAGAGACACGTTCGTTGAGTGAAATCGCAGATCTCGCTTTGTTCAGAGTACGCCCTATGTTTTCGACTTTGCCGGGTGTTTCGGCTCCACCACCGTTTGGAGGCAATCAAAAAACAGTGATCATTAAAGTCGATCCCGAAAAAATAAAAAATTATGATCTCACACCCGATGAAGTCGTTCAAGCCATTGCAAAAGCTAACACTATAACACCTGCCGGCAATGTGCGCATCGGTGATGAAATGTTGCTTACACCACAGAATACACTGGCAGAAAATTTCAAGGAGCTGGAACGTGTACCCATTACGTTGGGTGCAGGGCCGGCCATCTATATACGTGACATTGCCAGCGTTCAGCTTGGCTCGGATGTAACCACCAGCTATGCATTGGTAAATGGTAAACGCTCTGTATATATACCCGTTACCAAACGCGCCACAGCTCCAACATGGGATGTTGTGAAACGCGTTAAAGCATCACTACCTGAAATGCAAGCGGCAATTCCTGAAGACATCAAAGTTACCTATGAATTCGATCAATCGGGTTATGTCATCAATTCACTGACGAATCTTTTCTTCGAAGGAGGACTTGGCGCGTTACTCACCGGGCTCATGGTATTGCTATTTCTCGGTGACAGAAGGAGCGCCCTCATCATTGTACTCACCATTCCACTCGCGTTGCTCACGGGCGTTACATTCCTGTTCCTCGCAGGCCAGACTATAAATATCATGACGTTGGGTGGTCTTGCATTGGCCGTTGGAATTCTTGTGGATGAAGGAACCGTTACGATTGAAAACATTCATCGCCATCAAGAGATGGGCAAAACAAAAGGATGGGCTATACTCGATGCCTGCAAAGAAATCTTTATACCTAAACTATTAATCTTGCTGTGTATCCTGGCGGTATTTGTTCCCTCCATTTTCATGAGCGGTGTGCCACGTGGCATGTTCCTTCCACTCTCGCTTGCAGTAGGATTTACTATGATTGCTTCATTTCTTTTGTCAAACACCTTTGTACCGGTGATGGCAAACTGGATACTAAAAGAAAAACTACCTGAACATTCTTCGCTACGCTTTGAAAAATTTAGAAACAGGTATATATATACATTGGATACGTTTCAAAATAAATCACAGTTCGCATTAACACTCTACGGTATCGTAAGTATAGCATTGGTGGTGAGCTTATTTTCAATTATAGGCACAGAGATCTTCCCGAAGGTCGATGCAGGGCAAGCGGTCGTCAGAGTACGGCTTCCAATCGGAACGCGTCTTGAGCGAACTGAATCTGTAACACAACGCGTATTGAAACTAGCTGATAGCATTGCCGGTCACGAGGTGGCCATTACATCAGCATTCGTAGGCACGCAACCTCCAAGCTACCCGGTAAACCTGATTCACCTTTGGACAAGCGGTCCGCATGAGTCAGTGATCAGAATTAATCTCACGGATGATGCATCTATCGGTATAGAATCCTTTAAAGAAAAATTGAGACAAGTTGTCCATCAGGAATTACCGCTTGTTAAAGTTTCTTTTGAGCCTGGTGACTTGGTCGAGCAGGTTATTAATCTTGGTTCCAGTAACCCGATAGAGCTCGCCGTTGTTGGAAGAGATCTGAACCAAACGCGTAAACTCTCCGAGAAACTTTTATCGAAGCTAAAGCATGTCGCGTACTTACGTGATTTGCAAATTGCAACGCCCCTCGATTATCCAGGAATAAAAATTGACATTGATCGTGTGAAGGCCGGACAGCTATCGCTTTCAATCGAAGATATAGGTAAATCTATGGTAGCGGCTACATCTTCGAGTCGCTTCACACAGCCTAATTACTGGCTGGATAAAAGTACCGGAACTGCATACCAGGTGCAGGTAGAGTATCCGCAGTATAGCATGAATTCAACGGAAGATATAGAGTCTATACCGATTGCCAGCGACCCTCAAGTATACTTGCGTGATGTCGCGCGTTGGAAAAAAACTGCATCTCCCGGAGAATATGATCGTCTCAATCAGCAACGTTTTATAACCATCACCGGAAATATACATAGTAAAGATCTCGGTGCTGCTGTTAAAGAAGTAAACCAAGCCGTAGCCTCCCTGGGCGAACTGCCGAAAGGTATAAAGGTATTGGTGCGGGGCCAGGCAGAATTACTACAGGAAACCATGCGTGAGCTTCAAGCAGGTTTGCTGATTGCAGTTGTTGTTATCTTTTTGCTGTTGGCTACAAATTTTCAATCGTTCCGGTTGTCACTGGTTACACTTTCCATTATTCCTGCAGTTATAGCAGGTTCACTTCTGTTACTTTTTATTACGGGGAAAACACTAAACATTCAATCCTATATGGGAACGATCATGGCAGTAGGTGTTGCTATCGCAAATGCGATCTTGTTCATCACGAATGCGGAGCAACTCCGTAAATGTGGAAATATAGCAGCCTATCGCGATGGAGCCTTTCACAGATTCCGTCCCATCATCATGACGAGCCTTGCCATGATTGCCGGTCTGATCCCGATGTCATTAGGGCTCGGTGAAGGAGGCGACCAGGTAGCTCCGCTAGGTATAGCAGTTATAGGCGGACTACTTTTTTCTTTGATCAGCACGTTACTCTTCCTTCCTATGGTATATAACATCGTTGAAGGAAAAAAAATATACCAGAGCGCTTCACTGGACCCCGAAGACAAGACTAGTAAATATTACAAAGAGTTATAATCATGCTTATGAAGAATCAATCATCTATACTTATATTTTCAGCCGCTATACTACTGGCCACCTGTGGCGAAAAGAAAAAAACAACCGCTACGGTGGCAACAGTAGATTCTGTTCAAGTATTTACATTGAAGAAGGAAACCATTACCAAAAATTTGGTTTTACCCGCAGAGCTATATGCGTGGCAACGTGCAGAGGTGCATGCAAAAGTAGAAGGCTATATAAAGGAACTCAAGGTTGATATTGGCGACAAAGTAAAGCGCAATGATATACTCGCTGTTATTGATGCTCCGGAAGTAGCATCGAATTATGCAAAGGCTGCTGCTGACCTGCAGGCAACCGAAGCCAGATATAGGACGAGCGCTGATACTTACAGACGACTCGTGACCGCAGCAAAAGAACGAGGGTCGGTTTCAGATAGTGAAATGGAACGCACGCGAAATCAAATGTTATCAGACAGTGCTACGTTTGTTGCCGCCCAATCCGGCACCAATGCTTATGCGCAATTAAGAAGTTACCTCGTGATTCGTGCTGCCTTTGATGGTATAATTACACAACGTAACATCGATCCCGGAACTCTTGTTGGCTCAGAGCAAAAGCCTTTATTTGTTTTGGAAAACCTCAGTACACTAAGATTACGTGTCGCAGTACCGGAGGCCTATACATCGGCTCTTCCCGACACGTCATTTATTTCCTTCACCGTAGACGCACAACCTTCTAAAAAATATATAGCGAAACTTGCAAGGAAGTCAAACCAGATCGATGCGAAGACGCGCACTGAACTATGGGAATTTATAGTGGATAATACAAAACAGGAATTGAAGTCGGGTATGTATGGCAACGTCAATTTTAATCTTCACCGTGCCGAGCCATCTTTTGTTGTACCGTATTCTGCTGTGGTGACCAATCTTGAACGAAACTTCGTTATCCGTGTAAAAGATGGCAAGCCGGAATGGATCGATGTTAAGAGCGGTATAAATCTAAAAGATAAAGTTGAAGTGTTTGGCGAATTACAGGAAGGTGACCAATTACTGGTAAAAGCCAACGATGAGATAAAAGAAGACAAGTCTGTTATAGCCTTCCAGAAAAAATAATTCACGAGGAATAAGATAATGAGTATTTAAGTTGACGTTTTAATGCAAACTGTCCAGGGTCTGTTTGTCTCACCGAACATAACAGGCTCAAATAAATATGTATTGCCTTCCCATATTACTTCTGATGATTCATTCAGATCTTCTGGCATGATAGCATCGGGAATGAAACATGAACTCGGTTTACCGGTAAATGTATTGTCCCCGGAGATCTTTACAATTTGTTTATTGTTGGCAATCAGCGCAATCGTGATACTATCTTCTCGCCAATTCACATTGTCTATCATTTCCATCACTTGGTCGATGGCAAAATCGACACCACATATAGCGCGGAATTTATCTGCTATAGTAACAGGAGCTACAGCAGAGATGATCCAAACATCTTTACCCTGCACAGGGTATAAATAAGGATCGATCACAGCCTCTCTGTTTGTCTTTTGCGGTATCATGAAATAATCACCATCACCTTCGCGTGTATAGTTCACCAAGGGCTCCAAATGGAATTCATTACCCTGCATGGTCCAATACGGTATAAATCTTCCCGTGTCATCATGTCCTGGCTTACATATATAGTCTTGATCACTATAATCCAGTTGATCGGCTTCCCATAGTGTGTACGTTGCAAGGAACGTTGCATTATTCTTTAATATACTTTGAAGCATACGATTGGCTTGTTCGCGAGCATCCGGAAAAAGTTCGGGGTCTTCTGCGAACACTGCAAACATCTGGGCGCATGTGCGTGATGCATTCAATGCTGTATCTATACAAGCCTTAATCTGTCCGGAAAGCTGCGCTGCGTTTGCACGAAGATTAGCCATACGGGTATTGAACAAAGATTTATCCTTCTCTAATAATTCCTCTTCTTTTGTCTTAGCCAGAGAGGAAGCCTGCTCCATCATTTGCTTGCTGAGCTCTAACTCGCTATAGCTACGTTGAAGTTCCTGCGATCGTCTTGCTTCGGCCTCTTGTGTAGCATGCAGTTCTTCTATAGTCTGTCGCATAGCTTCTTCGTTCAACCGGAGCTTTTCTTCCTTATGCTGCGTTTCCTTGAGAAGCTTATGTGTATGCGTATTGACACCCGCTGCCTTGATTAAAGACGCCAGCTCTTCGCTCACACGTTTAACAAATTCAATTTTATAGGCGGCAGGTTCACTGAGCAATGCTATTTCCAAAACACCATACGGTTCGCCATTCAAAATAAGGGGTGAAACAATTATGAATCCCGGCAAGGATTCGCCAAGACCTGAAGTAATTTTAAGGTAATTGTCCGGAACTTCTTTAAGCAGAATCAGTTCACGCTCCAGAAATGCTTGCCCGGCAAGCCCTTCGCCAATTCTGATAGAACCATTTATATACTTCTTCCTTTCGTATGCATATACCGATACCCGTTTCAAAGTATGATGATTTGTATCGTGATCATCAATCGCAAATAAAGTACCCTGGTTTGCAGAAAGATATTTTATTATATACCCGAGCGCGTGATCATATAGTGTGTTTACATTATCCTGATACCGGGTAATATTTCCAAAGTCGATCATACCCTGTGCTGTCCATTTGCGCTCCGCTTCCTCAACGAAAGACTTCTTTAAGTTGTCCCGCATATTTTCCAATGCATGGGCGATCGAACCTTTGCCATCAAACATCTTTGCACTAATCTCAAAATTATTACTTGCTACATTGCCGGCGAATTCTTTGAGGTGATGCATTTGCTTTGCAAACAAACGCAGTGTGTTTAGCATCGCGGATAATTCATTTTTACCACGCGCCTCATCAACCACCGGCAGTTCTCCCTGCGACAGTTTTTCAAGTACATCCTTTGCCTGGTATATTTGAACGACAAGTGATCTGCTGACAGCACGAATAAAGATACTGATCACCAGTATCATTGCGATCGCTATAGTAGCAAGAATCCAAACGGCGATGTTACGTTTATGGCTATACTCGGTGATAATTTCCTTCCTATATGCCTGAGTTTTCGCCACAACATTTGCTGCATTTTCGCGAAGCGGAGTGAACTGCTTATTCAGATCTATTAATAAAGCATCGCGCACCTTTACATAACGCAGGGAATCTTCAGGCATGACGGTTTGTATGTCGTGAAGATTTTTGTCTATAAAATCAAGGTATGCATCGAGACTTATGCTAAACGCCTTATAGGCTTGAACGATATCCTGGGGAAGACCTTCGGTATTCACCTGCCCGCGCTCGAGGTTAAGCGCTTCTATCCGATCGTTTAACAATTCATTGGAATCATCAATGATTGCACGCTGGCTTTTGCGATCAGCAACAAACATCTGCAAAAGCTCACCCCGTAACACGTTATTTTTAATCCGCAATAACCGGACTTCCAATTCAGCGGTGGCCTCTGTCTTTGCCGATTGATCGTTAAAGGAGTCCATCACTTTCCAAACTGATGCACTTAATAATCCAATGCAAAAAATTACCGTCACAATAATCAGCCGGTGTTTTTCACTTATTGTAAGATTGTTAATGTACTTCATCATGGTGTTCTAACTTTCAATCAACCTTCCTTATGTTCAGTTTCAAAGGATTTTTATCAACTTAAGAATATATCAATACCCTATATACGGTGATACTTTAATGAAATATATCCACTATATTTAAGGTATTGTGATGTATATAGATTGTCTAGCGGGGGAAAACAAAATCCTTGCAAGTAATATATTATTGTTATCATTTGAATAATAATAGCACGCAGACGGGTAGTCATTTAAGTAGACTCTTAAAAACAAGCGCAGCACGGGTGGTGAAAAACTTTATAGTTGTGAATTCACAACGCCGTTATGAACGCATCTCAATTGTGGTGATCGCTTTCTTACTCACAGTCTTTCGAATCACAAATTCCGTCAAACTCGTTCAAAAACTGACATTAGAGTATCTAAGTAGACAATTAGGTAGACCATTTAATAAATATGAACTTACTTTGTACTCGTTCAGTATAACAGCTGTGTTACTGTCCAATGAGGCAGCAGGCAGCGTTAAAATTCAATAGTCCAGATGAGAGTAGACTACGTGTTCAATAAAAGCAATATCACGATCTGTATAGTAGCGATTTGCCTTTTGGCAAATCACATTGCTACTGCACAAAAGCATCAAGCGGAAATTGACAGCCTTGAAGAGGTATTGACAACATTACCACAGGATACAAATCGTGTTAATACACTTATTAAGCTTTGCAGGGTATTGCAATCATCCAATACCAAAAAGGTGTTGGAAGTTGCTAATGAAGCCGTTGCGGTAGCGCAGGACATTGATTTTGGAAAGGGCGAGGGTAAGGCATATGTATATATAGGCTACTACTACCATCGGCTCGGCAACTCTCCACAGGCCATAGAATATTTATTAAAAGCTCTTTCCATTTTTGAGAGGATTCATGACAACCAGCAGATTGCTGTTTGCAACAACAATGTTGGCATAATATACCTTTCGCAGGATGACACAAAAGCAGCCTTAATGCATTTCAAAAAAGCGCTGACAGCCTGGAGCAATCAGCGTTATAAAAGCGGTGTAGCACGGGCGCTTAGTAACATTGCCGACGTATATGAAATGGAGAAAAATGATTCCTTAGCACTTGATCACTATAACCAGTCACTAAAGCTAAACGAAGAAATCAAAGACAAGGCGGCAGTAAGTAATGACCTTACTTCGATAGGAGATATTTATTTCAGGAGCAAAGATTATGAACGGGCCAATTATTACCAGCAAAAGGCCTTGCAACTTGCCATTGAAACCGAAAGCGTTTATTTACAACCTGGCATTTATATCTCTATCAGTAAACTTCGCCTGGTGCAAAATAAACCGCAGGATGCTGTGATGGCAGCAGAGATGGCATTAAAGGCTGCACGTACTATAGATTTTAAACGCGATATCGCAGACAGTTATTACCAATTGGCAAAAGCATATGAAGCGCTGAAAAATTATCCGATGGCATATACTTTCCAATCGCTATATGTCGTGCTGAATGACAGTATAAAAAGCTCGGAAGGGCGAAGCAACATTGAAAGAATAAAATCCAGTTTTGAGCTTAAGAAAAAAGAACTGGAGCTCAAAGCACTCGACCATGAACTGACCGCGAAGATATTAAGGCGAAACTCATTTATAGCGGCTTGCCTTGCGCTTCTCATCATCGGCGGATTTATTTTTAAACGCCAGCGCGCGATCATGAGAAGGAAGCTGGATTCTAAAAGGCAATTGCTTGATTTCTATACACAAAACCTACGCGAGAAATCGGAGGTGATTGATAAGGTGAATCTTGAACTCGAAACACTTAAAACAAAATCTTTTGACGAAGACCCGGAGATCGACAAGTTCAATAAGATATTGCACTCCGCCATTCTTACCGATGACGATTGGGAAAACTTCAAGAAGGCTTTTGAAGAAGTATACCCTCGATTTTTTGCAAAAATACGATATCATTATCCTGATATAACCGTCTCTGAACTTCGACTCTCTGCGCTTATCAAGTTGAAATTATCGCTTAAGGAATCTGCATCCATGCTGGGTATATCTCCAGAGAGCATCAAGAAATCGCGCTATAGATTAAAAAAGAAATTTGATCTGCCAGAGAAAGAAACACTGGAAGACTTTATCAATAAAATAACATTTTTGAAGGCTGCATCTTAGTTTGACTTGTAGGGGCTGCTGTTTACTATATATATCCTCATCAACGGGCTCCTAAACCGCAAAAATTTAGTGTCTACTTTATTTTAAAAGATGCTATAATCGCTGTCGTAATCAGCCTTACACTTTGACGTATTCACACACCATACCGGCACAATTTTTATCATACCTTTAAATAAGGACATAATAAAAAAACTATGCGAAAAGTAATCCTTCAAATGATGGTAACATTGGATGGCTTCTTCGAAGGCACCAACAAGGAAATTGACTGGCATGTTGTGGACGATGAATTCAATTCATATTGTACTGATTTTTTAAGCGCTGTAGATATGATCCTATTTGGCAGGGTAACATATCAAGTCATGGAAAGCTACTGGCCTACTCAGGCAGCTATAAAGGATAGCCCATCCGTTGCTGAAAGAATGAACTCACTACCAAAATTTGTTTTTTCGTGCACACTGAATAGCGCCACCTGGAACAACACAACGCTTGTAAAAGAAAATGTAGTGGAAGAGATATCACGGCTAAAGCGTACTGCTGGTAAAGACATCGCTGTTATTGGAAGCGCTAATCTATCACGAACACTTAAGGATCATGGCTTAATAGACGAATATCATATCATTGTTAATCCTATAGTATTAGGCCATGGTAAGTCTATGTTTTATTCTGAAGATACTTCAAACACAGAACGGCTACATCTCAAGCTTCTAAAAACAAAAATATTTAAATCGGGAAACGTACTTCTATGCTATAGTGGCTCGTGATACGAATCACAGATATATAGTTAGTTGCTCTATACCATTCCAATGCATGTCTGCAGTTATAGTAATGTGGCAAGAAAAAGAGACGCCTTTGTATTGATTATACGAAGGCGTTTAAATACAACTTGAGGTTAACGGCTGATTTGTACTAGCAACTGAAGTACATCACGCGAGAACCGCCTCCTTGTTGTACTTATTCCTGTACTCGAGGGGTGATAGTCCGGTGGCTCTCTTAAAGATTGTCCGGAAAGCCTTGGTATCGGAGTACCCTACATCGCCCATGATCTCCATGATATTCTTGCGGCTTGTCTCAAAGCTTTTTTTCGCGGCTTCAATTTTAACGCGCTGAATATATTCCGACACTGTATTGCACGTGGCTTTTTTAAATCTTCGCTCAAGGCTTCGTCTGCCTACCGCAAACATATCTGACAATTGGTCGACTGTTATTTTCTCTTGAAAATTTTGCTCAATGAATTCCTGTGCTTTTTTTACAGATTCATCCTGATGGTCTTTCTGGCCATTGAACATAATGAATGCAGACTGGGTGGTTCGGTCTATCTCTATGGCAAAATATTTTGCTGCAAGAATCGCGACTTCACGATCAGTATATTTCTCTAACAAGTATAGCAGGAGGTTCCAAAACGAATTCGCCCCACCACTGGAATATATTCCTTGTTCATCTGTAATAATCTTGTCTGACACTAACTCTACATCCGGAAACATTTTTCTGAAGTCATTGGCGGATAGCC
>CABHOV010000055.1 GCA_902168185.1 uncultured Bacteroides sp.
GGGTTGATCCGATACGACCACCGCAGCCGACAATTCACCTACCACCGGTTTGATGCTAACGATGCGGGTAGCCTCAGCAATAATTCCGTCTTCGCTATTTGTGAAGATCACCAGGGCAACGTCTGGGTGGGTACCGAAGATGGACTTAACCGCTTTGACCGCAGTAGCGGGAAGTTCACCCGATACCAGCACGAGGAAAATAATCCCAACAGCCTGAGCCATAAAACCATCATTTCGCTGCTGGTAGACCGCCAGAATACCCTTTGGGTGGGCACTGAACAGGGGTTCAACCGCTTGGATGAGAAAAATAACCGCTTTGTCCGTTATACCCGCAAAGAGGGATTGCCCAGCGATGTGATTAAGGGCATGCTGGAAGATGCGAAAGGAAACGTGTGGCTGAGCACCAACAAAGGCCTCAGTCGTTTCGACCCCAAGCGCAAGACCTTCCGAAACTACGATGTTAATGATGACCTGCAGGTAGAGGAATTTAACCGCAATGCGTGCTACAAAGCCCCGGATGGCACCATGTTTTTTGCCGGCACCGCGGGTATGAGTATGTTTCATCCTGACAGCCTGCGGGAAAATCCCTATGTTCCTCCTGTAATGATTACCGATTTTCAAATCTTTAATAAATCCGTCGGCCTGGCCGATAAAGATTCTCCCTTAAGGCAAAGCATCAGTCAAACCAAAGAACTGACGCTATCCTACAAGCAATCAGTATTTACCTTTGAGTTTGCCGCCCTTAACTTTGTTCTTCCCGGCAAGAACCAGTATGCCTATAAATTGGAAGGCTTTGACCAGGACTGGAACCTGGTAGGAGCGCAGCGCAAGGCAACCTATACCAACCTGAACCCCGGCGAATATACATTCCGGGTGAAAGCCTCCAACAACGATGGGGTCTGGAATGAGAAAGGTGCCTCCATCAAAGTCATCATTACGCCACCCTTCTGGCAAACCTGGTGGTTCAAGGTACTCGCCGCTACCATGGTCATAGGCAGTGCTTTTACCTTCTATCGCATTCGGATCAACGCCATCCAGGCTCAGAAGGCCAAACTGGAAGAACAGGTACAGGAACGAACAGCCGAAGTCGTGCAGCAAAAAGAAGAGCTGCAACTCGTCAATGCTGACATGTGTGAAAAGCAGGAAGAGATCTTGCAGCAACAGGAAGAGTTGCTGGCAACCACCGAACAGCTGCAAACCACCAATTTTGAACTTCAGGAAAGCCATAACAGCCTTCGTAAAGCCAATGAGCAGGTGATGAGCAGCATCCTGTATGCCAACACCATTCAGCAAGCCCTGTTACCCTCCGAGAAAAAGATAAGTCAGACTTTACCAGAACATTTTGTGCTTTACCGCCCCAAGGACATCGTATCAGGCGACTTCTATTGGTTCTCTCATTTGTCCAAAGAAGACCTGGAGGGAAAAGAAAGTGATCTTGTTTTTATAGCCGTTGTCGACTGTACCGGCCACGGCGTACCCGGTGCTTTTATGTCCATCATCGGCAATACCCTGCTCAACGAAATTATCAATTTCAAACACATCCTTGATCCGGCCGAGATACTCGAACAATTGGATAAGGGTGTCAAGAGTGCCGTTGATAAAGCGGAAGGTGTAAACACGGCCGGAATGGATGTGTGCCTCTTGCGCATGCAAAAAGGAGAGGGTGGCCAGGTGCAAGTATTATATGCCGGAGCGAAACGTCCCTTGTTCTATGTGCTTAACCAACATCAGGAAGTAAATATCCTGTCGGCCGACCGGCGATCCATTGGAGGCCAATATACTACTGAACGTCCCTTTACCACCCAGGAACTGATCGTGGAAGAAGGCACCACATTTTATCTGACCACCGATGGATATACAGATCAGAACAACACAGAGCGGATTAAACTCGGGACACCCCGATTGAGAGAGGTTATTGGCCTGGTGGCACTTCTCCCTTTATCAGAACAAAAAGTGGCCTTCGACAAGGTTCTTGATGAGCACCAGCAAGCTGCCGATCAAAGAGATGATATCACCTTGGTAGGCGTAAAAGTGTAAGTATATTTCCTGGCGGAGTCCAGAGCGAACAAGATAATTGAGGTTAAATATATCTTTAGTATATACATTAATCTTGGGGTCGTCGTGATTATTTCGTTTACTCAAGATATACATTTACACTTAAAGTATGCTTCAAGTCGATTTAGAGTTGCATTAATTGAGAGGTTCAAGCACCGTGATTAGTCAATTAAGAAGCCTTGAAACAGTGAGGATTTCGCGGTCGTAATGAACCGAACAGATTGTTCGGTAAACATCGGAGCATCAAAATTGTACTTTGTGTTTAGTGGTATACTAAACACAAAGTAGCCGAAGAATATTATATGCCTTTAATAAAGGGGAAGGATGTGGTTGGTCTGTATTATTATATTGTGAGAGCATTCAAACTGGTAGAAGTCTTGAATAGTCAATGTCCTTTCAATATCATCCAGGACAATAGTATATATGGCTTCTTTTTACTTGATAACCCCACCACCTCATTGATATAATCAATACTATTTCAAAAACAACGACAATTGGCCAAGGATTCAATGCTATAGTGCGGGTATTTATATAGAATCACAACATCCGGATTTTATTTTAATCTTAGGTCTCAAAGTATAGCTTTTCTATCACCATCAATTTCAATCACACTCGACAGTTTAAAACACTTTTTAGGCAGCGTCTTCTAGTACTGGCCTGACTGGTCCTCATATCGCACATATATTTTTTTCTATTCCCAGACTTTATTTTTCCAAGTAACAGTGGCGGGACTATATATCAACAATATGCCCGGAAGGAATTTTCATGCCTGTTGAATATTGCATCGATCTGCATTCCATGCCCCGTTGCTGTATATACACCTTTTGGAATAAAATCCACAGATAATCACCTAAATCACCTGCTAAACCGGGCACTTAATTTTTGTATACAATAGGATTTATAACATCAACTAAATATACATGATATGAAAAAAATCTTTGGTTTTATTCTCGCATTTGCTGTATTCAGCACGATGGCGTTCGCACAAGATCCAGGTATTGTTACCAGCAGGAAACCGGGATGGCACAAGATCGGTGAAGTAAAAGCTGATTTCAAAAAGGAAAACGAATCTATTGTAGTTATGGGAGCTGATCAGTTTAAATCGATCAAACTAAAAGTTACAGATGCTCCTATTAACATAGACAAAGTAATTGTATACTATGAATCGGGCGCGACACAGGAGTTAGCCGTTGCCAACCAGCTTCAGGCAGGAGGTGAGACAAAATCATTCGACCTGAAAAATGCTGCGGAAGATTTGAAAAAAGTTGCATTTACCTATAAGACGCTTCCAAATTACCGCGGTGAAAAAGCGCACATTGAACTCTACGGTTTGAAATAACGGGAGGTTCACTGATTAGATAAAGCTAAAGGTTGGCAATTCGCCAACCTTTAGCTTTATACTATATATCGGATTTTAAAGGTCCATTTGCGCGAAGTTCGCAAAAGAGGACTAAATGTTAAAAGAAAAATAGTGTCATGAGTATACCAGCAGGACCTTTGAGAAACCAAAAACGCTATTAGCATTACGATTCATCTTTTTTACCAATACCATGGATCAATAACCTATAGTAAACGGTTTGCCGATATACTGCTGATTCTTAATTTCATCGACCAGTGCTACTGCATAATCCTCGAATGAAATTTTGCTATCTCCATTCTCATCAGCCACCAGGCTCGTTTCACTCAATTTAAATTTTCCGGTTCGTTCTCCCGCTTGAATCATTGCAGCCGGATTAAAGTATGTCCAGTTTTTTAATCCTGATTTTTCATAGCTTTCCTGAACTTCTCTGTGTGCAAAAATTGCAGGCTTATACGCTTCCGGTATGTTGACCATAATGTCGGCATTATCCAACATTTTCATTCCAGGTGCGATCTCATTGTTGGTGCCACCGCCGACAGCAATGACTCTTACTTGTGGTTGTTTTTTTAAAGCATCGATAAGGTTAAGATGCGCTTTTTTGAACTGCTCGGGAGTTAGTCCTGTATAAAGCGAAATAGCCACAACAACAACATCGTAGCCGTTGATTAGTAATGGTAACGCTGCATCATTTAACAAGTCTCCCTGCGTTACGATCAAGTCAGGGTGCTTTAATTTCAAAGCATCGGGCTTTCGCTGTACCGCTGTTACTTGATGTCCTTTATTCAGCGCTTCATTTAATATTCGCTGACCGATGTTACCACTTCCGCCAATTAATAATACTCTCATACCGTCTTAAATTAATTTGATTTTTAATCTTGCAAAGGTGTATTTGCACTATAGTTAAACCTAGTACTACCTAAAAAGTAAGTATACAATGACACATCGGAAAGAGAGCTCGACCAACAGTCTCAACAGTAGAGTACTTACCAAGTGCCCCATGACCTTTACGATAGAAATGATTGGTGGCAGATGGAAAACTGTTATTCTTTATGAACTGAGAAATGAGCCATTACGATTTGGACAATTGAAAAAAATATTGACGTTGACTACTGAAAAAATGTTAGCGCAACAACTCAAACAATTGGAACTTGATGGCTTGTTGGTGAGAGATGCCAAGGAAATTATTCCGCCACATGTTGAATATTATTTATCAGAGAAAGGTAGAACGTTGCTACCGGTATTATCTGCTATGGCCGAATGGGGGCTACTTCATAACCCGTTGACAAAGGAATGCGAGCCGTCATAAGAAGGAGCTCACCTATATATAGGCAAGTTGATGAACAGATCTTGGGGCGTGATGATTTTGAATTGCATAATGTTTTTTATTGAGAAATATATAGTTCTGTGTAACTATAGGTAATATTCCAAACGCATCTGATTTTTGAATGTTTTAAGTATTGCTGGGTTGATATAGTATAATATATCGCTGGCGATGCAATCTAAGATAAAGAACTTGTGTGCAATGACTTTGCCCATTTATAGATAACATCCCGAATGGTTTCTAATTTAAACGGCTTGCTTATATAGTCGTCCATACCTGCTTGCAGGCAGTTGTCTTTATCCTCTGTCATCGCATTTGCAGTCATTGCGATAATGACAGGTTGTTTTTGGAAGTCGGTTCGAATAGCCCGTGTAGTTTGCAGACCATCCATCTCGGGCATCTGCACGTCCATGAAAATGATATCATAATTTTTAGTCGTGAGTTGGTCCAGTACAACAAGCCCGTTGGGTGCAATGTCGGCTTGATAACCCAGTTTGCTTAACGTGCGTATTGCTAAAATCTGGTTCACTGGGTTATCTTCGGCAACCAGTATAGTCAGCGGAAATTCTTTTCCCAGTTCATTCAAAGGTCTTTGATGCGTTTCAATGACAGGGATTTCACCATTGGTGTTTCGTTTGAATATAGCCAGTAACGTACTGGAGAGCAGCTTTTGCTTGACAGGTTTGGTAAGGACATTGACAAACAAATGTTCATGCTGTTTTCGCTGATCATCTCCCAGCGAGGTTAACAAAATTATCGGCATGTCCTTACGAGATTCCTTCACGGCTTTTGCAAAGGCCACTCCATCCATGTCCGGCATTTGCATGTCGGTGATGATGAGATCAAAATCATAATTTTCGCGCGACAATATCACAAGCGCCTCGGAAGCAGACGTTGCTACCAGGGACGAAAATTTCCAGTTCCTTAAATGGGTTTCCAGGATGCGACAATTTGTTTGGTTATCGTCAACAACAAGAATGCGTTTTCCCTGCAAGGCATCCAGGTTTAAATGTATATAGCTTACAAAGGCGCTTTTACCAGCGGATGTCTTCAGTGTGAATGTGAACGTAGTTCCTTCTCCCGCCTTGCTTTGTACGGTTATGGTTCCACCCATTAATGCCACCAGTTTTTCGCTTATGGCCAGGCCAAGTCCTGTTCCACCATACTTCCGCGTTGTCGAGGAATCGACCTGCGCAAAAGCTTTAAACAGCTTTCCTAATTTATCCGATGGAATACCAATGCCGGTGTCTCTTACATCGAATTCCAGTTCGAGAAGATCGTCATGTTTATCTTTTGCTTTCACGCCAACAAACACTTCTCCTTGCTTTGTGAATTTAATAGCATTGCCAACCAGGTTTATCAGTATTTGCCTCAATCTTAATTTGTCTGCTAGTATGACGCTGGGTACATCATATTCAATTTGATAAAGAAGGTCCAGGCCCGTCGAAGCAGCCTTGACTGAAAAGAGGTCGAGTACCTCTTCAATACAACTGCGCAGGTCGAACTCATGGAAGTCCAATTCCATATTGCCGGATTCGATTTTGGAAAAGTCAAGTATATCATTGATGATACTGAGTAGACTTTCACCGGAGCTATGGATTATTTCAGCGTACTCGGTTTGCTCGGCATTTAAAGGTGTTTCCCGAAGCAGCGATGTCATACCAATGACCCCGTTCATGGGTGTGCGTATTTCATGGCTCATGGTGGCCAGGAAAACACTTTTGGCTTTGTTTGCCTGCTCTGCCTCCTTGCGCGCATTGCGTTCGTCCTCTGTCAGTCGCGCCAATGCTTGTGTTCTCTCCTCAACTTTCTCCTGGAGAACTTTCTTTTGCTTCTTGATGATTTGCATGCGCACCAAAAAAAAGCCAGTAAAGCATCCTAAGAAAATAGATATAGCAGAGATCCGAAACCACCAGGTCATCCAGAAAGGAGGGGT
>CABHOV010000056.1 GCA_902168185.1 uncultured Bacteroides sp.
CATTCGACTACTCAGGTTAGGGTATTCACAAATTATTAGGACACTAATTAATAGTGTGAGGCCATACATTCAATATTTTGTTGAATTCTGCCAGATGCTTTGTTCGGATAATTCTTTTTACATGAGTAATTTTTTATCCTCCCTGTATCGGGAGTAACGAAATTCGAAAGTCTCTAAACCCATATTCTGTAATAGTATAAATTATCATACATTTTGAAGACAGCGCATTGCCGTTACATAAAATGTTCGGAAACTTGCAACCCTTTGTCTGGCTTTAACATATGAAATTCTTTTTAACAACTGCCCTCGTGGCGGTAAGTTGTGTATTAACCTGTGCTCAGGAATTTAATCACTACAAAACATTGCTTCCGCAAGGGCTCGTGCCCCGCGATTTTACAGATCGCTCAACCGATAAATTTATAACGGAGGTAACAAGCATGGCTTCCGGCAAAAGCCGGAGAGAGAAAAAAGCCAGAAAGAAATTTTACCTCGAGAGTACATTTAGCGTAGATGAGTTTCTGGCCAGCGGCAACGTGCTGTTCAACGATGAAGTGTCGCTATATATAGCGGCAGTGCTCGATGAAATTCTAAAGCCATATCCGGATTTACAAAAGAAGATACGGATATATGCAGTGAAGTCTGCGGTACCCAACGCCTTTACAACAAACAATGGAATTATATTTGTTAACATCGGCTTGCTCGCCCGATTAGAAAACGAAGCGCAGCTGGCGTTTATACTGGCTCATGAGGTTGTACATTATCAGAAGAAGCACGTCATCGATAAATACGTTACGAATATAGAGATCAATCGTTCGAAGGGAGACTATAGGAAGCTGTCGGAAGAAGGTAAAAGCTTTGCCAAAAGCTCCTTTTCAAAAGAGCTCGAAATAGAGGCCGACCTGGGAGGTGCTGATATATACCTGCAAACAGATTACGTTAAAGATTCAGTATATAAAGTCTTCGATATTTTAAAACTCGCAGATCACCCTATCAACTGGGCATCCTTTGATAACCGCAATTTTGAATCCGGCAAATATATATTTCCCGATTCACTGGTAGCGAAAGAAATGAAAGCGATCAATGCGGAAGAAGACTATGACGATAGCCAGAGTTCGCATCCCAATATTAAAAAGCGCAAAGAGGTTATTGCACATAAATTCAACAACAGCGGGAAGGGCAATTATTTCAAGCTCTCAAAAAGTATGTTTGAAAAGATGCGGAAGACTACGCGCTTTGAACTATGTCGCACATACTTACTCGATCATCATTATCTGAATGCGTTAATCCTGGGCCTCAGCTTACAACAACAAGAACCTAAGTCTGCCTATATAAAAGAAACTATAGCCAAGGCACTGTATGGTTTGGCAAAGGATAAACTCGCAAGCACCAAAGACTATGATCAGGAATACTGGGCAGGCGAGCCCGCACGTATGGCTTCATTCATCAACAAGCAATCGGAGTATGAGGTTTGTGTAATGGCTTTGCGCCAGCTCTATAAATATCATGAAGAGGCTCCCGACAATGATGAGATCCACATTATGGTGCGAGATCTGATGTGGTCATTCGGGAAAAAAGAATATAGCACCCTGGGAAAGAATTTTATGCGTAAGGCTTCCGATAAAGAACTCGCAGGCCTACGGTACCCCTATACGCAATATGCATTTGTGGACTTTAAAGATAGTGATAGCTTTTTCAAGCTATTCGAAGAGCAGATTGCTCTGGCCAAGAAAGAGGACCCCGATAAAGGAAAGCGAAGAAAGAAGAAGACATCAAAAACGAAATTACTGAAGGTTGATAAAGTCGTAGTCGTGAATCCGATCTATAAAAAAGTAGATACACGCAAGCGACAAAAAGTACGGCACATTGAGTCTGAAGAGGTTCTGGTAAATATAGACGGGAAGATTAAAGATGTAGCAGAAAGACTGAACCTCAAAGCGGATATTATTAATCCGAATAATCTCTCATCTTCCAAAGTAACGGTAATGCAAAGTAACAGCCTTCTGAATGACTGGATTGATGAGCAAATGCGATCCGATGAAGATGTGCGGGTGAGTCCGATCTATAATGAAATTATAGCGTTGGCAGACTCCTATAAGACGGATCACTTTGTATGGCTCGGAGAATTTACGCTTACCCGCAAGCGCAGAGGCAAGGCTTTTCTGATAGCAGGAAGTGTGATTACACCGGCAGTAGCTCCGTTGCTTGTAAGTATGCTTGTAACGCCAAAGGGAATGACCATGTATTTCGGACTGGTATTCAACGTCCGTACACAAACGCTGGAAGTAGTGGATGTGCGCCAGATGATGGAGCGCGATTCCAGATCGCTGTTGCAATCAAATATATACTATACGCTCTTTAAGCTTAAAAAAGTACGGCAATGAAATTTTGTTATGTGATTCTTCTCTCGTTTTGTGTGTTCGTAGCGGATGCACAAGTACCCGGCTTTTTAGGAAAACGCTTTACGTTGTTTGTCGATGCAAACCCGACACCAGCACTCTTTGTTCAGAATATAAATAATACGGTGATTGTTGATACCGATAGCGAAGATGGACGAACCGACAATGTAAACAGGTTTGCGTTTAACGTGCGACCGCAAGTTACAGCAGAATATCTTATTCACCGGAATGTTGCGCTTGGCTTTTCGTACGGACGTTTAATGATGGGTACCGTACATTCTTATTATACAGGCCCGGACACAGGTGATGAATATGACTATCGCCAATACGAAGTGGACAAAGATGTAATAAAAGGACAGCAGGCTGGTATACATATAAAGCTATACCATTTTGGTTCTTCATCTTCGCTGCCTCCTATAGGCTATTACCAGACGTTCTCACTATATATTACGCAGTCCAATACATACGATGACAAGAAATCGAAGGTAAAGCAGTTTAAAAACGATTTTGTTTATCCTGTGGCATCGTTCAGCATTGGACGCCAGACGATGATTGCAAAAAACCTGTTGTTGAAAACAGGTGTAGAGTTCGGATGGGCCTTCGTACCCATGAACTTTTTAACGGAATCGACAGACGAGTGGAATGTGCAGGAATATGCCGGCTACAATGCACATCAAAGTTTATTTGGATACTATATGTTTAACCTGAATGTTGGCCTCGGTTATACACTGTTTTAAGATGAAGATAATGAAGAAGAGTTTAAGCTATATAGTGATCAGTGTCTTGTGTCTCGTGGCATGTACAGCCGAACAGGATAATCCGTTTATAGTACCAACTTGTGATGACGGTATTCGAAACCAGGATGAAGAAGGTATAGATTGCGGAGGACGCTGCAATGCATGCGAGGTAATCATTCCGGTTATATCGCCTTGCGCAGCCTCGCTGACGAACAACCATATCAAACTGGACGGACAGGATATAGCGCTTACCGCAGGTGCTATTAGTTGCAGTGAAGAATATTCGTACTATGAGCTATATATATACTGGAATCAAAAAGATATAACGATCAGGCTTGAAGGCTCTAAGCCGGAGAAGGATGCGATCTATCCGATTTTCAGGAGCTTTGATAGTTACGATGATCAGCCCACAGCAACAGTCTCCGTCATTGATTACTGGTATAATTACTATGCTCGTTCCGGTGATATTTATGTTACCGTAAAAGATGGCAACGTAACGGCAGAGTTCTGTTCCGTGAATATGGAAGAGTATGTATATGGCAATGACGAAATGGATTTCTCCGGGCGCGTTACCTGTCAATAATGTAACGCTCTGACCCGGTTGATGTTTATCCAGCGATCTTTAGCATTAATAAAATACTAACAATCACGTTGAGGATAACTCATGCGGTAGCAGGTGCTATCAGCTCTCTTTCAAAGTAAGCCAGTTCTTTTCGCTCTGCGTTACCCACAACAGCACAATAGTAAATGCGTTGCATATATTTGGTGATCACTAATTGTACATCCGGATCTTCTTTTGCTGTTATAAAGGTTCCTTCTTTATAAATGTTGTCAGCGGGTGCTTTGTGGCTCATATAAATTTTGTTTAATGTTTCGATGTTTGATTCAAGGTGCAAAAATGAAAAAGCCACCGAAAGCTTTCGCTCACGGTGTTTTCAGACATGCCATTTACAGTATTCCTATAATGACTTGAAAGTTCTTCGTTACTGATTGTTAATAATGCTGGATTGTAGCAGACACATCAAAGGTGATGGTAAAAAACTACAATACGTGTATAGAGCAGATAAAAGAAATATATATTTCATTCAGACCCTGAAACGGAACCTTAATCATCATGCTGATGGATATTCTCATGTACCCACGCTACTTCTGCTTCAGGTGTAGTGCTCTCTACCGCGTTAAAGCGACTGAAAACGCGCAGTGGTATCTCGTATGGTGAATTGTCTTTCAGATATGGACCCGTTACACCCGTCATCCAGCCATGTTGTGCTGCCCAATGCGGTGGATTGGTTTTGAACTTGTAAACATAATAGTCTACGGTTTCGCCTTCATCGTCAATCGTAACGTTCGATAGAAATTCAATTTCATCAGGTGCAGAGCCTAGCTCTGTAGGAAACTCCAGCCAGTTCACCAGAAAACTTTCGCCAGCTTTTTCAGCGGTGAAATATAGGGCCGGGAAAAGATCCATGCGTTTATGTAACTCCAGTACGCGCAGTACAGCATGGCGCAGCGAAGGATTCTTTACCAGCGACAAAACTTCATCTTCAGCAATTTCCTGTTTCGATGCAAGCTTCATCACCAGTGGTTCAATCAATTTATACTTTAAAGCGGTGAGCTTTCTGAATTTGCGCTTCACATAATAATTGCGATATAACAGAATCACTGTTACAACAAAAATTACTGCGAGTACTGCGAAGAATAATATTTTCATGTACGAAAAATGGAAGAATGATATCACCTGATTTACGCATCATACCCGGCAACAACACACGCAATCGGAGAGGACTAAGACATTGGATGCTGTGATCGTGAAGGAATATTCAGAATGAAAGTGCTGAATACCAATCAATCATCTTCCTGAAAATGCAGCAGGCTCTGTATAAATCCAAAATATTGGGAACGCGAATGCTATAAATATAGCGTTTAAACACAACAATGCACATGGAAGAAGACTATATTATAAAAATGAACGAAAGCGGGTGTGGAATACGTTATAATAATTATAAACAATCATTGATGCTCAAATACACATTCGACACGGCACAGGATTCATTTTTTAAAAAACTCAAAGTAAAAGTTGACGCTTACTTTGTAGAACAAAAGCTACACCCGGCCGGCAATGGAAAACTTTATTGGAAGAGCGCCCTGCAGGTAGCAACGTCTGCAGTGTTATATACTGTGCTCGTATTCTTTACACCACCAGCCAT
>CABHOV010000057.1 GCA_902168185.1 uncultured Bacteroides sp.
TCTTCCTCCTTGGAAGGAACATCGGCCATGCTGATCTTCTCTGCTAATAAGTCAGAGAAGAACCAGATAGAACCTGCAAGCATAGAACTGATCAGCACGCTTGCAAAAATTGTTGGCAAGGGCACCATCCATACTTTGTAATACAAAAGATTCGTTGCAAAAGAAGCTACGGCATATACCTTGGAAGGTGTAGGCTTACCGTTGAGGATGAACATCAGGATGGCAGCTTCGATGGCGAGTGCGAATATGAAGGCATGTACCCAGTTGGCGACTGTAAACCGATACGATGCAATTTCGAAGCTCAGATCAAACACACGTACTGTTTCGAAGAGATACATCGTGTGAATAATCTGCGAGGTTATGACCAATAGGAGCGTCAGAAATATAAAGACTTCCGAGCGCAAAAAGTCAATGGCTTTTTTCATGTTAGGTTAAGGTATTTCGAGTTTGAGTATGTACTGACAAAGATTAGCCGTACAACGCACATCGGAAATTGACTATGATACCTCGACTTGCTGATGTATGAAAACAGTCATAAATGAAGATTTCTGATAAACTGATCTTTACGAGGTAACCACTAATGAGTCAAAAAATCGACAGATTTAAAAAAGTTACGACAAGTTACATCAATTTACCAACCCTGGTATAGCAAGCATACCGCCTTGCTATAGCACTGAAAAGGCCCGTGAGAATAATTGAGAATAAAAGTGCTTTACATCGAAAAGCATTACACGTATATATTTAGGGCTTCTCTCCTACAGCGACCGGATAATCATTCCGTGACCATTCACTCCATGAACCAACGTATAGTTTAGCACCTTCAATACCGGCTTCATTCATGGCCAAAAGTGTATGGCAGGCCGTGACTCCGGAGCCACAATGAACGATGACATGCTCAGGATTCCGGTTGCCGATCACTTCCCTATATTTTGAAGCGAGCTCGGCCGGAGAAAGAAATTTTCCATCAGCCTGTAAGTTGGTAACAAAGGGAACATTCACGGCTCCGGGTATATGTCCTGCTACCAGGTCGATCGGTTCACTCTCTCCCCTATATCTATACCCTTCACGCACATCAATCACAAGAAAGTCAGGGTTTTGCGTTGCCTTGATAACGGCCTCCACATTTACCACAGGAATGGCTGAGTCGGTTACAGGATACGGAGCAGCAGGCTTTAATGCCTCTGGAACACTCGACGAAATCGGTACACCTGCTTTGGCCATAGCATCCAGACCTCCGCTTACTACATATATAGCGTTGTGACCTATAGCTTTTAGCATCCACCAGAACCGCGCAGCGGCATTGGCGCCAGCTTTATCATCGTATACAAGAATATGTGTTGACGGTGTTATACCGAATGAACCTAACCAGGCACCGAAGTTTTTCATATCCGGTAACGGATGGCGACCACCTCGCGCAGCATTCACAGACTTTTCAGAAAGCTGACTTTCCAGATCTACGAAATAGGCTCCTTCCGCGTGGGCAGAACTATAGCGCGCATAGGCATCCGGACCGCCACGTGCATCAATCAAAATTGCGTGCTCTTTCTGGTAAGCCAGAACATCTTTCGGATCCAGGATATACATATCGTTTGCTATTAAGATTTGAATTTAATGCTTTGCTCTTTTTGTTTCAATATACTCATCCATTCGCGAAAGCAAACGCCACCATTCAGAGCCATCATCGCGGCTAACCCGGATGGCTCCTGCTCGTACAAGTATCTTCCTTAATTCATCGTCATCAAATCCGCCCAGGTGATTCCTTAACGTTTCAAAAGACCTGTCTGTAAACGACTTATGACTCAGGAAATGCTTAGCCGTATTCTCCGCCATGAACTCTGTCTTGTTATCTTCCTGCTTGAGCTTTACTTCTTGTTCGAACCTTTGTTTTTGCAGGAAGTAAGACGTGAGCACGGTCACTATACCACCAACAACCGTTCCTAGTAAAGCCAGTATGGCGCTTTCCATAGCGTAAATAGTTTGGGTTAGAATAATGTACTAAAGGAAGATAAATGCACCTGAATTTCCAACAACGGAAGCGAACGTGTACACCTTCTGGGGACTAATCAATTCCTAAATTATTTATGATGCTCTGCTTCAGTCTAATTTCGTTCACGGGTATACCTACAGATTCACTTACGATCCCAATGATTATGCTTTCGATGTCATGCTTGCTGCACAGGTTGTTGACGTCTATAAATTTCTCGTGGTTCAATGCGAGCATCCATTGGATCAGATCACGCATAGTAGTGTCTGATGTCAATGTCTTCCTTCTCCTAAAAATTGCTACACCCAGAATTTTCACATTTACTATTTCGGGATTCAGATTAAAGGAAGTAAGCTCAGGCAATCGCAGGTTGAAATCTTGTTCTATACTTCGCCATACCTTGTGAAGGTTACTCGTGGCTATCAACTCGCTGACCCGCTGCTCGGGATAAATCGCTTGTTTTGAAATTCCAAATTGAGTATGAAAGTATATTCTGAGTTTATAAAATAAAAACCTGGACTTACAGATTTCAGTCGGGTTGATTTTGACTTTTTGATAAACACAATCGGCAAAATCCTGCAGCGTAGATATTTTGGCAGCCTCGGGATCGGGAATAGATATATCGAAATGTTTTTCAACATTAATGAGTAACTCTACACTATCAAGGCCCATGTATATTTCTTTAGATCACAACGAAGATCAGAAAGGCAACGGGAATATAAAACAAGGTAATTAGTAGTATATAACTCTTTTACTTGCTATATTCTCTTTGCTTTTATTTATTCTTTACTCTTACAACGGCCTGCTGCACGGCTGCAAAGAATGCAATGCGCTGACGATTCAGATTCAGTCCTATAGCAGATGCTTTTTCAGGTATAGCATTGGCAATCATCCAGCGCATAAATTTTATCTTATAGCGGGGGAAATTCTTATCGATCCTTTCCTTGATCACTTTTGTAAAAATCTCGAATACAATAAAACCGATGACAATGGAAAGAATCCATTCGAGGTTGCTGAAGGTTGTTTTATCAACAATAGTTTTCTTCGCGGTTAATCCCCACAGGTTCCTGATACTTCGTGTTTCAAAAAATCTTGATACAAGCCCTGAAGCGGACATACCAATTAGAAACCCTGCAAAATTACCGGTAAGCTGATCGTAGAGATATCGAAGAATAACCTTCCTGCTAAAAAATTTCATTGCATTTTATCTGGTAGCACATACATACCAGAATGAGCGAAGAGGTAAATTCCTGTCGATGCTTCTTATTCTCAAATCTATTTTCCCCTCACTTACGCCTATATCCCTCCATGTAATCTCTTGTTTATGCTGCCGGCAATCGGCTATATTTAACAACCTAAATAACTCACCCATGAAAAGGCTAACCTTACTATTCTGTAGTATACTGCTGATCGTTTCGCATAGTTATGCGCAATCCTTTAACGTCCGGTCACAGGGCACACAAAAGCCTCCGCTTCACGGAAGACATTGGATGGCCGTCACGGGTAAACCACTGGCTGCTACGGCAGGTGCTATGACGTTTCAGAAAGGTGGCAATGCTATAGATGCTGCCTGTGCTATGCTTGCTGCTACCTGCACCATGTGGGATGTTTTGAGCTGGGGTGGTGAAACACAAGCACTGATCTACAATCCCAAGACCGGCAAAGTTATAGCGATCAATGCACTCGGAGTTGCTCCCACCGGAGCTACACCAGAATTCTATAAGAGCAAAGGAATGCAGTATCCTCCGGAGTACGGGCCGCTCGCTGCGGTTACACCTGGGACACCTGGTGGACTTTGCACGATGCTCGCAGAGTATGGGACGTTGAGTTTGAAAGAGGTACTCGCTCCGGCAATGCAAATGGCAGAAGGATATCCAATCGAAGCACAGACTGCCAACAGCATTGAACGCAACAAGGC
>CABHOV010000058.1 GCA_902168185.1 uncultured Bacteroides sp.
CTACAATTTAGACTTAGGAAAGGAAGTTTCAGAAGAGTTTCTGGTCGAATCCTATGAAGAGTTTTACCCAACTCATTCCGAGGTGCGGGTCGTTTCATTTACGAAGGTCGAAAGGGAAGAGCTGGTTGCTTAGATGACAAAAGAGCGCGCAGGCCCGGCAGGCTTATTTCATCGTTATTCATCGGCGGTCAAAGTACATTAAATGGGGACCTATTTTGAGATTTAGATAGCTTCTTTCCGTTGGTGTCTGCCCACCCCTTTTATTTTCGAATTCACGTTCGACTTGGTGTTGATGTCTGACATTACCCATTCGAGGATAATGTTTGATTGTTCCGCTTTGGACTTATCCAGAACGAAGGGGATTGCTAGATTAAGGTTTAGGTTTGTAATTTTGTTGTCTAAATTGGATCGGTAGCTACCTGTAAATCTCCATTTCTTGATATTTCCAAAAACTAACGTACTTCGAATAGTGAGTAGATTATCTCCGGCTTTTTCGAAAACTCCGATGAAGTCAGTTTACTAACATTATAGACGTCGGGACAGGGCATAATCTTATAGCACCTATTGTGCAGAAACGAGTCTTGGTAAAGCATGGTGGGTCGGGAAAGCTTACAAGGGTGGCGCAACTTTCTACGACACCGGGTACATCAAATCGTCCAGGGCGTGCCATTTAAGAGCTGTCCAATGGTCTAATACCAGTAAAAACCCTTATCCCCGTGATGCAGGAAGAAAAGCTTTCAGGTCTCCGCGCTAGCGGACGTCGCTACGTCCTGCAATGCCCTCAAATAGGCTTCATTGTCATCTTGCAGCAGGCGGAGACCCTGCAGAACATCGTCTCTTTCCTGACCAGCAATCCCTTCAAGCACGCTTAGGAGTTGCTGCATTTTTCTGTTCCGTTCCTGCTGCTTGTCAATATAGTGTTGCATCAATGCAACCCACTGCCCGCTCGAGGCCGCTACCAGGTTCCCATTAATTATGTTCCCGGAAAAATTAACCGCGCTGTTTTCGAAGAAATTAAGATTGAAGATCGTCATTTTGTGATTGTATTTTGGCCGTTAAAAAGTTATGACTGGTCAATGGTAAATAGAATACGGTGTCCCTATTAAATACAAAGCAAGTGCTTCCGACCCGGTTCAAAATCCATTTATCTTGTATTTGACCCGCTACGGTGAGTATTTTACCAGCGAATGGAAGGCGGTGGCTACACTTTTTGCTATATTTGCCTACATGAGCACATCAACCAAATCCAACCATATAGGCCGTAAGATCAGCCGGATCAGGGAACTTCGCGGTCTGAAGCAAGATGCTGTCGCGTTCGAGCTGGGCCTGAGCCAGCAAACTATTTCACGGATCGAGCAAAGCGAAACAGTTGAGGAAGAGATGCTGGAGAAGATTGCGAAAGTTCTTGGCGTATCCGCAGAGGGTATTAAGAATTTCAGTGAAGAGGCTGCTATCAACAACATTCAAAATAATTACGACAATTCAGTGGTCAATGCTGGTCCTACCCTTAATTACCAGTGCACCTTCAATCCAATTGATAAATGGCTTGAGGCAATTGAAGAGAATAAGAAATTATACGAACGTTTACTAGAAAGTGAGCGCGAGAAGGTGGAGTTATTGAAGAATCGAGCTTAATATTTCTTCTGGTTGTCTATTGAGATTTATTTATTCGCCCGGAAATTCTTTCCGTAGAGCTTGGTCCAGATCCCAGGCCGGAATTTTCTCTTGAGGATATCCTTCTGTTTTATAGTAAATTTCCTTATACTGCATTCCTCCTATATCAAATTTGCAGGACAAGGCGGCTCGGGAAAGTATTCGTCTCAGTTGCGAAGAAAATCTACGATGTGATGATAGAGGAGTCGTCCAATCTCGGTGGCATCGAATGTTTTATATTTTGGATTATTTCTCTTTTTGTCGCCGTGGCTTACGGGCTCCCTAAAACCATTTTCATCCATAACAATCGGAGTGCCCGCTCTTATATTGAGCCAGAATTCTATTCCATTATTTTAGAGAGGATCTGAAACCAGGTACTTAATGATCTGTTAAACAGTAAGTTATAGAGTTTCAAAAATTACTTCCACGATTCACGATATCAGCTCAAAATTCCCGCAAAAACTTATCTAATTCGCTGATTATCAATTTATAACAAACTCTATTTTATGCAAAGTTACGGAATCCCTGTTTAAGGACAAAAAATGGCTTGATTTCTTCTGCACTTTAGGTTCGAATCCCTTGTCTCCGAGGGTTCGAGTCGGATTGCCAGGCAGGTCAGCTCATGGCTTTTTAAAACCAATTGTTCTTCCCAGCAGGGAAATTGGCCTATTTGTTCCAGTGGATGAGCGAAGAAGGCTTTGTCGCGACATTATATGTCTTACTTTGGGACAGTTGTACTGAAAATGTGGATTAGCGATTGCTTCGGGCGGTTGAACTGTCGAGGGAATTAGCTATCGGCATGTGTTAGTGGAATATTACTTAAGTATCTCGGGGATAAGCGCCGAGTACTTACATTGAGGGGCAGTCGCTTGCATTAGAGTGATAGCTGGGAAAAGTAGGTGTATAAACAAGAAATTCGTAAAAAAGTTTGATCTAACGGATATCTGCACGAATGCTAATATACCATTGAGGCCGGGGGAGTTTTGTTTTTCGTAGACAGTACACAAATGATTAGTCCTCAGAATAAGGTATTTATTATGAGGCATTTAGCGAATTTAGGTGTCTGGCGGATTTTTTAAAATTGTCTAAAAGCCTTTCAAGTCATTAAGCTCTTAAATTCCGATTTTCTTAGGCGACTCTACATGTATTTGGCTGAAAAAGGCGGGCCACATTGAGGTGTGGTATGACGAAAGGATAGTTGGGCATCAACGGGATGACGCGATCCGTTGAGAACTTAAAGGCTCCGACATAATTCCCCTCCTGACCTGTTCTTTAATTTCTGACTATGCCCTACATTATGAAATTGTAGGTTGAAAATGCATGGGAAACGCTGGCCGCAGAACGCCGATGCGATTATTTGACCAGTCATTGCTTTACAACTGGTTGATAACGAGATTGACGTATATCAGGGAATACCAAAATCGGAGGAGGTCAACAAATCTCTTTTCGCCATTAGTGCTGCCAACAACGACATACCTGGATGAGTATAGGGAGAAATCAGGAGATTTGCGGTTGGTTAGAATTTAGCCTGCGAATATACGTTGGCGCTGCTAATTGTGATTGCAGATTGGCTTCATTAATAAGGAAAGATACGTTCCTCACGCGGATGATGTGGTTGCTATCTTAGCAGTTGCTATTTAGAAGCACATGATTCGCGCGACGGTCGCATTGACGGTTTAAATTTCTATGGTGATTTGACTTCGAGTTTATGGAATGATGTTCTTATAAAGTGTTTGAATAATTATCAAACGGTTTTCAAGAACAACGACTCTTTCAGATCTTGTCATGGAGTTACTATCTCGATATGCGCTGCATAATTATATGATCACACAAAGCAAATTAGCAGGACTACAATTTTTCTTCAAGTCATGACCGGTCACTAACTATATATCTTAATAAAAAATATTAAAATAATGTCATTTTCATCGATATTTATAAGCTACAGTCACATAGACTATGAGATGGCTCGGCGAATTAAAGATGATCTGGAACGCTATGGTGTTAACGTGTGGTTGGATGAAATCCAAATAACGGTTGGCGATAATATTTTTGAAAGAATGGGGGAAGGAGTTGAAAAGTGTGACTATACAGCAGTGTTACTATCTCCTGACTCGGTCGGGTCGCGATACGTGGCCTACGAAATTGAGATCGCAATGCAACATGAGAAAAGAATTCAGAGAAATGTAATACTTCCTCTGATGGTAGTAAAGTGTCAGATACCTGATTCCCTCAACGGTCGTTTGTGGGTTGACTTTTCGAACCCATCCAATTATCTCAACGCCTTTACATATTTGTTGCACAGGCTAGGGTACCACGATAAAAGAATTATTGTAACCAGCGAAGATGAGCTTTTTTTGGCTAGTAAAATCCCCTCGTTGGATCATCGACAAAGAGATGAGTCGATTCGAGATCATCTCATTAGAAGTTCAATTACTTTGGCAGGCATTAAAGGGCATGCGCCCGCTTGGAGTGAATCTAAAATGTACTTAACACTCTATGAACTCACAAAACGTCATCTGATTGAAGTGTTTATTGACCAGAAAACAGTATATGCGGGTACTCATACTAGCATTTCAGACGGGGCAATAGGGTTGTTCCCTTATTTTTCCAAAGGAGATTTTTACCCCGAATACCGTCCCTCTCTTGAAAGAATTGACCTCCTATTTAGATTACTCAGGGAAAGTACTTCCCCATAGAGAAATAGAAAACACGCTTCGAACGCCGAAATTCGTTCAATGAATGAATTTTTTAATATGCTATGAAACCATACTGGGTTTGTAGTCACATCCTTTGAAACTAAGGCCAGTATTAAAGATCTTCAATCTAGGTTCGACACGTGCGCACGATAGATCACATCTTCAAAAGATTGATTTAGCAAAACCATCTTCAGATTTGGTCCAAACCTGCGATTTTGAAAGCTGGAATGGAGCCATTAATAGAGAGTGAGGAGGTTTCAACCAGAGGATCTTTTAACGAATGATTTTTTAAAGCAGTTCAAGAGCCGTGAGGCGCTCAATGACTTCCTGGGCCAGTTGCAGAAGCTGGACATTGAAAAGATACTCGAAGGTGAACTAGACGGGCATTTAGGCTATGATAAGCAGGAGCAGTCTAGCACCAGCAATTCGCGTAATGGCTACGGCAAAAAGAAGATCAGGACGAGCTACGGCAAATCTGAAATCAGCGTTGCACGTGATCGTGACGCCAGTTTTAATCCTATGATTGTCCCCAAACGGGAGAATATGGTCGATGGTATTGAAGAGGTGATCGTATCGTTGTATGCCAAAAGAATGAGTGTGTCTGACATTGATGAGCAGATCAAAGATGTTTGTAATGCAGATCAAGATGTTTATAATTTTGATGCATCTCCGTCTACGAACAGCCGCATTACTTCGCGGATAGCCGGGGATATTGTCAGTTGGCAAAACAGATCTTTGGAGCCAGTCTCCTCATTGTATGGCCGCGGCGGCGGACCGATGGAGCTAATTGTTTTCAAAGTGCGTGAAGCAAAGTCGTCAACAAGACGATGTGCGTCGCCGTGGGACTTAAACGGGATGGTTGCAAGGGCGTTCTGGATGTGGCTGGGCAAAAATGAGTCTGCCGCTTACTGGATGAGCGTGTTGACGGACATGAAAGCCTGTGGATTACAGGACATTCTGATCACTGTCACTGACAATCTAAACGGCATTACTAAAACTATCCGGTCTGTATTTCGATAATCCGTCATAGGATGGCTGCCGGTGCCACTAGTCTTATCGAATACAATCAATTTATCGTGAAATTTTACTAAGCGGTTGGCGTAGTATATTTATTATCAGTTAATTCACATTTGTTAGGATGATTCATCTGATCCTGAATTTTTCTATAACCTCTCTCAATGGGTAATGGAAGAGAAGCTCGGGGATGATGTCGGATTGATCTGGAGCACCCAGGTACCAACGGAGGTTTCCGTTGCTTGAATGGGGTGCCCTTCGTGGACTGTTCCGGCTAAAAAGATGCTTGAATTTGCAAGCATAATTGAATTAAAATGGTCGCAAAGTGAGAGACGTTGGATTAGCCGCTTATTTTGACCATGAATTTGCAGTGAGCGTCGCCTGATCGTTGACAGGGGATGGACTTGGGGATGCCCAAGTAGACCCTAATTAGGTTGTTATATTAGGAAACGAGAGACATCGTTTGTTAAGTCGTTTCTGATCTGGCAAAAAAAACTTGAGAAAGAAGCTGTTCCTCCACATCCGGTAAGGCTAATCTAAGCCATGAAGGTTAGACGAAGCTAGCTGATGTCATATCGAAAAGAAATAGATGGAGATTTGAATTCCACCATCTACGGAGCGCTTCATGAAGTAGCATAGATAGCCGACCGAGGAGAGGAATTTGGAGTAGTAGAAATTTAGCCGTCACTCTCTACTAATTTCATTGACAGATGAAGCTGTTGTTAATATTTAATACTTAGAAACTTGTGCTACTAACTAACAACCTTTTGATTCATATGAAACGATCAAATACCATTATTAGAACCACCTTGTTTTTGATGTTATTCTTTGCATCGACCGGCGCAATCCCGCTAGTAGACTGTAATATTTATATAGGGAGCTATATAGACGAAGATAAGGATGAGATATGGATGCTGAGCTTGACTCATAATAAAACATTTAAATTTGAGGCTGATGGACATGCGGAGGTTTACTATTTTGATTACGAGGACTGTGACGAGGACTATCGCACAACAACTCTATGTACAAGTAACTACGATACGAAACTTGTGTTTCGAAATATTGGAAATCTGAATTGTGCTACTTCTGGAAATGGTCTTTGTCAAGATAGTCAGGAGAAGTACACTGACATTTTATTTGTACAAAGTGGAAATGATATTTTTCACTTCACCCCAAAATGTAATTGAAAATGCATGATACGTTGATAAAAATATTGGAAATGTCATTCAATAAGAGAGATCCTATTATCTGGAATTCTTGGAAGCGATCAATTGACTTTGGGGATAGTGCAATTGAATTGGAAGGGTTTTCATTTCAAAAATTTTCCCTATCCACTGTAAGTAAATTCGACTTTTCGAATACCAGTTTTAAGAATTGTGAATTTATAAATGTAAGTTTTCATCAGTGTAATTTTGAAAGATCATCTTTTTTTCAATGTAAATTTATCGATGCGGGAACTCGACTAATTTTTTGTCACTTCCGTGACTGTAAATTTGAAGAATGTCATTTTGAGGATATAACATTGTCTGGATCTGTTTTTAATTATTCTCGCTTCTTAAAATGTAATGTGATCAAGTCTAGCTTGGTTGAAGCTTCGTTGGTAGGCTGTAGATTTATCGAAAGTTTGGTTGATGATTGCAATATTTCAGGAGCTAGTATTTGGGATATTACGGTCGAAGATACAACACAAAGCAATCTTAAAATTAACTATGGTAAAGGTAAAAGCCAGGAGTTGATTTTTCAAGATTTGGCGTTGGCCAATGCGCTCTACATCTTTGCGTCTAACAATAAAAATTTCGCCGGTTTTTTAGATAAGAAAAGCACTAATTTTGTGCTTATACTCGGTAGATTTGGTGCGAATTTAGACAATCTTAACATGATTGCTGAAGCACTTAGGTCCCGTCAGTTTTCTCCGATAATTTTTGATTTTGAGGTTGAAGATTTGACTTTGATTGAAACTATTAAATTCTTGGCTTTGCTGTCGAAATTTATCATTGTTGATATTTCAAATCCAAAGTCTGTACCGTCGGAGTTGGAGGCTATAATATCCACTGTCATTATTCCAATTGTGCCGATAGTGATCTCTGAGTATAATCCATTCGGCACCTTTTCTGCATATAGCAATTTGCCCAATGTGTTGAAACCAATACTCTTCGATACTGTGCAGCAGATTGTTGATCAAATTGATGAATTAATAATTAAACGAGCAAATGAAAGATATGATGCTATTTATTTAACAAAGAATCAATCAAGCGGATTTATTGATATTCGAATGAAGAAGAATTAGCTCTCAATTAGAATTTATGGACTGCGTGATTGACGGTTGGATGGACCATTGCATTGGCCTATTGACTGTCTATATATTGAAACATTGATAATGGATTTTTATTTGATAATAATTTATCAATATGACGTAGTAATATATTTATTGCGTAAATGAATTCTGGCCTTACAATGAGCAATTTAGGTGAAGAGATTCTTTGGGATGATATTCTGTTCGAGATGTCGACGGGACAGAGTGTATTAATAATTGGACCAGACTTGATTGAATTCGAAGGTGACAGAACACTTTTTCAAATGCTTTGTGACGAGTTGAAAAAGAATGAAAAAGCCCAAGGTCAACTAGATTTGCCAAAATCGGAATTTTTCTTCCACAATGAGGAGCTCCTTCAGCTTAGTCCCACTGGAAGAGACTCTTTTTTATATACCTTTTATAAAGAATTTTATGAACAAAGGTCGGAATACGATGACCCATTTTGTAAAATAGCTAAATTGCCTTTTCAACTAATCATATCGTTTTTTCCGGATAGTAGGCTTCGGAAGATATTTGATAGAGAAAATCGATCATATCAGTTTAGTTATTATAATCTGACAAGTAAGGAGCCTAACGGAATTACGCGAATTACCTCTGAAAAGCCTCTTATTTACAATATTATGGGAGACGTAGATGCCGGGGATATGGTTTTTACATTTGATCATCTTTTTACTTATCTTCAGAGGATACTTGCGAGCCGACCCATTCCCGAGCAAATTGTTACGGTCCTTCAAGAAGCCAAATCTTTCCTTTTTTTAGGTGTGCGATTTGAAAAATGGTATATGCAGGTTCTTTTGAGGATCTTATTTACAGGCAACAATGGAAACTTATTGAAATATTCCTTCCCCCAGCACCATGGTGATTCGGATGTTTCGACATTTATTGCACGAAGACTAAAACTTAATTCATTGGAAATAGGCCCATTAGAGTTTTTGAATGAGCTGCACAGAAGAAGTGGTGAGAGACGTTTGCTACATAAACCAAAAAGAAGGAGAGTATTTATATCGTACAGTCATAAAGATATGATTTTGGCGGGCAAAATTCATGAATATTTGGAACAGTGTGGGATTACAGTGATTCGAGATGAAATCAGCATGAAATTTGGCGGCAAGATTAAAAAATTTGTTGAATCAATTCAGTCTATGGATGTAGTCGTTGCTTTGATTTCCGAAAACAGCCTGAGATCTCATTGGGTAGGTAGTGAGATATTATCTGCAATTCATGCTGGAAGTGTCAGACTTGTTCCAGTATTGCTTGATAGTGTAATATGGGAAAAGCAGATCGCTAATGAGGTGTTAGGTTTAGTTGCTGAAAAATTGTTGGAAATTAGGAGGCAAATCGCCATTTCGAACAAAAAAAATCCCCTTCATAAGGCTATTGAGCTGGCGGAGGAAGAGGAATGTTGGCTCTATTTTGGGCATAATTTTCACTTGATATTAAGTGAAATTAGAAATGTCAAGGCTCTTGATTTTGTGAAACTCGGAGTCGAGGAAGGCACACAAGTTCTTTATAGGGATATTGCTGGATAAAATGGAGTCTGAAACAAAATTGCAAAGGTATAGATATCCAGGCCCGAGGCCGTTCGCGACTTGCGAGTCTGATATTTTTTTTGGTCGTGACGACGATATTGAAGCTTTTTGTAACTTAGTTAAGACAAGACAGTTATCAGTCTTGTCGGGTCGAAGCGGATCGGGGAAGAGCTCATTGTTGAACGCTGGCGTGATTCCTCGATTGTCACGAGCCTTGGATAATGTTTATTTGACGGTTCGTTTCGGGGCGGATATTCGGATAGAACATTTAGGTGACCATACGGCAAAGACTCCGCTGGATTCTTTAACAGTTGCGACGCGATCACTTGCAGGTGATCATTTTGAATGCCCAGAGCTTTTGAGGCTGGTCGGTGAGGATCAAGGAGTGTGGTATTGGATGAAGCGTTATCAATGGGAGTTTTTTACTTCAAAAATTCACGCTAATACTGTTTATATTTTCTTTGATCAATTTGAGGAATTATTTACATATAGGGAGCCAGACATGACTGCCTTGTCAACGGCAATAGCTGAAGTTCTGTATGACCCAATTCCTTTCCGCTATCGACAGAAACTCGCAGATATGGATAAATGCGGAGAGATTTCTGACAGTGTCTATAATTTTTTGACAACACTGCCAGACGTAAAAATTGTGATAGCCCTGCGAACTGATCACGTTTCCTTTCTCATGCGATTGAACAGACAGCACCCGAACATTTTTCAAAATTATTACGAATTATCCTCGCTGTCGCTAATTGATGCTTGTAAAGCAATCATGAATCCGGCGGGGCAACATGGCGAGTTCAATTCATGTACTTTTGAGTATGAGGGGTACATCGTAGAATCAATGTTAGAGAGTGCCGTCGATGGCCATAATCAAATTTCTATTGCTACCCTGCAGATACTGTGCAGTTATGTGGAAAAAAATTTGGTGATGGCCAAAGGAATTAGAAAAATTACGGATAATCATATGGAAAGGCCGACGGAAATCACGCGCAACTATTATGAGACTGTTATTGCTAGCATTCAGGCAGGCATGCGGAAACGAGTTCAAGGTCTTATAGAGGAGGACTTGATAATAAACAATACTAGAAATGTTTTGTTTGAAGAATATATATTAGATAAACTTCATATCGACAACCAATCGCTGAATATTCTGATGGCCGCCTCGATAGTAAGAAAGGCACAAGACAGCAGCGGAAGGGTCATGTATGAGATTGGCGATGATTCATTGGTGACACCAATTCAGGCTACTAGAAGCAGAAGGTTGCAATTGAGAATCGACCGAAGACGAAAAATTAGAATGATTTCTATTGTGTCGATGTTAGTGGTTCTGTCTGGATCAGGCTATCTGAAACTTAACGCACTTAAAGACGAAGCAGTAAAAAGAGAAAATGCGTTTAGGATAAACGCGATCGAATCTGAGAATAGGAGGGTGTCCGCAACCAATGCCTTCCATCGTCAAAATATCAAAGAGTCTAAAGAGTTATTGAGTGAAGCAATGGCACTATCATCTAATGGGCAAAATTTGTTGGCTATTAAATCATTGGATATTGCTCGGAGATTGATCGACTCCACACCTGCCTTTGTTAATTACTCGATTGGGGATCCAAACCATGAAAACAACAAATTATATAGAGACTCCTTACATATTCGAAGAGAACAAAACGCTCTGCGGGACTCAATAATGAATTTTAGAAAATCTATCTGATATGAATAATTTTCGCTTAGTAGTGCTCTTACTACTTTTGAGTTCTAATTCCTACGCTTCCGATTGTTTCTTATATGAACAGTTGTATAAAAAGGGGCTTGAGCTATTGAGATTTGGCGATCTTATTAGAGCAAGGCAGCATTTTCAGTCAATCCAGATAAAACTGATTAAGAGTGATTGTGCAGCTATCAATCAATCATTACTGGCAGTTATGATCAAAGATATCGATGCTTCATTGATGAGGGTGACGAAGAGAGTGAGCACACTGCAAAAAGAAGTTAACATGTTATCTGCTAATTCACTGAAATGGGAAAAGAAGTATAGCAACGCAATAAAGTATTCACAAATTCAGGATCTGAGTCCGGGGGATGCTCTTTTGGTAAGCAACCACTTACTGAGGAATGAGGGCGTCGGTGATTTAAGAGTTCAACTCGGATGGACTATGGCAAAGATCTTAAATGAAAGCAACCGACACCGCTTCAGAAAAATCGAGGAATTCAAAAATATCATCGATGCCCGGGCTTCACCTGGTGGCCGATGGATGGCGATGAAGGTGCAAGGAGGGCGGTCAGGAGTAAGTATGTTCAGATTGCTGTATGATTCTCAGTTAGAGAGGGAGTTGACTTACCCTGATGACAATAAGGATGTTGCTACTTTAACTTTTTCAGGCGACGATACTTGGCTTCTCACGAGGTTTGTAGATAACACACTTGAATTGAGGAACCTGGAAACGAGTCAGGTATTTGAGGTCAACCGGTTGGGAATCCCAAAATCCGTATTGTTTTCTGCCGATAGTAAGTTCTTCACAATTGACTATGGTGATCAAATTCAAGTCATAGATGCGGAGACTGGCATTGCGTTGGAATTTTTTGCCGGTAAAAAGATTGATTACGCGGGGTTCTCGAAGACCGGTGCTAGTTTGCTCTTTAAGTGCCAATCAGATTCGTTGGAAGTATATGATTTAGTAAAGAGGAGTCGACGCTCATTGCCGAATTCGAGCAAGCCGATTAGTCATGCTTTTTCGCCTAATGGGGAGTGGGTTAGTATCCATTTTAGCGACGGTACAAGGGTGTTTAATATTAACACTAGGCAGGAAGTATTGGATCTTAAGCCACGAGAGGCACGTGCCACCTTTTTTTCTCCGAATAGTCAGTTCATAGTTTGCGTGCACTCAGATAATATGAGGAGTGTCCGAGAGCTGCCATCTGGCGGAAAAGCACCTGAGTTTCTTGTTGACCGCGTATTCGAAGATATAACTTTTTCGCCTAACGGCGAGTATATATGTAGTAGTGTTAGAGGGGATTCGTTGAAAATTCGAAAGCTAGTGGGCAGCCAACTGTCTCTGGTTCTTACGACCGAAAGTGCAATCGACAATATTTTTTTTTCTCATAGTGGGAGAAAGGCGCTATTGGCTTATGCAAATGGAAAAGCCAAAGTGTGGGACATTGAAATAGGGGTGCTTCAAGAATTACAGATCTCATCACGCAAGATTGTCGGTGTGGATTTCTCTCAGTCTGATGACCAACTTGTGGTGCATGATATAGATCATTTTAGTAGATGTTATCAACTCACGCGTCAGGTATGGATGTTTATGCATGACCAGTTTGACTTCAAAACTTGTTTTTTTTTGAGATCGGGCAGGTTAGTTGCGACGCAAAATGAAGACAATGAGATTGAGGTATGGCGAACAGGTGACAAAAAGCCCGATTATTTTTACAAGGCAGATGGGAAAATTGATTCAATTAGCTTTTCTACCGATAGGAATTGGTTATTTGTACATAGGCATGGCGGGGGCATAGAAATTATCAATGGAAGCACAGGTGAAGAAAGCCCTGCTTTGGTTGACGGTCAGAAGTATAGTGTTTCACTTGTGCCCGGACATGATTGGCTAGTTAGGTCTTACGACAGTGATACCCGGGCTCTTGAGGTGGTCGAAATCGCGTCGGGGAAAAGGCCAGATGTCCTTAATGGTAGTGAAAATATGAAATGGGTCTCGTTTTCACACGGTGGAACCTGGATGATATATAAAACGCTCAACGGGAGGGTAGTGGTTAAGAATTGGCACACCAATAAAACTTATGACTTTCTGAATAAGGAGATGGATATTTTTTCGGCTAAGTTCAGCTCTCACAACACGTGGCTAATTACGAAGCACTTGAGTGCGGTAGAAGGCATTAATGTTGTAACAAAAGTTTGGAATATTGATTCGTTGAGTCAGCCTTATTTTTCAAAAACGGATAAATTAATAGATGATGCGATTATATCAGGTGATGAAAATTTTCTTGCAATTAGGTATGCTGATGGATTGATTAAGATATTTGACTCAAGGAAGGGGAAGCTAGTCGAAAATGAAAAGATTAATAATCAATTGCATAATGCGAGTTTTTCTTATGATAGCGAATGGTTGAGCACACACGACGCTGTATCCAATTCTAGATTGTGGAACCTCAAAACTATGAGCTATACCCCTTTGCTCGAGTCTGAGGGTAAACTATTTCCAGCGGTATTTTCGTGGGATAGCCAGTGCATGGTAGTGTGGCGTAGTGAATTTAAGAAGTCAACTTTAAAGTTAAGTAAGAGCCCATTCATAAGTTTTTTTTCTTCAAGAGAAGACGCTGATGGAATCGAAAAAATTGAATTTTCACGAGACAATAGATGGGTTATTATAAGGAATGTTAGAGGCAAATATAAGATATTGGAGGTTCCTTCTTTGGTCGAGCCAAAATTTTTGTCCAATAAAAGTATAAATGCTGTTTCGTTCTCGGAAAGTAACGATAGGCTGGCTATTGCTACCGGGCATAAGATAGAGCAATTTGATTTACAAACAGGGAAATTGAGGTATACTTTATTTACAAATAAGCCGGTAATGGACGTCAATATTTTAAATAGTGGAGACTTATACGGGGTGACTGGGAAGGCTGTGGTGAGAGTGCTTGGAAGTGACGAAACGAAAGTCGATTTTACTTATGGTGACGGAGATAGGCTAGACTATTCGCCAGTTGAGACTATGGAATGGATCGAGAATTTCCAAAATAAGTTGTTGTCGCCTCTCTCACGTGATTTGAGGCAGCATTTTGAAGTTGGCAATTGAAGGTATACTAAGTGGCACTGACAAGAGGGTCTAAAAGTAGTAGGGAAGATAATATGGATACCATCAGAATATCTACATGATATTTATTATTTTCTGTTTCTTTAGCGAACTTGACTCGCTTTTTCTAAGAGTATTTGAAGGGTGTCTTTAGTAATATTGTGTTGATATTAATGTTCCCTGTGGAGCGTGTTTGATTAACCTTTTAGGGTGATTGCAATTGCGCTCGATAAGTTAATAGTTTTGTGAAAAGGATATATTTGTTACGAAGATTGTTAGGTTTTTAATTTTTGAACTGGCGTGATTAATTTATTATGCAATATTTTGTCGTATGATATTGAAGTTGTCTATTTATTTGCTTATAGACTTAATTTAGAATGCAATTTTGCTATCGATTCAAAGCATGATCTAGAGTATTAATACGAATAAATTGTCAAAAATAGGCGATCAATTGATGGAATTCGAATTGTGGATGAGTCTGATTCTTAATTTTCGGATAATGGATAGAATGATTATTGCTTCGCGCGTATTTTTTACTTAATTGAGTGAGCATAACTTTGGATTAAATTCCATTTATGTCGCTTATTTGTATTTTAGCTAATCAGCAAAATAACAGGATAGCCGTATGCGATCACGGAATCCTATTTGAATAATCTATTCGCTTGTCGAAGTTTGTTTTGATATTTTTTTAATTTGATGCTCGTTAAAATGCCTGTGAAACTGCAGTGTTAAAATAATATCTATGAGCAAAAGAACTATTTGTATTAGCTTGTTTTTTTTATCGCTCGCGCAGGTGATGAACGGCGCGAGCGCACAACGTCTTCCCAGTAGGCCGCCGTTTGATTCTACTCAGTCGAATGGTGCTTCAAAGCTTATACCGATTCAATGAGTAAACTTGAAGGAGCCTTTTCCAGCGAGGAGTGTTGATGTGGTAAAGAAAATGAGTCGGGAAATGAGAGAAATTATTCAAAGTAAGAATATTGACTTTAACGAGGTGTTGTCTCAGGAACTGGACGAGTACATAGCACTGACCGATGAATTAATGGAAGAAATTCGTCTTGGTCAACTTATGGAGTCAGAAAATGTAGATAAATATTACGATCAGGCATTTACAAGAGCTTTTGTAAAAAACGGAGCGGTTGAGCGAAGCAATCGGTATGGTGAGATTCGGGAGTTAGTTAGAGAGGCAAGTTTAGAAATCGGGCTGAATCTGAGTGGTATTTCAGAAGTTCCAACTTTTCTAAGTAGACTTTGGTCTAGAAGAAGATACTCAATTAGGTTTAAACTGATCGGAGTGTTAGTGGCGGTTCAAAGGAATTCTGGTGATAATTATCTCTATATCAAAAATTTATATGTCCGGTCTGCTCATAAAGAATCTATGGACCTTGCGGGGGAGTCAACCAGAAATTGAGATAACTAGACCTGTTGCTCATTTTAAATTGGTACCAAGTGTATATTACTTTTGGATTACACGAGATAATCAAATCGGATCATTCGAAGGATTGGGCGGAGTGGCTTCAGTTGATAGAGGTAGAAGAAAATTTACATTGATTTTACCCAATACGTTCAAAGGTCGTTAATCTTATGCTATATATTTTATATGTCGTCTAGAATAGGAAATATCCTAATTGCACCGACTTTAGTTTCGGTAATTGGTGTTTTGATATTTCCGCAGGCGGAAAAATATACCGGGATTTGCTTTCACAATTGTTCCGTCGGTTTTTCTTTTTGGTGTGTTCTTGAGATTGTTCGATGGGGCATTTGAAAGAGCGTCGCAAAATTTTTATACATTTTTAATCGTGGGTGCATTTGTGCGTTCCTTTTTCTATTTTGCCAAGTACTTCGGCTTTCGTGATGAGGTGTTGGTTCGCTATAACGAATTTGCATCTGGGCCAGAGTCATACATTGTCGGTCAAAATTTGACACCTCGTGCAGAGAAGACGGAGATAGTGTTGGAAAAAAATCTATCGCGCAAACCGAATCGATCTGAGCTGATGTATCAAATGGCTTTTAGCGGAATTGATAACATTGAGTTAATTTGGTCTTCGGACGAACTTGATCGGTGTATTCGTTTGTTGCTGACTTATTATATATTGAGTCGGATGTTCAGCCAAGTTCTATGTAATTTCGTAATTTCTTATCTCAAACGTTTTTTTTTTTTGTTTGGTATCGAGAATATGCGAATAACACGAATATTTCTTGCGTCTTCAAATGATACAGGTTGCGAAAGAAGAGACTCTGAGATTTCGATCAATAGATTGAATGCCAAATATTATCCAAGCGGAATTTTTCTCAAATTAGTTTTGTGGGAAAAATTTAATGATGCGGTTTCGAAAGGCGGAAAGCAGAATGAGTACAATTAGGCTATCAGTTCATGCGATGTTTTTGTTTGTTTGATTCAAGACAAAATCAGTAAGTATACATTTGAGGAGATAAATATTGCATACACGCGATTTGTTGAAAAGAATGGACCATTTATTTATATATATATATAAATAAATATAAATGTTAATAATTGCAGGGGAGATCTATATAACCGACTTGACCTTATGAAGCTTAATTAACATTTGAATCATTATTTCACTCAGTACAATAATTCGACGGAACTAACTTCTCATTTTGCTGAACAGCTTAGAGTGCTTGTAGAAAATAAACATCTGCCTAAATGATTCGGGTTTTATATTGAACATACGTTGTTTACTGGTTTGATGACATTATTTCTTTAGGAAAACCATGTTTCCCCGTAAGGTCATTAGTTAGATTGCCACCATCAGCCCTCCGGAATCTGCGACCCTCTGTGTTGGGGATTGTCGGGGATCGGTTATTGCAAGTGTTCATTGTAGATTGTGATAGTAAATGATTGAAATTCTACAATATCCTTGGATATATCTCGATATAAATGCGATGGAATTTAAATTTCGTTGGGTTAGAAATATATCTATGGTAAAATGAAGAAATGCTTCAAGACATTTAAGGTATGATTTGTGATGTCTTCAACGTGCTTATCCAACGGACATGTGAACTTTTGCCAGCATTATTATTTGGGAGGAGTTCAATAATTTAAGAACAAACTAACAGTTGCATAGAGCACACTGTCGAAGAGCGCAGTACCTTCAAAATATTATTGCACGTACTTAGCGATGCTGTTTAATGACTTGATAGTAGATCCGTCTGAAAATAGGTAAGTCCTAAGAAAAATGTCTGGTTGAATTCCTCTCATCTTGCCTTTATGTTCAACGATGACTCCCCCTTTTTCAAATCGTTGCGGGGTTGCAGCCGGACCTTCAAAAACGAATTTGCCTGGAATATAGATTGCATCAAGTACATCGCGGTCGTCGCGTTTTTTAAAGCCGAATACTTCGGTAGTATTCTGATCGTAGTTTTTGACATCCGTCATATTCTCTTTGATGAAATCCTGAGTTGAGTTGTACATATCCGAGAGTCCCAGTTGATCGTGAGCAAAGGATATGATCGATTTTAGCATTTGCAGGTTCCAGTCAGCGGGCTCTTTTCCGAGTTTTTTGATCTCCCGGTAAAGGGCGTTGGCCTGTTTCTCTGTTACTTCATTTATGATGACGACCCCAGTCCCATTGCCTGGTGCAGCTTGTATAGTTTTGTCCTCATAATTGAAGAAAACAAGCCCTGAGGCGCCGATTGGCTTGCCGTTATAATCGAGGATAGGTTCACCCGCATTCGTCTGATACTTGGGGTACACAAGGGGTTCCCCGTCTTTTAACACCGGTATTGGTATAGTGAACTTTTGCGCATTGGATATGACGGCAGTCCTTTCCCTTTTTTCGGTCTGCAGGTCTGCTGGCGTGACGATACGGGTTGCTGTTTGGGGAGTCATGTGCTTTAATGTGTTGTTACTAATGGTCATGCGTCGAGCGCAAGATGTCAGAACTAAGAAGCAGACAAGCATTTTCAATTTCATGGAATGTTGAACTACAGTGACGAAGCAAAGTCGAGTAGGGTCCTACCAGATAGAGGAAGAAACGTCAATAATCGTGCCAGGCGACGTATATGAGTAATGGTTCGAGGTACGAATTCTGGACACGGAAATCAGCCACCGATTAGATCATACGTTCTGATGTAGTTTCTAGCGAGTAACAAATGTTTTTTTAACATGCTGAACAATAAGACACTACTAAATGGAGTCGTCAAAAAATGATTGTTAGGGAGTGGAAATTCCGACGAAGCAGATCTCTTCGTCACTTTCTCCTAAAAACGAATGCTGCAGTAATTCCGGAGAGTATTTTGGATGCCCAAATAGAAAGCTAGATGCATGATTTTCTAACGGACTAAAACAACGCTGTCGGAATCTGCCGTGAACAGCATTGCTTAATCGCGGCAGGGTGTCACAAAAGCAATGCGCGTTCAGATCACCGTTCATGTTAATTAGAAATTCTTTGGACAGGGGACTAATGAGAGGTTTATAAGTTCGGCCGGTTCAAAGACATTCTACTAGAACCATCGATGGATCGTTCATATTGATGGTCCATAACATCGCTACACCTATAGTCATTCCTGATCGTTTCGAAAGTCATATTTGGGTCATCGGATTATGCCGGCAAGTCGTTAATGATCATTTTATCTTGCAATGCATCTCACGTCACCCGAGGGGGTAAGAAAAAATGACGCAAATCTATAAAGCAAATCAGGGTAGTCAACGCCGCCAAGAAAAACTGTTTGGTTGGTCAGGTAAAGGCTAGTGATCGATTAGCTATTTATACAACTACCCCCCTTATGCCTATTTGCAAGTCATTCTTGTTGTTTCTGATGATAGAAGTTCACCTGCTGCCATATTTACGAGCTAGCGTCGAGTATCAGTTTCCGATAGACTCAATGGCAGATTCTGAATATTTTTCGTTCCAAGATGCCCGCTTTCAGCTTTACCACAACTCAAATGTACTGGCGCTTGTAGTTCAATGCAAGGCCCTCATTCAGAGGTGCTAACGATGCGATAAGCCGCTAAGTAAGTTTCCATACTTGGCTTAGGCTGCAATCGATAGAATAAGTAACTTTTGATGCTTTAAGATTGCACCAACCTCAATTCCCTCTTTCAATGGAAATTATATCCCAACTTACTCTCCGCGGCCTATCGGTAGAAAACAACCATGAGGATTCCACTGAGTTCCTCGAAATCAAAGAGACGTTTATTCTCAAAGAAACGCTCAGAAGCGAGCCTTTGCGCACTCAAACCGTTGCGCTCTCCGAGGATAGTATTTTGGAATTTCAGTTTGACGACGATAGCGTATGGATCAGCGACCCGGCCAGTATGAACGAACTCTTTCCCGATGCGTTGGCGAAGTTGAGAGGAATCGACAGTGCGACGCTGGAATTACCTTCCTCATTGTCCAGCCCCGCGAGCGAGCGAGGATTGAAGGACATTGCGTTGAAGGTATTGAAAATCTTTATCAGGAAAAAAATCGTGGAACCGAAGGTTCATGAACTCGCGTGCAAGCTGGAAGATAAATTACTTAGGGACGACAGAGGGCTACTTTACATTGACAAGAATTTCAATTTTGTAAGGCGAGATATCAAAGATGATACGCTGCACCTATTGCTCATACACGGCACGGCTTCGTCGACATACCAATCCTTTGGCGCGCTGCATTTCGAAAGTGAAGAGAATCCGGTGGAAACTGCTGTCTGGAAATATATTTTTACCCAATATCAGGGAAATATCCTGGCATTCCAGCACGAAAGTTTAACCAAAAGTCCCCTGGATAATGTCTTAGAGCTAGTCAAGCAACTGCCACAAAATGCAGCGCTACATCTCCTAACGCAATCCCGAGGCGGTATCGTTGGAGAATTACTGAGCAAATTTCTGGATGAAAGGGCCAATAAAAAGGGCTTCTCGGACGCCGAAAAGGCATATCTCCGCAAGCAAGGCAGAGCAGAGGATGTCGACCGAATTGGTGAAATTGAGGCAACAATCGCGGGTAAAAACCTTCGAGTCGACAAATTCATTCGCGTCGCTTGCCCTGCCAACGGGACAACGCTTGCTTCCAAGCGGCTGGATGTGTGGCTGAATATCATCTTCAACATCACCGGGCTGGCCCTGGGACAGGCTACCAACCCGATTTTCGTCGCATTTAAGAACCTTCTGACCGCGGTGGTCGAAACCAAGGACAATCCGGACGTGTTGCCGGGTCTTGCACCGCAAAATCCGGAATCTCCGATCAACAAAGTGATCAACAATGTCGACCCTACTGCATTACTCTCTTCCCCATTGCTGATTGTATCCGGGGATAATGAATTCAGTTTCAGACTTAGGGGTCTGTTGACTATCGTCAGCAACATTTTTTTTATGGCCAAGAATGACTTTGTCGTCAATACAGCCTCGATGTACCAGGGTGCCCGCAGGGTCAGCGGGAGCGCGCAATTTTTCCTGGACACGGGCCCCGACGTCAGCCATTTCAATTATTTTAAAAATTCTACGACCCGCACCGCAATATTACGTGCATTGCAAGCAGTTGGTAATGCGCGAGTCGACGGTTTTTCCCCCGTCCCCGAAAGTGTCTTTGCAGAGGGAAGAGTACGAGGTATCAACGTCGATATCTCGTTTGGTAAACTTACGCCCAAACCGGTTTCAGGCTCGCGGCCGATCGTCGTCATACTGCCTGGCATTATGGGAAGTAATCTGGAGGTGGACGATCGGTCGGTATGGGTCAATTTTGCAGCGTTTGTGGCAGGAGAACTCACTTCACTAGAACATAACGCTGCTAACAACAAGAAGGTCAAGGCGCCTTCACTCGTTGGGGATTCCTATACTAAACTCTACAATCATCTCAGCTCGGAGTACGATGTAACTGTATTTCCGTTCGACTGGCGCCTGCCGATGCAGGACAATACGGCGCTCCTGAATACAGAAATCCAGGCATTGCTTACAAAAGAGCAGCCGATCAAGCTCATCGGACATTCTATGGGCGGCGTGCTGGTGCGAGACTTCATGATTGATCATCCCGACACCTGGAATAAGTTGAAGGAGACACCAAGTTTCTCACTGCTGTTTCTGGGTTCACCATTGAATGGATCGTTCCGGATCGCATCGGTTTTATTCGGTAGGGATTCCCTCATCAAAAAACTGGGGTTAATCGATATTCACCATTCTAAAAAGGAACTATTATCCTACTTTTCGCAGTTCCCGGGCATTTTGAGCCTGCTGCCCTTCACAACGGACGCCGCGAACGATTTCGCTAACTCCGGCACCTGGACGAAAATGCGGGAGGCACATGGCGACGACGATTGGCCGATTCCCGAAAATGCATTGCTGAACGATTTTAAACGGTACCGGGATAATAATCTTTCGAAAAGCACTATGGTGGACCTAACCAAAGCTGTGTACATCGCCGGTTTGGCTCAGGGTAGGGATGGTACAGTCTCGGGCTACCGAATCACGCCGAAAAGTTTGTTTAGGCGCAATGAAACGAAACTCGAATTTCTAGCAACGTTGGAGGGCGACGGCAGCGTGACCTGGGAAAGCGGCATACCTAAAAAATTAATCGAGACCGGAAACGTTTACTATTCAACGGTTGAGCATGGCGAACTTGCCAACGACCCCAGTCTTTTCGCCGCTATTTCGGATATTTTAAAAGTGGGTTCTACAAATAAGCTCTCGAAAAGCCGCCCGATGGTGACAAGAGGGATTGGAACGCCAACAAATTTCATCGCTCCCGAATCTTTCGACTTCGATATATCGAAAGCAGGATTACAAAACTCGATACTAGGACTGCGGTCGCCGGATACACAATTGACCGCGGCCGAAATACCGCTCGTAGTCTCGGTGGTAAACGGCAACCTTAAATATGCTACTTATCCCCTGTTAATCGGTCATTTTGAGAACGATGGCATTATTTCCGCGGAAAAGGCGGTGGATGAACACCTTGGAAAAGAGCTATCCAGAAGACTGCAATTGGGCCTTTACCCAGGCGCTGTTGGTACGAGCGCGTACATCCCTCCTTCCGTGGATTTCAATTTCAAAGGAGTTATCATTCTCGGATTGGGCAAGCAGGGAGAGCTGAACGAGCGAACTCTCATTACCACTATTGAACAAGGTATCGCAACCTATCTAGTGAGCCTTTCAACCTCTGAGGGTTCTATAACGCAGGTTACTAAATCCGGTATTTCGGCACTTCTTATCGGCTCTGGCTATGGGGGTATCGGCATTGAAAACTCTGTGAGGGCAATTTTACAGGGCGCGCAGAATGCCAACCAGAAGATACATGCGGCTTATAGCCCCAAAGCCGTTCGTATAGAAGAACTTGAATTTATCGAACTGTACCAGGATCGCACACTGGCCTGCCTTCGAGCGGTCAAAACACTTGAAAACGCAGAAGGGTCGGGGCTCTCTATAAAACGGTCCGGAATTGGCTTTGCGGAACAAATGGGCCGTCGCGTACGTATCCCGATCGAATCAACGGTGGAATGGTGGACGAGGGTAACTGTCAGACGCTACGCAGAAGAGGATCTTGTGTCCCCCGAAAGGCGAAATGGATTGCTGTTTGCCATCACTACCGACGCCGCGAGGGTTGAGGAGCGATCGGTACACACTTCGGGAAACGAGATCACGAAATTATTGAAAGCAGCGTCAACTGATGGCAAATGGACGCCAGAACTGGCCAAATCGCTGTTCGAGCTTCTGGTACCGAACGATTTTAAACCACTGGTGAAGCGTTTGAGCAACGTGTTGCTGCAACTGGATGATTTTACTGCCTCCATCCCTTGGGAGCTTTTTCAGGATACTATGCTGGATGGAGCACCACTCAGCATCAACTCAGGCATCATCCGCCAGTTCACGACCAAAAATTTCAGACTGATTATCAATTCGGTTAACGTCAATACCGCATACGTCGTCGCGGATCCCGACCTGTCCGACAGCAACATACAATTGCAGGCAGCCTTGAATGAAGGGTCAAAGGTGTCGCAACTGCTGGTTGATAAAGGTTTTGGCGTGACGCCAGAGGTCCGCTCGACCTCCGACAGGATTCTCACCAAGCTATACAGCCAGAATTACAAGGTCCTCCATTTTGCAGGTCATGGTGTTTTCGAATACGGAGAAGAAAAGCAAACTGGGATGTTGATCGGCAAGGATGTTTTTCTGACTCCCGCCCATATCGACCAGATGAGCAGCGTTCCGGAGCTTGTATTTGTAAACTGCTGCTTCCTCGGGCAAACCGAGACGCGTTCGGAAGAGCTGACAGAAAACCGTTACGGCCTCGCGGCCAACCTGGGTACGCAACTCATTCAGATCGGCGTGAAAGCCGTGGTCGTGGCCGGATGGGCAGTGAACGACGATGCGGCTTTGCACTTTGCCGAGAGTTTCTATAAGGCATTGTTCGAGGGTAAAGCATTTGGGGAAGCTGTCAAGAAGGCTCGCAAGTCTGTTTATGATATTTATAAAAACCGTTCGAATACTTGGGGCGCGTATCAATGCTACGGCGATCCTTTCTATCGGCTGACTGCCGTCGATGACGATAGCAAATTCGAGTTTGACTTTGAAGTGACGGAATTGGCAGAAATGGAGCTAACCAATTTGAAAAACGAGCTTGACATCGGTACAGACATTACCAAAGCAACCTTAAAATTGAATGCCATTATCTTGGGAATTAAAAAGGATAATCTCGAAAGTGCCAAAATCGTGGAGTTACTGGCATTGATCTACACGGGCTTGGGCATGTACGGCGAAGCGATTGACGAATTCAAAAGATTAAGCAAAATACTCAAAGCAAACTTCTCAATTAGCGCACTCGAACAGTTTGCCAATGTACAGGTAAAATTTGCGATCCAGCAACTTAAACTCGGTAAAAAAACCGCCGGCGTTGCATTTGAGGAAATTTCGTCGGCCCTGGCAGACATTCAGACGCTTATCAAATTCGGCGAAACTTCCGAACGATATAACATTCTTGGAAGCACATTCAAGCGGCTGGCCATTCTTAGCCAAGGCCAGAAGAAGGAAAAATACTTTGTGCAAGCCTCCGAAGCGTACAAGAAAGCAGTGGATCTTTCTCCGGCTAAAGACAGGTACTATCCACTTACCAACTGGATTGCGATCGATTATGCATTGCTGCGACCGACTGGCACCCAACCGAATGGCTCCTCTCGTAACCTTGTCAAAGGTTGGCTCAAATTATTGGAGGAAGAGCTGGCGGCGAAGACTAGCAAGCTCAACGACCGGAAAAACTTTTGGGACTATGTCGCAGAAGCCGACGTCAAATTTAACATTCAGCTTCTCAAATACTCGAAAGAGGAGTACACAAAGCTGGGAGAGCTGTACAAGAAAGTATGGAGCTTTACAGGGCATCAGGGAAATCGACTTGGGACTATTGAGCAGGTCGAGATTCTCATCGATCTCTACAAATATGTTCAACAAGGTAAAATTGTGAAAAGGATGGAGCACATCATAGACGTACTAGAAGGACGGAAAGCACCCGATGATACCGACGATTAAATACCACGTTTTTTCTTCAACTCATCCACCGCCGTCAGCCATTCCTTGTCATTGTCGGCGGTGTTGATCGTAAGGAAGGATTCCCCAGATCTTACTGCTTGAAAATGCCCAGAGAAGCAGTTAATCGCATATGCGGCCAGCCACACTGGAGCAATTCGATGAAGAAATAGGTTTACCAAGTTCGTTGGGCCCCAATGCTTTTCCCTCGACTTCTATAATTTAGGGCATTGTGGAAAATCCGGGCCGAACACGAAAATGACGAAATGCGCAGTTTCCAGTTCGTAACGAATGATATTGTCCAATCTGTACCGGCTCCGATGTTCCGGTAATACCAAGGCTCTAATTGACCAGTGCTTTTAAGTACTTCCAAATGCGTAGTGTTGAAAAGCTCACCAAGTGCCTGATATCGCTTAGTTTCAAAGATTTCTTTTCGATCTCGTCAGGCAGTAGGGGGGCTCTTTTGCCTTGTTCCGTTCGAGCCGGAATGCGAATAGATTCTATCAGGATAAGTCGAAAGTCCGACGATACTATATAGAACGTGCTACCTGTCGAAACCTTCTTCAAATTCGCCTAATTTACATTCTGGCGGTCGAGCTGGGCAACAACATCTGCTTCAACCTTCCGGTCCCGGTAAGCGGACAGGGCCTTTATCTCAGTGCGGCCGGGCAATAAAAAATTTTAAATAAGTGGCGATTTTTGATTAAATTTATTAAATGACAGGTTAAGCAGGAGATACTTCCTTTTATGCAAAACAGCTATATTCACTATGTTCCGAGACGCGTATATTCTTTTCGTAGGAAAATGCGCCTTCATGAAGAGGAATCGTTGCCAACTCGTACCGAAGCAGTATATTGGTTTGCTGATGGTCATTCATCAGTTAGCGGCTTTGCCCGTCCAGAATATCATATCACAGGCAGAAAGACAGGGCCGGCCCAAAGAATTTATCCTGGAGATCTGTTATGGATAATTGGCCAGCTAAAAACACCCTGGGGCAATCTCACTGCGAGTTTGGACGCAATGTTACTTATTGATGAAGTTATTGATTTACCAGACGGCCGTAGAAAGTTTATTGCATCGGAAAAGTCTTTGTGGTTTCCGCTTGCTGACGTTGAAGTAGAGTTGCGTAAATTGAAAACGGTTTCGCGGGGTGGAAAAATTTCCACTCTGATAAGGGATCACAGTCTCCACATAGGACACAGCCTTCAAAGTATTAGAAGATTGCATTGCGACGAGCCTTTGAGAATCTGGTCTGAAAAGGTGTTGAGCAGTGAGGCATATTTTATTAGCTACCGTCTTTTGGATGGTACAAAGCGCGCATATCTAGCCGCGAAGGAACTGATAGACGATGGGCGAGTTGTCTTTTGGGATAAGTGGGCATTACCTAGAAGGTTGTCGGAGCGTAGAGAGTACGTTGACGACGAGACCCTGCATACCTATTTAGAACGAATGATTAAAGTTTGCCACCATTTCAAATTGATATCCACATTCTCGTATTTTGAAAAGGGGTGTTATGCCCAAAAGGAATTCGTCGCTGCCCTGAGTTTCGGAAAAAATATTGTCATATAGTGATCGACGCCGCGAGGTTAATTGTTGTTGTTGGATAGAATTATTTTCCACAATTGAAAATTTTGGTATTTTGCGTAGCTCATCGTCGTAAGAGCCTAATGTTCATATTAACAGAAAGTGAATGATTGAACGCGGGGCATCGACACATGTTAAGAGATTTCATGTGTAATAATTAGGAATGGGCGGAATGCATGGTAGTAAATTCGTACTACTAGCCAGAACTTGAGGCGTAGACTTTGGACGGATTACAGTTGGCTGGCAATGTTCCGATGCGGAGATGCTTAGTCCATCAAATCCGAAATAGCTGCCGATATGTGGTCTGGAAAGATAAAAAAGAATTCAGCCGAGACATGAAGGACATTTATGCAGCGCCTACCAGGCAAGCGGCCCTGGTCGCATTGGAAAATCTCGAATCGAAATGGAATGGCAAGTACTCTTACACTATTAAAAGATGGCGACTGAATTGGGATGAACTGACCGTGTTTTTTGATTTTCCATTGGAAATCCGGCAGATCATTTACACCACTAACTTGATCGAGAACCTGAATGGGAAAATTAGGAAATACACCTGATGCCTTGCAGATAATTTGATTTGCGAAAAGCCTACTTGGAAGCTAGAAAAGTGGATGGAAAAATTGGAACGGCATAGTGAATCGCAACTCGCTTGGAATAAACTTCATCACAAGCGTAGCAGGGGTGCTGTTAAGGATTTAGCTTATCACGTCTTTTATTTTTGTACTAGGGATGGAGACAAAGAAAGAAAGGAGAAATTGGTTCAACATTTAATTACTTGTTATTTTATTGAGTACGAAAGCCCGGTAAGGGGAGTGGTGCGCTCCGTTTTCCAAGACGTCATAGTCAGCTTTTGATGCCGAATACTATCGGTAAACCGGATGAGATTGAAGTTTTTTAATATTTATTAACCCGCAAAACCAAAACGGAGCTACGTCACCTTTTCTTTTCCCGATCTGCAGGTCAAGCTGGTTTGACGATACGAGTTGCTATTTGATTAGTAATCTGTTTTGACGTGTTTTGAGTGGTGGTTGACGTGCTGAGCGCAATATGTCAACTTAGGAGACATGTAGCGACTTTTGCTTTCATCGATGTTGAATTTCAGCGAGGAAACTACTCGACAGGGACTTTTGCCTGGTAGACGAGGAGGTAAACAATCCTGCCGAACGACGTATATTTGTAGAGGTTCAAGATGACTAATGTAGACCTACATTTTAGGTGCCGATGAGTCCATCGATTGTTTTTGTTATCGAATGATGCAGATATTTTACTACCGACATGTCTAATGCGGGAAGCGCACAGTTTGATTCGTTTATCCTCAAAGGATGTTGGCCACAAAAGGGGAGTGTATTATTCCGCGGATTTATTTTGAAAACTTATTGAACGGTTAGCTTGAAAGCCGATGCCTCGATTAATTTGAAGTTGATATTCTGGTGAATAACCACTCTTTACTAAAATACAATCTCTACCTCTATCTGAATAAACTGGATATGTCCGGAAGAACACAAACACGGGGCACAATGGTCGATCGTTCGGGCTCGCCCAAGCAACAGCGCAACTTATTACTTGTTTCTGTTGGTACTGGCGCGTCGCCTACTCCCGGAACGTACGGGAATTTTGTAGACACGATCACCTCGCTGCCGGATAATCTAATGTATTCTAGTCTTGTTGATCAGGATTTCAGTTGTCGGACATTTCCTCAGCCAGGACGGACTCGACCAACTTGGTCTGGAACATATCAAATCAAAAAATGTTCGCAAACTTGATTCGGTAGAATTTTTGAAGCAGCTAAGGGAAGTCGGAAAGGCTGCTGCGGAGCAGGTCCAATTTACGCATATGGGTAAGTTCACCTGACAACATTTGCATTTGTGAACGGATTTGTTTTGCAAGCATCCCACGTTATGCAATTGGGGGGAGTGCCTTAAAGTGCCAAGTTTGTCTGTCGCAGTGTTCATCGCAATTGAAGATTTTATGCTGTCAGCATGTATTCATGGATGATGACGGGGGAGCCTACTTAAAGGGCCGAGATCGACGGAGATATCTACTTTGGTTGCGAAGCCCCGCTTTAAAAAGCATTATTGCGGTACCTAGCAGCTCGTTTCTTTTCTGAAACAGTAGAAATAGCTATTTCAAATAGATTTTCCTGATTCTATCTAGGCTAGAATGCGACCTGTTTTTTGGTAAATTGACAAGATTGGGTTCCGAAGTGAACGGAGAAAATTCTGTTTGCAATAGCATATATTACAAATTTCGGAGACCTCCTTGTGGAGGCAAGATTAAGTGTTTAGTTTCAATATATTGAAGAACTTATATATGTAAACCTTAAAACCTTGAAATGAAAAAGATTTGCTTTGTAATAATGGGCTATGGTAAAAAAACTGACCCGACGCTGGGAAAGACGTTTGACCTCGATAAGACCTATCAAAATATTATCAAGCCGGCGGTAATTGCAGCCGGATACGAATGTGTACGAGGCGATGAGGTTCAGGAATCAGGGTTGATTGACCGAAGTATGTACGGACTTCTTATTTACTCTGATCTAGTTATAGCTGACATTACAACATTCAACCCTAACGCCATATATGAACTTGGTATTAGGCATGCTGCGAAGCCTTTCTCAACAATTATCATGAAGGAAAAGGATGGGAATATACCATTCGATATCAATCATAACAAGACTTTCACCTATGCTCATATGGGTGAAGATATATCGGCGACGGAAGCAGCTAGATGTCAGGATGCACTAACAGGATTGATTTTAGCTGTCGAGAAAGACAAGGAGGTGGACAGCCCATTGTTTCAACACATTAAGTCGGTTAAGCCGTATGTCCTCCCGGAAGAGGAGTACAATGGGTTAATCAAGGGATTGGCCGAGAAAGAAAAATTGATTTTTGCATTGGCAGAACATGCTAAGTTGAGTATGGCCGAGGGTTCGTTTAGGAAAGCGGCCGAGTATTGGAAAAAAGCTAGTGAAAAAATAGAAAACGACTCCTATTTCGTGCAGCAGCTGGCTCTGTGCACTTATAAAAGTAAAGAGCCTTCTGAAAAAGTGGCATTGACCGACGCTCTGAATATTATAAAAAAACTGGAGCCGGATGGGAGAACTACCAATGATCCAGAAACCCTTGGCTTAACAGGTGCTATCTATAAAAGACTCTGGTATCTTGAAAGAGGTGAGATTGACTACCTGGAAAGGGCCATAAAATATTATTCAAAGGGATTTGCGATAAATTCAGATTACTACACTGGCGAGAATTACGCCTTTTGTCTTGATTTGAAGGCCAAGCATATTGCCGATGAAGAAGAAATGATATACTGCCGGATTGAGGCAAAGAAAACGCGTGTAGCCATAATCGAGATTATCGATAGCCTGCGAAAAGACGACGACTTTTTGATTAGGAGTGATTTAAAGTGGATTTATGCCACTCTAGCTAATTGTTACCTGGCATTAGGCAGACACGAGGAATTTATTGAACATGAGAACCTATTTTTCAAGGCTAACCCAATTGGCTGGGAAATAGACACTTACAATGAATCTAAACATCATCTACAAAACTTAAATAAATAGTATGGCAAAAAACTACAGAATATTTGTCAGTCACTCTTGGGCCCATTCCGATGACCTGTGGGACCTACGGAAATTACTCAATTCGAGAGGTTACTTCAATGTGGAATTCACAGAAGCTTCGAAAGACGTGCCCATCAATTCTACCCATGCACCTTATATAAAAAGCCGACTGAGAGCCAAGATACAATCTTCGGATATTGTCCTCGCAATGGCTGGTGTTTATGCATCCCATAGCGACTGGATGCCCTGGGAATTGGATCAGGCCAAATCACTTGGTGTCCCAATCGTTGGCGTGATACCAAGGGGTCAGGAAAGAATATCCAGTGAGGTCTTTTCACGGTCCGTTTCCGATGTGAGATGGAGTACGGAAAGTATAGTTGAAGCCATTAGAGAGCACGCAAAATAACTGCAATTATGGCTCACAAGTGTTTCATATCTTTTAAGACGGAAGATACAGCCTACAAAGAATACATCCACGATGTCTTGGATGTCGATATGATCGACAAGTCTTTGCATACGCCAATTGACTCATTTGACGAAGACTACATCATGAGGGAGATACGTGAAAATTATCTTTCGGACTCAACCGTCACCATATTTTTGATTGGGGAAAAGTCGGCGGAAAACACACCCTTTGAAAATCAGATTTTTTTGAAAAGAGAGCTTCAGGCTTCACTTTACGATGGGATTGGCAATACGAAGAATGGTATTCTGGGCGTAGTTCTGCCGAATATGTATGACAAGGTTTACTGTGGTAATATTTTGTGCAATACTTGTGGTAATTACCATAACCTTATTAGAATCAACGATAACATAACCGTTACGGAGTTTTCATACAATTATTACATTCCTAACGATAAATGTGCCTGGACTGAGGATGATAGATATTGTGTCCTTGTAAAATGGGAGGACTTCTGCGTTAGTCCAGAATTGTATATAGACAAGGCGTTCAATAAACGACATGAGCAGATTTCGTTGAAAACCAAGGTTAGACCAAGATGAAAGTTAAGGATTACCCAATTATTAAGTAGCAGGTGATGCTGTATCACTTAAATCATAATCAGCTTCTTCGGCTGGCTGGCGGGGTCTGACATTGACGATCATATTTGACTGGCTTAATGATCAAAAATTTCTAGACCGAGGAGAACAAATATATTATGTACCTGCTTTCTTCGGTGATATTGAGTAGGGCTCATATCTGTACTCATAAATGGACGAAAGTGCGAAACACGTGGTAAGATGAGCTTTGATCGAGTGCAGTGAACCCTCACTTGGTGCTTATGACGTCCTCAGGGCTCTTTGATGGTTTGTTTCCACAAACGATGTGAAAAGGGGTAGATACATTTTTATTACATTGCTGGGGCGAGTAGCGGTGCGATTATTGCCAATTACAACGACGATATATCTATTGTTACGACAAAGTTAAGCAAATTGAGAACAGGTAGACGATAAAGATATGGATAACATATTTATAAGCTATAGTAAGAAGGATTCAAAATGGCTCGCGGAAGTAAAAATGCATTTGAGTATTCTAGAACACAAATATCAACTGGAAATTTGGGATGATACCAAAATAAAAATTGGGAACAATTGGCAGGAAGATATATTTCATTCAATCAAGAGATGTAAAGTAGCAATTTTGCTAGTTAGTAATAACTTTCTGGCTTCTGAGTTTATACTCAAAAGAGAGCTGCCCGCAATTTTAAATAAAGCAAATATTGAGGGCCTGGTGATATTTAATGTGATCCTGGACTTTTGTTCATTTAAGGAATCCGGTTTGGACAAATATCAATGCCTTAATGACCCAAGAATTCCACTGGAAGAGCTTAAAGCTGCACACCGTAAGAGGGAGTTAGTGAAATTAACTACACAATTAAAAGAAACAATTGACCGGCCACAAAACGCTCTTTCCGATGTAAACGAGACCCCTTATTCGATCGGTATGTTGCTTGTACTTATGTTATTAATTAAGGTTGGGCCTAAATCTATTACGGAAATTCAAAATTCAATTACTTCTCTACGGCGTAAAACTATATTCTTAGAACTTGAAAAGCTTGTTGTACTCAAACATGTTGAAAAAGTTAAGGATGACGGCATAAAAAAACCCTCCACGAAGTGGAAGGGTACTGAAGAAGGTAAAATAATCTTTTCAAACTTTGAAAAGACATATCTACAATTATCGAACAAATTGAATTAATGGCACTGAGCTACTCCGGTTTGACGTCTGGAGCTCGACGATTGCCCAAAGCCTAGAAACACACTACAAAAGGGATGAGATAAAGGAAGATTTAGATCAAGAATCAAATCTCCCACATCCCCACCATCAGTTACATGAAAGGGTCGAATGTGCGTCCCTTCTAATAAACAATGCCGTTTATTAGAGTAACTTCTTGGTATAAATGTGCCGCCTTGGGCATGGACAAACTGGTTACTGTTCATTTTGGATGTTAATTGAATAGTCCGAATGAAAGGTATGAAGAAATATTTAAATTGCAATGCGAATTGTAAGTTTTTTATCTGTTAGCCAGTAACTTCAATTAGCAAGCCGCTTGGCTTTTTTGGCTGGTGAGTTTTTCATCATTACTTCATATGCGCTGAAGATGAAACTACGGAGTATTGACGAAGCCAATGTAGTGGTTGTCAGCGAGACAGATTCTCCATCAACGGTTGTTGAATGCCTTCTTGGAGGAGAGAGCTCCGGATACAGAAGATACATGCTTTGAGAGTTAAGTAATGGCCACCGATATCATGGCGATCAGCACTAATAGCCTCTACTTAAGGCGACAACGTCGGAGCGAAACTCGGTTACATGTTGCTGAGCGACAAGGTTATAATCTACCGCGCCGTTGGGTGATACTGGAATTCTGTAACTGAGATATAAGTACCTTGCTTCTTGAAGAAAGCGCTTGGGTTTGGATTTTTTAGCGAGGGATTAGAACGGGTAGCTCAATTGGCTGCCGGCCAACCAGTTCAATTGTTTAACTAGTGATCATCCATGATTCACGAGTTATCCCGGACTTCGACAGTAATGCGAATTATTATAACGCTAATGTTCAGAGAGATAGCTAATCTGCTAGCTGTCTCTCTGAAAGACTTAGTAGTCAGCAAACACATATCCATCCATCTCGGTATATCCTTCCAAAAACAAGTCACGAGCAAAAGCCTCGTAGTCAAAATACCTTTCAAGCGTCGCAGGTACATCTGCTAACAATCCTGTCTCCTCAATGTACTGGTAAGTGTACTCTATCTTCGCATCCTTCATCGATCCGCCAAAGTACCCTCGATAGCTCTCCTGAAATCTCTTGACCTGTTCGTCTAATGCGTTTCCGTTCCCAGGCCAGCTGCTGATTTGTTCGGAGTAAATCTTGAAAGCTTCCGCTGTATCATCATCCATCTCGTACAGCGCCTGGAAGTACTCAAACGCCTTATCATCCAAACTGCACTCGGAAATCAGGGAATCCGGAATGTTGTCCCAGTCTTGGAACATCAACTCTGGATCGAACTCATTTCTATGGTATTCATAGCAATCCTGGTAAAATTTCTTCACATCAGCATAGTCTGTCAAATCAAACCATTTCCCGAAGAGTGAACCGCTGTTGTACATTCCGTAAGTACCTACATAGATTCTTGGAGCATTTTCTAATGATTTCATGATTGAAGTCTTTGACGTTACGAGCCCCGGCTTTGTGCTCAGGGCAATCGCCCTCTCCAATCGAAGGAAAAGTGACGGGCTTGCCCTTGGGTGCAAAGTCGGGAGGCGGTTTAAGGAGCGGCAATGGCCGCGGTAAATAGCCGCAGACTTTGAACCCGTCACTTTTCCTTCGTAACTTTCGTTGCACTGACTGACAAGTGTGCGCATGGTTTTGAACTCAGGAAAACATATTATCCAGCTGCTTCTCTATTTCAAAATTGTTAGATACTTAATCCCTGTCGCTTCCGGTGAGATTTTTTCTTCTTTTTTACAGGCATTAAGGCTTGGGGCATCTCCATACCCATCCGCTTTTCAAGATTCTGCAGTGAATAGTCTTTACCTAGGTCAGAGCCTTTCACTTTCATCCGATTCTGCATATTGAAAAAAGCTACACCTCTTCCTCTATACGTTTTGAAACCATGCGCGAGCATATGGTTAGCGAAGTCGTCAAATGCGGATACCTTTGCCAGCGTTTGGTCGACGAGATATCTTAGGTTAATGATGGCAGTATCTTGTGTCGGGAATTGCTGTTTTCCTCTTTGATTCAGGCTCATGTCGGGAGTTATGGTCAGCCCGAGCTCCATCTCCATTCGTCTTGAAAATTCACCGGTCCGAGCATAGTTTTTGAAATGATCGGCGGTGTTTTTGCCATTGTAGTTTATGCGATTGGCCACGATGTGGATGTGCTTGTGTTTGGTGTCGTTGTGCCGGAATACAAGCATTTGATTTTCTGAGAAACCGAATTCCTTCGCAAACTCCTGCGCCAACGTAGTTAACTTCTCTTCGGGCGGATCTTCGCCTGGTGGAAAGCTGAACGACTGATGCCATACATATTTGTTAAGGTTTCTGTTCTTATCCCTATTGTCCAACATCTGCTTTGCCAGGTAATCCAAATCCAGTCTGCCGTCCTTCAACGTTCCGATGCCAAGATGCTGGATATAGATTAGCTCTCCCCGAACATCGTCGAGCGTCATTTCCTTTGCTTGTTTTGCCGACAATTCTTTTTCATAGTAGCAATAGCTCAATATCCCTTTTGCAAAATTTCCCAATCCGACTTTTCCTATCATGCATCAAGACGTTTAAGCATTGCCGTAACCTTTTCTTCAATCATCCGATGTACCAGATCCGGATTGCTTGATGCATCGGATTTCCATGACGATAGCTGGGCGACCGTTTCCGCTGGTTGGTAATGCCGCTCATATTTTGCCAGCAGCTCTTTGGCACTACGAAACAGATTCTCGGTCATATCCATAATGCTGGTTTTGTTATGAGAATCCGGCAACACGCGGCGGATGTATAACCCCAGCTGACGCATCCATTCCTGAACTTTGTTAAGCGTCTTAGAAAATGTCCTGATCTCAAAGTCTTCAAACACCCACAACGTAATGATTTGTGAAAGAAGTCGCACGTACTGACTGCTTTGCATCCATTGCTGACTTTGCATTTGATGATCCTTCGTTTTCAAAACAGCAAGCGACAGAATGCCGCTGAGCTGTTCAAGTATCTTGATCATTTCTGCCGTCCTGATGGGCAGCGTCTTTTTTTGCGGTCTTTTGATGGGAGTATCCAAAGCGAGCGTGAGAAAGAACTGACTTGCTGAAAGTCCGCTCTTTTCTATCAGCTGGTTAATCCTTGCTTTTTCATCTTTCGTAACCCATACTGAAAAGTGATCCCTTCGCACAACCTTCTCCTCTTTCGGTGGTCTTCCTTTTTTTTTACTTTCCATATTATCTTCCAAGTTGAGCTATGAGCCGCGAGGCGAATAGCAGGGGTCCAGGGGTTTTCCCATGGCCAGCCGCCGGGTAGTCGCATTTTGCGGCGTACCGGCGATAGCTGGCTGTGGAAAAACCACCGTGGTTCCCGAAAATGTTTGAGTTTGTTTGTCTTTGTTTGAAAATATTCGAAAGTCTGATCTCAGACACACAATGCGTTATTTCCGTCCAAGTGGAACAAGCATCTCCTTGCTCTTCTTGTCAAAAATATACTCTCGCCCGATCAGCAAATCCCCTTTGTTCGCCTGTGGTCGAAGCTTCAAATAGTTGCTGCCATCTTTCTGCAAGATCTCTCCGTTCTCCATTAACAGTCGATAATTAGGTGCATTCTTGTAGGCGTCGACAATTCTGCGAAGCTCTCGATACTCCTCGCCGGTTGATATCAACCAGGAAAGCAAACACATTGCAATTAGGGCTACAACAGACCACGGAAGACTCACCGCCAACCCATAATTGAAAGCTTGCTTTTTATCCGAAAAATGCACCGGGCGCTGGTTGCTTTTAATTGTAGCTGCCGCTCTATCGATCGCGTCTACAGATTGATCAACATCTGCCTTCATGCGGCTAAAATTTTCCTCGACCTCGGCAAGCAACAACGCAGACCAGTCATCGATTTCCTGAGCATACTTCTGCCCGTACTTTCCTTTGATATGATTGAGTTCAGCTCTATCAGTCATGACAGAAGTTTTCGCGGATTTCCTTTTTCAACCTTAATCTTGCCCCAGGCCCGTAACTTTCCAATGGAAACCCTTTCCTGATACCATCCAAAATCTGGCTGCCGAGCAAAGAATTAGCCTCGAAATCGCCAAACCTGACATGCTCCAACCCTAGCGTCGCACAGTTGGCAGCTAATTCAGCCGAAAGCTTCGGGAATTGTCGGAAACTAAAAACATTTTCCCACACTAGGATTCGAAATTTACTTCCCAGCACCTCGATCATTTTTTGTAGATATTCGACACTCGGCCGATACGCGCCACCGCCGCCGATTACAATATGGAATATCGCTTCGGCGTCCACTTCCTCGCACCATTCCTCGAAATCCAAGTCACGCGAAATAAGCGCAGGAAATTGTTCACTCTCTGGTGCTCCGAAATCAAAGTAGATTTCACTGTACGGTGCCTCCATTAAGCTTTCGATATACCCGACAAAAATATCTCGGACGAGCATATCGCGGTTGTCAATCAATGACACGGTTTCTAAGCGGTCTTCGCCCAGAAAGGCGAGCTGTCGCGTTGATGTTTGTGTCGAACTGTCGAGATCGACAAAAAGTGAAGTTTTGTCTTTTTCAGACAACGCTCGCAGATAAGTGTGCAGGCTTTTACCGACACCACCTTTTGCTTGCAGTATTAAATTGAATTTACGTCTCATTTTTCTTACCTAGTTTGGTTCCCCTTAAAAAATTGTCTTGCATATCCATCGTCTCCCCATCCGACCATACCGTCTTGGATAAGTCTTTAACTTTTTCCTGAGTAACCAGCTGCTCTCGTTTAGGAGCTGGTGAAGAAAGAAGCTGCTCCCCCCTCATCGGAGCACTTGAAAGCGTCTTAGGCTTTTTGCGGAAATAGAATCGACAATACCGCACGTCATCAGCATCGATCAGCTCCGGCTTGCCCAAATCTGAACAGATCATCTCGGCGACGTAATAAGCTGAAAGTGATGTCATGACTAGCTCCGCGTAGAGCTCATGCAGAATCTTCCGCCGTTTCTTGTCCTTGCGCTCGAAAAGGTCAATGAGGATATTCTTATCGATCTTCACAGTGCATACTCCAGTTGAGTAAATGACGGCATTGTCTTCTGAGTGTATCTCTTGGACAATTAACCTTGGTGGGCATATCCATCGCTCTTGGGCCATCTTCACCTATGACGCCTGGCATCTTCAAATAGAAGATCAACTCGATTTTGTTTCTTCTCATAAATTTGTTGTTTAAAGGGACAAAAATCGAATTGATATTATTGAAAATCAAGATGTTTACCTGGTGGACAGGTTGTATCCCAGATAGTAGAAAACTATTTGATTGGGATCTAAAGGATAAGCTTAGATTCGAATAAATGATCTTCGGATTTATATACATCCCTAGAGAGCGCGACTAGATTCGTCGGTAGTTATGCACCTATTTGATAAAGCCCATACACTTGCTGATCGGGGACATTTTAATCACAAGCCAACTGCGCCTAATTGTGTATGTTTCCGGCATTAGCTACGTCAAATTCATACTTAAAAGACGAGAAGACACCTCACAGAGAGTTCCATTTGCTCATTTCCCTTTCTTTGACATTATCTACAACCTTTGCATATATAAGGGTTGTCCGTAAATTTGTATGACCAAGCAACTTGCTGACGACTTCGATGGGTATACCCAGAGTAATACAGGTTGTGGCGAAAGTATGTCTTGCAACGTGGCAAGTTAGTTTTTTTTTTATTCCATGTTCTTCACCGATACGCTTTAATATGCGATTGGTTACCTTATTACAATACACCCGAAACAAGTTTGAATCAGACATTGGCTTTTCAGCTAACAATTGAAGCGCACGTTTGGTAAGGGGTATTCCTACTATATGCCCGGTCTTATGCATTTTTATTTGCAGCGCGTTATCTTTAATTGACGATGAATCAAGGGTTTTTAGGTCTGAGTACCGAAGGCCAGTGTAGCATGAGAAAAGGAAATACTTGATAATTTCCCGATCTTTTGTTCCGCTCACTTTCCCATCGTGGTATGAGTCCGATAACCGATTAAGTTCTTCTTTTGTTAAGAAATCTCTTTTGCCATCTACCTTCTTGATGGCAATAAATCTAAACGGGTTATTCTTAATGTAGCCGTATCGAATAGCAATGTTTACGAAAGTTCTTAACGATCGAAGGCTCTTGCTCGCAGTATTTTCATTATTCCGTAATACGTTGAGCATATACCAGTGGTAGTCATTGATAAATTTCTCAGTAACGTCCCCAAAGGATACAACCCTTGAAAATTTCAATAGCTTGGTTATTTGAGATTTATAACTCCACCAAGATTCTAGTTTTAGCCGAGGCTTGCTTTCATTCAAATAATTCAAAATGTAGTCAGTGAAACTCTCACCAGAGAATCCCTCAGAAAGCATATAATCTTTAAACTGTCTCAGCGTCAGTTGGGTTTCGCTGTGGACAAAGTTGTTTAGGATATACTTTAATGCCTTTTTGTCGAAGGCATCAAGAATAAGATTATGTTTCTCGTGTGTCTTGTTTTTTCTCTTGACCCTCTGCTTCACCTCGGACCAGTCATCCTTTTGTACAGCTACTGAGGTAGCGATCTCTATTTTTTTTCCTTTCTTGAAAGCCCGAATGTAAACTGGATTCAGACCATTTTTGTTTACTTCTGGTTTCAGAATAAAGCTGTAGGTAATACCTGTGTTCATCTTATTTCTTATGAAGTGATTGTGAAGTGGAATAAATGAAACTATATTGGAGGGCAATATAGTAATCTCCTTAATTCCAACCGCTTTGATTGATTTTGGATGCCTGTCCCTGGTGATAGGAAATCCATTTCCTCTGAAGCAGAATGCAGGCAAAAGTTTTCAGGGCAGTATTGTCCTAGGGAAAGGTTTTGTACTGTCACAAGAGGAGGCTGAGGTTCTTATAAAGAAAGATTCAAGAAATAAGGATGTCTTGTATCCATACCTAAATGGTGAAGATCTGAACAACGATCCAAAACAGCGGCCGAGCCGCTGGATAATCAACTTCTTTGACTGGCCGGAAGAGAGGGCCCGTAGCTATCGGGATTGCTTTGAGATCGTCGAAAGATTGGTGAAACCTGAACGAATGCAACAGAATGATAAAGTGGGGAAGGAAAAGTGGTGGCAATTTCTTCGACCAAGAAATGAACTATATAAGACCATATCTCAGTTAGACCAGGTCATGGCGATAGCCTTAACTAGTAAGACGGTGGCGATAGCTATGCTACCATCTAAGCAGGTTTTTTCTCATTCACTAGGTGTGTTTTCTTGCAGTGACTTTGCTATGTTTTCTTTCATGCAATCCACGATTCACAATATATGGGCATGGCAATATGGCTCGTCCATGAAGAGTGACTTGCGGTATACTCCGTCGAACTGTTTCGAGACATTTCCATTCTCAGCTTTAATGTCCAACGGGATTTTAGAAACTAAGGGTAAAGACTATTTTGCTTTAAGACAGACAATAATGACAAATGCGGGAATAGGATTAACTAAATTATATAATCGATTTCATGATAAGAATTTCGCGGGAGACATTATATCATTAGTCAAACAACTTCGTGATTTACATGTTCAAATTGATTTAGCTATTCTCAATTCTTATGGCTGGGACGACCTTTTGCCGAAACATGATTTTTATGAAGTAGAGTATTTACCGGAAAACGATAGGACGCGATTCACCATACACCCTAGCGCAAGAAAGGAACTACTTTCTAGATTACTTGAGCTCAATCATACTGTTTATCACTACGAAAAGAACAAACCTTTTGAAGAAGCTCAAGATAGCACTAGAGAGTAAGGAGTAAATACCCACGACATTTTTCAATCAATCATGACCAGCAAATAGATCAATGATTGATGAAATCTACGCGGTTCTATTATTAAGCTAGATACACTTTACCCGACATGTAATTGATGATTTAGCTGCAAGATCCGGTCCAATAGTTCTTTTCGGGCATTCGGATGAATCGTAAATCGAGTGCGGTCAAGCTCGGGTAGAAATTCGACTTCATAAAAATTGTGTTTTAGTAGTATGTCATTCCATCCATAGGAATTTAGCACAAGTTGATCTAAATCAATCAAAAGTGTTCTTAGTGTTAAAATATCTGAACACATCTTTTCATAAGAATAAGCAACTGCATGTTTTTCCAAAAATTTTTTCAACGCTAATGCCCTCTTATCAAGAGTTTTTCCGACCGTCTTTCCCGTAAGTATATCAGATTTGCTGTGAAATTGATTATACAACCTTGTTAAACCCATGAAACTCTGAGCCATGATTTTTGCGCGGATTTCGTAGAATTTCTTGGCAGTTCTTTCGATTTCTAATCGTTCTTCGAGATCCAGATCAAAAGGTATTGGAAAAGTATCGATACAATCCACGTTTAAATATCGAATTCGACTTTCTAAAGTTGAAGCATATTTCCAAGCCCATGAATCGTGTAGACTGGATTGTAGAAAAGCAAATTCGAAGTAGGAATTCGTCGGTAATACATTTGTTGTTACATCAAAAACATATTCATTTTTTATAAATGAATGATTGACATATTTTGACACTCGACATGATACCATGACCTGGTCTAACTGAGATATGGCCTCATACAAAGCCGGACGCTTTTCTCCATAGATCCACCACTTTTGTGGCAAGGGCTTTCGTAAAGCATAAGTGCCAACTAATTCGTTTCCATTTTCATCGACTTTCCAGCGTTGTCGCTCTGGTTTTACGCGCCTTTCAAGTATCTCAAAACAATCCGGATAGGTACGCGCCTTCTCTTCCGACCAGTCAAAGAAGTTAATCACCCAGCGGGAGGGCTTCTGCTCCGGGTCGTTATTCAGGTCATCACCGTTCAAATACGGAAATAGTACGTCCTTATTACGCGGATCTTTAGCGATCAGCGCTTCGGCTTCCTCTGGCGAAAGAACAAAGCCTTTCCCCAATACGATACTTCCCTGAAAACTTTTGCCTGCATTCTGCTTCAGAGGAAATGGATTTCCTATCACCAGGGAATCGTCTAAATAAGGGGTAATGGTTTGTACTGCTTTATTATCTAAAAAGTACTTTTTATCCCAAGTTCGTTTTGTGATGGTTACCAAGGAAACTTCTACAGCTGCTACTCCAGGCCATCGCATACTTTTTACCGCGTGATTAATCGTTCCTCCATTTGCTACCATGACGTCCAAACCGCCTTCCCGAGCTTTTCCCTGTGCTATTGTATTGGTTGAGATCAGCGACTGAAAGCCATCATTTTTTATCAAGCTGAAAGCTCTTCTGAAAAAATAGGTCACCAAATCCACGGCACCGATAGGTGCATATTGATGTTTTATGAATTCCAAATAGGGGTCTCCGAATGTGCCACTCAACTTCTGACCACCCAAAAATGGTGGATTTCCTAAAATGCAATCAAACCCTCCCTCAGCAAAAACATGAGGAAATTCGATAAACCAATGGAAAAAGCGATGTTCGGCAGCTACGATCGTGGCGGTTGCAACTTGTAAACTCCGCCAGTCTTTGTAGCCTGACAAAATAAGGCGGTAATCGGCATCAGTTATAAGACAATCCTTATTTGCTAAGGTTTTGGGGATAAAAAACTGGGCTACCTGTAAATCGGCTAAAGCCTTCAAAAATGTAAATCCTTTTCCTTCGACGAACTTGCTGTAGGCCTTAATTTTCAGAGTTATTTCCTCTGGCGAACTCTCTGGTAATCTGCTGAATGCAGCATACTCACTTGTAGACTCTTGCAATAGCACGTCTACTGGCTGATCGATGGTTAGTTGTAGGCCGGCATTTTTGGTTTCCAGACGTTTACGCTCTTGCTTATTCCTTTTGGATAACGATGCACCTACTTCTTTCTCATCTGATAAAAATGCCTTAAAGGCCTCAGTCGCAACTCCGTTTTCAAGCTCTTCTCTTTGAGCTAATCCTAAAATTGCGTCACCACATTTAATATGGTGATCGAGAAAATTTAGTGGCTGCCCTGGTTCATGAGCTTCCAGCCACATGGCCACCTTACATAATTCAACAGCTAATGGGTTTTTATCTACCCCATAAATGCAGTTTCGAATTGCATCGCCGATAGAATGCCGCAAAATTGCTGGCGATGGCTGGTCTTCTCCGCTGCGTAAACGAGCCAGTTCGAGGCCTATCCTCCTGGCGGCAGATAATAGTATATGTCCGCTCCCGCAGGCTATATCACATATTTTTAAAGATAACAATGCTGATTCCGGGTTAAGCATCTTTAGCCTATCCTGTATTTGGTGGTCCAGCGAATGTTGTATCAATGGTTTAACGAGTTCTTCAGGCGTGTAGTGGCTACCGCTCTTACTGCGATCACCACCATCTTTGAAGATAAATACCCCTTCGCTGAATTCCGGCTCATACTCTAACAGCCCTTCGTACACGGAACCAAATTCCTCTACATCAAGATCTGCATAGTTCACGCGCTGCAATTGCCCGGATTCATTTTTAAAGTTGGTGAGGTGCCGGAGTATGCTAAGCAAGTGCAGATTACTAAGCACCTGGCCGTTCAGTACACCTAATGCATCGGGGGCAAAAAGTCCCGAGCCTAAGGGTGCTACTCCCAAGGCTTGACCATAAAGGTTATTTTCATATAAAGAGAAGCATGTTTGGAGGGATATCCAGAGGTCACATTTCTCTGGTTCTACAAATACTTTTTTGCCAGCTAGGGTGCAGATACGTCGAACGCTGTAATAATCATAGTAGATTTTTCGCTTAGCTTCTAATTCTGGGTCTCTCGATTCCGGATATACAAGCTTACGCTCTTCAATGACCATTAAGAAGAGGAGGCGATAAATTATCCTGAGGTTAAAGGTATAATAGTCCTTTGCGCCTATTGTACCGGTAGCTACAGCTTCCCTGAGGTGTTCATTTGCAGGATGCTGTAGAAAACTGTTTGCTATTTCCTTAATGGATGTTTCTACCGCCGCACTCAGTTTTTCGCGGATACGTCCACCATGTGCAAGGGCTTCCAGGTGATAGTACTCCAAATAGCAGTCTTGTCCGGCGTCTATTCGCTGGGGCATACGGCTGGCGTGCAGCAAGCGGAACAGCAGTGCAAATTCTGTATATAGCTGCTCTTCCATAATTTGCTCCAAGTTGAATTCCAGATAGCTGAGGCGGCTTAATCGAGTTGCATCGCGCAATAGGCGCAAAAATTTACCATTACTGACCAGCGCATACAAGTGCTCCTGATTGTTGAGGTATTCTTGTGCTAATGCGTGAGGTGAAAGTCTTGGTCCACTTGTGTCGGCTCGTTTATCCAGCGATTGCTGTACGCCTACGACATGTACGGGAAACTTGTCTAGGTTGGAAGCCCGATGACTGATTCCATAGCTTTTACCGTTAATGAGTTCGGCCGCTGCTCCGGTCAATTCGTAACCCAATAAGCTCATCAGTGGCAACATCCAATATTTCCGGGTATCAGATGTACCGGTATCTGTTTCTGCTAATTGTTCCCTCTTCTTTTTAAAAACTTCCCAGTGGGAAATGGCCAAGGACCACGCAATGCTAATCTCGTCTCTAACAGTTGTGTTGGGCGCGAGTCTAAAATCTTTGGCCGTTTGAAAGCGGATCTCCTCTGTACGAATTTTATCCAGCACTTCTGTGCTTAATATGTTTCCTTGTATCAGGATAGAAGCAAATGTCATAGTATTATAGATCTTTAGGCTTAGGCATTAAGATATATACTCCCATTACATCAGGAGGTAATACAGGGGTAGCTTTTTCATAACGACGACCACCTACAAGCTCTTTAAACCGACCATGCGCGGCTACTAATTGATCTGCTCGTAGATTGGCAATTTCCATGAAGTGGGGTTTCATTGTCGCGAAACGCTGCAGCTCTTCGGCGATATCCTGTTGTTGTCGGTCGATAGACAGGTTGGTCAAGCTCTGTGATTGAGCTAGTAGACTTTTGGCAGCAGTAAAATCCAGTATTTCCATATTGCCGCCAGCGCTTTGGTAACCCCATAGGTACATTTCCTCAGCTATACTTTCCCGAGAAGCGTTTATCTCTTTAATTACATTACGTACCCGGAACATTATCAGGACAGTTTTTGTAACCACGTTATCCGTCTGTATTTCGCAAACGCGGGCTACCCTCCCATAATTAGGTTTGGGCTCAAATGAAAGTGCTATGAGAAATTGGCAAAGCAGCTCAGTAAATTTATGATTGCGGCCAATGTAGATATAGCCTTTGGGCGTGGGTGAGACAAAGCTAATCTTGATTGACTGATTTTTTTGTTTAAAACAGGCTCGAATATGCGCAGGCAAGTTATCTAATTGCATTTGATAGCCATTTAGTCCATCGGGCCGGCAAATCCCACCTAATTGTTGCACAGCGCTGCTTACAAAGTGAGCTAACGTTTGCAGGTCGCCAATGGCCTCGTCTATCTGATCAAGGTCTGCTTTAATCGTATTCGGGTCAACAGATTCATGGGCAAAAATGCTGCGTATATTTTCACCACGTTTACGTGCTAATTCCAGCTCATTGGTAATCACTTCTTCAGTATCCTGGAACAATTGCTGTTGTTTGCCTCCGGTTTTCCGTTCACTGCGTAGCAAGCGTTGTGCCGCTTCGCTCATTATAGACTTGCTATTTTCGCCAATAGTAATGGATACTCCCGTGGATCGCTGAATGTCACGCACTTTCCGAATCAACACTTCTAGAATGAACAGATCCATTTCGTTGTTCTCTCCATATAAAACATACGTTTTTACAATAGGAGCTGTCTGTCCAAAGCGATCTACCCGTCCTTCCCGCTGTTCAATCCGGTTGGGGTTCCAAGGTAAGTCGTAATGCAGTACCGCTGTGAAATGCTCCTGTAGGTTAATACCCTCACTCAGGCAATCTGTCGCTACCAGTACACGCCGAGCAGCATTGCCCATTATTTCTATCCTCTCCCGCCGTTGGTCATCGGCCAGTTCAGAAGTGATGGCTTCAATATGCACATTTTTAGGAAGCACTGCTTTCAGTTGCTCTGATACATAATTGGCCGTGGGAATATAGTGGCAAAATACAATTGGGTCATATCCCTCTTTTATCCATTGTTTTACCAGTTTGATGGTCACTTCCATCTTTTGATCTGATTGATTTAGATATAGAGCATTGGCTTGGTTAAATAGTTCTTCAAGCGCTGCTTTTTCACCTTTAGAAAGTGCAATGGTCTCTACGATATCCTGTCTCGGCATATCCTCAATTTGCTCCAGGTTTTCAAACAGGCTTAGTGCTATTGGTTCTCCATCTGTCAATCCCGTCATCCCTTCATCCAATTTTTCTCTGCGACGCTGCAACATTTCCATGGCCATTGCAGGACTGCTCATTGCACCTTTTATTAAAGAGATGGCTGCCCAGGAGCGCAATAGCTTCGTCTGTTCATTAGTGCTCTGACCTGCGGAAATACCCCTGGCAAATTGCAACAGGCCGTTATAGAACTGTTGATAGTTGTCATTTAGCGTGAAACCAATTTCTTTGGAATCCCTTTGTGGAAAATCGGTCTCCTCATTCAACCAGCGCCTGATATTTTCTCTTTTACGTTGCACAAAATGACGCGCTATTTTTTCACGTTCCTTGCGTTCCAACCGATCAAAATGCAACGATCTAAATTCATGCTTTAACAACCCAAGTAAAGAAGCAAATTCACTGTCTTTACCGCTATGCGGGGTTGCGGTTAATAGGATAATTTGCCTGCTTTTATTAGCTGCGAGGTCGTACAGTAAAGCATAGCGTTGTTGCTGGGATTTGCTTGTAGACCCAGAGGGCAGAGTGCAGGTATGAGCCTCATCTACAATAATGAAGTCAGGACAATCGTTTAAGAAAATGCCTCGTCGTTTATCTGCTTTGATGTAATCTATGGATATTACCTGATAAGGCATGTGGTAAAATACGCTTCGGTCGTCAGGAAGTTGACGATCCAGTTTAGCGGCAGTACTGGAACGGATAATTTCTGCATCAATGTCCAACTTGTCTTTTAATTCTTGTTGCCATTGCTCACAAAGATGTGGCGGACAAATCACTGCAAATCGCTTTACTTCGCCGCGCTCCATTAACTCTTTTAGAATAATCAGGGCCTCGATGGTTTTTCCGATACCCACATCATCGGCTATCAGTAACCTTGGGATATCAAGTTTTAATGCCATAACCAGTGGAATCAATTGATACGCTCTTGGCCGAAAGGATAGCTTGCCCATGCACCTGAATGGCCCTGACGCATTGCGAAACGACAATCTGAATGCATCATACAACAGCCTTGCTGTATCGAAAGAGCCTATTTCATTGGCTTTTGGCTCGGGAAAGTGCGCTGAGATGATTTTTTCGGTTGGAAGCTGCAATGGCAGATACACTGCAGTGGTTTCTTCTTCTGATCCGCCCAATGGCCTGATACAAAGGAGATCGGCATCGTCAGAAGGTAATACCATCCAGTCTCTCTGGCGGTAATGCACAAGTGTGCCGGGTTTATGTTCGGTCGTGACTGGCATTCGTTATCGTTGTTTTCTGAAAATGTCTTTTCGGGCGTTAATAAATTCTGCTATGGGGGTTCGGTAATGCCACACCAACACATCATAGCCGGCATCTTTTAATAGATTACGTTTGTGCTCATCCTCTTTTTTTACATGCGCTTCATCGTGTACTGAACCGTCACACAGTATAAGCACCGGCCCATTTTGTGTGTTATACACGAAATCTATACTGATATAGTAGTCATCCATATTTACCTGTGCTTTATGAGGCAGCGCTAGCTTATTTTCATACAAATATTTTAATAAGGGCAACTCAGAATGGCTGTTTTTATCGTAAGCCGCTAATAGTGTCTGGTATTGTTGTTCATAATCGTTACCCTCATTCAGCGGCGATATATCACAATCCATCAGTTGCTCCAAAGGCTCTTTTATGCCATGCCGGTCCAGAATATCATGATGGCGTTGATTGTAATAGCTTAACAGATCTTCATAGGAGGCACGGGGCAACGCTTTTCCGTGGGAAGTTTCTGTACGTGTTTCAGGATCAAAATGCATAGCTTCGTAAGCCGTTACAAATAGTTCTTTTAACAGCAATGGCTCGGACACTAATTGGGAAAGAATACCTAAGCTTCCTTGAGCAGCTTCGTAAATCAATAAATTGGGGGAATCGGGATTGCCCATTATACTGATACCAATTTCACTGCTTTCGACCTGATACTTTATCTCTATCGCTCTTTTAAGTGCGTAGCTCAGGCTGATGATCTGATCCGGGCTTAAATGGAGATTGGACAGTGGTTGTAAATACAACGTATCGGCCGTTTCTTTAACAAAAAGCAATACATCTCTTTTTGCAGTGTCCGTATCCGGGTTTTCCAGTTCCTTTTGGGTGAGCCATTTGCCATTTCGGGTATCCAAGGCAAAACCTTCTCTCGTAGCACGTCTGGCCTGCCGGTTTACAGAAATAAGATCCGTGGACTGGCCATAAATGAGTTTCAATAATGCAACCCCTGCTTTTTTGATGACTGACTGTTTGCATTGCTCTATCCCTGAGGAGTAGTGGAAATATTCTTCAATTTTATACCCTTTGGATGAGCGCTCCTCTTCAACGCAGGAAATGCGTTCTCTGGGCCTAGCTTCTGTTTCACTCAGTTCAATAAGGTTGCTCCTGTATTCCATATTTCCTTCTCTAAATTCGACGTGGGTAATGGGGTCATTATTTGCCCATTCCGCTTCATCATCCAAAAAGGCATAACCAGTATTATACGATATTTTAATTTTACGTTGCAGTTCTTCGGGATTAAGAATATTCATCCTATTTACTTCGTACTTGCTACCGTTGTGATATAATATATTTTGTGGGGCGAACTCTCTTAGCGCTACACCTTTGGCGCGAGAAATGTACTCACCTTGGCTAGCATGTTTATAGCCTACAAAGGAACGTACTGGCAAACGGGTAAAATTATAGCCAGGCAGAAACCCCTCGGCAGCCAAGTAGCGAAAGACATAAAATTCAGATTCGCTGCCGGATTCTCTTTTGCTATCGTTTAGTAGCAGCTCAACCTGCTTTAACCCCGCATTATGTCTTCTCTTGGCATCCTTATTCAGATCGCTATCTTGTTTTATCGTTACATCATCAAGAACAGCCCGGGCTTCATGAATCATTTTTCGTGCTGCTTTATATAAATGGATCCATCTGTCAAAAGCCTCAACGAATCGTTTTTTAAACGACCTTGTACGATCTTCTAGCCAATTATCGGAATACCACGATACCTTGTTCAAATCGGGAGCAATCGTTTGCAGTATTTTTTTAAATTCGGCGATCCATCTTTCTTTTTGTGTTTGAATACCGTTTTCAATGCTGGCCACAATAGTAGCTTTCATCGTAATGAGACGATCGTTGCTGATATCCAGCAGATCCGACACGGAAGCCCGCATCTCCTTCAACGCCAACTCCATCAGGATAAATGCATTAAAATGGTTGCTCAGCAATTCTTCATTAGCCAAGTCAATTCGTGGCGGCACCACTGCGCCTGCAACCATTTTACCAGCTTCTTTAAAATAGTGCTGATCGTGGGGTGACCATGCGGAACAATAAGTGATGACTACAGCTGTTTGTCCGCTACGGCCTGCACGGCCACTGCGTTGCGCATAGTTAGCAGGATTAGGGGGCACATTGCGCATATGAACTATATTGAGGTTGGCAATGTCAATGCCCAACTCCATAGTGGGAGAACAGTACAGACTAGCCAGTTTGCCGGACCTGAATTGTTCTTCGCGCTGAATACGTGTTTCTGAATTTAGCTGGCCGGTATGTTCCCGGCCCATCAATTCCCTGCCGAATTGCTGGAAATCCGTTTGGTATAGCCTACTGAAAAATGGGTTAGGCAATATTTTCAAGGGGCGGTAGGTATTCATACGGGTATCGTCTGTGGCTACTGTAGTGCCATCGCCCACCTGCCAGCGCAAGCAGTCTGATCGTAGAAGATAACCGCTAACGGCTCCACGATCGCCTCGTAGATTTTCCTGTTTAATGAGAAAAGTTGTATTGACCAGTATGTCACAAAGTTGTTCGATATATTCCCGGAATTGATCCTGATTTAGCCAAGGTATGTCGGCTTCCCTAAACTCTCGTTTAAAGAATTTGCCAATTCCTGATCGTGAACCCATTGACGCAAAGTATACTCCTCTCTGGATACTACGTCCAGGTACTGCAGAGACCAGAAAAGTAGGGCGGTCTATTTTTTCGTTGTGATCCAAAGCCCAGAGTTTATTTTCATCCAGACGATTACGAAGTAAGTTTTCGACCTCTGTAATTTCCTCCGACAAATAGCGATGATAGATGGAAAAATTAGTCCGGAAATAGTTGAGTAGTTGGGTGAGGATGTGTTTCCTTTTTTCTGGTATTGCTTGGTCGAGTAATTGTAACCCACGGAATTTTTCATCCAGTAATACCAGTTTATCTAGTCGACTGTAATTGACCTGCAATAATGCTGTTTGTTCCAGGTTAGGCAAGGTATAACGCCACCCCTTTTTTAGGTCCTGGAAAATCCGAATGAGGATGTAGGTTCGTATGGCCTTTTCATTTTCCAGCTCGGGAAAATCGGGATCCTTACTCACAAAATTAGGATGGGCGTAGTCCGTCTCCTTTAGCTTGAGCTCGTTTAACACCTTTTCCGCAATATTGTTAATGTCCAAACCTTCTTCTGGGACTTTGTTTACGGCCTGGTATAAACCGGCGCGTAAGCGTACAGTGGCAATAAAATCGTTAAAGTGTCCTGCCTGCAAGGCAGCATCCTGACGATTGTCAGTAAAGCTAAGCAACTTTTGATCCTGTATTTTTTCCTGCTGTTCTAGCAGTGATTTTACAATGCTGTAAGACATGATGGTCGTAGCAGTGCTACGACCCTCATGCCCTAAACTCATAAGTTTAGTGTTTTCGTTGGTTTTTGAGTCTTCGTAAAAAATACCGGCAGTGGGGTCTACCCTTAACTTCACTGGCAGATAGTAACCTTTCAGTGGATATATAGGCTGATTGGAATATTGACCCGCCGAATTAAAATAGATCTGTCTCGGCATGTGCCATTCATAATAAGGCCGAAACGTGTTATTAGCAGTATTCAGCCAACTTTCAGGTGACAGATCTACTAGATTGTCGTTCCAGAACTCTTCTCCTTCATCTAGTATGAGATAACCTGACCGGAGATTATGTTCGTTCAATTGCTCTCCGATTAGCTCCTTTTGTGTCAATACACTTACTGGTGCCTCTGGATTACGCGGAAGTAATATCTGGTTTTTAGTGTCTTTTTCTACACAGATAAAATCGATGCCGGAGTAGCGACTAAAAAGAAGTGGATATAACAGCTTTTCACCTTCTTCATCTTTCACGTATCTCCCAGATTGGATAGTGATCTTTCGTAGTGCCCGAGATTGGAGCGTAACGGCAACAGTACTCGTTTGAGCAATAAACTGGTGAAATCGGAACGGAAGATATGATTTCCGTTTATGGCGGTTACGCTCATTTAGCTTTTCGGCCCATTGCAAAAGATCCGTAACTGTAGAAATTGCCTGGGAAGTTTCAATCTCTGTAGCTTTTCTTAATTCATCTGCAATTGCAGGCAGGGCCTTTGGTTCTCCACGTTCGAGCTTACCATGATTGTCTTTGAGTGCAATGGCTAGCTCTAGCCAATTGCTAATTGGATGTCGTACGAACTCCATCTCTCCTGCCTCTCTATCAATACCGTTTAGTACTGCTTCTCTCAATTCAATAGCGTTGGGCATATTCCCTAAGGTACAGGTCCTTAGCTTTTCGTCGATGATCTGATCTGTACTGTAAGTCGTGCCAAATATCTTGGTGGCTACTCTGGCTACGGCCTCCTTTTTTTCTTCTGGCGTACCTTGAGAAGCCATTGTGGCAGAGGTTCCGATACATATAAGCGGCTTAAAACAATGATTGTGCATCCTCCGAATGAGCATACTCACATCAGCCCCTTGGCGACCTTTGTAAGTATGAAGTTCATCAAATACTAAATACTGCAGGTTTTTCTTCAAAGAATCCCTAAGCCATGATTCTGATGCACGGGTCATGATCAACTCAAGCATCATATAATTGGTGAGAACAATATCCGGTTCTTCTTGTTCTACTTTTTCCCGTTCTTCCGTTTTCTCCTGGCCAGTGTACTTTTTGAAGGAAATAGGGAATTCAAAACCCGTTGCTGCTTTATAATTAGCAGCATACTTCTTTATTTCCTCTTCCTGTGAATTGATCAGTGCATTCATCGGGTACACCAGAATGGCTTTTACACCTTTGGTTTTGCCGAATTGGGCTTTAAAAATTTCATTAAATATGGTAGCCAGATAAGTAAGTGACTTGCCAGACCCCGTTCCAGAAGTAACGACAAATCCTTTACCTGTGAGTCCGATCTGTAATGCTTCTATCTGATGTTGAAATAGTCGGTAATCTCCCAGTGCTTGAGGGAGTTGACTATCGATTTTGCCACCGCTTTCAATTGCCAGGTCAGAAAGTAACTTACCTTCTACATAAGCTGGGTTGAACTGTATCAAAGGCTCAGGAATGAAGCCTGCGCCCTCAAACGACTGGCTTACTTCTTCTTGGATCCTCGCATCGGCAATTGATAAAAAAGATTTCAGGTAGTTCCGGTAATCAGATATGATATTACCGTGGGTGAGAAAGGCATCCATCTGTTCTTCTATTTTATAGAGGGCGTTGGGTTTATTATTACTTTAACTCTCGTACTAGCACCAAGAATATCGACGCTGTATTGCCGCGTAAGGTACAGTTATTTTTATTTTTAACGAGCAGTTGTCAAGTTGAATCTTGCGAAAAATGGCCTAGCTATGTGCACCGGCAAAATCCACGAAGTCTTTGCCTGACATTTTCTAATTGGTCTTGAACGGTCAAGGGAATCCGCAAGGGCTTTTCCTGAATTTTAAGCCAATTTACAGCCAAGTGGGCAGTGAGGGTATTACAAAAGGATGCGGATAGAATACGTCGCCGAGCTGATGGACCACACTTCATTAAGGCATACGGAGATCTATGTGAAGGTGTCGAACACTGAATTGGACAAAACCATGCAGGCACTCGATAAATCGGAAGTTAACGGTACTGAGTAAAATACGCTTCTGCGGTTGTTTTATTGGAACGAAAAAGCGCCCTGCAAGTCAATCACTTGCAGGGTGCTTATGTAGAAATCAGTGATTCCGCTGGGATCGACTCTCAGGATTTCGGCGAATTATTTTGTTAGGATCTCTTTCAACCTCGCCATATCATCACTGATCTTTTTATCCACGATCTTAGCGTACTGCTGAGTAGTCTTGATGTTTCGATGCCCAAGCATCTTAGAAACACTTTCAATAGGAACCCCATTAGTCAAAGTCACAGTAGTCGCAAAAGTATGCCGAGCCAAGTGAAAAGTAATATTCTTATTAATCCCACACAAATCCGCAATCTCCTTCAAGTACGAATTCATCTTCTGATTGGAAAGCACCGGCAGCACGCGATTTTCATTCTCGCATTGCGGATGATCTTCATACTTCTCCATAATCTCCATGGCCATCGGCAATATAGGTATCCGGGACGGAGTGTCTGTCTTCTGGCGCTTGGTCGTAATCCACTTTCCCCCATCAATTCCCTCGGCAATCTCAGTCCGCTTCAATTTATATATATCCGCATAGGCAAGTCCTGTGTAGCAACAAAACAGAAAGATGTCCTTGACAAGAGCAAGGCGACCGTCACCCATATCTTTCTCCCATACCTTCTTTAACTCGCCTTCGGTCAATGCCTGCCGATCGACCTCTCGCTTCGAAAATTTAAAAGCGTAGAACGGGTCACGTAGGAGCCATCCTCTTTTAACACACAGAAGAACGATCTTCTTGAAATTAGCCAAATACTTCATCGTTGTATTATGACTAATTTTCTTAACTGCTTTAAGCCAAAACTCATACTGGGATATAAATTCGTAATCAAGCTTCCTGATTTCAAAATCGTCTGCCTGGTACTTCCATTTGATGAAATCGCGGGTATGTTTCATGCAAGTCTCATACCGCTCCAAAGTACCTGGCGCAAAATCGGCTCCGATCAAAGCCGCGATCTGATCGTTGTGCTCGCGGAAGATGGGCAGTATGGTTTTCCCGCCTTCCGTTCTGCCGAGAAGAATATTTTTGATAGCCTCTGATGTGACTTCTTTGTTTTCCTCAATCAAGGATCGCTTTGCTTCGTAAATTTTGGAGGTGAGCGTATCGAGGTAGGCATTCAAAGTTTTAGTGTCCTCCTTGTTCCCTGTCGCCCGGCCGGCACCTACGCTCCACTTGGACGGATGCCAAATGCGTTTGGTAGAGATGTCTTTTGGGACGCCATTAACAGTGACGCGGCAATAAACATAGCGCATCCCGTCCGCTAATTCTGGTTTGGGTCTTTTCAAAAAGAAAATCAACCCGAAGCTTGTTTCTAACATAGCACAAAATGTTTAAGATGAACAAAAATCGAATTGTTACCATTGAAACGCAAGATGTCCACGCGGTGAACAGGTTGCTAACCAGCTAGTTAAGTGCTTATCCGTGGAAGTTTTTTTGAGATTTTCTTACTTCCACGAAACGCTACATTTTTATCGGGAATTTTTGAATATTTTGATATACCTCAAAAACGCAAAAACCCCGTTTAAAGCGTTTAAACGGGGTTTTTGAATGTTTTGACATCATGTCCTGCAGAGAGAGAGGGATTCGAACCCCCGGACCTGTTACAGTCAACGGTTTTCAAGACCGTCGCAATCGACCACTCTGCCATCTCTCTATTTGATTCGCCGTACGCGATTCATGGTGCAAAGGTACTGTTATTATCGATAAGCGCAAGAAATTTTGAGATATTTTATTGTGAATAATTGTAAGTGATTCATTGTGAGAGCAGGTTGGGTGGGCGATGCTATTGTTGTGACGGGATAGCCGTGCGCTAGGAGATCGGTTGAAAGCCCAGGTGTCGGAATCGCACATCACGCGGACTTGGAAGGCATATTCGTCGAAGGAAATGGTGGTTGCAGACATGAGCCGAATGTCGGTAAAGCCGGGATTGTTTCGAGCTGCGTTGGCAATGGCTTGTGATCCGTCGGGTGCGGACCACAGCTCGTAGAACATCGTGCATTTGTAGGTTCGGCCGTCCGGGCCCTTGGGGGTGAAATGGTATTGCAGGTATTTCATAGCTCGTGAAGTAATCCGATTAAAGAAAGCGGAAAATTTTTTGAATCGCCGGTTTGATTGAGCGTTCGGTTGTAACCAGCTTTGGTACGGTTTTTGCTCGCTCGCTAGCAATCCACATTTTAAACCACTTCAAATTCAAAAACCATGAGAAAAATCTCTTTGCTCGTTCTTCTGTCGGTGTTCAGCAGTGCGGCGTTTGCGCAGTCGTTTTCCATCGGCCCGAAGGCAGGGGTCAACATCAGCAACTATACCGGGAGTGATATCGAGTCGGATGCCCGTGTGGGGTTTCATTTGGGCGGGATCATGAACTTCGGAATCGGGCAGGTGTTTTCGATCCAGCCGGAGGTGCTGTTTTCCACGCAGGGTGCTAAAATCGACAACGGTACCAAAAGGGAATTTAAAACAAGCTACGTGGCGGTGCCGGTACTGTTGAAATTCAGGGCCAAAGGCGGTTTCTATTTCGAATTCGGGCCGCAGGCATCATTCAAAACGGGCGAGGATGTTCCGGACCAGACGATCGATCACTTTGCTAAAAACCTGGATCTGGCAGGCGCTGTCGGTTTGGGTTACCAGGCCAATTTCGGTTTAGGCATCGGCGCGCGCTACATCGCGGGATTTTCGAAAGTGGGGGATTTTGACCAGAACGCGGCAATGAACCCCGATTTTAAAAACAGTGTGATCCAGTTGAGCTTGTTTTTCGCAATTCCGGCCCACAAATAGCGCATTGCATCACTACATTACAAAGGGTTTTAAAAGCAGGGGAGACCCTGCTTTTTGCATTGGCAGCTCAGAAAGAAAGCCCGATTTGCTTCAAAAACTGCTCGCGGTAGTTGCTGCCGATCGGTATTTCAGTGTTTTGGATGAATACCCGGTTGCCTGCGATGTGATCTATTTTGGATTTGTTGATGATGAACGACCGGTGAATGCGCAGGAATTTGGACTTCGGGACCAGTTCTTCAAAACCCGAAAAGGTCATTGCGGGCAATAAGGTGTGATGAGTGGTACGTACTTTCGTATAGTTCCCGTTTGCTTCGGCATACAATAGATCGTCGTACAAGATTTTGTAAATCTTTCCATCCGCTTTGAGAAAAAGGAAATCATCTTCATCCGATTCTCTCGCAGCATTCAATGTATTACCGGCGGGTTGCAATTTTTCCAGCGCTTTGTCTACGGCAACGATGAATCTTTCGAGGGAAAAAGGTTTAAGCAAATAATCGCAGGCTGCAAGGTCGAAGGCGTCGACTGCATATTCCTTGTAGGCAGTCGTAAATATGATTTGAGGCGGCGTTTTGAGAGTTTTGAGGAAAGAAATGCCATCCATTACGGGCATATTGATGTCCAGGAACACAATATCGACTTTCTGTTGCATCAACACCGTCCGGGCTTCGAGCGCGCTCCCGCATACGCCCGCCACGTGCAGGTAAGGCAGATGTGCGCAATAAGTGCGTATAATGTCCCGCGCAATGGGCTCGTCATCGACGATCAGGCAATCAATCTGCGTCATATTATCGGAGGTTCAGGCGTAAGTTGACGGTATAATGGGTTTCCTCGTTTTCAATGGCCAGATCGTGCTGGTTCGGGTAAAGCAATTGTAATCGCTTCCTGACATTCGCAAGACCGAAACCGCTATGTTTTTCAATCGTTTGCTCATTAGTAGCGGAGCGGTTGTGAGAATTTTTCAGGTAAAAAAGAATGGAATTCCCCCATACTCTCAACCGTATTTCGATAAAGACCGTTGGTGCCGAAGTGTTTTTGGAATGTTTGAATGCATTCTCGATGAACACGATCAGCAGCATCGGAGCAATGCGGACGTCGTTGCTTGCAATACTTTCGATATCGGTTTTCAGTTCCAGCCGGTCGCCGATCCGGAGTTGTTCGAAGTCGATATAGTTGTGGATGTAAGCCAGTTCATCTTTCAACGGCACGTATGTTTCGTTGGCTTCGTACACGGAATACCTCAGTAAATCGGATAGTTTCAATATCAGTGGCGGTATTTTCTCGTGCTGCGTGATCGAAAGGCCGTACATATTATTGAGTGTATTGAACAAAAAATGGGGGCTCAGCTGCGATTGGAGCAGATGCAGCTCGCTCTGCCTTTGCGCTGCCTGCGTTTTAGCGGCTTCGAGCTCCTTTTGCGTGCTCATTCTGAATAATTTAATCAGTGCGCCGGTACAGAGCCCGATTAACAAAAAAGGGATCCAGTAAAGCAGCAGGTTAATGCCCCGAAACGTTTCGAACTGAAAATCAGCATGGATAAAAAGCCACACGAAGCAAATGGCGATGGTGATAGCCAGCCCATTCAGCACATTTTTGGGAATCTCGCGCTGCCGTGCCGACCAGATCGTGGCCAGGTGCCGGCCGGTGTAAATACACCCGAAAAATACGAGGGTTCCCGCGGTGGCAAGGGCCTCGTCGTGTGCGGCGCCAATGGTGTTGAGGTAGGTATCGATGCCAAAAAAAACGGGTACGCTGGCGGCGGCTGTGAGCACCACATAAATGCCGGTTCGCGTCGTCTCCTTATTGTCGCTGTTGAAAATGCTGCTCATGGGTTCATTCCTTTCATACCTTGACTACGCCTGCAAATATGCTTTCCGGTTGCTGGGAATCCGATTCGCCGCGTCATAAAGGCCCTATTTCGTGATAGAAAGCCGCTGGGCCGGGTCGAAATGTTTCGTCAGCCCGGAACCGGTTTCCGTCACGGTTTCGGGAAGTTACAACACATTTATTTCATGGGGTTACCGGGCCGGGTAATATTTGCCTCATCATTCGACCACCTAATGTAACAGCCATGAAAACGTTTTTTAATATCCTGATAGGCTGCCTGATCAGTTTGAATACCTTTTCCCAAACAGGCAATACTATTTCCGGAACCGTTAAGGACTCCGGCAATGAAAATTTGCCGGGCGCTACCGTTCGCTTGCTCAAAGCTGCCGACTCGACACTCGTAACCGGTGAGGTGACCGATATGAATGGGAATTTTCGGTTTACCAACCTGGAAAACAATAGTTATCTGTTGGCGATCAGCGCGATGGGGCAAAAGGATTTTAAGAGTACGGCACTGACCATCGACGCCGCGCATTCGAGCGTTGCATTGCCGGCCGTTATCCTGCTTCCTGCCAAAAGCATCGAGCTCGGTGAAGTGGTGGTAAAAGCCCAAAAACCGCTGATCGAGCAGGAAATAGACCGTACGATCGTGAATGTGGGATCGATGATCGGCAGTGCTACAAGTAACACGTTCGACGTGCTGAGTAAAACGCCGGGCATCGGCGTGAATGCGAATGGGGAGATTAGTTTGAATGGGAGAAGTGGGGTGATGGTGCTGATCGACGGACGCAGTACTTACATGTCTGGCGCTGATCTGGCTGCCTACCTGAAATCGTTACCCGCCGGCGTGCTCGACAAGATAGAGCTGATGGACAATCCGCCTGCACGGTACGACGCGGCAGGGAATGCGGTGATCGATATCCGTTTGAAAAAGACACGCACGGGCGGGCTCACGGGCAGCCTCGCGGTAGGCGGGAGCAAGGGCAGGTACGCGCGAAGCAACGATGCGATCAACCTGAATTACAACCGGCGAAAGCTGAACCTGTTTGCCAACTTGGGTTACAGCTACGAAAAGAATTACAGCGAAGACGATTTTACCCGCAGGTATTATGATCAAGAAGGGGTATTCAAATCGAGGGTTGAACTAAAAAATGCCCAGCACACCACTGCAAACGGCTATAATATTAACCTTGGAATGGATTTGACCGCCACGCCCAAAACCGTTTTTGGAACAATTATTAACGTGAACGGTTCCTCGCGCAAAGGTGATTTCAGCTACGAAAGTGCGCAGCAGAATACATGGAATGCGCCCCTGGGCACCGGGAACGGCAGCACGATTTCAAAAGATACCCGCAATAACACCAGCATTAACACCAACATGCTGCATAAATTTAACGATAAAAGCCGCGAGTTGACTGTCGATGCAAATTACCTGAATTATCACACCCAGGGCAGACAAGACCTTGAAAACCGGTTGTTCAACGAAGAGGGAGCTAATGTCAGCCGGGAGCTGTTCCGCTACCGCACGCCTTCGGAGATCAATATTTACACATTGAAAGCGGATTATATGCATCCATTCAAGAATAAGGGGCGGCTGGAAGGTGGTTTCAAGTCGAGCTATGTGGACAATGACTTTATTTTTAATCATTACAATACCAACGACGGCCACGCGGTAGTCGATAACCGCCGGTCAAATCACTTTCAATACCGAGAAAACATCAATGCGGCTTATGTGAGCGTGGAAAAACGGTGGAAACGGTTCGGGATGCAACTGGGTCTTCGTTTGGAAAATACGGTCGCCAAAGGTAATCAGCTGGGCAACGACTCGGTTCTGGCCATGCGTTTTACAAAGAACTACACGAAGCTTTTTCCGAGCATTTTCCTCAATTACAAACTGAACGACCAGCATGCATTTGTGTTGATGGCGGTAAGAAGGATCAACCGCCCTAATTACCAGATGCTGAACCCCTTTGTTTTTTACAAAGACCAATACACTTACAGCGCTGGAAATTCTCATTTGATGCCGCAATACCAGGACCGTCTTGAACTGAAATACCAGCACAAGAACTTCCTGAACATGGGACTAAGCTACAATCGCTTCACCAACGGCATTTTTACGACCATCCAGGCACAGGGCGACACTTTTACAAGCCGTCCCGACAACATTACCCGCGGCTATATGGTGTTGCTGAATACGAGCGTGTCCGGGCAAATCACCAATTGGTGGTACAACAATACCACGTTGCGGCTCTCCCGCATTACCATGAAAGGCCCGTTGTATACCGAAACACTGAACTACGGGACTAATGTGGCGCGTCTGGAACTCAATAACTACTTCAACCTCGGCAACGGCTGGAATGCCGAACTGGGAGGCTACTATGCGAGCCGCGACGTAAATGGTCAGGCGCAGACTTCGGGCATGTTTCGCGTGAACGGCGGCATTCACAAAAAGATATGGAAAGGAAAAGGCACTATTGCGATGAATTTCGAAGACCTCTTCCATTCCTGGGTTTATCATAACCGGTCATTTAGCATCCGGCAGTCGGATTACTATCAGGTAAACAGAACGGATACGCAGCGCATCAGCATTGCTTTGAACTACAAATTCGGAAAGGAAACCTTTGCCCGTAAACGTCGCCATAATAACAATGCTTCCGACGACGAAAAGGGAAGGGTGGAATGAGCATTCTTATTGCCAGATATGGTCAGGATTTGTCAATGGTAGTCAGGCAGGCGAGCAGTATCAGCACGAACGACAAAACCGAAGCATACATACGGATCGCGTGCAGCCTGTTCCAGGGCGCTTCGAAGCGTAGACGGTGTGCTGCCAACTCCTGCGGGGACGCGCCCGTGAGGCTCATTTTATCCAAAGCCTCGTTCAAAGGCACGTTTCCCACCACCGTGACACCGAACGTGCCGATCAGGTATACCAAACTCGCGCCAAGCAGCAGATAAAAACGGTTTCCCGTTCCAAAATGCTGGTAAGTGCTAAGCGGCAGGAGCAAGAGCGTTCCCATAAAACTGAAAAAGAAGACCGGGTTGAGTATTGCGCGGTTAATGGACTGCATGGCGGCCAGATAATGGGCGTCGGGAAGCGCCCCGAGGCCGGGGTTCACCGAGCAGGAATAGCTGTAAAATAATCCGGCAATAAGGCCGCTGGCCAGGGCAGTCACTAGCAGGAACAGGCTGATCGTTGTCATATCTTTTTTCTTTCAAAGTTCGGTTCGACAATGGCGGAAAAATAGAACAAAACCGACAGCCTGCAATGAAAGCCTGCGGAGACCTCCGGCCAGCAGCAAAAAGCCGTTCTAATGGCGCCCAAACCGCATCACCCACATCCAGTTCATTGGCCAGTGCGAGTTGATACCGTCGTGGCTGAGTAATATATTATTGTTTACCAGTTCATAGCCGATCAGCGAGCCTCCCTTTTGGGTGATGTCGTGCTTGGCCTGGTGGTATAATTGTATCCACGTCTCGGGTGAGATGAGGTCTTGCGATGCGGTTTTAAGTCGTTGCCAGTTGGAACTTCCCGCATTGTCGCCGTAGCGTTCGATCAGGTAATGCTTGAAACTTTCATCGTTCAGCGTAATTACCGTCTGTTTTTCATTTTCGCCTTCCATAGTTATCAAGTTAAACTGTACGGATAAATCGAAAGTTGTAACCGACGTTACTATTAAAACTATACCAACTTCTTTTATATCAATGTCGAATTATCTCACAAAACAGATTGCAATTATCATGAGGCTAATTTTATTTGTTTTCAGGCGATTAAACCGATCATTTTGGCACTTTGCAATGCCTCGATAGAATTGTCGACTTGAAGCTTTTCGAGTATGCGCTGCCGGTGCGTATTGACGGTGTGGACACTGATATCCAGCAAAACGGAAATTTCTTTACTCAATTTGCCCGTACCGATCATCCCAAGTATTTCCTTTTCGCGCGTCGTTAGTTTTACGCCGCCGGTTATATGGTTGCTTTCCATTTTGATAAGCTCGCCAGTGTGGAAATTGATGACCTGGCTCCGCACATCTGTCAACGATTGGTTGGCTGAAATATCAATAACCCCCAATGAAAGCCAGATATTCCCCGCCGCATCCTGTTCCAGCACCTGATGTTGTTCCGTGACGCGGATAACGCTCTGCGCATTCGGCATGATCCGGTATTCTGTCACCAGTTTAAACTGTTTGCGCGTATGCGGAGGCTGTGTCAGCAGATATTTCATCGCTTCATAACCTTTGCGGGCAAGCGGTTCCCGGTCGTCAGGATGTATTTTCTCATCGAATACTTCATTCGGAATGCATGATTCCATTGTTCCGAAATCATAACCGTATAGCTGGTAAAAGTTATTCGAAACGTAAACGTGCGTCTGTTTTTGCAGGTCGTACACGGTCACGCCGCTGCTGCTGAGCTGTGCCATGGCGCGAATGAGCGCCAGTTGCTTGTCGAGCCGGTCGGGCTCCAAACCGTCGAAATCGTAATATCTGTTGAGTAATTGCAGGTAATCGGGCGCAATCCGCACCGACCTTCCCCGTGTGTTTAGTAATGATAAATCAGTATTTCCTCTCATCGGCATCCGGATTTTCTTTGCAGATATGTAGCAAGGACAACTTAGGCCGCATTTCACCTAAGTAAGCTGCCATTATTTTGTCAAAATCATTCATGCCATGAATTTTTCAGTAATCCGCGGGGCAGATACGCCGTGGGGAAAAGCCTTTGCCAAAGCTTTGGCCGCAAACAACCGGCATCTCATTCTGATAGGAACGCAGGAAGCTGCTTTGGAATCATTGGTGCGCGAAATCGTGCAAAAACACCGGGTTCTGGTGCATTACCTGGTCGCCGACGATGCAGATACCGGAAGCATTATCACCGCATGTGAGCGGATCAACGACCGGTTTGAAGTAGATCTTTTAATCAATTATGCCGAAACCGGCTTTCACCAGCGAATGGAAGAATACGACATTCGCACGCTCGACCGGAAGCTGAAAACCAATCACGCAAGCGGGATACTTTACCTGCACCAGTTGCTTCCCAATCTCTTGCTGCATGCACATGCCCGCGTGATCGGCCTCTGGCACTGCTCGCACCCGGTCGCAGCCTGGGAGCAGGCGCTGCTGGCATTCTATACGCGTTTCGCGGAACATCTCAACTTGGAACTGAAAGACTCCGGCCTGGTTATCAAGAGCTTTGCATTGCCTGCCTTTGCGGATGGGGAATCTCGCGAAAGGGTAAGGGAAATGCTGGGAAGTACGGTCCCTGGCTTTGCACAAATTCGGGTTATGGCACAGTAGCGTCATTTAATTGCGTAAAAATCGCGGCGCCTGCTTCCGAAATGGTAGATTTGCGAATCACCACATCAACATTTCCATGGAAAACATTCAGGTCAGGCAGGCAAGGCTCGACGAACTTCCCACACTTTTGCAATTCGAGCAAAACCTGATCGCAGCCGAACGCCCGTTGGACGATACCTTGGTCAGCGAACAATTTAACTACTACGATATCGAAAAAATGATCCGCAGCGACGAAGCTGAGGTGCTCGTTGCCACGCTCGGTGACAGGCCGATCGCCAGCGGGCATGCGCGTATCCTGGAAGGAAAACATTACAACAGCTTCAAGCGCTATGCATTCCTGGGTTTCATGTACACCGAGCCCGATATGCGCGGACGCGGAATCAACAAGCTGATTATCGACGCGCTGGTGGAATGGGCGCGCGAAAAAGGCCTGGACGAGGTCCGTTTACAAGTCTATTCCGACAACACGCCAGCCGTAGCCGCCTACGAGAAAGTAGGTTTTAAGAAAATGCTGACCGAAATGCGGCTTGCTACCGGGTAAATGACCTGTCGACCGGTAACGTCATTGGGCTTTCATACAATGATAAGTCGTTGTCGCGTGAGGGTAAGCCGCAGCAAGGGTTTTCTTTTTTGTGTATTAATCCTCATTTTAGGTGACTCAAACCTTTGCCTGAAATCAATTGTTCCGCCATGAATTTAACCGACATTGCCGCATTACGCCTTGCTAACCAACAGATTTTAAATACCCGTTTCACCGATCCGGCCGAATTGGTCACCTGGATGGGCGCGGTGCAATCGCAGGACTTTGCCATGGCGAAATGGGCGCTGGGGCTGCGATTGAAAAAAGCAACGGATGCCAGCATAGAGCAGGCGATCGATGCTGGCGGGATTATCCGGACGCACATTATGAGGCCTACCTGGCATTTTGTGGCCAAGGAAGATGCCCGCTGGATTATGGATCTCACCGCCCCGCACGTTTACAAACTTGCCGGAACGATGTACCGCCAATTGAAGCTGGACAATTCTGTTTTCAGGGTTACCAACGGTCTGATTGGCAAGCTACTGGCCGACGGCGATGAGCTGACCCGCGAAGAAGTAATCGCAGAGGTGAACAAAGCAGGAATTGAAACGGACAACCTTCGCGCGACGCACATTATGTTCCAGGCCGAGCTCGACAAGATCATTTGCAATGGAGCGCGGCGCGGGAAGAAATTTACCTATGCATTATTTGATAAAAAAGTGCCTTCTGGTGCGGCGCTGCAACGCGACGAAGCCCTGGCCGCGTTGGCAAAACGGTACTTCGCAAGCCACGGCCCGGCAACCGTCCAGGATTTTGCCTGGTGGAGCGGCTTGTCGCTAACCGATTCCAAACTCGGTTTCGAAGCCGTTCGCCGAGAATTTGAAAGTGCGAGCGTCGACGGGCGCGAATACCTGTTTACCACAGTTGCCGAGCTGCCCAAAGTACATTCCAAAGCGATCCTTATCCCGGCTTTTGACGAAATCACCATCGGCTATGCCGATCGCAGCGCGGCCCTGGATGACGCTGTGGCACAAAATCCGGAATCCGGCAGCGGCATATTTAAACCAGTTGTGATGGTGAAGGGAAAAGTCGTCGCCGCCTGGCGACGCACCGAGAAGAAGGATTCGGTCAATATCGAAATGGCCCGCTTAGCAAAAATGCCAGCCGCCGCTGAGAACTCCCTGGACGCAGCCGGCACGGCCTATGCCCGGTTTCTTGGGAAAAAGAGTGTAGTATTTCACTAGAGCGCCGTCAAAGCGTCCGCTCGATTTTATAATACTCGATTTGTTCTTTAAAAAAGGGCTCCGAGCATTTTTCGAAATGGAAACGCTCGTAAAATCCGAGGGCTTCCGTACGGGCGTCGCACCACATGCGCGTGTACCCATGCGCCTGCGCGTATTCGATGGCGTGTTGCAGGAGTTTGGAACCGAGTCCTTTGCCCTGAAAGGCTGGGAGCGTCGCAAATTTTCGGAACCGGATTTTCTGGCCATCGCCAAATAGTGAAATGACCGAGACCATGGTACCATTGAAGTATAAGCCGAAATGGACTCCGCTTTCATCCTCAGGGACTTTTACAAATGCGCGGGGCTTGCCCGGCCAGAGCACTAAGTGCCTGATTTCCATCAGATCATCAGCATCGACTTTTTGAATTTCAATAGAATCCATTCCTTTTATTTAATACAAAAATTAACTAACTACACGAACGCTTCGCGCAAAAATACGCCTTATCCAACCCACATCAGCATGACACAGCCTGCCGCACTTCAAAAAGATGAACCATTGTTCTGGTCAACCGGACGAGGGACCGACGTATGGCAAATGTTCTGCGCTGCCCGCGATGGCGATCTGGAACAGGTTAAAAAACTGCTGTCGAAGGATCCTTCACTCGTGCGTGGCTCTTACGATTATCGCACACCGATGTCGTTTGCCGTGGCTAACGACAGGCTGGAAGTGGCTGAATATCTTTTGCAGCATGGCGCTAGCCCGGTGGATTCGGGTACCGGCGACCCGCTCATTCAAATGGCCCGCGACCGTGGTTTCACGGCAATGGAAGAGCTTCTCGAACGCGCATTGCACCACCACAAAGGCTCCGAGGCGGGAAAAAAGATAGCGGCCGCCATCCGAAACCGTGATTTCGATGCATTTGAGGTACTGTTAAACAGCGCTGACGAATATATTCAAGCTACGGACGATGAGGGTAATCAGCCCATTCATTGGGCTACCATGTCGCGCCAGCCCGAAATGATTGACGCATTGCTGGCGCGCGGAGCTGATATTAATGCCAAACGTCCTGACGGTGCCCGGCCAATCCAGCTGACGAACGGCGATTACTCCTACCGCGGCTGGCGGGATGTACCCGACGACTGGAAATGGAAACCTAACGACATTTACCTGCATCTGGTAGGGAAAGGGGCCTATGTGGACATTTGCATGGCCGCGTTGAAGGGCGATGAGGCGAGGGTAAAGACATTGCTTGATCTGGACCCGTCGCTCGCAAACAGGCCTTCCGAGTATGTTACTTACTACGCCGGCTCCGGCACACCGCTGAAAAACGCGGCAATGGCTGGCCGCATGGCGATTGTAAAACTGCTGCTCGAAAAAGGCGCGGACCCCAACCTGCCCGAAGAAGGTATCGCTCCGATGGGCCATGCGCTGCATTCGGCAGTGGTGTATAACCATATTGAAATCGTGAAACTGCTCCTGGAACATGGTGCACACCCTAATGTGCCGGTTGAAAGTTCGGCTGACACGCTTACAGCAGCTTTGGAGCGCGGCGATCAGGCAATGATCAGCCTGCTGTGTTCCTACGGCGCAGCACGATCGCTGGATTTGCTGGCACATTATGGCGACATTCAGACTGCCGCAGCAGTTTTAAAGGCTAATCCGGCACTTGCCGACGACGCATCCGCATTAGCGACCGCCGCGGGACAGGGAAATGACGATTTCGTTCGCCTGATGCTCCGCTACCAGCCGAATCTGGCCAGTCAAATAGCGGTAGGGGTGAGGAGAGCCGGCCCGCAAGATGCCATCAAAAGCCGGGAGCTAACGGAATTCCTTTTTCAAAGCGGCATGAATCCCAATTTTAGAAACTGGCTGGGCATTACGCCTCTGCACCGGTTTGCGGAGCGTGGTGAGGTAGATAATGCTGCTATCTTTCTCGAACAAGGCGCCGATATCGATGCGATCGACGAGCAACACTGCACTACGCCGCTCGGCTGGGCGGCCCGGGCCGGCAAAACTGAAATGGTGCGTTTCCTGCTCGAAAAGGGCGCCAATCCGGATTTGCCGGCCGATAAGCCCTGGGCACGCCCGCGAGCCTGGGCGGAGAAGCGTGGCCATGTCAATCTTTGGTAGGGGCAGTGTAGCGCGGTGCCGGCCCCGGGCCATTTGATCAATTTTCTTTTCATGGCTAATATTTGATCCTTAATTATTTGTGTGCTTAACAGCTTGGTTGGTAGCTGTTAACGATGCAAAAGGATTTTGGGAATGCGTATGCAAAAGATGTATTTTTCCGGCGCGCATTCAAAACCTGGACAAATGCTTCGCCTAAGGAAATCAGAAAAAATGCCCTGACCAGACGATCGGCAATAACAACAGGGCCATAATCCATCATTTCAATGCAAACTACCGACGTCCAACCCGAACCGTTCCTATCCCATGCCGAACCGGTATTGTATGTCAGCGATGTGGCTGAAACCGTGAAGTACTGGCATCAGGTGCTGGGCTTTCCGGGGCATTGGACATGGGGTACGCCACCCAACCATGGCGGTGTCAGCTGGCACGGCGCATTCGTTCAGTTTTCCGGGGATAGCGAGGCCGCCGGTCGTATGTACGGACAAAGTGTTTGGATCAGGGTGAAAAATATCCGTGAGCTGTACCAGTTGCATCAGGATCGGCGGGCGCAAATCGTAATGCCGCTGAAAAAACAGCTATGGGGTTTTGACGAATATGTGGTCAAAGATCTCAACGGCAACTACATTACGTTCGCCGCGCCGGCGACTGGGGGCGGGGAGAGCAAGTCGCAACCGCTTCCGGAAACTGTCAGGATCTTGGGACGTAAGCTCGTCGCCACCGAATACCGCAGGCTTGCTGAATCCGTCGGATGGTCGAGCACGCAGTCGGACGAGGTACTTCAACAGAAACTGGATGCCACGCTTTTCGTGGCGGTTGCGGAGGATACCGAGACCGGGGAGGTAATCGGCTGCGCGTTGGTATTAGGAGACGGGCTGAGTTTTTTCTATATCAAAGATGTGATGGTGCATCGCGATTGGCAGCGAAAGCAGGTCGGTTCTGCCGTGATGAGGGAAGTAAAGCGCTGGCTTGATACCCATGCCCCGCAGGGCGCGTTGGTAGGACTTTTCACCAGCCAGGGATTAGCGCCATTTTACCAACAGACAGGCTTTGGCGAAGCCTTTGGAATGATCCGCATTATCGATCGATCGGAACTGACGTAGGAGTGTCGGTGTAAAACACCCCTACGACAATTCCAAATCAGGACAAGTCAGTGCCTTTTCAAATGATCACCAGCCGAAACCATAGTCTTCACCATGGTTGCTGGATCCTCCCCAAAAGCTGCCGTGCTGCCAGTCGAAATAAATGGCGTTGATCGGGCCGCTGGTGCGGGGCTGGTAGCTTAGTTTATAACCCATCCGGGAGAGCTCTTTGCGGGTCCAGTCGGGCATGGATTGGTTTAGAATGAGTCCTCCGGGGTCTTTTTCATGCTCCCCGAAACTGGCGTACATCTGCAAAGTTTTGAAACTTGGTGCTTCCGTCGCTTCCTGTACGGTCATTCCAAACTCCACAACATTTAAAAAGAATTGCAGTAGCAACTGATCCTGCTCGTCGCCGGCCTGCTTGGCGAACGACAGGAAGGGCTTGCCATCCTTCATTGCAAGGCTGGGCGTGAGGGTCACCCTCGGCCGTTTGCCCGGTTCCACTACGTTGAAGGGGTTTTCACGAGCATCAAGCACGAACGACTGCATGCGTTGGCTCAGGCCGACGCCCGTGTTACCTGCGATGCACGCGGGCACCCATCCGCCGCTGGGCGTAATGCTTACGACCCAACCCTCTTCATCGGCCGCTTCCACGGACGTCGTTCCGGCCGTAAATTCCTCCATGAATTTTTCGTTCAGTCCATTGGCATTACGGTTCAGTGATGCTTGAAAATTTCCCCAGCTCTTTATCTGTTCTGTAAAAGGGTTCTTTTTTCCTTCAAAAGGGTAGGGGTCGCCCGGCAGGGCTTTCGCGTCGTTATGCTCCCAGTTGATCTGCTTTAACCGTTCCTTGGCATATTCCTTGGAAAGTAATCCCTTCATGGGTTCTTCCGGCGCAAATGCCGGATCACCGTAGTAGAAGTCGCGATCGGCGAAGGCCAGGTTCATTACCTGGTATAACGTGTGTACATAGCGTGAAGAGTTATAGCCCATGCCCTTCAAATCGAGGTTTTCCAGCATATTCAGCGCTTGCAGCATCACCGGCCCCTGCGTCCATTGCTGCATTTTATACACTTCGATTCCCTTATAATTGGTCATTAACGGTTCTTCGATCTTGACCTTCCAGCTAGCCATGTCCTGCTCGGTGATAAGGCCTCCCTGCTCCTGGCAGCCGCGCGCGATTTCTTTCGCAATGTCGCCTTTGTAGAACCGGTCGTAAGCCGCATAAATGGCTTCCTTACGGCTTTTGCCACTTTTCAATGCTTGCTGCTCGGTGTCCACCAGCTTTTGCAATGTCGCCCGCAGATCTTTTTGAACAAATATCTCTCCTGCATCCGGCGCCTCCCGTTTCTGACCCAAATGAGGCAGGAACACTTTGGTGGAGTATGGCCATTTCTTGATCTGATCCTTTCCTCGTTCAATAGAATTGGCTGTTTGCGCTTCGATAGGGTACCCCTCTGCCATTTGCATCGCCGGAGCGAGCACCTCTTTCAGGCTCATTGTGCCGTATTCTGCCAGCATGGTCATCAGTCCTCCTGGTGTACCAGGCGTCGTTGCTGCCAACGGACCATATTCCGGCGGATATTTCATGCCTTTTTTCTTGAAAAAGTCAGCTGTGGCCCCCGTCGGCGCAACGCCCATAGCATTGATGGCGATCACCTTTTTTGTTTTGGGGTTATAGATCAATGCCTGCGTTTCACCACCCCAGCTTAGCACATCCCACATAGTACAGGTAGCCGCCAGCATCGCGCACGAAGCGTCGACTGCATTGCCGCCCTTGCTAAAAATCATCGTCCCGGCAGTAGCTGCCAATGGCTTGCCAGTGATCCCCATCCAATGCTTGCCATGCAGCGGCGGTTTCTGCGTGGTAATAGGGAAGTTATTGAATGACTGCGAAAAGGCGCTTACGCCACAAAGCAACAGTCCGATCGTTGAGCGTAAAAGGAGTTTTGGTCTCATAACAGGTGGTTAGGAATTTAGGCTAGCCGAAGATACAAAATAACCACATCAAGCCCGTTTAAAGCAACTCCTAATCATTTTGTTAGTCGGAGATCTCTATACGTCTTCCCCAATCAAAACAAACTTCCCTGAACAAGGGTGTGATCTGGCAAACCCAGCAAAGGCATGCGCGCGATTTCTCGGCATTTTGAGCCGCTCACGAGGGATCTTCTCAGCAATATCATTTCGGTGACGCGGAATGAGGAGTGAAATTTTTTGTACATCCACTCTTTGGCAGCGCTGTTTACCTGCACAGGCGTCATTCTGCGGGCTATGGTCACGTGCGGATCGGTGCAGAACCTGAATTCGCCTGAGGCCCATTTGGACAAATGGCCAGCTGTCTCACTTTTAAGAGACTTAACCAATCCGTTAACCTGTTGGGATGAACCTTCTTCCAGGTCTACATAAAAGGTGCCGCCCTCGTATTTGTTGAATCCGTCCAGCCCGATACGGAACGGGGCGATGTGCCGCGCTACTTTTTCAAAACCCTGGATTACCCGGTCGAGCTTGGATTCATGGATAATACAGTTAAAGAGCGTCAAATGCGGGCGAAGATTAGCTGCTTGTTCGCAGCCGTAGGCTTTTTGAAAGTACTGCTTGACGCTCCCGATCGCGGCTTCGGTGACCGGATCACAGGAAAAAACCAGGAGATACTCATAGAGATGCTCCCGGATGTTCCTGATCGTACTCAAATCGTTGTTGTTGAAGTGAATAGATTTCATGGTGATGAAGTGTAATAAAATTTTTGCTATAAAAATTTCACTGGTAAAAATAGTAAAGATATTTTAAATACCAAACTATTGATTTTAAAAATATCAAAAATTTTATTACAAATGCCGTTTCTTGAATTCTGACGGATTTTCACCCACAATTTTCCTGAAAAGTTTATTGAAATAGGACAGACTTTCGAACCCGACGGCGAAGCATGTTTCTGAAACTGAACGACCTTGGAGTAAAAGGTTCTTGGCGTGATTGACCCGGTATTGGTTTACGAAATCGGTGAAAGTCATGCGCGCATTGGCTTTGAAAAAACGGCAAAATGCCGGTGTCGTCAGGTTGATAGCCGCCGCGACTTCGTTCACATCGGGTGTGCGATCGAAATGGGCTTCTACATAAGCGTGAACATGCTGCAT
>CABHOV010000059.1 GCA_902168185.1 uncultured Bacteroides sp.
ACACTCAGCGGAAAATCATTAAGAAAAAAGATAGACCAAATCTCTAACTAATTTATACCTTTAAAAACTCATCAGAAAGTGGCATGGTATCACCGAAATCCATGGCACGGTATCAGTGAAATATCTAGTTGATTCACCTAACGTCTCCAAGAGAATCGGATGAAGAATTCGTAAAGAACCATTATGAGATGATGGAAGATGACATCCAAGCGGACTTAAAGATAGGAATGTCAAAGACAGAGGTTGTTAAACTTTTTGGTGATGCCGATACTGCTAAGGCGATTCTAGTTTATGACATCTCTTTACCCGAAGCGAAAGAAAAATACATACTTGAGATGATATTTGACAAGGATGGACTGAAGGAGTTTAAGAGACAGCGTTAAAGCACAGCAGGTATATTAACAGAATTCCACTTGAGGAAAATTAAATAACTAGCGCTTCACACAACGCAAGCTATAATATATAGCTTGGCAGCCATTGTAACCATGACACGACTACGACAAAAATATGTACTGTTAATAATCGGAATTGTTGTTGGAGTCGGATATGGACTTTTGACGCGTTTTGTATTTGGTGAAAAGGCGACATTAGCATCCATTACATATTTATTCATTATTCCGACAATATTGGGTATAGTACCATTGATGTTTGCTGATAATGAACAACTCAAATCGTACAAGAATATAATTTTCATCCCTTGGTTGACAGTTGCGACTTTCTTTTTGACAATGTTCTTAGTCGGACTTGAAGAATTTATTTGTTTACTTATTCTTGCGGGACCTTTTTTTATCCTGGCAACAATTGGTGCATTCACTTACCGGCTCATTCAGATAAATAGACAAAAGAGTAATGGGAAAATATTTATGATGATGCTAATTCCATTTCTTTTTTCACCCATTGAAGAATTAGTTAAAAGCCCTTCCTCAATATTCAAAGTTGAAAGCGAAACGGTTATCTCAACATCGCCAGAGATAGTTTGGAATAATATTGTTGAAGTTAATACGATTAAGGAAAATGAATATACTCCTGGATTCTTTAATGGCATTGGTATTCCAAGGCCACTAAGCGCGACAGTTAACGAAAAAAAAGTCGGTGGTCAGAGAGCAGGAAATTTTGAAGGCGGATTACGATTCGTAGAGACTATAACTACATATGAAGAGAATAAAATCGTATCGTTCAATATTAATGTCGATCCAAAGTCAGTTAGACCAAATGTATTCGATCAGCATGTTTTAAACGGCAACTATTTCACATTTGTAAATGCAACGTACGAATTAACTGACTTAGGAAAAGGGCAGATCAAATTGAGGCTATCTTCAAGTTATCAACTGACATCAAAAATTAATTTCTACGGAAAGTTCTGGGGCGATATCATATTAAAAGACTTCCAGGATAGATTATTGGAGGTTATTAAGAATCGAAGTGAGAATTAGCGACCACTGTTGCTAATGTATATATTAATACTATATATAGGTAGTGACGTTTCTGTGTTAAAACAATGATCGTTATGTTAAAAAGCTATGTGTAAATTATTTTTAATTATATTCTTAAGTTCCCCTTTCCAACAAAGAGATGTGAGGATTTCACCAGATGGAAATTTTAAATTGACTATTGACACGGAAGAGGAGAGTGATCTTCAGATAAGATACATTGTTAGGTTAACCGACAACATATCAAACGCGACTGTGGAGATTGTTAATTGTGTTCGGCGAGATCTCCCCAAACCAAATTTCTATTGGGACAAAGACTCTAAGTATCTAGTGCTTGAACAATGTACAGAGTCATTCAAAGACAGCAGAATCAAAATCTTTAACTTAAAGACAAAAAAGATTGACTTTGAATTAACAGGATTGATTGGAAACAAAGACGATGCGAAACAACAGTTTGACTCTGAAAATGGTATTTTAATTTACTTTGATACATCTATTATAGGCAATAAGATACCAGATCTCTATACGTTCGACTTACAGACAAAAAGGAAAAGGAAGATTCAGGAGTTTCGGGTAGACATGGATATGGAATTTCCTGAAATAAAAAGAATTGAAGGAAAGAGACAACTTAAGATTAGTTACAGTGACAGCGTTACAGGGGAAAGGTTTACTAAACAAATAGATTATTGAAAGGTAAAGCTGTCATGTGCATCATCGATGGAGAGTCGGTTTACTTACCTCGCTTAATTATATCAGAATGTTGTGGGTAATTTTGTTGGACAAATAGATCTTTGAGATATGAAAAATGCAATCTTAATAGTTTTGACGGTTCTACTGACAAACTTTTCCTTTGGACAATCTGATGGTAAAGAAGAAGTCATCAAAGAAGGGATAAAACTTTATAAAACAGAAATGGCTTCATGGTATGGCACAGATCTATTTCTTGATAAATTTAGTAACAAACGACAAAATATAGGCGGCTATTTCTCCTACATTAAAAACGATAAGTCGGTATGTATATTCTTTTCAAACGAGTCGAAACCTAAAGTATTAGCTACATTTTCATTTGACAGTACTTACAGTATTCAAACTGCACTTATAGATGGACAGGAACGTGATCTTTCTGAAAAAGAGTACGCACTGTTTCTGATAAGGCAAATAGCTTTAAGTGAACTTAAAATTGATACTTTATTCAAGTCATACAAGGAAATGAGTCTAAATCTAATTCCTCTGAACGATGAAAAGGGAAAAAGAGTATATATTTTGACCGGTCCTGAAAAGCAAGGTATAGTTGTTTTTGGAAATGATTATTTGTTGATGTTTGATGAAAAGAATAATTTGGAGGAGAAAAAACGACTTCATAAAAACATTATTCCAATTGAATCTGGAAATCAAGGTGATAAACAAGTACTTACCACCATGCACTCTCATTTGCCGGAGACAGGGGATTTGATCACGGCCACTGACATTTGTACATTAAAGTTGTATTCGAAGTATACTACTTGGGGACAACATTATGTTATCTCAAAAGAGAATGTATCTATATGGGACTGTAAAAAGGAATCACTTGTTGTCATGACCAAAAAAGCGTGGGACAGAATCGCTGCCAATCAAAAAGGCAAGAAGTAAAACAGCAGCTAGCAACAGCAAAAAAATGCATATAGGGTTTGTGACCGAAATTAATAGAGTATCCCGATAACATCGAAAAATTCTGTGTGGACAAATTTTCGATTTGTCGTGACGGGGTCTGTTATAAAAACACGGACAAACTAAGGAGAATCATTTGGTGAAATGTTCCTGATACATTCATTATATAAATTGAATCGATATTATATAGACAGTCGTACATTGAATTTAAAATTTCAGGAGGATGAAGTGTTTTGACTCGGCAATCGGAACAAAAGCTATAGCAGTTTTAATGATGAGATCCGTTTTACTTATACTACTATTTATTCCCATTGGGATCTTCGGTCAGGACAACACAAATAGAACTCCAACTTTAGGATACCAAGTTGACTTGAGTGCCCAAGGCGAAGTTGAGTATGAAAAAGATAAATTTATAGATATAGCGTACTACGATATTGTTGGATACTCATTTGCTTCACAACGTGCTTCTTCAGAGCTAACATCAGACTCAATTAACTATTCAGCAAAAAATGCCGCTGACTTAAGTTTTAAGACCGCTTGGGTTGAAGGTGTTCAGGGATATGGAGTTGGTGAATCGCTGACGTTTGGTTTACAAGGCAATCACCCGGCAGTTACTAAAATTGTCGTGGTTAACGGCTTCGTTAAATCTAAAAAAGAATGGCAGAATACTCACGAGTGAAGGTGCTTGAGATGTTGGTAAACGGTATATACTTTGGAAAACTAAATTTAGCCGACACAAAACAACTGCAGAAATTTTCTTTTGATGCTAAGGATTGGATCCGATTTGCCAACGCACCTTTGGTAATCGAATTTAAAATACTTGATGTTTACAAAGGCGACAAGGACGAAAAGACAGCGATAACCGAAATATATATTGGAGGGCTAAGCGTTGATAAGTAAAGCCGCCATTGCAAAGACATCAAAGAATAATTCAAAATTGGATATTTAAACTAATGATTTATGAATTTTATCAGGTTAGTCCCTAATGTGTTTTATGTAGATATTAATGATGCATTGAAACTATTTGTCGATTGTCTGGAGTTTAATATTAAGCACGATGAGTTGAAATCAGATAACCCGTTTTGTGTAATTGAAAAAAATGAGTTGCATATAAATCTTTTTCAAAATAAGGAGTTAGCAAAAGAACATAACCCTGAATTTAGACTTGTAACGAATGACATAGATGAAGTATATAGAAAGATAAGTTCATCGCATCCAGAGTTTCTGCATCCCAACCTTAGTAAAATTACGCTTCGCCCATGGGGTGCAAAAGAATTTGCTGTAACGGATAAACAATTGGGGATTGTTATTCAACAATGGTGAAGTAAAAATACAAATAAGTAGCTGCGAAGAGTTTACCACGGTATAGTTGATAAGAATACGAAAAAGTGTCCATGGACGAGCAACTCAAACACCAGATAGAAAAGTTAGTACCGATAACAGATGATGAGTTCGCTTTCATTCGATCTCATTTTATAGTTAAAAATTTTAAAAAGGGAGAATTACTTATTCAGCAAGGTGAGGGTGTTGAGTATCTATACTATGTTGTATCAGGACTTTTGAAATTGATATATAACGATGAATCAGCAAAAGAATATATAGTCTCCTTCGCTATGGAAGACTGGTGGGAGAGTGATTTTCAGGCTTATTATACGCAGACAAAAGCTACCATGTCGCTACAGTGTATTGAAGATGCCGATGTGTTGTGCCTTTCGCTTGAAGACTATAAGAAGTTATGTGAAGGATCTCAGAAAATACAGCGTTTCTTCCTTGAAAAATCTATTGCCGGTCATATAGCATCGCAGCAACGCATATTGTCATTCATTACCTCCAATGCTGCGGAACGCTATGAGCAATTGCTAAAGCGTTATCCTCAATTAGTACAGCGTGTGCCCAAATCGTTGCTGGCTTCGTATCTAGGCGTCTCACGTGAAACACTTAGCAGACTATCTTCTTAGTCCACCCTCCATTTGTAAATAGTGATATTTATCACGCGACTAAAATGTGCATTGTGTTCAGCTTTGCAGTATACAATTGCAACAAAATACATACACAAAAAAAATAAACAAATGGAAAAGCGAATCATTAATCCCTGGCAATGGCAGGATCAGCGGAGTTATGTGCAAGCCGTTGAAGTAAAGCAATCACAAAGTATACTTTATTGCTCCGGACAAGCGGCAGTACATGCTGATGGACAATCAAGCTCAGCTGATATGAGAACACAACTGATTGAGTCTATACAAAACCTTGAAAAAATTATCATCACGGCCGGGCATGAGCTTAAGGATATAGCAAGACTGAATATCTATACAACGTCAACAGACGAGCTCTTTACCTGCTTCGATGTTTTTCAAAATTGGATCGCGAAGCATGGCATTAAACAAGCAAGCACCTTGCTCGAAGTAAAAGGTCTTTTCGAAACATTGAAAGTTGAATTGGAAGCTACTGTGATAAAGTGATCTTGGATAATTTTCTTTAATCATGAAAAATGGATTCAGAGTTGTGGGATGAGAATTTACTAAATCTCTTTAATGGGGCTAAGAAATAAGGGACTGTTGATTGCTTTGCTGTTGAATATCAATTTTCTTCCCTAATAATTTCAGCAATGATGAAAATGCAGTATACAAATAGTATAATTATAATGATTTACAGCTCGACAGACATTAAAGCATTTGGCAATGGAGGAGATAATTGATTTTACAGAATCAAAGCCTGACGACTTTGTATATCTAAAGAAGTCGGCTATACTTTATAAAATATACGGTGGATTGGTGGTGTTTTCTATTCTAATGTCCGTATTGATAAAACCAATAATTTATAGACGCAATAGTCAGTATGCAGATATGTTAGATTTGCTCGTTGGACTTCCATTGCTAGCTATGTTTGTCCTGGCACCATTCGGACTTTATTATAGTTGGAAGAGTTATAAGAGAAAAGAAGGTTTCAGTAAGAGAAGATTTAGATACATGCTGGGACATCTATTCATTTGTCTGATCATGGTTGTAATACTTGGAGTAGTAATCGCAGATATAGCCAGCCTACTTTCGTAGTTAACAATAGTTATAGTTGAGCTATATAAAAGTACTAGAAAATAATGGTGGTAAATTTGGGTAATCATGACAATGGGAAACAAAAACATTCCAATTCAGAAATACTTTGATGCTTTAGATTATGAATTCATAGAGACATACTCATTCAATCGCGGACCCAAGTTTGAGTCGCAACTGATGGAAAATAATCTTTGTATGAGTGGATTAGTGTCTATGCCTATATTAAATGCGTTCAAGCAATTTAACGATACAGCGAATAGACTTGCAGTGATAAGAAAGGACACACAGGAGCATTATGTGCTGAAAAATATAATTAGCAAGCAGTTTGTTGGAAAAATAGATTGGATGTGTGCTCCATTTTATCGAAATGCTTTAATTTTTAAGACTAAAGATGACCAGATCGCAGAAAGTTTGAGCATTTGTTTTGAGTGTGGTTATATGCAAAATAGTAATGGGGATTATATTCAGGCTGATGAAGAAGTATATACTGAACTTAAGTCTTTGTTAAAATCATTTGGACACAATATTCAGAACAATGAATATCTTCAGTTGTTAGAGAAGATTAATGAGTTTAAGAAACAGCGGCAGAGTTGATTTTGTTGACTTGGCTTTGAGTATACTTTTGGATAACTTTTCTGATAAATGGTGCTGCGAAATTCTTTGTTGGAGATTTTCAGTCATGCCAATATAGAATCGTCCGGTAGTTTCAGAGTATAAAATGTAAACGCAATAACTCATAACGGTAAAAAGATGCACAATAAAAAAAGCCACCGGACGTGGTGGCTTTTTTTGCTCCTCCTCTTGGACTTGAACCATCCCGATGCCCATCGGGACTGATTAACATTTAGATGCTCGTTTCTTTTATTATTTTCTCAACGAGCTCCGGATACTTTTTTAGATTACGAATAAACACACTGCTCTTCTTGTCTTTGATGAGCTTCTCAAGTTTGATTGCATGCTGCTTATCGTTGCACGGTAAAGCTATATATAGCTGCCAGGGAATTCCTTTTGCTGTATACTTCGACTGACTGATGGGGTTGTTATGCTGCGAAATTCTTTGTTGGAGATTTTCAGTCGTACCAGTGTAGAATCGTCCGGTAGTTTCAGAGTATAAAATGTAAACGCAATAACTCATAACGGTAAAAAGATGCACAATAAAAAAAGCCACCGGACGTGGTGGCTTTTTGCTCCTCCTCTTGGACTTGAACCAAGGACCCTCTGATTAACAGTCAGATGCTCTAACCAGCTGAGCTAAGGAGGAATTCGTTTAAATTTGGGAGTGCAATATTAAGGACTTGCATCTTAAATTTCAAAAACCTTCTCAAAAAAATCTTAAGAATATTTTAAAAAGGTTTCAGATTTTATTCCTCTCCCAAATTAAAGAATTATCCGTAGATCTCATTTAGAATGCCAGCGAGTCGTACACCCGCTTGTAATAAGCGATAGCGCACTACGTGAAAATGCTTATAGCCATACTGATAGCCCAGCTTGCCAGCTCCATAATCATACACTTGCTTGCGATAAGCCATGCTTTCGTATGCCCAATCGCGAACCGAAGTATTTTGCCAGCTTGCCAGTTGGGCAGGTGTTGGCTTCTCTAATGACTGTGCAAGTTCGCTATAGCTCAGTTTAGTATCATCGATCATGTCGCTATCCCACACGCGATGCAAGTTGCTGTCGACACGAAACCACATGATTTTTACGTCATTACCACCGCGGTCGTTTCCACCGCCAACATGCAATGGCTGGTGGATATCACCAATCAAGTGGATAAGCATTTTAATCCGCTCCGCTTCTGCTTGTCCGGTAAACTTCTTCGATTTTAATTCGGTAACGATGCGTTCAATGGCTTGAATAACATCGCCATTCGGATTCTTCACACTCTGGTCGTACGTCTGCCCATCCTGAATAGTCACCCAATGCCAGTCGGCTGCGTAGTTATAAGTAGAATCAGATCGTATCTCGTCCATCCAAGTGCTGGCGATGGCCATCGACTGACCACTTAAAATCCGGTCTATTTCTTTTTTTGCTTTCTTGGATAAGTATTTTTCAGCAATCCATCCGGTAGCCCGGTGGCCGGTTGGTCCCCACGCGTTGGCATGTCCGTAGCTCAACAGGGTTAACAGAAGAAAGGCGGCTATTTTTTTCATTTGGATTAATTTATAGGTGCGCATGTCGGTAATCAATGGTAGGAAGACGTTTAGTTTTGAAGGTTTAAATCAAAGTATTGAAGTGTATCTAAGCCGCAAATCTCGATTTTAAAACCAGTTTTCAAACACCCTTTATATAAAAGATATATTACCCGTTTATTATGATTTCTGTTATTGTCGGCAGAACTTTTATGCTGCCGCTATTCTTTTAACTTTATAGGTCTAAGTTTTTAGTGTATGAATCAAACGGTGAAACTTTCTGCATTTCTTGTTGCTAACCAGTTGGATATAAAAGGCATTAAGGCCTTCCTCGATATTAAGCCATTGGCTGATTCATCTTCAGAACTATATTATAATTTCAGTGGTGACAAATACCAATATTATTTCAATTATGGTGTAGTGGTATTCGCAGGGTATAATGAAGACGAGATGAAGTTGGCTATAAAAACGATCTCAGGTTTTCAGAAAAGCCCATCCTTAAATTGGCTTCGCGATGACCACGAGATACGGGTTGAAGAACGTTCTAACATTGCATTTGATTTTGATGAAGTAGTGATCGGAAGACTCGATGATAAAGTAATTCGCATTGCCATGTTTAATCTCGCGCAATCTGTAGCGTTGGATTATTATCATGGCGTAAGTGAGACTTTGCTAACGGAAGTAAAAAGTTTTGCCAACCAGCTCGAGCTTACCGGTAAACTCAAAATCAGCCGAAAAAATATGATGCGCTTCATAGGCAAAGCGCTGAATACACAAAACGAAATCGCTGAGAATATTTACATATTCGATTCACCAGAGCTGGTATGGGACGATGAGTATCTCGATAAACTTCACCAGGGATTGATGAAGCATTTCGATCTACGTGTACGCTATAACGAGGTAGAATATACTTTGCGAATTATTGAAGACAACCTCTCTGTATTCCGCGAAATTATTCATCAGCGTGAAAGCAGCCTGCTTGAATACATTATTATTCTTTTGATTCTGGTAGAGGTATTTGACCTGTTGATCTCGAAATTCATGAAGTTCTCTGTTTGATTGTAGAATATCTGTCTATAAATCAGGATTATTACAGCGCATATAGATGTGATTTTTATATTGTCGTTCTGTAAATTGCAGACAGGTGTAGCGGAAAGGTTGAATGGATAAGAGGATTCTTTTAGGTATTGTATTTCTATTTACATGCCCGGTTTTGTTGATCGCTCAGCCGGAGCCTTACCAGTTCATGCATGTAAACGTTAACGATGGACTGTCGCACAATGAAGTGCTAAGTTTTCTCAAAGACAAACGTGGGTTTCTTTGGATTGGCACCGTCTCCGGACTGAATCGGTATGATGGTTATTCGATGAAAGTTTTTCAGCACGATTCACGCGATACAACGTCACTCATCCATAATTCAATTCAGGATCTTTTTGAAATACCCGATGGCCGCCTGGGTATACTTACCGGCGAAGGACTTACCCTGTATGATCCACAAACAGAAAAATTCCAAAAAGACCTTTCTTCTTTTTACAAGACTTATAATATTCCACCTGGCGAATTATTAAATATTGTTAAAGATGGTGAAGGTAACTTCTGGTTTATCCATACCTCTGCAGGGTTACTGAAATATACTTCATCAACCGGTGAAGTCACTTCAATCAGACATAACGTAGAGGATCTTAGAAGTATAGCATCGGATACAATTTCCTTTTTCGCCCAAGACAATCAGCACAATAACTGGCTTATCCATGCCAATGGTATAATTGAAAAGATTGTTGTGAAGGGTGGTAAACATGAAGTTATATACCGGAACGACTATCTGTTCCAGCAAAATAAAGGCGCTATATTACAGTATCGTTTTTTGTGCGATGGCGATGGCGACCTTTGGATTTTTATTGCAGATGATGATCAAGGTGTATACTATTTCAGTATCAACAAAAAGACTTTTAAACATTTCCATAGGGATAGTCCGGATGCCCGGCTAAGCACGAATATTGTGCGTGACATGCAAGAAGATGAGAGAGGATTGATCTGGGTGGGAACGGATCATGGCGGTATAAATCTCGTTGATAAAAGTAATTTTTCCGTCCGCTATATTCAGCACCAGGATGAAGACGCGAAAAGTTTAGGTCAGAATAGCATCAATACGCTATATAAAGATGAAGAAGGAATTATTTGGGTGGGCACCTATAAAAGAGGTATCAGCTATTACCATGAGAATATAATCCGTTTTCCGCTATATAAACATTCACCCGCGGTGCCTTTTGGATTGCCGTATGCTGATGTGAACCGTTTTGTGGAGGATGATAAGGGGAATTTATGGATTGGTACCAATGGTGGAGGTCTGCTATATTTCAATCGTGCTAACGGCAGGTTTACACAGTATAGGTATAGCCCTGCAAATCCAAATAGTATTGGCAGTGATGTAATTGTAAGCTTGTACATTGATCATGAAAAGAAATTATGGATCGGTACATATTATGGAGGACTTACCTGTTACGATGGTAAAAAGTTTATTCGCTATAATCATAATCCATCCGATCCTTCAAGTTTATCAGCGCAAAGTGTATGGGAGATATTTGAAGATTCGCGCCATAGACTTTGGGTAGGAACACTGAACGGTGGATTGAACTTGTTTGACGACAAGACAAAAACGTTTTCGCACTATCGTGCAAGTGATCCTAATTCGATTGGTGCAGACTATATAGCAGCAATAACGGAAGACAAAGCCGGTAATTTGTGGTTTGGTACAACGCTGGGTATAGATGTGCTCAGTCGCGAACGTGGAAGGTTTATTCATTATGAAAGTGAAAGTAATAATCCGCGAAGCCTGAGCAACAATAGCATTTTGGATATTCGGGAAGATAACAAGGGAAGGGTATGGATTGGTACTTCCGGTGGATTAAACTTGTTCGATGGAAAGACGAATACATTTACAGTGTTTACAAAAGAAGATGGCCTTCCTCACAATACTATATTAACCATACTGCAAGATGACTCGGGAGATCTTTGGCTTAGTACACCAAACGGATTGTCGCAATTGATAATTACAAATGAACCGAATGGCAAAACACAGTATAAATTTAAAAACTACAGTGAAGCCGAAGGACTGCAGGGAAAACAGTTTAATGAAAATGCTGCCTACAAAACTTCCCGCGGTGAATTGATATTTGGTGGCGCCAACGGCTTCAATATATTTAAACCGACACAACTTGGATTGAATAAGTATTTACCCAAAGTAGTATTTACGGATTTTCAACTTTTTAACAAGAGTGTACACGCCGAAGAACGTGTTGACGGGCAGGTATTGTTGTCAAAAGATATTTCAGAGACAACTGAAATTACGTTGCCTCCTGGTAAAAATGTATTCTCGATTGAGTTTGCTGCATTAAACTATATTCATCCCGAAAAAAATCAGTATAAATATAAACTGGAAGGCTTTGATACCGATTGGTTATCTGCAGACAGTAAATCAAGAAGAGTAACATTTACCAACCTTGATCCGGGTGAGTATACATTCAGAGTGAAAGCCGCAAATAATGATGGTATATGGAACAACGAAGGCGCGCATCTGAAGATATCGGTGTTGCCGCCTTTTTGGAAAACGCGTGCTGCACTTACGTTATACTTCACGTTTATCATTATAGGACTATTGATTACAAGAAGGCTGATTCAGCAACGGGAGAAAATGAAATTCGCGATGCAGCAAGAGCGCCAGGAGGCTATGCGCATGCATGAACTGGATATGATGAAGATCAAGTTCTTTACAAACGTGAGTCATGAATTCCGCACACCGCTAACACTTATACTCACACCGATTGAAAAGATATTGAAGCAAACGAAAGAGCCCGACCAGTTAAATCAGTTTCGGCTTATTCAGCGAAATGCAAAACGTTTGTTGAACCTTGTGAACCAGTTGCTGGATTTCAGAAAGCTTGAAGTACAGGAAATAAAATTCAATCCATCAGAAGGTGATATCATTCAATTTATAAAAGAAGCAGTATACTCGTTCTCGGACTTATCAGAGAAGAAAGATATTCAACTGCAGTTTCAATCTTCATTAACTTCACTTGAAACTATATTTGATCAGGATAAACTTGAAAAAATCCTGTTCAACTTATTATCGAATGCATTTAAATTTACTCCGGAACATGGCGCTGTAACGGTACGGGTAGAGCAAGTATCAGAGGGAGAAGAGCAGTGGTTATCTATTCGTGTGAAAGATACCGGTATAGGTATACCTGCTGATAAACAGGAAAAAATTTTCGATCGGTTCTTCCAGAATGAGTTGCCCAAAAGCATGGTAAACCAGGGGAGTGGTATAGGTTTATCGATCACTAAGGAATTTGTGAAGATCCATGGAGGAAGTATTTCAGTAGAGAGCGAGCCAGGCAACGGAAGTTGCTTTACAATAAAGATCCCGCTACGCGAAGTTGGTAGCTATACTGAGAGTATAGCTGCTGAATTTGTAGACCCTGTGTTAGCGACCGGCGAGCTCATCGAAGGCAGTGGTGATTCTGTTACTGCGAAGAAGCCTCTGGTTTTATTGGTTGAAGACAACGAAGATTTTAGATTTTATTTGAAAGATAATCTTAAATCAGATTACCAGATAGTAGAAGCTTCCAACGGAAAGGACGGCTGGAAGAAAACGCAGGAGCAATTGCCTGATTTGATCGTGAGTGATATCATGATGCCGGAAATGAATGGTATAGAGTTGTGTAAAAAGATCAAGTCAGATCAGCGCGTGTCGCACATCCCGGTTATACTTCTCACAGCACGTGCAGCTGAGGAACAAAAAGTAGAGGGCTTCCAAGCCGGAGCAGATGACTATATCACGAAGCCCTTTAATTTTGAGATACTCGCCTCGCGGATTCAAAACCTCATCGTGCAACGTGAGAAACTTCATAAGAATTTTCCAAAGCAACTGGATGTAAAGGCAAGTGAACTGAACATCACTCCATTGGATGAAAAGTTTATTCAGAATGCTATTAAGTGTGTGGAGGAAAATGTTTCCAAAACAGATTTCTCTGTTGAAGACATGAGTCGCGAGTTAGGAATTAGTCGTGCACATTTATACAAGAAGACTCTGGCGTTGACGGGAAAGTCGCCTTTAGAGTTCATCCGTACCATTAGACTACAGCAGGCTGCTCAGCTTTTGGAGAAAAGTCAGTTAACCGTAGCAGAGATTGCCTACCAGGTGGGCTTTAATAATCCCAAATACTTTGCACGTTACTTTAAAGAACAGTATAGTATATTACCCTCGGCCTATGCTGCAGGTAAGAGAAAAGGTACTTTGTAATTTTATCCCCCAAAAAGAGACAATTCAATCCTACATCAAAGCGATTCTGTAACCCTTGTCTGACAATTCAGTTAGTAGCTTTGATCTTATTCAAAAAAAGGAAATGTCACACGAGAAACTCAAACGTCTGAGTAGAATTATGCTCGCTATTGAAATTGCAATATACATTGCCATTGCAGCTTCGTTGTCTTTCATTGTTTTCTATTGATCTGATTAATAAGGAGCTAGGAATTGAATCAATTTTGCTAGTTCTGAATCTTACTATTCACAAAGACCTTTTTCATGGGCTTAAAGCCTGAAAGTCATCATTGACTTTTGATCCGTTTGCTGTCATGAGCAGTTAATTTTTCTTCCCGGAAATACACATTGCCTCATCTTTTATTTTTACTACCTGTCGCCCCTTCAAAAACACAAATCCAATCCTCAAATCGATTTCGTCCAGTCTTTTGCAACAAATTGATACCCTCTGGAAACGTTTGAGCCTCCACGATCAGACAATTCGATACCCAATCAAAGCCCGTTAGACGCCTACCTTTATTGCAATCGATTACGAGAATTTTGTCTTGGAAACCGGTTGCATGAAAGAACACTTATAGAATGAAAAAACGTATACTACTAACCATCATTTCACTCGCGCTCTTCCTTGGAGCGTGTTCTACCTCCTCAAAGTTTGAAAAATTAACGGATGGCGTTATCGTGACTCTTGACGCTAAAGAGGGCGGTGCAAAACGCGTAAGACTTCAGGTAATTTCTGATGACATTATTCATGTCTCAGCGGCTCCGGTTGACACCTTTTCGAAGGCTCAAAGCCTTGTGGTGCTTCCTGAAGTGACAGGATCAACTTCATGGAAACTGGAGGAGTCATCAGACGCACTTACACTGGTAACAAAGTCACTTCGGGCAAAAATATTACTCGCCACTGGAGAGGTTTCCTTTACCGACACAACAGGTCAGGTGATTTTACAGGAACGCCAGGGAGGTGGCAAGTCGTTTACACCGATCACAATTGATAAATTGAATTCATACGCCATCCGCCAGGTTTTTGAATCTCCTGCTGACGAAGCCTTCTATGGTTTAGGTGGTCATCAAAATGGGCAGATGAACTATAAAGGTCAGGATGTAGACTTGGTACAACACAACATTGTTGACGTTATACCTTTCCTCTATTCAAGTAAAAATTACGGTTTGCTGTGGGATAATTATTCCATCAGCAAGTTTGGTGATCCGAGAGAGTATCAACCACTCAATACAGTAAAGCTTTATACCAAAGATGGAAAAGAAGGTGGCCTTACGGCTGACTATTATGTAGAGGATAAAATCAAAGAGTCCAAAACAGAAGACAAGATCGAATACGAATTTCTTGAAACACCACAGGTTGATAGTTTTCCGAAAGATGTATCAAGCAAAGGTAAAGTGGTATGGGAAGGTTCTTTTACTTCTGACAAAGCAGGTCTACATAAATTCCTGGTATACTCTTCAGGGTATATTAAAGTATGGATCGATGGTACGCTAATAATCGACAAGTGGCGCCAGAACTGGAATCCTTGGACAAATAAATTTAACGTTGATATTAAATCTGGCGAGAAGCATACGATTAAAATAGAGTGGAAACCAGATGATAGCGGATACCTGGCAGTTAAACACCTTGACCCGTACACAGAAAATCAAGAACAGCTTTCACTTGCCAGTGATGTAGGTGATGAAATAAACTATTACTTCATCAAAGGAAAGAACGCTGACGAAGTGATCAGCGGCTATAGAACAATTACAGGTAAAGCTCCAATTGTACCTAAATGGGCTATGGGATTTTGGCAAAGTCGTGAGCGTTACGGCAATGCTAAAGATATGCTCGATGTAGTAAAGGAATATCGTAAGCGAAATATACCACTCGATAACATTGTATTAGACTGGCAATACTGGGAAGATCCTAAATGGGGATCACATGAATTCGATCTCAAGCGCTTCCCTGATCCGGAAGGAATGGTAAAGGAGTTGCATGAAAAACTCCATGCTAACCTGATGATTTCAGTATGGCCGAAATTCAATAAAGGCACCAGCAATTACGATGAAATGAACAAGCAGGGATTCTTGTTCATGCACAACATCGAAAAGAAAAGAAAAGACTGGGTAGGTATAGGATATGAGTCTACGTTCTATGATCCCTTTAATTTAGAAGCCGGTAAACTTTTCTGGAAACAGATCGATAAGAATCTTAACTCTAAAGGTATAGATGCATGGTGGCTTGACGCTACAGAGCCAGATATACATTCTAATATTTCTGTAGAGGAGCGTAAAATAAATATGAGCCCTACAGCAATGGGGCCTGGTGTGAAGTACTTCAATGCATACTCACTCATGAACGCGAAAGGTGTATATGAAGGCCAACGTCAATCCAGTCCTGATAAACGCGTATTTATTTTAACACGCTCTGCATTCGCAGGACAGCAACGTTATGGTGCAGCTACTTGGAGTGGCGACATTGTATCACGCTGGAGCGATTTTAAAGATCAGATTGCAACGGGTATAAATTTCTCATTATCCGGTATTCCATATTGGACTATGGATATAGGTGGCTTCGCAGTTGAAAAAAGATTTTATAATCAGACGGGCGAGACCTTGAGAGAGTGGAGAGAACTTAATACACGTTGGTTTCAATACGGAGCTTTTTGCCCGCTGTTCAGATCACATGGTCAATTCCCATTCCGTGAAATATTTAACATTGCCCCTGAAGGTACACCAGAGTATAGCAGCATGGTATACTACGATAAACTGCGCTATCATTTGATGCCCTATGTGTATTCGTTGGCTGGCCAAAGCTATTTCAATGACTATACCATTATGCGTGGTTTGATAATGGATTTTCACGCAGATGATAAAGTATACTCGATTGGCGATCAGTATATGTTCGGTCCAAGCTTGTTGATCAATCCTGTATATGTTGATAAGGCAAGAACACGCGATGTATACTTGCCTGCAACTGCAGGTTGGTATGATCTCTACACAGGTGAGTACTTTACTGGTGGTCAGACAATACATGCAACTGCTCCGCTGGATAAAATGCCAGTATATGTGAAAGAAGGTTCTATCGTTCCTGCTGGTCCTGAGATACAATATACCACTGAGAAATCAGCAGATCCATTAACACTATATGTATATACAGGCAAAGACGCAAGCTTTACACTCTATGAAGATGAGAATGTAAATTACAACTACGAACAAGGTAAATATAGTACGATACCATTTACCTATAATGAAGCTACTGAAACCTTAACTATAGGAGAACGTCAAAGTGCTTACAGTGGCATGCTTGAAACTCGTTCGATAAATATAGTTTGGGTTAAAAAAGATCATGCTGTCGGGGTGAGCTTCAACGCTCATCCTGACCAGATGGTCAAGTATGACGGTAAAACATTAACCGTGGAGAATAAATAAGAATTCAAATTCCGTGAGGGAACTGGAGATAAACAAAAACAGCTAAACCAAAATTAACCTATGATTAAAAAAGTCTACAGAAGCATATGGCTCGCTTCCGTATGTTTCTTCCTGGTAGGACTTGCTTCTGCGCAGGCACAGAAGCAAGTTGTGTCGGGGAAAATTACGGATGCTACCGGAGCAGCATTGCCGGGAGTAAGTATATTGGTGAAGGGAACTACCTTTGGAACATCAGCAGATGTTGACGGTAATTATTCTCTCCAAGCGTCACCGGATGACGTATTGGTGTTAACCTTTATTGGTTATAAATCTAAAGAAGTAGTAGTCGGAAATCAGACGCAACTTGATGTTACAATGGAGGAAGATATATCTACACTACAAGAAGTTGTGGTCGTGGGATATGGTGAACAGAAGAAAGCATTGAATACAGGTGCGAATCTGCAAGTGAAAGGCGAAGATCTTTTGAAGCAGAGCTCAACCAACGCGTTACAAGCATTGCAAGGACAAGCTCCTGGTGTGCAAATCACCTCAACATCTGGTCAGCCAGGTGAAGCTATGAAAGTGACAATTCGTGGTGTTGGTTCCAACGTTGGAAACAATCCACTGTATGTTGTGGATGGCGTGATTGTAAGCGATATCACATACCTCAACAACGGAGATATAGCATCACTGACTGTGTTGAAAGATGCTGCTTCTGCGGCGATCTACGGTTCACAGGCATCGAATGGTGTAGTGTTAATCACGACCAAGAAGGGTAAATCAGGACGGGCACAAGTAACGTTTGATTCTTATTATGGTATACAGAACGTTGCAAAGAAAGTTGACTTGCTCAATGCCAAAGAGTATGCAGTCATTGCTAACGAAGCTGCGGTTAACTCCGGAAATTCTCCTGTCTATAGTAATGCACAGATTGATTCACTAGGATCTGCCGGTACAAACTGGATGGATAAGATGTTTGTGAAAGACGCCGTTACACAGAACTATTCGATCGGTGTATCAGGAGGTAATGAAACCTCTGTTTATTCATCATCACTTTCTTATTTATCACAGGCAGGTATTGTTGGCGGTAAGGATTTATCTAATTACAAGCGCTATAATTTTCGCTTTAACTCCGAACACAAATTATTTAAAGATGTGGTAACGGTAGGTGAAAATATGAATTTTGCCTTCGTGGATAACCATGGTATCGGAGTGGGTAATCAGTATAACAACTCATTGCGTGGTGCATTTCAAACTACACCTTTACTGAAAGATGATAAAGCTGATACAGTAGGGATGTTCAATCAGGCCAACCCGTATTATCAGATGGTATACAATAACCAAAGTAGAAATAAGACACAACGTGTTATTGGAAATGTATACTTCCAGGTAGAGCCTATTAAAAACCTGAAATTTAGATCAAGCCTTGGTATTGATTATTCATCATCTGATGGACAAGCGTATAGGCCAGAATTTAAACTGTCTATATACTCTTTCAACAACAATCCACAAGTAAGCCAATCAACGAGCAAAAAACAGGCGATTCTGTGGGACAATTTGCTGAGCTATGGATTTACACTAGCTGCAAAACATAGATTCGATGTAATGGCGGGTACGTCAGTATATAAATATAGCGGAAGCTTTTTAAATGCTTCTAGGACTGGTTCTGTTTTCAATGATGTAGAACATGCATGGGTAAATAATGGAACAAGCAGCACTGCCACAGCTACCGGTGGAGCGGACGATCCAGATCACAGATTGTCTTTCTTTGGAAGACTTAATTATAATTTCGAAGAAACCTATTTGTTCAACGCGACATTCCGTGCTGATGGTTCTTCGAAGTTTGCAAAAGGCAATCAATGGGGATATTTTCCGTCCGTATCAGCCGGTTGGGTAATTACCAACGAATCGTTTATGGATAATACCAGCAATTGGTTGAATTCACTTAAACTGCGTGCGAGCTGGGGTCAGGTGGGTAGCCAGAGCACTCCAGCATTCCAATACCAATCTCCTATAAGATTCACAAATACATATTATATTTTTGGTAATGCTGAAGGTACTCTTACTCCAGGTTCATATCCAAGCAGATTATCCAATCCAGATTTGAAATGGGAAACATCAGAACAAACTGATATTGGTTTTGATGCTGCTTTCCTGAATGGTAGGTTTAATGTAAACCTCGATTGGTATATTAAGACCAACAGAAATTGGCTCATCAATCCTCCTATTCTCGCTACTGCAGGTGCTGACGCTCCCTATATCAACGGTGGCGGTGTAACAAACAAAGGTATCGAATTGGCGTTGGCTTATAATAATAGCCTTGGTGATCTGAACTATCGTATAGGTGTTAACGGAGCGTATAACAAAAACACGGTTAGCAACATACCGAACGCTGATGGAATTATACACGGTCAACAATTTCAAATATATGATAACTCACCAGAATTCAACAGAGCATCTAATGGATACCCGGTTGGATATTTCTGGGGTTATAAAACAAATGGATTGTTTCAAACAGAAGCGGATGTAGCGTCTTATACATCAAATGAAGGCACACTTTTACAACCTTCCGCGAAACCTGGTGATGTGCGATATGTAGATGTAACTGGTGACGGAGTAATTGATGAGTCAGACAAGACCATGATCGGTAACCCTAATCCTAAATTTACTTTTGGTTTCTCTGTAGGCGCAGACTATAAAGGCTTTGACCTATCGATACAAGCAAGTGGTGTCACGGGTAACCAAATTGTACAATCGTATCGTTCACCTTCCAACAAGTATGCTAACTATACAACGGAGATGCTGGACCGCTGGCATGGAGCCGGTACTTCTAATAGAATACCGCGTGTAACGGAGACCGGAGAAAACTGGGCTAACTTCTCTGATCTTTATGTTCATGACGGAGATTACCTGAGAATAAACAATGTTACGTTGGGATATGATTTAACCAAGATCATTAAGCAGAATTACCTGACGCAATGCAGGCTATATGTCTCTGCATTGAACTTGTTCACATTTACAAAATACAATGGTATGGATCCGGAGATAGGTTATGGTCCAGATGCATTTACTTCAGGGGTTGATGTAGGATACTATCCACGTCCAAGAACCTATATGGTTGGATTGAACGTGAAATTCTAAAAATGAAAAATATGAGAAAGCTTAATATATATACAGTAGTTATTAGTCTGCTGGTACTGAGCGGATGTGGTGATTTTCTAGATACAGAATCGCTGTCAACATCAACTGTGGAGAATTACTATAAGACTCCGGCAGAAGCTTACGCAGCACTTGCAGGTTGTTATGATGGTGTACAGGCATTGTGGTCTGGTGGTGTATCATTTCCGGTAGCGTCTGAGATATTCTCCGACAATGCTTTCGGAGGAACAGGAAATGGTGATGGGTTTGGATATCAGATGTTGGACGAGTTTGATAAAAGCAGATCTCCATCGGACCTGAGTATATTTGGTGCCAATTGGGCAAATTACTATAAAGCGATTTACCGTTGTAATATACTTTTAGGAAAGCTGGATCAGGTTGATTGGGGAACCGATGAAACGTTGAAGACAACCTATGAGGCCGAAGCAAGATTTTTGCGTGCCTTTATGTATTTTGATATGGTGCGTTTGTGGGGAAATATACCTCTTCTAACAGAGGCTTCAGCTGAGAATATTCCTCAGGCGGATCCGGAAACAACATATGCGCAAATTGCTGAAGATTTGAAATTTGCAAGCGAAAATCTGCAAGCGATTACGTATGCTAACCAACCGGTATCTACCCATGGACGTGTTACAAAGTGGGCTGCTGAAGCGTTGATCGGAAGAGTATATTTATACTATACCGGTTATTATCAAAAGGCAGATCTTGCAGGTGTAATTACGAAGGCGCAAGCGCTTGCGTATCTTGAAGATGTTATTTCAAACAGTGGTCATGGTCTTGTCTCAGATTTTGCCAACCTGTGGCCAGCAGCTTCCGTAGAGAACTACGCTGGTGAGGATAACAAGGAAACAATCTTTGCTATTAAATATAGCTACACCAGTGATTACACTAGTGGAAATGATGATGGTAACAAATGGCTTGTTATGTTTGGCTTGCGCGAGTTTTCTTCTTATCCCTATGGAAACGGTTGGGGCGGAGCTACTGTCAATTCTAAACTTTGGAATGCTTATGACGATACTGATACACGAAAAGTAGCGTCAATAATTTCAATTGATAATGAAGAAATAGACTTTAATAAAATTGAAGCACAAAGAGAATATACTGGCTATTATGTTAAGAAGTACACTCCCATGATCAATAAGGATGGTAAAAGTGTATCTGCTGAAGAAGCCGCGGCCCTTGGACTTAACACTGATTTCCAAATCAGCCAGTTTCAGGATTATGTAGTTATCCGCTATGCAGATGTTCTATTAATGGCTGCCGAATTAGAGAGTGGAAATGCTCAAGCATACTTTGATCAGGTAAGACAACGTGCTTATGGAACTAACTTCTCCCAGATTCCTGTCACTCAGGAAAATCTTATGAAGGAACGCAGACTTGAATTTGCATTGGAAGGCATACGTTACTGGGATTTACTTCGCCAGGGAGTTGATGTTGCCGCTGATGCAATCGCGGAAAGTACACAAGTTTTGAATGGTGGCGTTTCAACAACCAAGCAGATAACGGCAGCAAAAATTTTGGAAACAAAAGGACTGCAGCAAATACCAAATGCACAGATAAGTCTGTCTAGTGGTGTGCTGAAACAAAATACAGGCTGGTAAGAGTCATTAAATAATAACCAACTAAGAATATGAAAGGCTTAAATAAAATATTTTCTATTCTCTTGACTACAGCATTGTTTACAATGTCTTGTCAGGAAGATAAGTATGAGCTGGAAGCACCATTGGATAAGGCTGATATAAAATTTGAAGTGACGCAAGATTTAGCTACGGATCCAGGTGGAAATACGGTTATAATGACCAATAACACACCGGGCACAATTTCGATGTGGAATTACGGAA
>CABHOV010000060.1 GCA_902168185.1 uncultured Bacteroides sp.
TTTTTGCCAGCATCAAACTCCTTGAGAATGTTGAAAATCTGGGCTTCTGTAAAGCGTTTCTTTTTCATATGTAACAGTTTAAAGTTAAAAGACTTTCGTCTAATCTTAAACCGTCCTATTTTCAGGGGAGCTTACACAAGCAGAAGAAAGTGGGTAAAACTTGGCAAGCATTTAAGGTTTGACAGAAAAACCAAACAACTTCTTTCTTCCACTGATAGGAATATATATTCATTGATCAAAACTGTTAAGCAATGCAGAGTAAAGTCGCCTAATGAACCATGGCTGTTAGAATTAAATAAGTTTATTCAAGATGTAAAACATTCGGCGACAGATAGTCAATATTGTATTTCCCAACCAATTATTTACCCGAAACTAAGAGATAAACTTAATCAGACTGAAGAGAACAAATGAAGAGTCAACTCAGTCATCGCCTTCAAGGAAAAGAAATATAGTTCACTTTAACAAGCCATTTAGTTACTTCTATCAAACAATGGAAAGGCCGGGAAAATCAATCTATAGCATGCAGACCTCACGAAAAAAATTTCATATAGGGGATCGCGTGCGTGTCAAAAACAAAATTTCCGGAGAAGTTACATCTGAGAACACTTATCCTCTATTTCCTTATGAGGTGAAATGTGAGGATGGCAAATTCATTTTAACAACAGCGGTTGGGATGGAAGAAATGGAAAAATTAAGTAAAGGATAGGTACTAGTTTATTTCTCGACTAATTTCACATCGCTACATACATACTCAAGCAATTCGCAAGGATTTACTCCTATAGCGAGTGCTATCAGATATACTTCATCTGCCTGCAGCCGTGATGTTTCTTTTAATGAGATTTCACTAATCCGCTGTTTGCTTATACCAGTCTTCCTTGATACGTGCGATTTATTTACAGCCCTTCTTTCTAGGTATTCACCAAGCTTTGTCATATCCTCAATTGAGGGGTAATTATAAAGTTATTATTGACGATTGTAAATATTTTCATGACAATTAATTCAAAATGTCAATACATTCTGTACATTTGACAATAATGTATTTACAAATGATTAATAGAAATGACAGAAAAGAACCATTGTATACAATCACGATTCCTGTCATGGACTTACAGGAGCTAAGCAATTATCAAAATGGAATTATAGAGCTATTGGCCAAAGTAAATCTCCAAAGCTGTTCCAGTCCTGAATTAGAAAACATAAAAGCTATATATACCCTGCTATCTCATCTCACTATAAAAAACAATTTTCTCTTAAAGGAATAACATCACCTAAACTATAATGTTTTATGCAAGCACCAACCGATCCATCCAAACAACTGACACCACCGCTACAGGAAGCGTTCCTTCACTTCCTCAACACTACACACCCGGGAGAGCTTCGTGACAATTTATTTTGTCTGCTTTTCGATTACCTGATCGATCATCATGATGCGCTCCCTAAGGACTTCAACCATTCACTCGAAAATATATACAACCTGTTTATACTGCTCAATTCGTCTGCCGGGCATGCGCATCGCTGGCATACGCCCGAGTCCGCATAACACATTGCCATCGCTATAGCTCCTCTCCTATACGTTTGTCGTCATTCTGATAAAACCCTCCAGGCTTTTTTATACTATATCTACTAATCCCTTTAAAGTCATGGAACACATGAAGACGGGCCGCTATGCCCTGCTCAGTATCGTATTTATTTTATTTTTCACGCATTGCAAGGAAGAGCTGGCGAACAACGTGCGCCACCAGGCACTTGAAAACGACGAGAGCTTACTGCAAACGCTCACGCCCGCGGAGCAGTATGCATACCTCACCCATCACCTGGATGTGCTGCGCAACGGTATACTTTCACAGGTAGACGATGGCGCGTTTCGAACGCTGCTATACCGCGAGGTAGAAAAACGTTTCGATGGTGACTATAATGTACTGCTCAACGTACTCGCCGAGCGGTCGCCATCATTATTTGAAACATTTGCGGCATCGCGGTATACTCAACCGGGGGCGTTTGGCGTTTCATTGGAAGCCTTCTCCAATATACCCGATAGCACCACCATGATTTCGCTCTACCCGCAGATCTATATACCGGAATACGAACAGCTTAAAGGGAAAGGCTTGCTGAACAGCAACCCTACACTGGTGTCGTATAGTGGCGATGAAGAACTTACGCGTTGGAGTGGTGCGCGGATCAATGCCATGGGCGAGCCGGAAGAGGTAACGGTTGATGAAGAGTATGTGCGCTCGCACGAGGTATGGGTCGTATCGCTCAGCGAAAGTTATCACGGTGGTGCTATAGTATATCTGCCGAAGGAGGCAGAACCAGAGAGTGATGCAACCAGAACTTCACCCTGTCTTGTTGCTGGTTACTGTCAGTCGTCTAACACCGCGTGGAATCATGGCAAGCTGCGCAACTTCAAATTAAAGTGCGACCTTGATAATATACTTTCGGGTGCCAATGATCTTTCGGATCACTCGTATAGTACATTTAGTTCTTTCTTCAATCCTTTCAATGGTTCACATCACGATCCGCAGTGGATCGGTGATTCAGATCATCGTCTGCTAAAGAAAGCGAATCCTACCTATTGCTATTCGGCATTCAATAAAATGTTTTTCGAAGAGTGGCGCACGGCAGGTTCCAATCCACCGAACAATCAAGGGATGCGCGGCAACCTGGTGTTCTATGTTTTCTTTGAATATGACAACTGGCCTGCACGGTCAAAATCGCAGAGTGTATCTATAGCCGAGTATGGATTAAAGGGAGATGGCAGTTGGGGCATGATTACTACGAAGCTCGACATTATGTATCGCTCGTCAAAAAAGGCATTGGCTGCAGGGGTTATGGATTCAACGCCTGTATGCGATGGTAAAGTATGCGGCAACACACGCCACCCGTGTGTACACCGCATCGAAACCAGTTGTTTTGATGCTCAATTCTCTACCGAATAATATATACCCATAAATATATACCTATGCGCGTTGCCTTGATCTTATTCAGTATTACAGGCTTGTTCTCCCGCCGCTATGCGCAGCATGATGAGAGCAAGTTCTTTATAGATGCAGGCCTGGTGGGTCGCACAACTATACTGTATAGGGAGCGTGGCGCTGGTGGATCAAGTATAAATATACAAGCACCCTTTGCTTACCAGGCGGGCGTTAACGGCACGGGTGTAAACGTTACTCCTGGGTATACACTTCTGCCTTCGGTTGCTGTGCACTACGGCACTACGCTTCGTTATGATTTTTACTATTTTAAACCCAATGGTATCGACCGGCAGAATACATTTTATATTGATCAGTCGCTGTTCGTTACCAAGTCATTTTTCGACGCATTTTATATAGGGGCCGGGTATACTTTCTATAACGTAGGCAAAACGCTGCATTACACTTACAACGGTGAGCCAGAGGAATTGAGATTGCAGTTCAATGGCCTTGACCTGCTGGCGGGCGTTTTCTTTCGCCGTGTATATATAGAGCCCAAGGTGTCGATTGTCCGTAAACATTTTCCGGGTACTATTAAAGACCACGCTACGTTGCTCGGTGTACGCGTTTATTACCGGTTTCATTTTTAAGTCGCGCTTGCGTATATTCTCTATTTCTATCAACGGTAGACTAAAACAAAACAGGACGGAATTTCGATTTCCGTCCTGTTTCTATTTATAAAGCTTTTATAAAGTAATCTATAAATAACTTCTATATACTTATTATGAATTCCCCAGTCTGCGCAGGTGTACCAGGTGCGAGGTGATGGCTTTGAACATCGAGGCATATTCGTTGTATACTATATTATACTCGCGACACGTCTCTTTTACCAACTGGCTGATCTTCGGGTAATGTATATGACTGACGCGCGGGAACAAGTGATGTTCGATCTGGAAGTTTAATCCTCCCAACAACCAGTAAAGCGATTTGCTGTTGGTTGCAAAGTTTGCTGTAGAGGCAATCTGGTGAACAGCCCATTCCTGCTTATTGTTTTGATCCTGGTCTACTGCCGAATGAAAATGTGTTCCTTCCACCACGTGTGCCAACTGGAACACGATGCTGATAGCAATGCCACACGTAACGGTAACAATAAGAAACCCGATGAGCCATGGCAACCATCCCACTACGATGATGGGAATTACCATATATACACTCACATACATAATCTTGGTGAACCAGAATATAAAATGTTCTTTGAGGGCGAGTTTCTTCGGTTCGGAGTTAGCTGATACTTTGCCACTTATATATTTATCAAAGTCTTCATAGAACACCCAAGCCAGATATGATATACCATACAGTATAACCCAATAAATATGTTGAAAGCGATGATACCAGCGTCTGGGTTGTCCTTCGTGTAATCGCATAAAGGGTTTTACATCTATGTCTGAATCCATTCCTTCTATATTGGTAAAGGTGTGGTGATTCACGTTGTGTTTAATCTTCCAATAATACGAGATGCCACCCAGCACATTCAGAAAGTATGACGATGCATTGTTGATCCATGCGTGTCGCGAGAAGCTTTGATGTCCGCCTTCATGCATTACGTTGAAGCCGATCACTGCCAGGTTTAGTCCGAGGATGAAGCAAAGTATAGCGGAGATCATGGCTGGTGGTGTAAAGAATACGAGCACAGTATATAACACTGCAGACGTTGCTACCTGCAGGGCGCTCTTCCAATAAAGTTTTCCATTGCCGGCCGGGTGTAGCTTTTGTTCTACAAAGTAAGCGT
>CABHOV010000061.1 GCA_902168185.1 uncultured Bacteroides sp.
AACCACCGGAGATACTAAACTTGCGCTTGGTAAGTTTACCGTTCTTGGTGATAAATGTATTGTCATCACTGCCCGATGGAAGATTTTTGATATCACCTTCGTATATATATACTTTGTCCAGAATATAGGACATCAGTTTTCTATACTTCTGATCGTATTCAATAATCTCCGTTGCCGGGAAGGCGTTGTCGTATATACGTCCTGGAGTCGACTCGAACTTCTCGAATGAATCCAGTATAAAGAAGTGAGCCTTACCTTTAGCAGCATCACTCAGAATGTTTACGGCATCGTATGCTTCCGATTCGTGTTCAACAATATAGTAGTTGAGGTACTGTTCGAGGTAATTCTCGATGGCAACTCTATACTCTTCAGATGTAGTAAGTATATCGGAGAGTAGGGGAGCATTTTTTCCTACTTTCTTCCTTAAAAACTTGATCGCTTCCGGGAAACCTTCCAGGTTCTCTACCAGTGACTTGGTAAGGTTGAATTCATTCTGACGTGCATCGAGTTTACGACCCGTTACGTTCATTTCTTCGCGTATCATCTCGATGGTTTTTTCCATCGCCACAATGCGCTCCTGTACTACTTCCTCTTCTTTCTTTAGTCTGTCCTGATCGGCATTGCGCACATTGAGTTCATCCTGCAATACTTTAAGTTTGTTTTCAAACTCTACAAGACTCGCGCTCTGCTGTGATGAATCCGAAGCTGTTTTTTCAAGCTCTTGTTTGAATGACGAAACCTGGATCTCACGGATTTCAACACCTTTGTTGATCTGAAAGCTTTCTTCTTGCTTCTCGCGTTGTACTCTGCGCAGTGAATCTGCCTGCGTTTGCAGTTCAGTTGTAATTCTTTTTTGCTCTTCGTATTCGCCTTTGAGATGCTCCAGTTTATTGGTCATCTCTGCTAATATACTCTCAGCCGAATCCCTTTCGGTTTCCAGACTCTGTATACTAAAGCGTGCACGTTCGTTGCTCTTACGATCTTGTTCAATCTGGTCACGGAGACTAGCGGCACGATCGTTCAAATACTTGAGACGTTCATTCTTGATCTGCTTCTCACTTTCATACTGACGGATCTTCGAAACAAATTCATTGATCGCCTTCTGACGTGAGCTTAAAGTTTTTTCTTTGAGTACAAGTTCAGCTTTAGCTTTTTCAATGGCAGCTTCTTTCTCTGCGATCTCAGCAGCCATTGCTATTTTACGATCGTTCTCTTCCTGTACCTGTTGATTGATGATGTTGAACTTGTCTTTCTGTTTGCTCACCACCACCTTCGCCAGCGTGATACTTTTCTGTTTATACTCTTCCTTGATCTTATAGTAATTCTCCGTCTGCTTCGCCTGCTTCTCTAGCGACTTCATGTTCTTCTCAATCTCAAAGAGAAGATCTTCTACACGCTCCAGATCGGCATCGGTATCTTCGAGTTTCTTTAGCGTTTCTTTTTTGCGCTTCTTGAACTTAGATATACCGGCAGCTTCTTCAAACAACATTCTGCGCGAGCTGTCTTTATCATTCAACAGATCATCCACCATGCCCAACGCGATGATGGCATATGTGTTCGATGCAACCCCCGTATCGAGAAACAAATTGGTTATATCTTTCAAGCGACACGTTACACCATTCAGCAAATATTCACTTTCACCCGTGCGATATAGTCTGCGCGTAATGGTGATCTGCGAATATTCTGTAGGAAGTATATTCTTCGTGTTGTTGATGGTAAGCGATACTTCCGCCATCTGCTGCGCACTGCGCCCACTGGTACCGTTGAAGATCACGTTCTCCATTTTCTCGGAACGCAGGGCACTTGTTTTCTGCTCGCCCAAAACCCAACGGATGGAATCCACCACGTTTGATTTTCCGCATCCGTTCGGCCCAACAATACCGGTGATTCCTTCATCGAAGTTGATCACCACCTTGTCGGCAAAACTCTTGAAGCCTTTGATCTCCAGTTTCGCTAATTGCATGCTCTTTAGTTAGAGGTTGTTTGTTTTAAGTCCATAGACAATCGCAATACATCCATGGTTGTGTGGAAGAGTGGGAGTGACGTTCCCTCCTGAATTTCAGTTTGTTACAAGTGAAATAGTTCGTAGAAGTCAGCCTACTGCTATTGTTTGTTGCCTACTGGAGCCAGTGGGGGAAGTCGGCAAAGATAAGATTCTGCTTTTGGCAATTCAAAATAAAAAATGTTTGTGTTGTAAGCTGCTGAGATTGAGCACAAAGACTTATTTTTTGCTTGATTTAAACTGAATTTCAGTCAACGATTTTTATGATCAGCAATTCAAGGTGCTTGCGATTCTTTAAGGGCTGTCGCAATTAACGGTTGCCAAAGAATAATTTGAGTTCATGAGAATTATTCCAGGAAGATCGGAAGACGTTCCTTCGGACATCCTTTATTTTTCCTATACCCTCCTTTATTTACATCACTCTAACAGAGAACGGGATATAGCTGAGGTATTTATTGTTTAAACCAGGAGGCAGTTTAGTATTTGAGGTAATCCATCCAGAAGTCTTTCTCTCTTTATATAAGAGAAATCAATATAAACCATTTGACTTCAATAGATCGTTGATGATGTTAAGCTTATTTGTCATTAAACAAGAGTTTTATCGTGTATTGTTTCCTTTTTACAATAAATCATTACTTCATCCACATCGCCATATAGTATATCTTTCGAAAGCTGACAAGTAAAATCATGCTCTTCTAAATTTAGAATTAGTTTTTCTATAGGGATATTAAGAATAGCAGGATGATATTCAATGATCATCTTTTTAATTAAATGTGACTTGCCGTTTCTCAGAATATCATCGATGATTTTTATTTCAGATCCTTCCACATCCATTTTTATCAGATCGATTGTTTCGTCGATATAGTCTGATATCTTTTTTGCGTCAACAGTCTCCTTGTCGGTCTTATCCTTCGATGGTATTAAACTCATGGTCAGTAAGCCAGAGGTGCTATTTTTATGCAGTAGCGTTTTTTCTTCTTTATCGCTTAAGGCAACGTTGTAGAGGGTTACTGTTGTCAATTGATTTTTGTGAATATTTTCCTGTAATAGTTTAAATGCCTCGGGATCGGGTTCGAATCCTATTATTCTGCAAAATAGATTGACTTTTTTAAAGTATAATATTGCCAGGCCTATATTACTACCACAATCAATAATGAATGGTTCTGAGGAGGGTTCATATTTATAAAGTTGTGATATAAATATTTCCTCTATCAGATGTAGTATCTGCGGATAGCTAGAGAAACTGATTTTGTAACCAAGGATATGTCCCGTCTTTATGCTTGATTTTTCTGACGACCCAATTTTATGAAAGGCTATCGATCTGATAACAAGCCTGAAGTAATCGTGCAGTAATTCGAATTTGCTATAGCTATATTTTGATGAAATAATCTTACTAATAACCTTACAAAGGTGTTTAAGGTATTTCATGCTGCTTTAGTTGGCTGGTTGTCGTCTTTGCTGCGCATAGCTGAATTATCTTGTCAGGTTTTCCTTACAATTTTACTTAAACTATTTGAGATGTGAGAGATATTCCAAATCTTGTGGAGGTTTTTAATCCTAACCTGACTTACCTGTGATTCTCTTTACACCTTGGGCGTATATAGAGGACTATATAACCTATTTACCCTGTAAAGGAAATATGTATAGACTTTGCTTTGTTCTAGTTATTATACTATCTGCTCAATATACATTTGCTCAAGATACAGTTCGCTATATAGGCACTCGAGGAAAGGGCAGGACTGTATCCTTTCAGGGAGCAGACTACTCCGTACAAATTTATAAAAAGGAAAAGCGTGCTGGCGTGCCTGAGCGGACAATGTACTTTGATAAAGTGTACTACCGATTTCAATATTTAGGTGATGGCGTCACTAAACTTCTTCGTTCAAATGAGGTTGTTGCTACTCGGAAGGATGATAGCGTGTTTGTGAATGGCAACGTTTATAGTACGATCTATGATCAGAAATATCACGCTTACGATTTTAAACAAGACACTTCGAATGTGTTAACCGTGCAGCACTGGGTGAGCAATTCTACGGATTACAATGACTTGTATGATATCGATATAGCTATATATAAAGAGTTTCCGGATGTGCAGATATTGCAATTGTTTGGTTTTGAAACAGTAAGTAAGCACATAAAGGCCAGTGGCATCTCTCCGTTAGCAAGAATTATTATTGCATCGGCAACGGTCACTGCTATTGGAGTATCTATAAGCTCGGAATTGGAGGACGATGATACGTTGTAAACCTGTTGGCTCTTAAATTTAGGAAGTCTTTGTATAAAACTTGGTAGCTGCCCTGATGACTTAAATTTGATTTTGGTATTTGACTGTGCTGGTTCCAGTACCGTGTCTAAAGTAATTCACCCAAAATAATCCTTTCCCAAATCTCACCATCCGATTATATTTGCGGCCTCAATAAATAAACGATCATGGGACTTCAATGCGGGATTGTTGGTTTGCCAAATGTTGGAAAGTCGACTCTCTTTAACTCTATTTCTAATAACAAGGCAGAGGCTGCCAACTTTCCGTTCTGTACCATTGAACCTAATGTAGGGGTGATCTCCGTTCCTGATCCTCGCTTGAAAATCCTCGAAAGTCTTGTAAAACCACAGCGTGTACTGCCGACCACAATCGAGTTTGTTGACATTGCTGGTCTTGTGAAAGGTGCGAGCAAAGGTGAAGGATTGGGCAATCAGTTTCTTGGAAACATCCGCCAGGTTGATGCCATTGTACACGTGGTGCGTTGTTTTGAAAATGATAATATCGTTCACGTGGACGGACGAGTAGATCCTGTAGCCGATAAGGAAATTATTGACACTGAACTTCAGTTGAAGGATCTTGAATCTGTAGAGAAGAAAATCAGCAAGACTGAAAAAGCAGCCAAAGGTGGTGATGCTAAATTGAAGAAAGAATTGTCAGTACTTCAATTATACCGTGATACTCTGTTGGCCGGTAAGAATGCGCGTACACTAAATGTAGACGAGGAGGATAAAAAGGCTGTTGCCGATCTTCAGTTACTTACGGCGAAGCCAGTGATTTATGTTACAAATGTGGATGAAGGTTCGATCCATACCGGTAATAAATTTGTCGATGCTCTTAAAGCTCATGTTAAAGATGAGAACGCGGAAGTTGTGATCATCAGTGCCGCGATCGAAGCTCAAATTGCAGAGCTCGAAAGTGAGGAAGACCGCGCGGTGTTTTTAGCAGAGTATGGTTTGAAGGAATCCGGACTCAATAAATTACTCAGTGCATCGTATCATTTGTTGGAACTCATCACTTATTTCACGGCAGGCGAGAAGGAAGTAAGAGCATGGCCGATAAAAAAAGGATGGAAGGCGCCTCAAGCTGCCGGAGTTATCCACACCGATTTCGAAAAAGGATTTATTCGGGCCGAGGTTATCAAGCTATCTGATTATCAACAGTATAAAACGGAACAGGCTTGTAAAGAGGCTGGTAAAATGTCGGTGGAAGGAAAAGAATACGTTGTGGCAGATGGTGATATCATGCATTTCCGCTTCAACGTTTAAAGTTTCCTTACAAATATCTTCAACCTGTCTTTTTTTTTCTTAGCTTTATAAACCGCTCACATTCAGTGCTGAGCGGGTTTTTTGCTTGGGTAAACTATAACCCCGACTAATTTTTTTTGGCTTGAGAACCAGGATCATTTTTTCACTGAAAAACAGGGGAGCGTACGTGCCGTTTCACCACCAATATCTGTTGGCGCAGGTAATCAAAGGACTTTTAATATTCGGTCCGGAGAAGAGTTATGTTGAATTCAATCAATATAATTTCTCGGGATTAAAGGGGCAGACGAAAGTCAGTCGTAAAGGACTTCACTACTTTTCATCAAAGGTTACACTTGTATTTGCTTGCTCGGATCAGGCGTTCATGGATTATTTCCTGGCGCGTCTTTTTGAACAGAAGGAGATCATCGTTGGCAACTTGCACCTCGTTCCCGAAGCGATGGAACAGGAGGAACCAGTAAAGATCAGTGATGAATCACGGTTCTTATGTATATCCCCAATCGTAGTTATACCCGCAGCTTTTAATGACGAAAGCGGAAAGAAATTCGTGTCTCCGGAGAGTGATGAATTCTCAGATTTACTCTACGATTCTACGTTAGCCCGCATGGAGGCGCACGGGAAATATACTGCGGAGCAGTTAACATCTTTTTATAAATTTCAGATCGTTCCCGATCACGACTATATACAACGCATTCAGGCTTCTCATAAAAAGTTTGCACGCATCTACCCGTTGTATGACAGCGATGTGAAATTTGAAGTGAGAGGATATACTTTTCCATTCACACTATATGCGGCTAAGGAAGTACAACAGTTTGTGTATGAAAACGGTTTAGGTTATTTCACGCACAAGGGTTTTGGTATGCTGGATGTTGCCAACAACGACTCGATCCAACGTACTACACAGCAGGAAATGGTTTACGCTTAGCGCGGATTCGCTTCCAGTCTCAGGTATCCGATTAGTAGGTCGGCTTGTGGTTGAAACGGTCTATAGTATACAAAGATCTCGTACTGATTTTCTGTTTCGAAATGACTCCCTTCAAGTTTATAGGGATCCACACCAGGTGCCTTCACTATATATTGATAGTCGTACCATCCTTGTTTCAATAATACATCTGCTACATAACTGTTTTGCGCAGTGTCGTAATGCATTTTATTTTCCTGGTTTAAATTCCAATAGTTAAACGCTCCGGCTACATATACATCACCTTTCATAGGAGAAGACGCCAGCGTGAAATTTACCTCAACATAATTCGCGTAAGCCATGTCGCGATAGTCGTAGTTATCAAGCGTAAAGCCGCCATTCAAATCGTTATACTGTGCATAGGCTTCGTCTTCACGTGACTTGTCTTTCTGAATATAGGCTTTGAAGGGTTTAACTCTCTTGTCCATGTGGTCAACGTTGCGTCCGGGATAGTTGAGTGATCGCAAATCAAAAAAGCGAAATTCATTTCCACCTTTAAACATCAATGCATCATCGAAGAAACGATATTCAATTTCTTTTTCGATCTCCCTTACAAAACTTGGTTTTACGTTTGACGCTTGGTTATCCCAGCGCTGGTTCTGTCGGATGTTCACGTGTACATCGGTGAGCGGATTAAGAATGTTCAGGTTCTTATAGTTTACCGTGAAGTTGATCTGTTGATTGAGGTCTGCAATTCTACCAGGGCCAATCAGGTTTCCATTTTGTGTAAAGCTCACTTGTGTATCAAACACCATAAAACGCCTGGTGAGAATGATGTCGTCTTTATTGCTTCCGCGATATACAGCCAATACATAATTGCCGGGTAGCTTCACCGTTGGCAGTGTGAATTTATAGTGGATATAGGGCACATGGGTATCGACTGAGAATTCATAAGAGTTGATCGGGAATTCATTATACATAGTCATATAATCGAGATCCTGTAAAGTGGATTCCGTCCAGTTATGGTTACAATGAATCACCTTTGCATAATACGAGTCGTTCTGATTTCGGAGATCATCGAATTCCAAAATGAGGTTGGCCTGCCCAAGTGTAGTAACAGCAGGGTTCAGTGTATTTCCGGAAGCGTATAGCTGTACCGTTTTAATCTGCGGTTCATACGCCCGATCAATTAGCTGAAGTGTTTTAGGATTCCCTTCAGAATTAAGCGAACTTTGAGTAATCGGAGTACAGGCAGTCGCCAGAAAAGTTAACAGGATGGGGAAATACAGAATTCTCATTCGTTCAAAACAGGTTTAATTGCTGCGGGCTTCGATCAAGAGGCAAAGGAAAAAAGAATTTGGTAAAATCAAAGCTAAATACCGGCTGGCTCTCTTCAGACTTCGTTTTATAGCCAGGAATTCATGACTTTGTGACCATTCCAACTTTTTAGTTTCAGATAGTGTCTAAATTCAAAATGGCCGGATTATCGGATTAATGCTCAACGAAAGCGAGCTTATAGAAGGATGCCGAAAAGGTAGCAGGGCTTCTCAACGAGCTTTGTACGATCGGTATTGCCGAAAAATGCTGGTGGTTTGCTTACGTTATTCGAAAACAACAGCTGAAGCAGAAGACATTCTGCAGGAGGCATTTGTGAAAGTATTTCAGGGGATCGAGAATTTCAGAGGAGATTCGAAACTGGAAACCTGGATAACCCGGATCATGGTGAATACTGCGCTTAACGCCAACCGGAAAAAACTCTATCTCTTACCCATGGTCGATATTGAAGAGACCAACTTACCGGAAGAAGAAGTTAGTATTTCCGGAATACACTTTACTCAGTTACTCGAAATGATACAAGCCCTGCCTCCAGGGTGTCAGATCGTTTTTAACATGTTTGCCATTGAAGGATTTAGTCATAAAGAAATAGCCGAACAACTCGGTATATCAGAAGGTACATCGAAGTCGCAGTTTGCTCGTGCCAAGAGTTTGTTGCAGCAACGATTATTAAAGGAGTCAACGTATTACGAACGATATGGAGAGTCGAAAATTTGAAGATTCGTTCCAGGATGCTTTCAAGGAAGCCGAAGTAAGTCCCACAGAAAATGTGTGGACGAACATCGAGCTTGATCTTGAGAAGGCAGAGGGAGATAAGATGAAGCGTAGAATATTTTTCTACAAGCTTCTGGCCGCTGCATCTGTAGCTTTTGCTATGTGTGTGGCCGGTATAGGATATTATGTAGTTCAGAATGAACACCAGAACAACGGACAGTTTGCTTTAAATCAAACGCCTGCATCAGAAGGTCGTGGCAAGTCCAATACGACTAACGGTAACAATGGTACTAAAGAAGGTAATGCTACAGAAGAGCGTAACGACTCGGCTTTGTCTGGCAATGAATCATCTTCACAAGATCAATCTGATTCAAAAGGTATATCTGAAGAATCAGACAACGCATTCGATGGTAACAGCGCAAGTGCCTCTTCCTCTGTTTCACAGGAACGGAATTCCGGTGCATCTGAAAATGATCAACAGTCCGTTGCTGGGTTAAGCCCGAAACAACGTGGTGACAAAAGCAATAAAAATAACTCAGCTTCTCCTGGTGAAATAAGTCCTGCAGCAGCGGATGAAGCAAGCACATCTGGAAAATATACTCAGAAGAACGCTATAGCAGATGCAACTATAGCATCTAAAAATGCGAAACAGAATAACACAACAAACGGGCGTCTGAGAGATGCTTCTGCTCTTGACAAAGTAACGAGATCAGAAGGATATACTTCAAAAAATAGTAATGCTAATACAGCAATAGCTTCAGATAAAACCAATCAGAATACTACTGGAAATGAAAAAACAATCGCTTCCGCTGATAAGACGAATGAAGCAAATAGATCTGCAGATGCAAACAACAATGCAGTAAATGATGCTCAGTATATAGCTAAAAATTCTACCAATGAAAATAATGCAGCGGTAGATGCTCGAGGTAAGAATCAAACATCTGCATCAACTGAGAAGCAAGGCTCGATTGCATTGGCGAATAAAAACGAACTAAACAAAGCTAACGGTATAAATAAAGCGGGCGATAATACATCTAAACAGATTGTGGCGGATAACACTGCGATAGCTGCAAATGATAAGAACGCTATAGCAGATACTCAAAACAAAAATGCATCATCATTAACAGAAGGTAAACAACCTGTTGCTTCATCTGAAAATACAGACAACACAAATGGTGCTATCGACATCAATCCGTTTACGCGTTACGGAAATGCATCCGGAGAGTTTGGGGCTATATCCAAGTCGACCTCAGTTGCTTCCAATGCTGGCGTGAATAAATTACCAGCGCGAATGAATAAGCCTGCTGATTTTGATGCTACGAAACTGGCTCCTCAGGAAGATCCGCTGATGGTGATGCTCGCGCGTCTCGATCAACAGGAAAAAAATGCACAGGACGAACAAAAGAAGGAGGAGAAGAATAACACAGAAAAACTTTGGACATCCGTGGGATTTGCTGCCGGTAGTTTTAATACGGTGAATTCAACGGTGTCGCCTTCTTCCGCGCAGTCTTTCGCTGCGAATAGTGCAGCGACCCAACAAGCGAAAGCTTCAGGGTCTGCGTATACAGTAGGCATAAGCCTGGGTACACGTATATCAAAACGATGGGTGGTACAAGGCGGTGTAAACTATATGACGCAGGCATCTGACTATACCGCTAACGCTGTAGGTACTTCTGATTTTACAAACTTCAGCGCTCCGAATGTAAACAGTATGATGAGTGAAGCTGACAGCAAAATCGTATCCACTGCTCCGTATACTATAAATAATAATGTTCAATTTGTAAGTATACCTTTACAAGCCGGATACCTTGTCGTGAATAAACGTTTTGGTGTTCAGCTCAACGGAGGTATATCAACGGATATGTTCCTGCAGAATACACTTACTCCCGAGAGTGATAATGTGAGCAAGACTACGCAAGGCAGTGGTGCTGATTCTCCTTACCGTTCGCTTAACTTCAGCGGGTTGGTAGGCACAGAGTTCAGTTATAAGTTTGGACAACATTACAGGTTGTCGCTGAATCCAGGGCTGCGTTATCCTTTCAATTCTATCTACAAATCCGATCAGCCGATAACAGCCATGCCGTTGACCTTTGATGTCGGATTACGTTTTCGTTATATTTTTCACTAAGGTTCCAACCTTTTCATGGGGAGGGGGGTCTAACCCTCAAACAAACCCTGAACTGTTATGGACACTTTAGAGAGAAGACTTCAAAAGCGAATCCATGTTTCGCTCTATGCTTTACTTTTTCTAACAAGCCTTCTCGGATTAAGTGTTCTGCTTGAAGGGTGTACAGACAAATGCGAAGTAACCAACGAGTATACATATTACAAACCTGTTTATACTACGCTGGATGAGTTGCGCGCTGGTGTAGCAGTAACGGCTCCTGAACCGATTAAAAGTGTTGGTAAGATCTATTACAAAGGTGGGTTTCTTTTTGTGAATGAGCCTGGCAAAGGTATTCACATTATTGATAATCATGATCCGTCTGCACCGGTTAATAAAAGTTTTATTACGATTCCAGGTAACTTTGAACTGGCGATTAAAGGCGACTTGCTATACGCTGATAGCTATATAGACCTCGTAGTGCTCGATATAGCATCTCTGGAAAGTATCAAGGAAGTAAACCGCATTGAAAATATATTCAGTAATTATAACAGCCTCGGTTTCTATACAGATGCTGAAAAAGGTGTAGTGACTGACTGGGCTGAGACAAAAGATGTTTCGATACAGCAGTCAGACTGTGATGCCAACATACAGGCATGGGGCGGTATGTATTACAGTGAAGGTATAGCGTTAGCTAGTAATGTGACTTTTGATAAGAGCGCAGCCATCGCTCCGGGGAACGGCTCTGGCCCCGGAGTTGGCGGCTCTATGGCGCGCTTTACAATCAATCAGGATTATCTCTATACATTGGATGCAGGCAATCTGCAACCGGTAGACATTACAGATGGAAAAAATCCGATAGCAAAAACAAAGACTTATGTCAACGGAGATATAGAGACTATTTTTCCTTATGGCGAGAATCTCTTTATAGGCTCCAGTAGCGGCATGTATATATTCAGTGTGTCAACGCCTGCTGCACCTTCACTGATTAGTACCTATGCGCACGTACGAAGCTGCGATCCGGTGATTGTCGATGGCAACTATGCATACGTCACACTTCGCTCAGGAACAGCTTGCCAGGGATTTACCAACCAGCTTGAAGTTATTGATATCACCAACCTGCAATCTCCTCAGTTGATAAAGACGTATTCAATGACCAATCCACACGGCCTTGGAAAAGATAATGAGACACTGTTTATCTGTGATGGTGAAGCCGGTTTAAAAGTATACGATGCTTCGGATATAAACGCAATTGATTCCAAACAACTGGCGCATCATCAGGATATACACGCATACGATGTGATTCCTTTTAACAATGTATTGATGATGATCGGAGAGGACGGACTCTTTCAATACGACTATGCTGATCCAAAGAATATAAAACTACTCAGCCATATCGTTGTGTCGAATGAAGAATAGCATATTCTTAACGGCTTGCCTCTTCATGGCTGCACTTTCTACGCAAGGTCAATCAGATACGATTTCTTCTAGTAGTGAAAAGAAAATCCGGTATACGAACAGTTTTTTGGCAGGTGCTCTATTGGGTAAAAAAGGAAATGGAAGCTATACTTCCATCACTACGATTCACGGCATCCGCTATAATCGTTTGGCGGCCGGTCTTGGAACAGGTTATGAAGGCTATACCGATTGGCGTGTTCTTCCAATTTTCGGCAGTGTATCGTATGACTTCGTAGGTATCAAACAGAATTCATTTTTTGTGCAGGTGAATGGTGGCTATTCGATTGCGTATCATACTGCTGAACGTGAGGATTATCAAGAGTATGAAAGAGGAAAGGGAAAGACTTTCAGTGGCTTAATCGGATATAGAATTAAGGCGAATAAATTCAGCATATACATCAGCTCCGGGTATAAATTTCAACGAATAAAGTATAGCTATAGCCCTATATATTGGTGGGATTCTTCCGGAGAGTTAGATCCTCCAAAAACTACTGTACAACGCGATATGGAACGATTTATAGTGCAGATTGGCTTTGGTTTAAATTAATATAGCAAGCTATACCAGATTGTGGTCGTGCCAAGGTCGATACTATATCCCATCAAAAATACAGAGGTTAAGAGATGGCAGCAGCAATGCTGACATTAAAAATACTGGTGTACCAGGAAGGAACGACTGGTGTCACCATGGGTAAAGGTTAGTTTTTAGAGACGGATGCCGGGTTGTTCCTACCGGCATCCTTTTTCCGTCCTGAAGCTGTTCACCCTTCAGCGTAGCTATTCCAGGCATTTATTTTTAAGATTGTATCCGTATGCATCGAAGCCGGGTCACATCTTCCACTTTTAAATCAATAGGGTATGATGAAGAACATCAAATCCTGGAAGTGGAATTTCAAACGCGTGAAGTATACCAGTACTTTAAAGTACCTGTGGAGGTATATGAAGCCTTTATGAATGCAGATTCATTGGGCGCATATTTTTCAGAGAATATCCGGCTGGTATATGATTTTAAACATATATTATAGCGCGCCTAGCTGAGCTCGTCTATAGCAGTAGCGATCTCTTCCCATTTTTTATTTGCAGTAGCTAACTCTTCTTCTGCTTTCTTAAATATAGCCTGAGTCTCTTTAAGCTTTGCTGGGTTGCTGAACACTTCAGGTGTGGCAAGTTCATGCTCCAGTTTTGTTTTGCGCTCTTCCAACTGTCCAATGAGCTCTTCTACTTTTTTCAAATCTTTTTCAAGCGTCTTGCGCTTGGCATCATTGCTTGGAGTCTGCTGCGGTTTTTGCTTTACTTCAGGTTCTGGTTTCTTTTGCTTGGGCGGTTCCGATTTTACACCGGCTGCTTCATTCTTCTTGCGCCAGTGTTCGTACTCATCGTACGTGCCGGGGTATTCCTTGATTTGTTTATCTTCTATATACCAGATCTTGTTCGCGATCTGACTTACAAAGTGACGATTGTGGGATACCACTACAAAGCTTCCAAGGTATTGCTGCAAGGCTTGAATAAGTATATTCTCAGAAATAAAATCCAAGTGGTTGGTAGGTTCATCGAGGAGTAAAAAGTTAGCTTCAGAGATCAACGTCTTTGCCAACGCTACGCGCGATTTCTCTCCACCGGATAATACTTTGATCTTCTTGAATACATCTTCATCTGTAAAGAGAAAACATCCCAGTACATTTCGCAACTCCTGATCTGTTTTACCCGAACCGGCCTGCACCAGTTCTTCCAATATTTCATTATCAACTTTGAGTGATTCCAATTGATGCTGTGCGTAGAACGCGCGGATCACATTGTAACCCATGACACGTTCTCCTTCAACTTCATCTTCTCCGGCAACAATCCTCAACAAAGTAGACTTACCTTTTCCGTTTGCTCCAATCAAAGCGATCTTATCACCACGTTCAATGGAGATAGATGTATTCTTCAGGATCTCCACAGGGCCATATGCCTTGGATATATTGTTGAGCGTAATGATATAGCGACCAGGCTGCTGCTTGAACTTGAAGCGAAAATTAACAGCAGCACTATCATCCACCACTTCTTCTATCATGTCAAGTTTCTCCAATGCCTTAACACGTGATTGAACCTGACGTGATTTCGATGCCTTCGCTTTGAAGCGCTCTATAAAACGTTCGGTCTGTTTGATCTTTTGTTGTTGATTCTCATAAGCACCTTGCTGAATTTCCTGGCGCATTTCTTTCTCTTGTAAATAGAAAGAATAATTTCCTTCATAGGAAATGAGTTGCTGTTGTGTAACATCAACCGTCTTGGTAATAACATTGTCAAGGAAAGTACGATCGTGAGAAACGATGATTACAGCACCATCATAATTCCGTAAGTAATTTTCCACCCACTCAATCGAAGGTAAATCCAAGTGGTTGGTAGGTTCATCGAGCATCAACAGCGATGGTTTCTCAAGCAGAAGTTTTGCAAGCATCACACGCATGCGCCATCCTCCGGAAAATTCTTTGAGCGGTCGATGTAGATCTCCTGTCAGGAATCCTATACCTTCCAGTACTTCTTCTGCCTTTGATTGCACCGTATAGCCATCGAGGTGATCATACTTTTCCTGAAGCTTCGAGAGTTTCTCCACGAGGTCGTCTGAATATTCTTCTTCCAGTTTTTTGATGATGACTTCTAACTGGCGTTCTATTTCCACTACTTCCTTGAACGCTCCCATAGCTACGGTGAGGATGGAATCTTCAGTTTGATAGGAGAGAAGATCCTGGTTCAGAAAGCCGATTGTACATTCATTACTCTTGCTGATTGACCCACCATCAATTTTATATTCACCATTAATAATTTTCAATAGTGTGGATTTTCCGCGGCCATTCAATCCGATCAAACCGATTTTGTCTTTCGGCTTCACAAACATATTGGCATTTTCGTAAAGCGCGCGGCCTCCGATGTAATAAGAAAGATTGGTGATGGATATCATAATTGCTAATTCCCCTCGATCAAGGCACAGCAACGTTGCATGCTGGTACCTTCTTGAATCGGGCGCAAAAATAATCAGTATTTACAGCATTTCCGGAATTTAAAATGAGATGGGCATTGAAATTTTGCCACTTACATAATCAACATCCATTCTGAGGACGAAAACCCTTAATTTCCACACGTTTTTAACGATTATGAATTTATGAGATCGATTATTTCAACTCCTGTTTTGATGCTCGGGCTGATGCTTGCCTGCAGCAATTCGAGTTCTACTGACCCTACAGGCGACAAGGGCGTTAACGGCATTGATGTCAGTGCTCCGGCCATAACAGACTATGCGGCAACATTGCCGTTGGATAAGATCAAGCTACCGGCGGGTTTTAAAATTGCAGTATATGCAGAAGTGGAGAATGCACGCTCCATGGCGTTGAGTCCTTCCGGTGTAGTATATGTAGGCAATCGTGACAAGGATAAGGTATATGCTGTAAAAGATACCAATGGTGATTTTATAGCCGATAAAAAATGGGTCATTGCATCAGGACTAAATATGCCAAATGGTGTTGCGTTTAAAGATGGCAACCTATATGTAGCAGAGATCAGTAAGATCACTAAATATACCGGCATTGAATCTAAGCTGGATAATCCTCCTGCGCCAACGGTGATCGCTGATAATTACCCGACTGAATCACATCATGGCTGGAAGTTTATAGCGTTTGGTCCTGATGGGAAACTATATGTACCCGTTGGCGCACCGTGCAACATCTGCGAATCAAAAGACGAAATATATGCGAGTATAACACGCTTGAATGCCGATGGATCAGGTCGCGAAATTTTTGCGAGAGGCGTTCGTAATACAGTTGGATTTACATGGCATCCACAAACAAAAGAACTCTGGTTTACAGACAACGGTCGAGATATGCTGGGCGATGACAAACCTTCCTGCGAGTTAAATGTAGCTCCAAAAAAAGGAATGCACTTCGGCTATCCATATTGCCATGAAGGATCGATTAAAGATCCGGAGTTTGGAGATAAACATCCTTGCTCAGAGTTTACAGCGCCTGCTGATAAACTAGGGCCACACGTTGCACCATTAGGTTTAAAATTTTATACCGGCAGTTCATTCCCGGCAGCATACAAGAATCAGATCTTTGTAGCCGAACATGGTTCATGGAATCGCTCGAAGAAAAGCGGGTATAATGTCACGCTTGTAAAACTGCAGAATAACAAAGTAGCCAGCCATGAATTGTTTGCCAGCGGATGGCTTGATGAAGCAACTCAAAAGGAGTGGGGCCGTCCGGTAGATGTACTCGTGCTTCCCGATGGATCGATGCTGGTTTCAGACGATAAAGCAAATGTGATCTATCGTATCTCATATAAGGGTTGATGTATATCAACCCTTCAAGTATACCGCAAGGTTTGCCAAGCCAGTAAAGTTTACGAAGATGATGTTTTGTGAGTAAAAAATGCGAACTTAGAAGAAGCTATACTGGTTACAGCAACGAAGAATAAACTTACCCTACGCAATATGAAAAGGATTCTCAGTCTCAGTATAATGTTGATGGCAGGTATATCCTGTATCATGGCGCAGCCCGCACCGGACGAAGCATTAACGGTTGTCAAGAAAATAGAAAGTACACCGGTTAAAAATCAGGCGAACACCGGTACATGCTGGAGTTTTTCAACTACATCGCTGGTGGAATCACAGACTATTCATAATGGGCATGGTACGTTTGATCTTTCAGAGATGTTTACGGTGCGCAATATATATACCGAGAAGGCACGCAACTATATGCTTCGGCAAGGTGCTGCCCAGTTTGGTCCGGGTGGTTTAGGACATGATGTTATTCGTGCTATGGCTACCTATGGAGCTGTACCGGAAAGCGTTTACTCGGGATTGAACCTTGGTCAGAAAAAACATGATCATGGTAAGCTTGATGCTCAGTTGAAATCTTACCTCGATAGTTTGTTGAAAACAAGACCTGTTCCGGTTGACTGGATGAAAGGATTTCAAAATATACTCGATGAACATCTGGGTAAAGCACCGGAGACCTTTACATATCGCGAGCGTCAATTTACACCCAAGAGCTTTGCTGCAGAGGTTTTACATTTCAAAGCAGACGACTATGTGAACATCACTTCGTTCAGTCATCATCCATTCTATACTCCATTCATTCTCGAAGCACCCGATAATTTTTTGAATGGCTCCTATTATAATCTACCGCTAGACGAAATGATTGGTGTCACCGAGCGTGCAGTAGAGCAAGGATATTCTATAATGTGGGATGCCGATGTGAGCAATGAATACTTCCGCCAGAAGGATGGCTATATATTGCAATGGAAAGACGGAAAGATACCGGCCACCGTTTCTCCTGACGATGAAGAGATGAAGTATAATCAAACATTTCGCCAGACACTCTATGAAAATCTGACAACGCAGGATGATCACCTTATGCATCTTGTCGGTCTGGAGAAATCAAAAACCGGTAAGAAGTTTTTTATGGTGAAGAATTCCTGGGGCGAATATGGTCCGTTCAAGGGATATATACATGTCTCAGAAGCATACTTTGCTATTAACACCGTAAGCCTCGTGGTTCCAAAAGCAGCGATTGATAAAGCGTTGCTAACCAAGTTGGGAATTCAATAGTTAATCTTTAAACTTCGGCTCAACGAATTTGCTATGCATCCTGTCTTGTTTGAAATAGGAGGGATCTCTGTTTACAGCTATGGTTTCATGATCGCCATCGGAGCGATCGCTGGGGTTGCCTATATGGTTGTTCGGGGCAAGAAAGAAGTAGGGCTTACATTTGATCAAGCCAACTCTTTATTTCTTTTAATTTTTATTGCAGCGTTCGTGGGCGGTAAAGCACTGCTCTTCTTCGAAGATGCTTCTTATTATATAGCACATCCCGGTAAGTTATTGGGTGGAAGAGGTTTTGTCTTCTATGGATCTTTTCTGCTGGCAGTCCCGACAATGCTATGGTTCTTCCGAAAACAAAAGTTACCAACCTATGCCATGCTTGATATCATGGCCATCACTACATGTCTTGTGCACATGTTCGGAAGGCTTGGGTGTTTCCTTGCGGGATGTTGTTACGGTTTGCCAACAGATGCTCCATGGGGTGCTATATTTACAGACCCGGCCTGTCATGCAAATCCAAAAGGTGTTCCGCTTCATCCTACCCAATTGTATGAGTCAGGGTATATATTTCTGGTAATGCTGGTGTTGCTGTTCCTGCGTGGAAGGCGGAAATTTTATGGACAGCTGTTTCTTACCTACTTATTACTTTATGCGATTGGTCGCTACGCACTTGAATTTTTTAGAGGTGATATAGAGCGCGGCTTTGTTATCAAAGATTACCTATCGCACTCGCAGTTTATTGCGTTGCTGATATTTGTTGTAGTACTCTATGTATATATGCGCTGGTCGAAGCGTAATCAACTAAGCCTGCACAAAAAACCTATTTGAGATATACTGATTGAAAGGTGGCCAGCAGTGTGTCACCTTCGTATAGCTCCAGCGTTTCACCATTGATTTTATAGGTAGTCGCAGACTCCAATGTCTTGGTCAGAAAGTTTTCAACATCCAGCCGGTCGCATGCCATCTTCGTGGTCATGGTGGTGAATTTTATTTTGTTGCCGTCCACAGTATAATTACCACCGAGGCCGTTACATCCTGCAAATCCTTTAATTCGTTTTTCGTTACCCTCGCTGCTCAATACAAAATGTACTTCCTTAGCATTTTCAGGTGTCATTACTGGCATGCCGTTCATCTCTGCCAACTTCCAGTATGTATTTTCCAGGTTTGCTACACTGGAATTATTCTCGGCAGATCTGCATTGCAGAAAGAGAACAAGCGCGAAGAAGAGTAATTTTTTCATGAGGGGATTTTTTTAAGGTGTGTGTATAATGTGTTTGTAGTTAGCCTCATCCCAACCCTTCTCCAAAGGAGAAGGGCTTTGAAGTCCCTCTCTTTTTGGAGAGGGACTTAGGGTGAGGCGGATTCTCACAACTCGCGTATCCAAATATTTCTGAAGCTCACAGCATTGCCATGGTCCTGTAAACGGATCGGACCTTTTTCGTAGGCTTTATATACAGGTAAACCTATATATTCGGTAGGTCCCCAAACAGCTACGTGGTTCAGTGATAATATACCGTTGTGTGTAACCGTCACGTATGCCGGAGAGATCACGCGGCCTTCGCTGTTAAAGCGTGGTGCTGTAAAGAAGATCTCATATACTTGCCATTCGCCTGGCTTGCGACAAGCGTTTATCAAAGGTATATGTTGCTTGTATATAGAACTTGCCTGTCCGTTAGCGTAAGTTTTGTTGTTGTAGTTGTCGAGTACCTGTACTTCGTAACGCTCTTGCAGAAATATACCGCTGTTACCACGACCCTGACCAGTTTGTTTAGGATCAACTTCGACAGGAGAACGCCACTCTACATGAAGTTGGAAGTCACCGAATTCTTTTTTCGTTTTAATATCCTTCGCGCCTGCAGCGACAGTCATGGCACCATCTTTAAGTGTCCACTTCGGGGCAGTGCCATCAATCGTTACCCAGTTATCAAAGGATTTACCATCAAACAGTACGGTTGCATCGGAAGGCGCATCACCAACTTTTTCAGCAGGAGTGATAACGCGTGGCTGTGGCTCCCATATTTCTGTTGACTCTGGAGTTTTTTTACTTTGTTGCTCTTGTGCGTAGGCAAGATTACCGGCACTAATGAACGCGAGTGCGATCAATAACTGATTAGCTTTTTGCATATTGGTCTGGTTTATTATAAGTCGTTAGCGATGTCATCTACTTTTTGTTCTTTATCATCCTTCATCATATTGCGTACCACAGGTGAAGAGTATTCAAGCTCAAGGAAATTCTTTCCAGTGGCTTTGAATTTCAGAATGATACGGTCACTCTTCCAGAAGTATAACTGGTTCTTCATATCATACTCGGCTTTGCCAAAAAGTGATTCGAGTGCTTTCATCAGGCGTGGATCTTTATCCGTAAGTACCTTGATCTCATAGATCAGGTCTTTATAGGATTTCAATTCGATCTCCTTTACTCTTACTTCACCGATCTTTTCATAATCGGGGTGCTCCACAGTATATAGTTTGGCAGGGTAAAGATCTTTTTCCTTGAACTCCTTTTTTACTTTGGAGCCCTTTACGGAATCAGCCATTGAACCCAGCTCAATGTCTTTGAAACCATTTCGTTTTTCAAGTTCCTGAATATTTTGAGCATATGTGAAAGAAGCCAAAAGCAGGAGTAGGGCAGAGAATATGTACCGGATCATGTGATTAATTTATAAACTTAATTGGAATAGTGATCATCGTCCTATCCCACATTATCAAAAGGTCTGCCACATCATTTCGCTGGTCAAATTTCATGGTGAGTGGCTCGTATACAAGATCTCCCGTGGCGTGCACGGGTACATCAAAGCGAATCAGATCTTGTTTTGGATTATAATTATAGGAGCCAAAGAGCCCTACATCTTTATTGATAATGATCGTCCACTTATCTTTTTCAGGAATCGTAAAGATCGTATATGTACCAGCTTTCACCAGGAAGCCTTTCAAGGTTAGATCTTTGGTGAGTGTTATTTCCGTAGCCTCATTTGCTCCGGGGCTCCACTCTTTTCCAAAGGGTATAAGTTTGCCGAAAATCTCACGGCCTTTTTTCGATGGCTGTGAGTAGGTGATCTTCACATACGACTCTTTATAGCGCATGGAAATTATATCCACAGGACTACTTCTTTCTTTGATCACTTGCGACCAACCTGAAATGAAAAATGCCAGACAGAAAAGTGTGAAAAGATATCGCGTCATCGGGTTTAAAGATAATAATTTAGAATTCATCTACAGATTAACACAGGCGTTTCAATTTCTTAATGCTTGTCATGGTTATTCAGCGTGCTAACTTCTTCACAGCGAATTAGTTTTTGAAATACTGATCCATCATCCGCTATACTAAATTTTAACACGCTGATAAAAGATGATTGATATTCAGGTATTACACGGGGTCTAAATTTCGATACCCTAAAAACAATCATTTATTCAATACATGAAAAAGACATTTACAAAAATTATGTGCCTGCTGATGGCCACAACATTAGCCTTTACTGCGTGTGAAGGTCCACAAGGAGATGTTGGTCCACAAGGAGACAAAGGAGATGCGGGCGATAAAGGTGATACAGGCGATGCTGGTGAGGATGCAAACCAGGTTGTACTCATGAATCACTCTACTACATCTACATTTCTTAAAAAACTTCCGGGCTTTGAAAGTGTAGAAACATTTTCGTTGATCGGTAGTGCTGATTACTTGCCGGAATCTCCTTCCTATATATTTGGAGGTGCAGCAGATGGTGCAGGTCTACTCAAAACTACGGACGGCTTTGTGATGTTGGTGAACAACGAAGATAACATTGCTGTATCGCGATTAACATTCGATAAAACATTTCGTCCTGTTAAAGGAGAATATATTCTAAACTCAGATGGCGGACAGAAAAGACTTTGCTCCGCTACCCTGGCAACTCCGGAAGAACACGGCTTCGGCCCGTTGTTTCTTACCTGTAGTGAAAACAGCAGTGCACAGATTCACGGATTGAATCCGCTTGCAGCAGCAACGCCCACCGTTCCTAATTTTCTTCCCGGTCTCGGAAGATGGGCTGCTGAAAATGCAGTGCCATTGCCGAAAACTGCTTATGCAGGGAAAACAATTATTCTGATTGGAGATGATGATTCCGGAACAGACGGTGGTCAGCTCGCACTATATTTATCAAACACCGTAGGCGATCTTGAAAACGGAAGTGCTTATGTTATGAGACGTGTGGATCTGAATACACGCGAAGTAGATATAGTAGAGAACACGCCGGTGAGTGTTGAGTTCGTGAAGATCGATGATCATAAAACGATCACCGGTGCACAAACCAACGCTGCGTCTACTGCACTAAAATCAATTGCATTCGGACGTGTTGAAGATATTGATTATCGTAAAGACGGCGTTGGCAGAGAAATCTATTTTAATGTAACCGGTCAGGATGGTAACTCAGATCGCACGAAATACGGCCGCGTATATAAACTGGTGCTCGATGCAGCCGATCCGTTGAAAGGAACTTTAACCTTGATTTTGGATGGTGATGATCGTGCTGGAAAAGCAGGCGCTTTCCAGGATCCTGATAACATTCTTGTAACAACGAACTACGCCTATATACAGGAAGATCCGAATCAATATAGCGGTATCGATCATGATGCATATGTATACCAGTATAACTTAAGCACCGGTGCATTGAAAAAAGTATTTGAATTGAATCACTTCCGTGGACAAGCTGACGCGGAAGCTATCTATGGAAAGTCTAACTATGGTGCGTGGGAATACGGTGCTATGCTTGATGTATCAGATATACTTGGTATCCCCAATACATTTATACTCAATATACAGCCTCATTCCTGGAAGTCTCCTCAGTTCAAAGGCGTAGACGGTGGTTCACTGGCTACATCTTTCGATGAGGGCAGCCAGATCGTTGTGCTTCGCGGCTTGCCTCGTTAATTTTTTTTGTAGCGTGTTTTTAAACTGCCCGGAATACCACCGGGCAGTTTTTTATAGTAGTCTCTTATGCAACGAATCATTTTTATATCAATAACCGGTCTGCTGATATTTTCACTGATCAGCTGTAGTCAACAACAACCCACCCAGCCAATAGAAAAAGTAAATGAGTTTTTTATTTCTCAGGCTGATTCACTCGATTATACAATAGGTCTTCTGGCTAACGCAGATGCAACATCATCTCCTGAAGAATTAAAAAAACACTTTGCCAAAGCCCGACATCATTTTAAAAAGATAGAGTCGCTGGTAGTTTTCTATTTCCCGGAAGAGAACGAGCGAATCAATGGCCCCGCACTTTTAAAAACGGAAGAGTATGATGACAAGGTGCTCATCCCGACAGGCTTTCAAGTAATCGAAGAAGATTTATATGCCGATGTAATACAACGTGACACACTTCAGCAGAATGTGCTCGCCTTAAAAGCCATTCTGAATAATCTCAAATATACCGTCAGGAGCAATGCACTGAATAATGCAAATGTATTTGAGGCAATTCGATTGGAGATACTCACCATCATGAGCCTGGGCATCTCAGGTTTCGATTCACCAGTGTCGTTTCAAACTATAGCCGAGGCAAAATCAAGTTTGAAAGGTATCGAAACAATTCTTTCGTGCTATAGAGATCAGGTATCTGATAACGGATCGCTTCAGACACGAATGGGAAAGATCTTTCAAAACGCCTATCGTTATTTAGATTCACAACAGGATTTTGATTCATTTAATCGCGCGGTGTTCATTCGCCAATATCTCAACCCGTTATCATCTGCAGTATATGAGTACCAGCAAGCATTAAAAATTCCGAATAACAAATGGGTCAGCGCCGTAAAAATGGACAAGCCTTTGTTTTTTAGCGCAGATGTATTCGATGTGAATTTCTTTTCACCAGCCTATAATCGTAACCTCAAACCCGAAGTTGCCAGGCTTGGTAAAATGTTATTCTTCGATCCTGTGCTTTCCGGAAACAACACGCGGGCATGCGCATCCTGTCATTCACCATCCAAAGCTTTTTCGGATGGCGCGATTAAAAGTATAGCGTTTAATTCCAGTCATGAAGTCTTGCGCAATGCTCCAACCTTGATCAACTCTGCCTATCAGAAATCTCAATTCTGGGATCAGCGTGTTCACTTCATCGAAGACCAGGTAACCGATGTGATGAGCAATCCCGATGAAATGCATGGCGATGTGGAAGCGTCTTCCAGGAAGATCGCGATGAATGAAGAATATGTTGACATGTTTAAAAAAGCGTTTGGTGATAGTGTTGTGATTGACAAACGTAGTATACAGACATCGCTCGCTGCCTATATCCGTACATTGTCAGGACTTAATTCACGTTTCGATCAGTATATGCGGGGTGAACAAGCTATACTTTCAGAAGATGAAGTTTCGGGGTTCAATCTTTTTATGGGAAAGGCGAAATGTGCGACTTGTCATTTTCTTCCGTTGTTCAATGGATCGGTTCCACCACAGTATACTGAAACAGAATCGGAAGTGTTGGGTGTGCCTGCAACGGCTGATACAATACATGCTGTCGCTGATACAGACCTTGGTAAATACAATGCCTATACGCGGAAGCTTTATCAGCATGCTTTTAAAACGCCTACTGTACGCAATGCCGCATTAACGGCGCCCTATATGCACAACGGAGTTTTTAAAACATTGGAAGAAGTTATAGATTTTTATAATCGGGGAGGAGGCGCAGGCATTGGTGTGCAGCTTTCCAACCAAACATTACCTTCCGATAAACTTAATCTTACTAAAAAAGAACAGCGGCAGATCATTGCGTTCATACATACACTCACCGATACAACAGGATTAACGCATGTGCCTTCTTCATTGCCGAAATTCAATAACGTTGCACTTGATAAACGCAAAGTAGCTGGAGATTATTAGTTTGATCGCCGTTGGCAAAAGTGTTTATACGGAGGAGACTTTGGAATCGCTTCTTTTCAGAATTCTAAATTCTCCTTTCTATATTCTATTTTTACGCACATGTTACGTCCTGATTTTGATGATATCTATATGGAGCTGGCCGTTAATCTCGCCAAGCGTTCGCATTGTATTAAGCGCCATGTAGGAGCTGTACTCGCAAAAGATACCCGTATTATTTCCATAGGGTACAACGGTCCGCCGGCAGGCACACATAACTGTGATGAAGAGTGGGCAGATGTTGGTTGCCCGCGCGATTCGAAAGGTGGATGTTCGCTTGCATTGCATGCAGAGCAGAATGCTATTCTATATGCAGTAAAAAATAAAACCTCTGTTGACGGTGCTACGCTTTATATAACGCTCTCACCGTGCCTTGCATGCTCGCGGATTATTTATTCCATGGGCATCCGCAAAGTAATATATCTCAACTCGTATGCAGAGCACAAAGGAATCGCTTCCGATGAAGGAGTAGATTTCCTTCGGAAGTTTGGGGTAGAGGTGGAAAGATTTAATAAGCTACTGACCAATGTAACTCACATGATATAAAGAACCGGCTACTGAATCTTCAGTGCTTTTTCAAGTTCTCCAATTAACTTAACGGTAATTCCTTTTGTCTTCTTTGCTTTCTCTGCATTGAACACCGTTAGCGTACGTCCCAATACTTCATATAGTCCTGTAGGATTTTTATCGTGACGGTAACTTCCAAGGCACCACTCCAGATCCGATTGAAGTTGTTGTTCAATTCCCAACTCCTGAAGTTTCTTTAATGCTTCATTACTTGCTGCTTCAATGTCATACACAGCAGCAGTAGTAGTTTTAGTTTTTGTAGTGGCTGTCTTTGCCGGAGCTTTCGTTTCAGTTTTCGCAGTTGCTTTTGCCATAATGGTAATGTTGTTTGTTGATTTAACACGAGAAAGTTACGAGTGATGTAAGCGTAAGACAAGTATCATGTGGATAAAATTTACGCAACCGAGTGTGAGAAGAGGATAAAAATAGCGATCAGAACCTTAAAGTATGAAGTTACCATACGTTGATTGGAGTTTTATAGCGACTATGGATGATTCTAAAATGTTTACATCATGCAGGAATAGTACATCTTTTAGGATGATCGTTCGATGATGCACGAGTTGTATACGAGCAAGGTGTTTAATTATATAATAATGGATGTAGTCGATCACACTTCATGATCTCTGTGTGGATGAAGAGTGATTGCATCGTCAATGCGTTAATACATTTAAGCGGTGTTGAACGATCTATACTCACCAATAGAATTATCAATGAGACATAAAATCAGCGTGTACAAGTGAAAAACAGTGTATCAGCCGTTGTATAGAATGAATTATAGTAAAAAGAAGATAGCGGTGGCGTTATAGATGTGCTTGAAAGATGATTGATGCACATGAAAGGTAAAGTGTAATAAAAACGAAAGGGAAGTAAATCCAATTTACTTCCCTTCGCAAAGTTTCTTAGGTCAAACCTAATTACTTCTTCTTCTTAGCAGCTTTTTTAGCAGTCTTTTTTGCAGACTTCTTTGCCGCTTTCTTCGCTGATTTTGCCATAGCGTTTTTAATTTTATGTTTAAACTATACGAAAAGTAGTAACAAAAAATTTATCTACAAAAATTTTCGTGAAAAATTTTTCGAAGCAATAATTTTTCGCGAGTGATAAAGTGATCATCAACATGTGTTGATGCAGTGATGATGATGTTGATCGCATAAATATTATATCAACTTTACTCTATAACATTCACTTCAGGTTGAAGTGTGATGTTGAATTTTTCTTTTACACTTGTCTGTATATCCATCGCGAGTTGCCATATCTTTTTACCGTCACCACCACCATAGTTTACTAACACAAGTGCCTGATGTTGATGAACACCAATACTATCGAAGCGCTTTCCTTTCCATCCACATTTTTCTATCAACCACGCTGCAGGTACTTTAAACATTGCGTTTCCCGCGATATAGCCCGGAATATCCAGGTATGTTTTTTTTAGTAATGCATAGGTGTCTGCATCTATAGTTGGATTTTTAAAGAAGCTTCCGGCATTACCAATCACCGATGGATCCGGTAATTTACTTCTTCGAATATGGATCACTGCTTCACTGATCGCGCGCACTGAAGGTGTATCATAACCCAGTGTCGTCATCGTTTCATTCACCGCACCATAGCTACAATTGAAGCGATGATTTTTTTTGGAAAGTCTTAAAGTAACACTTGAAATAAAAAATTTATTTTTTGCCTCCTGCTTAAAAATACTTTCACGATAACCGAAGTTGCAGTCAGCATTTGAAAAAGTTTTCACCTTACCTGTACTTATCTCGATCGCTTCAACCGACTCTACTACATCTTTAATCTCTACTCCATACGCACCAATGTTTTGCATAGGTGCAGCACCCATTGTGCCGGGTATCAATGAAAGATTTTCTATTCCGCCTAAGTCTTTATCAACACAATACGTCACCAACTCATGCCAGTTCTCTCCGGCACCAACCTTCAACAATACATTTTCATCATCATTGTGGATAACTTCTTTCCCTTTGATCTCTACTTTCACCACAAGTCCGTCAAAATTTTTAGTAAGCAGTATGTTACTGCCTCCACCCAATATCAATACCGGCTGATTTTTAAATATATCAGAGGCCAGCAGTGCCTGCGCATCTTCGATGGATTGAATCGTTGTGAATTCCTTTGCTGTTGCCTGCAGTCCAAATGTATTGAATGAAGTGAGGCTTATGTTCTTCTGTATGGTCATGCGTTTGATGTATAGGATTCGCTGAATAAAAATTTAGTATAGAACGGGGTGGTTACCTTCTTGCGGAGTGCACTCAAAAAAGCGTACCGCGCTTCCGTTCTTTCGCCGCTATAGTGTTTCGTAATAAACTCATTATAAAATTGACGGAGGCTGCTATACTCAATTGAAACACCAGTGCGGGGAATGAAATGTCCATGGTGCCCTGTCCGATGAAACGTTATAGCTTCTTTTGATAGCGGTCTATAGCAATCAGCGCTGCTACTATGTTCACGGTCTATAGAAAAAGCAAGCCATTGAATGCTATATTCAATGGCTTGGATGTATTCTGATATTCTGAAAATGGGAATTACGCGTGATTGCATGAGCAATCTTACGCACTACTTCACGTTCGATGCAACTTCTTCCTTCGAAAGTTTAAAGATGCTGATGCGTGGAAAGCGTCCAGCCAGGTACGTTGTGCCGCATACCGCGATGCCTCCGTCTTCTGTGTTGACTAAATTTCCGATCGTGAATGGATTGGAGAAACCAAGATACTTGCTTCCTATAAACGCTCCGGTAGCTTCATCATAAAAATATAATCCGATCTGGCGTGTTTGTGTATCGGCAGCGTAGATCAATACATTTTTTTCTTTTACAACGGAGCGAAGGATTTTTACTTTTGTTTCCGATATCAGTTCAGGTAAAGACAATCCACCTAAATCAATACCAGGTCTATTTTCGGTTGCAACGATCTGCGTATTGGGTAGAAAATAATTATCGCCGAAATTATAGCGTGCTGCGGCATACTTACTCGAGCTGAGTGGAGTAAGCGCACTAAATCCACCGTCATCCTGCTGCCCGCTGATAATACCAATGGGTTCATCACCATTTATATCGGTAAAGATCAATGAAAATGTATAGTCGTAAAACCCATTGAAATAGTAAACGCCCGGAGAGACCATGCCTACATCAAATGGAAATTGTTTACCGGTTTTTAAAAAATGTTCGCTCAATGGTTTTTCACTGTCGTCTCCATCGCCAATGGTATATCCTTTTTGTTTTATCGTTGAACCATCTAAACCGATCAGTGAAATAATAGATTGTTTCCCATTTATATCCACGCTATATAGCAGCAGCCCTTGATCTATAGCCAAAGACGCGGCAGGGTTTACAAATCCCAATGGAGTAGTTGTGAAATTGTCAAGGTTCTCATCGAATGAAGCCAGGTGTGCATCCGTGCCTTTATTCTTCACGCAGAAGAAATAATATTTATCGGCAACCTTGGAGAGACGTGCAACGGGGTTGTTCAATGTATCCGCATCAACGAACTTCACAAAGTTTCCGTACTTGTCAGCTTTCAGCAGGTATACACCTGTAAGTTGCGTTCCAATAAGTCTGCTTTCGCCCAGCACAACGTAACCGCCATCCGCAGTTTGTTGTATATCGATGGGGGAGAACCCTTCGCTGAACTGATTGCTATCAAATATAGAAGTGAATGTTTTTGTTTCGGTAAGCAGGTTGGAGTCTTCTCCACAACGCATGATGGTAAGTGCCATCACCACTATTAATAAGGATGATAATATTCGTGTTAGCATAGTCAGGATTATTTCCGGTTTAACGATTTGAAACCACTTTCCAGGAAGCGTAGCGGGAACAGACATCCCAAGGATATAGAAAGATTATCCATATCGAGATCATCCATTGCATCACCAACGCCCGCCAGACGATCGTTGCTATACCTGTTCTCGGCTGAAACAACGTTGCTCATGCCGAGTTTATACTGCACATCGAAATTAAGACGAACATTGTTGCCGAGATTATAGTATAAACCGGCACCTCCTAACAAGCCCCAATATTTCTTGGCAAACAAATCCTTAGCACCGACCGTGATTGATTCATCCTGAAATTCATTTTGTCCGCCCGATGCCTGATCAATTCCGGAAACTGTTACACTCTTGGTTGCACCAACCCGAAATGCCTGAAAAATACCAGCCTGTAAATAAGGACGAAGCTTGGTGTTGGTCATTTCATATTTTACCACCAACGGTATAAGTATATGATCTACCTTTTGTTCCTGCTCGTAATTTAATTCTACACTATTGGTGGCAGTCTCTGCATCCGTCCATCGATATTGATTGGTATAGGCAAAACGACTGTGCTGAAATGTAGGCTGCAGACTAAATGTAAAGTGCTTGAAATAAAATGTTGCTTCAATTGTAAAATGACTTCCTGTAAGATTGAAGTTGCTATACTTCTTTCCACTTTCGGAAGCATCGTAATTGGTAGGAGCAAGAATGGCGTAATTCGTTACAACATTCACCTTCGTAAGGTTCACGCCGCTTTTAACACCAAGCCACCATTGCTTTTCGAGAAACTTCTCGTTCTCTTTATTCTGTTTGTTAAAGGCTGCTGGTGATTTTTTCTTTTTGCTTTGTGCCAACACGAGGTTGGCTGCCAGCAAAAGACACAGCAGCGAGAGGTAAAGTTTTTTCATAGGGGTTGTTTGAAAAGGCTAGGCTCTATTTAAGTACTATTAATTTCTTCGCTTCTTTGTAGAAGCCGGTCTTCAATTCATAAATATAGTTCCCGGCAGGCAAACCTGTAAGATCCACTTCTACTTTATGCTCGCCCGGAGCATATACACCATCCACCATGGCTTTCATCTTTTTACCATCATGGTTAAACAGATTCACGTTTACATGGTAGGCGCTGTTCACTCTGAAATGTACTGTGGTTCTATCTTTAGCAGGATTCGGGTAGCAATCTTCCAGTGCAAAGCGATCTCCTATAAATCCTTCGTTACCCGTGATAACTTTCTGCGCAAGTGGAAGTTGTTCAAATGTAGTGCCGTCAGATGTACCAGTAGTCATCAAGCCTTTACCCGGATCATTCATATTCTGCGCATCCGGAAATATTTTGTTCAGGCTCGCATCATCTACCTGCATCCAGTCACGCATAATGTTCGCGTATACATTTCGGTAGTCATACTGCATTGCGAGATTATTACCAGAAGCATTTGTTTTCAAAGCTTCTCCTACAACACCAGGCTGCGCGCCTTTTCCAAAAATAAACATAGGCCCAGCCGTACCATGGTCCGTGCCATAGCTAGCATTCGAGTTTACTCTTCGTGAAAATTCAGATGTAGTTATAGTCAATACGCGATCTTCCAATCCGCGTGCACGCAAATCATCCTGGAAAGCTTTCATGCTCGAAGAAACATGATACATCAATGCAGCGTGTCCTCCCATCGTAGGATCATACTTTTCAACCTGGTCGGCATGCGTATCGAAGCCACCGATTTTTACCAGGAATACTTTTGTTTTACAACCTCCTGCGAGCAACCGTGCTACAAGCTTGAGTTGGTTTCGTAATCCATTGGTAAGACTTCCTGTAGGAGCGTTGTATGGATACTTATCAGGATATACTATGTTTGTCGCAGAACTGTTATTCAACACTTCTGTAAGACGTTTGGTATAGTCTTCTGTTTTATCTTCAAGATCCAGGATCCACTTAAGTTCTTTATAGTAGGATGAATCCTTCAGATATTCCGGAGGTATACCACGTGGATCTGTACTCTGATCTTCAAAAAATCCTTCAAGGTCGTCCAGGTTATCCAACCCTTCTTCGGATAAAGTAAAGGATGTCGGTATATTTCCTTCCTGGTGGAAGATCAATGATACATCGCCTCCGATTTCGATCGCGAGCGGATCGACCATTTCATTTTGTGGAAATGCAGGATTCAAAAATTCTTCCGGATATTTATAGGGTGCATATTCACCTTGCAGATAACGCCCAAGCCAACCCGATTGTAAGTAGTCATCATACGATCCACCCATGAATGTTATATCACGTCCACGAAAGTGAGAACCATTGTTATTCTTATAGGATACACCCTGAACCACCGTCATTCTTCCCTGATCGTATAAGGTCTTCATACCAAGCATATCCGGGTGAAACCCGATTTGGCTTTCTTCTGCCAGCGTGCTATCAAGTGGTATATATTTCCGTAAGCTGTTTGCTGCCGGTATAGCAATGTTAGGTCTCTTATTATAGTATTCACCATACTGGGCAACGGGTATACAACAATTCAATCCGTCATTACCACCATGCATCTGCAAGATGATCAATACGCGATCATTGTTGGTGGCAGCGGCAGCCATACGTGTTAATGTATTCTGTCCCATCGCGCGCATCGATATACCCCCGATCGTAAAGGGAATGCTCATCGCTAGCGGGAGCTTCTTTAAAAAATCTCTTCTCGACTTATTCATAAACAGAGTAGGGGTTAGGCAAGTTGATATTCGGGTGATTGGAGAAGTGCATTGAAGAGGCGGTTGAGCCAGTCGCGTAATTCAGCAAGCTCGGTGCCTTGATTCCAGGTGGTTGTCCAATAACCTTTCGGATCCATATTTACATCCGTCAGGAATCGGGTTAAAAAATAGTTTAACCTTTTTACCGTGAGACTTGCTGTGAGTGCATCCGGATTATTATTGGGATCTTCATATACCAGGAAATCGTGATGCGGCAACAGATAGGCGATCAATGCTTTTACCAGCTCTTCAGAATCGGAAGCTACTGCTGCAAAATTCGCTTTAACAAAATCGTAGGTATTCACATTGAAATATAGCGTGCCTTGAGGATCGAGCAGTGTACGAATAAAATCATAGCGCCTCGAGAGTGTATTCGTTGTAATCCAGAAACGATGATATATAGGATACTGATGATATGCTTCATATCCAGCTACATCATACGGATTATAGAAAGCCATCCCCTGATTTTTGATCAGACCGAGTACTTCTCCAGTAGCCATATAGTATTGATCGGTTTGCGTTGGATCCGGTACAGAAACGTTGAAGAATTTTAAAGTGCCAATCACCAGATCTATAGGTGACTTTATCAAACCACCGAAAGCATCATCGGTTACACCACCTGCGGCATCATAGAAATGCTGGCTTCGTAACAAGTTTTCTATAACAGGTTGAATTTTAAAATTGTTAGCAGGCGAAACGAAGAGCGCAGCCATTTGATCGATGATGGTTTCAGAAGCCATCACCTCTGCATCGGTATGCGGTGCCCACAGGAAGAACCGGTATATTTTGCGGCAGATATTTTTTGCAGTCTCTTGTTGTTCGTAAATTAAATCGATCAGCTTGGTGATCTCATCCAATGCACTTTCCAAGGTGGGTACACCGCCCGGCATTAGCAGCGGGTCTGGTGTAATAACATTGCCGGGGAATAACACACTGGTAAACCGGTTACTGAATTGTTTAGGTTTACTCGCATCATTATCATGGGCAGATGCATTTGCATTACCTCCTTTTACTTTGCCGCGCGGCAAATTTGTATCCGGATCGATGTTGCCAAACGTATCATCAAAATCCCAGCCTGTTAAAATTCGTGCAGCGGTTTGTACATCGGCTTCTGTATATACTCCATAGTCGCCCTCTTCACCAGAGGTGGCAGGAGGATTCGCTTCGAGTCCACGTCCTATAGTATATAATTCAAGAAGCTCACGTGCATAGTTTTCATTAAAGCTTCCTTTTACATTCAGCTTTCCATCCAGCAACTCAAGCATCGCGTTATCGACGCTGGCTTTTACCGTAAGCGTTTTAAAATTTACATCGGTATCCGCTGTAGTAGCATCGAGTGCAAATTCTCTGAACAGTTGATTCTGGAAATATAGCGCACGGGTGTTGTCTACTTTTTCAGTGCGCATGGTAAAGTGTGTATGCAGAAACAACACTACTTTTTCGCGGGCAGAATAAGCAAGTGAACTGTTCATCATCTGGCCAATGAACCAGCGCAGCAAGAATTCTTCGAGGGCTCCTCCCTCGCTGTTTGCTGGTGTTATACCAGAGAGCACCCATTCAGAACCTGTTTTAGGATCGATCGGAAGTACTGGATCAGGAAGCGTTTGACGATAGAGTTGTGTGATAGCCTGGGCTGGAGTAAGGCCGGCAAAGGAATCGATTTGCTGTTTGGTAGCACCGAAGGTAGCTCTGCGTAATAAATGTGCAGCTCTTTTTTGACCCAGGGTTCCTCCATATTCGGGTAGTGGCATAAAGTTAGGGTAGTTTTGGAGTCACTATATAGCGATCTATTATACAAATGTATTTAAATGGGTGATAAAGTGCATTAGCTACCGACAACTGAAGGTATTTTACTATGGTTTAGAGTTACCATATCACGTGAGTTGTAACTTTTGCCACGTTTTGTACATTGGAAATATTCTATCACGACCATATCTTGTTTTTATTTATAGTTGATTGTTTTTTTTATTCAACATTAATCCACGTCTCCAGCAATGAAAATTATTGAATGTCCACGCGATGCTATGCAGGGCCTTGAACAGTTTATCCCCACCACACAGAAGGCACGCTATATTAATCAACTGCTAAAAATAGGATTTGATACCATAGACTTCGGAAGCTTTGTGTCACCAAAAGCGATACCTCAACTACGCGATACTGCTGAAGTGCTGGAGCAACTTGAGTGGGAAAAGAGTATATCGAAGCTCTTGGCGATTGTTGCCAATACGCGAGGCGCGGAAGATGCTTCTCACTTTGATGCAATTACATACCTGGGCTTTCCGCTTTCCATATCAGAAACTTTTCAGAAACGAAATACAAACAAGTCTATCACGGAAGCACTCAATACTATACATGAGATACAAAATATTTGTGTGCGGTCGAATAAAAAATTAGTGACCTATATCAGCATGGGGTTTGGCAATCCATATGGTGACCCGTATGATAAAGACGTTGTAGGCGAATTCGTTGGTACCCTGCATACATTGGGTTGTGAAATTATTTCATTGGCTGATACGATCGGAGTATCTACCCCGGAAAATATACAGTATCTGTTCACGTCCTTATCAACGGTATACCCTGCACTTGAATTAGGCGTTCATCTCCATTCTACTCCGGCAACAGCGCTTGAAAAAATTGAAGCTGCATACCAAGCGGGATGCAAGCGTTTTGATGGCGCTATAAAAGGATACGGAGGATGTCCGATGGCAAAAGACGATCTCACAGGAAACCTCGCCACTGAAACCGTGTTGGTTTACCTCGAACAAAACAACGTTCATACGGGTCTGAATGCGGAAGCTTTCGCGGAAGCGCTTCAGATGGCAGATGAAATTTTCCCAAAGCATTGAAAATATTACTTCGCGAATCGGGTACCATAATAAACGTTTACTTTTGTTTAAATTAGATATATGAAGAACCTGATCCTGTTTGCTTGTTTGCTTCTTCTCTCCGGAATATCCTTTGCCCAAAGCGCGAAAGAATATACTCAGAAGGGCCGCGAGCTATATGAACGTAATGAATTTATGGAGTCGCTCCTGAATGTTAACAAGGCAATCGATCTGGATCCAAGTTATTCGGTAGCATACTATCTGCGCGGTAATATTAAAGACCGGTTTGATGACCGTCATGGTGCGATGAAAGACTACAACACTGCGATCGAAAAAAACGCAAAGTTCGCGGATGCTTTTTTCGCACGTGGTAATGTTAAAATGAAATTGCAGGATTACTATGGCGCTATCGCGGATTTCTCTTCAGCGATTACACTCAATGAAAACTATATAGAAGCATACTTCAATCGCGGAAAAGCAAAGCAGTTTTTACAGGCATACGAAGATGCTATAAACGATTGCTCGAAGATCATTCAGATCAATTCTAAAAATGTTGATGCATACTATATGCGCGGTATACTTCGCATTGATTTCGGTGATGTAAAGAATGGTTGCCTGGACCTGAGCAAGGCCGGTGAACTTGGTGATTTGAAAGCATACGAGGTAATCAAAGAGAAATGTAACCAGAGAACGCAGGATAACGATGGGAGCTACTGACCTCCAAATGTATATATCAAAAGCTACGACACATTAGTGTCGTAGCTTTTTTCATTTCAAAGCGAGTTTATATACTTTCCCCGGAAGGGTAGAGATTGTGTTTTTTAATTCAAGTCCGAGGAGTATAGATACAAACTTGCTCATGGGAAATCCGGAACGCCAGCTAAGTTCGTCGATCATCAGCTGGTGATTTGGCTAACATTTTCTGCGCGGTATCGGCATGTATAGCCGGGTACATTACATCTATACCACTGCCCATGACGCCCAGCTGAATCACAATAGCTTACTAATTGTCTGATGTATAATCCCCGATACCTGAAAAAATGCAAGCGAATAACGTCAACCTGTTCTAATCTGTAAATAGCTAATACACAACTTTGCTATAAAATAAAAGCCGATGTGAATATCATCGGCTTTTCTAAAATCTGTTTTTCTTTCTCTAATGAAGATTGTCGCGCATCTCGATCAGAAAAGTTCGTACGCGCTTTAGCGCATCCAGCATTTCCATTTTATCTTTCACGGCCTGGGTATCATTGCGCAGCATATCTTTTGCGCCTTGAAGTGTAAAGCCTTTCTCCTTTACCAGGTGATAGATTGTTCTTACGTTATCAATATCCTCTCGTGTAAACTGGCGATTTCCCTTCCGGTTCTTTTTTGGTTTGATAAGATCAAATTCAGATTCCCAGAAACGAATGAGTGAAGGAGCAACGCTGAACATTTCTGCTACTTCTCCAATGGAGAAGTAAAGCTTTTCGATTTCCTTTTCTTTATAGGCCATGTTACTGAGCAATATAAGTAATTAAACCATTATCATCAATGCGGACTGGAGACTCAGGAAGATCTTTTTTAGTTAACTCCTGGATCTTTTTTATCACTTGTTTTTGTGTGTCAATTTTCACGCCAGTGCCATACGATTGATATGTCGGAGTAATTTCCGCTTTGAATAGTTTACCGGTTCTGTCGGTATACACTTTAATAATAGGAGCAAGGCCATTAACACCAGCAACGCTGATTCCCCTATAGGTACAAAAATTACCAAGGCTATAGGCGATGAAACGCTCTTTATATACATCAACCGCGCGTGTCACGTGGGGTCCATGTCCAAAAATTATATCAGCTCCGGCATCAATCATCAAATGGGAAAATTTATACACGTCACCACGATTTTCGCCATGAAAAAGTTCATTGGTACGGGGTATATTTTGATACTGTGCACCCTCAGCACCTCCGTGGAATGAAACGATAACGACATCAACCAGCGAATCAAGTTGCTTTACCAATGCGACCGCGCCTGCATGATCATTGAAACTCACGCAGTTGGTGTTGGGTGCAAAAGCTACCAATCCATATTTTATACTATCTTTTTCAAAGATTACAGTCTTCTGATTCATCTGCCCTGCGTGAAGTATACCTCCCGCCTGAAGCGTTTTCATACTGCTGCTGCGGCCGACATCACCAAAATCACCTGCATGATTATTGGCCAGACTCATCATATCAAACCCGGCACTGATCAGATTCTTTATATAGCGGGTTGGTGTTCTGAACGCATAACATACCTTAGGATCCTTGCATGTTTTAGGAGTGCCGCCTGCATCGAGCAACGTACCCTCGAGATTACCGAAGGTTACATCTGCATTGCGTAGCACAGGTTCAACGTCTTTCATCAGAAAGGCTCCGTCATTCGGTGGTAATTTATCTTCCGGATAACTCGTACCCATCATAATATCGCCAACACCAATAATTGTCAGGGTGTCTTTACGAACAAAAGGAATCGAATCCTGCTGCGAGAGAGTAACGGAATCCTGAACCTGTTGAGCTATGCTAAGAGTAGAAGCAAGGGATAAAATGGAAAGGAATAAAAGGCGCATCATCAACGATTTATAAGGTGCAAAGAAAAACAGTTTTAACTACCCCGCAAAGCATTAATCTTTCTAATCAGATTTTAACCTCTGTTATTTTCCTTCCTTTTTATTTTTGCACATGAAAAAAATGAAGCGCAGGATGCGCATGTTAAAGATCGTTATGTACAAGGAAACGCTAATCGACTTTAACGAGCACCTGTGGACTTTCATAGGATCATTTATAGGGATCGGGTTAATTGGTTATTTGCAAAGCCGATCGTTTTCTGACCTCGATAATCTTTTCTTGATCGGATCATTTGGGGCATCTTCGGTGCTGATATACGGTGTTATACAGTCACCACTTGCGCAACCGCGAAATCTTATCGGAGGACATCTCATCTGCGCTTTTGTAGGCGTTACCATTCGATACCTGGTTCCGGAAATATGGTTCGCAGCAGCACTCGCCGTTTCATCTTCCATTGTATTGATGCAGATCACCCGAACGTTGCATCCGCCAGGCGGAGCTACAGCATTGATTGCCATTATAGGTTCCGAGAAAATAAAGAGCCTGGGGTATATGTATCTGATCAGCCCTGTGTTGAGTGGCGTTGCTATTCTGTTGATTGTTGCCTTGTTCTTTAACAATATAACATCACACAGACGCTATCCTGTTAACCGACATTGGTACCAGGTCTGGAAACGGAAATACTTGTAAGGTAGATAATTAATCCAGCGGATGTTCTTGTTGGCTTCCTACCTCGATCAGCTTTTGATATTCTTTGTTGCTGAGATCGCGCTGAAAGAAATTAATCGGATGAACATGTTGCCCTTTGAAGAGAACTTCATAGTGAAGATGTGACGCAACCGAGTTCCCGGTGTTACCCACGTAGCCGATCACCTGTCCGCGTTTTACCTGATCACCATCTTTTACAGCAAAAGCCGAAAGGTGAGCGTAACGCGTTTCGAAGTTATAGTGGTGATTGATATATACTACATTTCCGTATGATCCCGAGAAGTAAGCCATCGCTACCTTTCCATCCCCTGTTGCATATACGGGCGTTCCCTTCGGAGCAGCAAAGTCAAGGCCGTTGTGTGCCATATATTTATGGAAGATGGGATGGAAGCGCGTTCCATACGTCATGTGCAATTTTGAAAGTTCTTTATTACTGATCGGCTGAATAGCAGGACGCGAAGCCCAGGCCTCCAGTTTATCTTCGATCATATCTTTTAGCTTGTCGTACGATTGTACTTCTATATCTACCTGGTGTTTCAGCTTCTCCACCGATGTATAGTTCTGAAGTACCATTGGGAAATCCTGAAATGCTTCAGTATCAAGTTTTATACTACCACCGACACCAGCCTGACGTTCACTGGGCTGCAGCGGTTCGGCATCAAGAATTACTCTGTAATTGTTATCATCCTTTTCAATCAGTTGATGAAGCTCAGCATACGCCTTTTCAGTTCTGTCTTGCAAAAACTGCCATTCAACTTTCAGTGTATGATTTTTTTGTTTGAGTATAATTTCATCGATCGATCCTACATATTGTGTATAGAAACTATAAGCAACTAATGCGAGAGATAATGATATACTAAAAAGAACCAGTGTTCTGATCCGAAGAGATTTTCCTTTTAAACGCCATGGTTCATAGCGCAGTGTGTCAGGATTATATTGATACTTGGTGCGTGCCATTAATCGAGCGACTGGTTAGATTTCTTACTGCGTTCCAGTAGTTGATGATATTGCTTGCTGGTGATTCCTTCCATGAAATATAGCATAGGATCAACATGATCTCCATTGCTCATAACTTCATAGTGAAGATGGGGTGCAACGGACCCGCCACTGCTTCCCACGGTGCCAATCACCATTCCTTTTGTTATTTTCTGTCCGGCCTTTACCGAGATTTCTTCCAGGTGAGCATAGCGGGTAGATATTCCCTTACCATGATCAATGACGATTGAGTTTCCATAACCTGCTTGCAGATCGTTGTGATTTATACTGTTTACATGGCCAGGCGCTGTTGCCCGTACTTCTGTTCCGCGTGCTGCTATAAAATCAACACCTGGATGTATATACATTCCTTTATGAAATGGATTAACACGCTTGCCAAAGCCGGATACAAGTTTATCGGATTCTATATTTGCAATAGGCAATACGGAAGGAAGTGACGCCAGATTGGTTACATCTTCTTTCTGTATGTGCAGATGACTACGAATGCCTTCATTCGCATCGGTTGTTCTTTTTGATAATTCTTCGGAGCGATTTTTCAACATCTCCAGCATAGAACCGAAGTCAGAAGCATCGGCTAATAAAACTTTTTCTTTGGAGAGTGAAGCTTGTGCTGCAGACTCTGCAGGAGGAGCCGTATTGAAAAGTTTAGTATAAAGATCTTTTTCTTCAGCCTGGAGGCTGGCCAGAGTTTCTTCAATCTTGTTGAGATTTTCTTCCAGAATGGGTTTGTGCTCTTTTAGTATTTTGTTTTCGGCACGAAGTTGTTGTTCATAATCTGTAGTGATAAAGCGGTTGTGAACAAAAACAATCCCTATAAATAGGAGCCCGGCCGTAAAGAGCACGCCCGCTGATGTAACTACCGTATCACGCCACGTGATCCGTGCGCGCTCATACTGGCAACTTTTAGAATTATAGATGTACTTGATATCCTTCATTAAGTCAGGGCTCAGGTTCTGTCAGTAAAAGATGTCTTCAGCCAGAAAAAAATATCTGATACCTGCTTAATCTCTGTCATCCGCTCTTAATTTTGTGGCTTGCTTGTGATTTTTTGCGGGCTAATATAGTAAAAACCCTTTCCCTGCCAAACCCAAGTCCGGTGAACGGACGCTGAAGGCAGGTAAGGAAACATGCACTTAAACATTATATGGTAATGGATTCGGGTTCGATCAGACGTAAATTTTTAGAGTTTTTTGAGAAAAAAGGCCACACCATCGTGCCTTCGGCTCCTTTGGTGCTGAAGAACGATCCCACGTTGCTCTTCACGAACTCAGGTATGGTACAGTTCAAAGATTACTTTTTAGGAAACGCCACACCGAAGTCAACACGGATAGCCGATACACAGAAATGTCTCCGCGTAAGCGGTAAACACAATGACCTGGAAGAAGTAGGGATCGATACCTATCATCATACCATGTTCGAAATGTTGGGCAACTGGTCTTTCGGAGATTACTTCAAGAAAGACGCTATAGCATGGGCGTGGGAATTATTGACAGAAGAGTATAAACTTCCAAAAGACAGACTATATGTAACAGTCTTCGAAGGCGATTCAAAAGAGAATCTTCCGTTCGATCAGGATGCCTATAATTTCTGGAAGGAACATATAGCAGAAGATCGTATCCTTCGCGGAAATAAGAAAGATAATTTTTGGGAGATGGGAGAGATGGGGCCATGTGGTCCTTGCTCGGAGATACACGTAGACCTTCGTTCAGAAGAAGAAGTAAAAAAGATACCGGGTAAAGATGTTGTGAACATGAGTCACCCGCAGGTGATTGAGATCTGGAATAACGTGTTCATGGAATTCAACCGTAAGGCGGATGGTTCTCTTGAAAAACTCCCTGCACAACACGTTGATACCGGCATGGGCTTCGAGCGTCTTTGTATGGCTATACAAAAAAAGACTTCGAATTATGATACGGATGTATTTACGCCGTTGCTTGACTTCATCGGACAAGCTGCCGGTATAAAGTATAAAGCTGAAGAGAAGACAGATATAGCGATGCGCGTTATCGCCGATCACGTGCGTGCAGTTTCATTTGCTATAGCAGACGGGCAATTACCATCTAATACAGGAGCAGGGTATGTAATCAGACGTATACTTCGCAGAGCGGTTCGCTATGGATTTACATTTTTAAATTTCAAAGAACCATTCATCTATAAATTAGTACCAGTGCTGGGCAATCAGTTACGCGATGTATTTCCCGAGCTTGAGTCGCAGAAGGATTATGTTGGTAAAGTAATTTTCGAAGAAGAAGCATCTTTCCTTAGAACCTTGGAGAAAGGTTTGAAACGCATGGAAGGTTTATCATCCATTAGTGGAGAACAGGCTTTCGAGCTATATGATACATATGGCTTCCCGCTTGATCTTACTTCATTGATTGCACGCGAGCGTGGATTCACGGTAGATGAAGAAGGCTTCAAGGTTGAAATGGAGAAGCAGAAGTCGCGCTCGAAAGCTGCTGCTGCCAAGGAAACCGGTGACTGGGTTTTGATAGGAGAGGATGTGAAGTCTGAATTTATAGGCTACGACTTCCTGGAATCAGAAATAAAGATCATCAAGTATCGCAAGGTTAAGCAAAAGAATAAAGAGCAGTTTCAATTGGTATTCGACCGCACACCTTTTTATGCAGAGAGTGGCGGACAGGTTGGTGATACCGGATATATAGAGAGTGCCAACGAAAAGATATATATACTCGATACGAAGAAAGAAAACGAACTCATCGTTCATTCGGCAGATAAACTTCCGGAGAACCTGACCTCATCTTTCAACGCGATCGTTGATAAGCACAAGCGCCAGCTGAGTATGGACAATCACTCTGCAACGCACTTGCTGCATGCGGCGTTACGTTCAGTATTGGGCAAACATGTCGAACAAAAGGGCTCGCTTGTAAATGATAAAGTTCTTCGCTTCGACTTCTCGCATTTCGCAGCCATGACGCCTGCGGAAATTCAAAAGGTAGAAGACATCGTGAACGCAAAGATCCGTGAGGATATACATCTCGATGAAAAGCGAAATGTACCGATCGATCAGGCAAAAGCCCTTGGTGCGATGGCTCTCTTCGGAGAAAAATATGGTGACTTTGTCCGCGTGATTACATTCGATCCGAAGTTCTCTGTAGAACTTTGTGGAGGAACTCACGTGAAGTCAACCGGTAATATTGGTTTGTTTAAAATTATATCCGAGAGTTCTGTGGCAGCCGGTGTTCGAAGAATAGAAGCGATCACGGCAGAGAACGCAGAACAATTTGTGCGCACGGAAATTGCATTGCTCGATGAAGTTCGCGCATTGTTAAAGAATCCGAAAGACCTGGTGGCATCACTGAAAAGTTTGTCGGAAGAAAAACACGCATTGGAGAAAAAGATAGAAGCCTTCAACCAGGAAAAAGCAAATCAGTTAAAAGATGAGCTTTCCCGTAAGGCATTGAAATCCAACGGATATAGTCTTATACTTGAAAAAGTTTCTGTTCCAAGTGCTGATGCATTGAAGAACGTTGCGTACGCTTTACGCAATCAGTTTGACGACCTGTTGCTGATACTTGCTGCCGATGTTGATAGCAAGCCACAAGTAACGGTAATGATTGGAGAGAAACTTGCTTCAACCAACGCGTATCATGCCGGAAACATGGTGAAAGAACTGGCCAAGGAAATTGATGGAGGAGGCGGAGGCCAACCCTTCTTTGCTACCGCTGGTGGCAAGAACCTGAATGGATTGGATGCTGTTATAGAAAAAGCACGTAAATTGATCCAGTAATTAAAGTGGTTGAAGCGAATGGGATGATGATCCGCTATAGCGAGTCCATTCGAACTCAACGAAGTATATATTAAGAAGAGTTAAACTAATTTGTCTATAAGCCTTGCGCTTAGCAACTATATGAGTAAATCAAATCGTGATAAGTACACCTTGGTAATTGGTCTTGAAGTACACGCACAGCTTCTTACCAAGAGTAAAATTTATAATACAGATTCTACTGAGTACGGAAGTTTACCAAATTCCAATGTAGGCGTGGTGACGCTGGCACACCCTGGCACACTTCCTAAACTTAACAGGAAGGTTGTAGAGTATGCAATCAAGATGGGTTTGGCATGTCATTCAACGATATCACGTTTTAATATTTTCGATCGTAAGAATTACTTCTATCCCGATCTTCCAAAAGGATATCAGATTACACAAGACAGAACTCCGATTTGCAAAACCGGTTATGTTACCATCAATACAAAAGAAGGTGAACGCGACATCCGGTTAAACCGAATTCATATTGAAGAAGATGCTGGCAAGTCGATGCACTTGGCGGCAGAAACAGATACACTGGTTGACTTCAACCGTGCAGGGGTACCGTTGATTGAAATTGTATCGGAGCCTGATATGCGTACTTCTGATGAAGCGTATGCATTTCTTACCGAGGTCCGGAAGCTTGTGCGTTACCTTGAAATATGCGATGGTAACATGGAAGAAGGTTCACTGCGTTGTGATGCCAACATCTCGGTGATGTTGAAAGGCGCATCCGAGTATGGAAAGAAAGTGGAAGTAAAAAACATGAACTCGATTCGTAACGTGCAACGTGCGATCGAACATGAATTCGATCGTCAGATTGAATGTATAGAGAACGGTATACCTATAATTTCTGAAACCAGAACGTTTGATGCCGGTGATGGCAAGACGTACGGTATGCGTACCAAAGAAGAACTTAACGACTATAGATATTTTCCTGATCCGGATTTAAGTCCGATGCATGTATCGGATAAATGGCTCGAGGAAATTAAATCTTCCATGCCATCTCTGCCGCGTGAACTATACCAGAAGTATATATCAGAGTATCAACTGTCGGAATATGATGCACAGGTACTAACCGATACGAAGGAAGTCGCGCTATATTTCAATGAAGTATGTAAGCTTACCAAAAACTATAAAGCTGCTTCGAACTGGGTAATGGGTCCGGTGAAATCATATCTGAATGAACTGACACTTTCCGCAGATGAATTCCCGCTCTCACCCAAGATCATTGTAGAGATCATTACGCTGATTGATCAGGGCAAGATAAACTTTGCTACAGCTTCGCAGCGTGTATTTCCAGAGTTGTTAAAGAACCCCGGTAAATCAGCTTTGGAAGTAGCACAGCAACTAAACGTTATTCAGGATAGCAACCAGGATTCTATTCTTCCTATAGTAGAAGAAGTGATCAAGGAATTTCCGTTGAAAGTGGAAGAGTATAGAAATGGAAAGAAGGGCATCATCAGTATGTTTATGGGTGAAGTGATGAAGCGCAGTAAAGGGAAAGCCGATCCTAAAGTGGCCACCCAATTATTAACCAAGAAATTAGAAGAAGTATGATTAAAGAAGCGATAAGCTTGAAGCGTAAAGCTCAAAGCAACAGTATATGGAATAAGTTCAGAGCTTTCAGCTTCATGCTTTTGGCTTTGGGTTTTTCATGTTCTTCAACCAGCCGTGAGGAAGCAAAAGAAGATGCTATCGGAAATGCATGGACCGTAACGGTGAGCGGCAAGATCGGTCATCCTCAAACCGAAGGACAGATCACAATTCAGGAAATTAAAAATGGTACACTGGGTTGGCAGGATACCATCAAGGTGAAGAGTAACTATACATATTCTAAAACTGTAAAGATCTCCGAGCCTGGATATTATAAGATCAACTTTTTTAACAAGCAGGTAGTTGATTTCATTTTATTCAAGAGTAACATTCAGATTAATGTGGATGGAAACGATCCGCGAGGATTTGTTGAAATTGTTGGTTCACCTGAAATTGATTTGATCAAGCAGGCTCAGAACATCATGCAGGAAGCTGAGCGTACACCGACCGTGATCAAACTGGGTGAAGATTATAATAAAGCGGTACAAGCGCGTGATGAAGCGAAGGTTGCAGAGATCCAGGCTGCTTATCAAATTGAGCTTAAAAAATCACACGATAAGCTTGCTGAACTTCTGAAGAGCCAGCCGCTTTCTTTGGGAACGATTAATTTATTACAAAGCAACGCACTGGATCGTGATGCCTATAGCAATGTATATATAGCCGTTGCCGATAAACTAAAAAAGGAATGGCCTGATTACGCTGTATCGAAAGAGTTTACAACGTCTGTTGATCGCATGAAGGTGCTGGCAATTGGACAACCTGCTCCGGAGATTTCGTTACCGGATACAACGGGTAAAATTGTGAAGCTCTCCTCTATGAAAGGTAAATATGTACTGGTTGATTTCTGGGCAAAATGGTGCGGGCCATGCCGTCAGGAAAATCCAACTGTTGTAAAGGCTTTTCACAAGTATAAAGATAAAGGCTTCACTGTATTTGGTGTTTCGCTGGATCGTTCCAAACAGGATTGGGTGAATGCGATCAAACAAGATGGCCTTGCCTGGACGCACGTATCGGATTTGAAATACTGGCAATCAGAAGCTGCCAAAACCTATAACATCACTGGTATACCATTCTCATTGTTGCTTGACCCGAACGGTGTCATTATCGCGAAGAACCTTCGTGGCGGTGCATTGGACAGCAAGCTTGCTGAAATCTTCAACAAGAAAACAAACTAAGCATGCGCAACCATTTTTTCCTTGCAGTAGGCGTAGCGTTGTGTTTGGCTTCCTGCGGAAAAAAGGAAACGCAACAAGAAGAGACGAAGTCAGTGGGACCTTCGTATACATTTGAACTTCGTAACTTCAAGCTGAATTCAGATAACTGCAAAGCTGACTCAGCCCACTGTGCTTCGTATGAAGTGAGCTACCCTGAATTTACAGGATTGGATTCTGCCGTTACGAATAAGATCCGCTATAAAATCGACTCAGTTTTGTCAGCGGGTTATTCGGAAGGCCTTGTTCAGACCTTTGAACAAAACGGGAAGCTTTTCATAGACGAGTATCAAAACTTTATAAAGGAAGATCCCGAACCGATCGGTGGCGGATGGTATTATTCTGCGAATGTTAACGTTGAACAGTCGCTTGATTCGTTGCTCACACTTTCTATCTATACTGAAGATTTCGCAGGCGGAGCGCACCCTAATTCTGCGACTATATATCTGAATATAAATCCGAAGACTGGTGCACGCGTGTCACTGAATGACGTTCTGAAGCCGGGCTATACGAACGCATTAACACAAGCGGCAGAGAGTATATTCAGAAAGAAAAGGGAACTTGCAGATACAGCTTCTCTTAAAAATAACGCCTTCGATTTTCCCGATGATAAATTTCAGTTGAATAAGAACTATGGCTTTGCCAAAGACGGTATCGTGTTCTATTATAACAGCTATGAAGTAGGAGCGTATGCTGCAGGACCAACCGAAGTCATCGTTCCCTATACAGAAATAAAAGACTGGCTGAAATAACCAGTCTTTTATTTATAGTCTAGTATGGAATCAATGCCGATTCGTACCCGATGAATGATACGGCGAGTTGTCCGCTTCCAGACTCAGCTTCAATTTGAAATTCACCATTGGCATCTGTAGTTGTTCCTTTCGTTTGACCAACGATAAGTACATTTGTTCCCGGTAACGGATTGCCATTCTCGTCTCTGACTTTGCCGGTTACAATCTTCCTGGAATTCTTGTCAACTACAGAGGCCGTAGCGACCTGGAGCTTTTTAAGCACAGCCGATACATCTCCTGAAGTGCTTGCCTCGCTATCAAGATCGAAGTTGATTGGCAATACAAATTGTTGTCGTACCGGTAAACCGTTTTGTTGTCCTGGATTCCATTTTGGTAAAGCCTGCACCACTGCAAGCGCAGCTGCGTCCAGTCGTGGGTCAACACCTTTCTTCACCAACAGATCCGATAAAGATCCATCCTTATTGACTACAAACTGAACGAATACTTTTCCTTCTATACCTTGCTGCCTTGCTTCCGTAGGGTATACAAGATGTTCCTGGATGAATTCTCCGATCGCTTTGGGGCCACCATCAAATGTAGCAGACTGCTCTACGATCATAAATACTTCACCTTCTTTTGAAGCCTCTGCAACTTTTTGAGCGGCCTCGTTATACTCGATAATGATAAAGGATCGAACAGCACCTTTTTTATCTGTGATGTTTTTCATCACGTCCATTGAAGTTATATAGTTTGGGTTTAAATCTGCTGTTTTCTTTTTCAGATCTTCCGCTCTACTGGCCGAGTTTTCATCGGGCTCTATCACGATGAACTTCTTATCGGGATTTGCCTTCTTCATTTCATCAAGTCTCTGTTGAACCTGTTCGGGAAGGTCCAGTACCATCGTAGAGTTCTTCGCTATATCAGTAGCTTCGTTCATTACCTGGTCCTGACAGGAGATCACAAAGAAGAACGCGGGAAGTATAGCAGCGATGGCCGCTATCTTCCATATTTTTATTTTCGATTTAATAGTTCGCATCATTTCAATTCGTTTTACGGTTAAAGAATTACTAAAGTGATTGGCGAGTGTAAAGTCGGCCGACAGTAAAGCAACCTTCGCCAGGAGGCTGCAGTAAACATTCATATCCCGGTTTGCAACAGCGCGCGCATCTGCTTCAAACTCGTGGAGTTGAACGAATATCTTTTTATATATCCTTATGCAAGGGTTAAACCAGAAGAATATACTTAGCAGGTTTACCAGGAGAATATCGATGGAGTGAAGTTGTTCGGCATGAACGCGTTCATGTTCTATGATCTGCTGTTTTTCCTGTGATGAAAGCTGACCGACTTGCCCGATGAAAATAAATCGGAAGAACGAAAAAGCAGATCTGTTCTCGGGTGATTCAATAATCAGGAATCGCTCATACCAATAAGCGGAAGCCTTATAGAGCATGATCAGCAATCTGCTGAGTTGCAGAAGGAACAATGTCAGGAATACGATGACACCTATGTTATAGAGTATATTTACCGCGAACCAGATGTCGTAATGCGGAGCTGCTTCTTTTGCTACCGCTGTTCCATTGGCGGTGATTGTTACTTCCGGCAGCCAATTCGCAGGTACGACATGGCCCAGAGACGGCACTATATTTTCGGTTGTGTTGAAGTGAAATAAAGGAAGTGTAATAGAGGCAATGATTGCCACCAGCAGATATCCCCGCTTCAGGCTGAACTGTGTTTCGTTCTTTAGCAGCACACTATAGAGTACCAGGAAAAGGCATAATCCTATATTGGCTTCGAGCAGATAATTCAGATATGCATTCATGTTGTAAAATTTTTATTTCGACTTCGTATCAATTACTAATGCGTATAGATATACCGGTTGCACCCGCGTCACTGACGGTTACAATTACTTTACATTATTATACTGTATACAGCTTCGCCTCACGGCTTCTGATTCTTGATCTCGTTTAATAACTTTTCCAGGTCAGTAGCGTCCATCTTATTCTCTTTGGCAAAGAATGAAACCAGGTTTTGGAACGAACCATTGAAGTACCCTTTGATCATGTTGTTCAAATAGAATTTGGTATACTTCTCTTTTGTGATGGTAGGGAAGTACTCATGTGTTTTTCCATATGCTTTATGATCTACAAATCCTTTCGTTTCAAGAATGCGCACGATGGTGGACACTGTATTATAGGCAGGTTTCGGATTAGGCATTTCTTCCACTATATCTTTTACAAATGCCTTTTCAAGTTTCCACAATATCTGCATCACCTGATCCTCAGCTTTGGTCAGTTCCTTTAAATCTTTCATGGACTATCTATTTAGGTATAAAACTAAATGATTAGTTTACAAGAAGCAAGCGTGTATGACTAAATTTTTAGTTGATAGAAAAACGGCTTAGCGTTAATGAAGCTTATTCTTTAGGATAAGGATGGAAGTTTGCTGATCTCTCCATTGTTGTAACAGTGGTTGTGGCACACCAGATTCAAAATTCAAAGCGCCCAGCAGCAGATCCACATCCTGGTCATGGTCTATATCTGCAGCCTCCATGGTAATCCAGCGGGCAGCCGTAGCAAGCGGTGAGGTCTGTAGTGTAAATCCTTTGCCTGTATTTTCGAAATAGAAGAAACTGTTTTCCGGTTGATGCATGAAATCCGGGAAGAACGAAATGGCTCCTATATCTATATCACCATCTTGATCGAAGTCAGCGGCGCGTACTTGTGAAGCGCCATGCATCGGGTGAAACCACGACTCAGTGAAATGATTCTTACCATCGTTCAGGAAAATCCGTATACCATGGTAAGGCTTCAGTATAATAGAATAGTCAGCATTGTCACCGTTGGTATAGAGTATATCAAGCTTATGGTCGTTGTTAAAATCAATCAACTCAAAATAGCTGCTGCCATACATCGGAGGAAAGTGTAGCAATATATTTACCCTGAAATCAAAATTTCCCTGATTAAGCAACATCACGATCTTTTCATCGCCTTGTGTCATTAGCGCAGCCACATCGGGAAGACCGTTATTATCAAAATCATGTACGATGGTATTTCGCGCTCCCGGTACGCCCATGATCACATGTTTTTTATAATTTTCATTTCCCAGGTTCTCATATACCTGTAAGGCACCGGTATAATTTCCGAAGGCGCACACTATATAATCCGGTAAACCATCATTGTTCAGGTCCGTCTTTTGGAAATATACTGGCCGTTGTAACGATTTGATGAAAGGCTGATGCGGATCTTTCAGGTCAACGATCTTGCCTAAAGCCTGGTCATTCGGGTCCATGATCCCCATCAACGATACCATAGATTGATCTTTGTCGATTGTCATGTGGGAGGGAGGACTCTCCAGTTGAAGAGAATCTTTCAGTACGAATGAATCTGAAAATGTATAGAGTTTGCCGAAGCGATTTCCGATATATATCTGGTTATGGATCGTATCCGCTTTAATAAGCGTAACCAGTGGTATAGTTCTTACCGGTAATTTAAAAGGAGTAATCTCAAATTGAGTGATCGGTTGTGTCGATGGAGGAGGAAGTTGCTGCAACGAATCAGGCGCATGCTTCAGGTAGTAATTTTTAATCGACTCAAAGTCTTCTTCCGATAACATCGGGCGGGCGGGCAACGTCTGTATAACAACCTCACGATCGGCATCCGACATTTGCATGAGCATCGACATATTTTCAAAGCCCATCCGAAATGCCATCTGAGGCAAGACTTTTTCAGTCCACGTTCTTTTGTCGAGTAACGCTGGCTCCGGAAATGTATGGCAACTCCCACAGTACTGCCTGGCGAGTCTTTCTTCTTTACTGGCTTGTGTTTCGCAGCCGGTGTTATAGAGTATAATGCTGCACGCAATAAAAACAGGAAGGATATAGCGCCGCATCCGTATATATACTATAGAGAGCTTGTAAAACAGTACGCTATAATATTGGCCCCCATGCGCAAAGCCTGTTGTCGTTTTTCTTCAGGGTCATTGTGAATACGCTTGTCTTCCCATCCATTGCCAAGATCACACTCATAGGAATAGTATACCACCAGACGACCCTGGTATACGATTCCAAAACCTTGCGCAGGCTTGCCATCGTGCTCGTGTACTTTGGGAAGCCCTTTTGGGAAATTAAACTTCTGGTGATATATAGGATGATCAAAAGGAAGCTCAACCAGTTCAAGCTCCGGAAAGACTTTCTTCAACTCTATACGAATAAATTTATCCAGTCCGTAATTATCATCGATGTGTAAAAAACCACCACCTGTTAAATACTTTCTTAAGTTGCTGGCATCCGCATCCGAAAACACAACGTTGCCGTGGCCGGTCATATATATATAAGGATACAGAAATATATCGCGGCTCCCGGTTTCAACAATGTCTTCTTCCGGTGCCAGCGCCATGTTCATTTCACGATTACAGAACTCAATGAGGTTCGGCAATGCTGTTTTATTCGCATACCAGTCGCCACCACCCTGATACTTAAGCTTTGCTATCTTCACTGGAATTTGCGCAACGCCCGTATTGGACACGTATAAAAGGCACAGAAGCACTATAAATCTTACTCGCATGACTATCAAACTCTGTTTATCATTCCTGAAAGACCAAAAATAATTTTTTTTAAAGGTTAAACCTTCAAACCGAATCACAATCTAAACCGAAAACACGACAGAATTCAACTATTTATGAAAATGAAAAACCTATTCACCCGAATTTCTTCTTCAGGCTTGATCGCAGCAGTTGTACTGATGACTTCCTGCCAGGATGAGGATAAACGTTTAACGGTTCAGGATACTCAGGATATTTCTGAGGAAGCATTGACGGATTCCTATTACCAGGATATCGATGATATGGGAAGTGTTGCCATTGGAACGCCAAGCGACAGCGAATTCAGTGGAGGTAGAAAAGCTTCTACCATCATCATAAACGATGATCGCTTTGATTGCAATGGTGTTGTTGTAACCGTTGAACCCGATGCAGCTTCCACGGTAGATGTTCCGAAAGGAAAAATTACCGTTGACTTTGGAACGTTGGGATGTGCTGATGCGAAAGGAAATGTGCGTAAAGGAAAACTCATCTTCTCGTATTATAAGAGACGTTTTCAACCTGGATCTACGATCGTGACAACAACGGAGAATTACTATATCAATGGCATCAAGCTTGAAGGTGTTCGTACGTCTACAAACATCACGGGAAGTACAGAAGAAGCTCCTAAATTTCAGGTGACGCTCACCGCTGGCAAAGCAACTTTTGCAGACGCAACGGTGGCTACCCGCCAATCTGATATTACCTGGTCGTGGATCAAAGGTACAACACGTGCACTTGATCAACTGGTGATCGATAAAGTTAGCACAGCTTCCGGTACAACCCGTGGCGGCAGAACGTATGCTGTTTCATTACAGGAAAATCTTGTCTATGACCGCACATGCTTCTTCGCGGTAAGCGGCATTAAGAAGTATATTATAGATGGCAGCAAAGAAATTGTAATAAACTATACAGCTGGCGATTGCAAAACAATTTCGGTAACGGTTAATGGAATTACCCGCAGCTTGACTGTGAATTAAAGCATAAGACTATAGCAAAGAGCCGTCTTGCGAAAGTGAGGCGGCTCTTTTGTTTTTGTACTATACGCAAACGGTGCGCATTTTTATCGTTTTAATTACTATTTTGGACGCACCTAGACCGAATCTATGAGTGAAGAACTGCTCAAGGCTATCATACAACTTTTTGCCATCGTTGCCCGCGAGCGTATCACGGAACATGAGCGCACGAAGATCAAAGAGTTTCTTAGCCTTCATCTTAATCGCGAAGCCACTAACTATTACCTTAAGTTATTTGATGAGTTTTGTCAGACACACCAGATCAACACGCGACAGGAACTTAGCGCGCTGGATGAAGATACCCAGCAGTTTGTAGACGACTGGGCGAAGATCATGCAGATCGTGAAGCAGGTAAACCAGGCACTCACGATGCAGCAGAAGATGGTGTTGATCATCAAGATCATCGAACTTCTTTTTGTTGATAATGATATTTCTGATCGACAAGGCAACCTCATCTTTTATATAGGACAGGCGCTGAAGATTCCGCAGTATGATGTGCACGCCCTGCAACAATTTGTTACAGGCCAGGACATTGACGAACTGGAATCCAAACATGTACTCATTATTGACGAAGGTTCTGGCGAGTATGAAGGGCCACGCATCATCGAGAAAGATCTCACCGGTCTTATCGCGGTGCTACGATTATCGGATACCGAAACGTACTTCATAAAGTATCTCGGCATCACAACGGTATACCTCAACAGCATTCTGCTGAAAAGCCGGAAGATCGATGTGTTCCCTACCGGGAGTACCATTCGTGGAGATAAAGTTGGCCCTATATATTATAGCGATGTGATTGGCAAGTTCTTAACCAAAGAACATCAGACTACTCTTACGTTTACAGCCGATCACCTCTTTTATCATTTCAAAACCGGGAGAGCAGGTATTCAGAATCTGAATATTGCTGAGACAGGAGGGAAGCTTATCGGGTTAATGGGCGCCAGTGGTTCAGGTAAATCTACCTTGCTCAATGTATTGAATGGCACCGAGAAGCCTTCGAGCGGACGCGTGCTGATCAATGGCATTAACATCCATGAAAATCCGAATAAGGTTAATGGCATCATCGGCTATGTGCCACAAGATGATTTGCTCATTGAAGACCTGAGTGTATTTGATAATCTATACTATGCGGCCAAGCTATGCTTTGGTCATTATGAAGAAAGGCAGCTGATCGAATTGGTCATGCGCTCACTCATGAACCTGGGGCTTACTGAGATCCGTCATTTGAAGGTAGGCACTCCGTTGAATAAGACTATCAGTGGCGGACAGCGCAAGCGACTGAATATAGCGTTGGAACTTCTGCGCGAACCAACCATTTTATTTGTTGATGAACCAACATCAGGTTTGTCTTCAAGAGATTCGGAAAACATCATGGACTTGCTGAAGGAATTAGCCTTGCGGGGGAAAATGGTGTTCGTGGTGATCCATCAACCTTCGTCCGACATCTTTAAGATGTTTGATACACTGATTATTCTCGATGTAGGCGGATTCCAGATATACTATGGCAATCCTGTGGAGGCAGTTATATACTTCCGTGACATTATGCATGCTGCAAACAAAACGCAGGGTGCCTGTCCGGAGTGCGGAAATATAAATCCCGAGCAGATCTTCAGCATCATTGAAACCAAAGTTGTAAATGAATACGGAAGGTTAACGAATACGCGCAAAGTTTCTCCGGGACAATGGTATCAGTTTTTCAAGCAGCGCATCAAGATACCACGCGTTACGCACGTACAGGAAAAGCTCCCGGTCGTTCAGGAGATTCCCAACTGGTTTAATCAGCTGAAAGTATTTATCACCCGCGATGTACTGGCCAAGTCTGCCAATCAGCAATACCTGCTCATCAACCTGCTTGAGGCTCCGTTGCTGGCGTTCTTCATCGCGTTTATGGTGAAGTATTACAACGTGCTCGATGGCGTACCGAAATATACTTTTTATAACAATCACAACATCCCGGTATACTTCTTTATGAGTGTAGTGGTAGCGTTGTTTTTTGGATTGACGATGAGCGCTGAAGAAATTTTCCGTGACCGGAAGATTCTCAAGCGAGAGCAGTTCCTTCACTTGAGCAGAAGCAGTTACCTGGTATCCAAAGTAACTGTGATGTTTGCGATCTCTGCTTTTCAGACGTTGCTCTTTACCATGATCGGCAATGCTATACTCGGCATTCCACTTACCGAGTTACGATACTGGATAATTTTGTTCAGCTGTTCGTGTTTTGCAAACATGCTGGGGCTTAACATTTCAGCATCGTTCAATTCCGCTGTAACGATCTATATATTGATCCCGGTGCTACTCATTCCGCAGTTGTTGCTAAGTGGTGTGGTGATCAGTTTCGATAAATTTAATCCCAACGTAGGCAAGCCTATTGGTATACCTATAGCAGGTGAAGTAATGGCTTCGCGATGGGCGTTTGAAGCCTACATGGTAACGCAATTCAAGGACAACCCTTTTGAAAGAAAATTTTATGAGTTTGATAAAGTAGCTGCTGTCTCAGACTACAAACGGGTATACTATATACCGGCACTGGAATCAAAACTGGCGTACTGTTTAAATAACCGCTCGCAGTGGCGTAACCGTAACAGCGTGGAGATGAACAATGCTTTCACTGTACTGCAAAATGAAATTCACCACGAGTTAGCGGTGGTAGGCAAAGATCAGTTACCGGAAGTAGACAAGCTCGCTGTTGGTAAATTTGATTCAACGGTATTTGTGAAAACTATGGATTTTCTTTCAGCGTTGAAACGCTTCTATGCCATGAAGGCTGAGAATGCAATGAAAGAAAAAGAGCGAATAGTAGCTACGCTTACAGCAACACCCGAAAAGGCTGCTGCGTTTGAAGCGATGAAGCTCACCTATGTGAACAAGGCTGTAACGGATGCTGTGAAAAATATTTCAACAGTAGATCGCATCGTTGAATATGACGGACGACTTGTTCAAAAGATATATCCTATATATCAGGATGATCATTATCCGCGTAACGCACTCGACTTCTCAGCCAACCTGCATCAGCCTACCAAGTTGTTCTTCGGCATTGCGATCGACACTTTGTGGTTTAATATAGCGGTGATCTGGAGCATGACGATCGTGTTGTTCATCACCTTATACTTTAATGCATTGAAGCGTTTGATCCGAATGCTGGAGAATAAACACAAATACAAGCGAAAAGAAAGATCGTAATTCGATGAGTTTTATATTTTTGTCATCAAACTATATCCATATGAAATTAAAATACATAATGTTTCTTATGCTTGTCGCAGGTGTATTTGCGGCCTGTTCCGGAAAGAAAGAAACTTCAGACGATCATGAACATTCGCACGACACAGCAAAAGAAGAATGGAAAGAGATGGATGATTTTCATATGCTGATGGCCGAAGCGTTTCATCCCTATAAAGACAGCTCAAACCTTGAGCCGGCAAAGACCAAGGCACCTGAGTTAGCATCAGCAGCAGAGAAGTGGGCAAGTGCTTCGCTTCCGGAAAAAGTAGATAATGATGAAATAAAAAATAAACTGCAGGAATTAAAGACTGGTACTGCCGCTTTCGCCGAAACGGTAAAGGGCGTTGACGACAAGGTAATCGGAGAGGAGCTCACCAAGCTTCACGATCAATTCCATGCTATACAGGAAGCCTGGTATGGTGGCCATGGAGAACATCATCATTAAGATGATCGATCAATAATGGTGAAAGGCCAGCTCTTATGAGGGCTGGCTTTTACATTTTCAGAAAATGACAATGTTCTTTTACCGTTGGACAGTCGATTTTAAATTGTATGTGAAATTTTTGTAACGCTGATATACTTTTTGCGACATATTGCGTATTCTACCCAGTATGCCAGAGAAAAGCAGTGTTTTTGATATGATAGGTCCCGTAATGATCGGCCCGTCCAGCTCTCACACAGCAGGTGTTGTGCGCATTGCCCGGGCTGCATTTAAACTGTTAGGAGGAAGACCGGACCAGGCAGAGATAACGTTTTACAATTCTTTTGCGCGTACCTACGAAGGCCATGGAAGCGACCGCGCAATTATAGCCGGACTGCTCGACTTTAAAACCGATGACAAGAGGATAAAGGAGTCGCTGGATATAGCAAAGGCAGAAGGACTTCACTATAAATTCAAGTCTGTAGGCAACGCATCGACCATGCATCCGAACACCATCAAATTAAATTTAAAACGTGGTGAAGATACTATAGAAGTTGTGGGCGAGAGCCGTGGTGGCGGACTGATAAACATCGCGGAGGTGAATGGTTTTAAAGCCGACTTCGGAGCAAATCTTCACACATTCATTATTACAGCAGAAGACGTAAAAGGAAGTATAGCATTTATTGCAGATGTACTGGCACACGATGATTGCAATATAGCAACCATGTCAGTATCCCGTAAGGGCAAGAATGATGTAGCCTGCCTGGTAATTGAAATGGACTCGGGTATAAAGCCTGTAACATTATCATACTTACGGAGTCTTAGCTGGGTTAAACAAGTAATTTATATACCGGATATAGATCGTTGATACATGAAAAGAGTAATTACAGGATTTTTTATTTTACTGGCAGGATATAGCGTCTGCCAGGCACAGATCGATACGCTGAAGCAGCAGGCGCAAACGCCACCTGCTGCAGAGAAGTGGTCGTTGCAAAAGTGTATAGAGTATGCACTTGCCAACAACCTCACTGTACAACGGACTGCCTATGATGTGGAGAGCAGTGAAGTGGATCTGCGGCAAGCTCAATTTTCACGGTTGCCAAGTGTTAATGGAAACGCATCCTATGGCTATAGTTGGGGGCGTGGTCTTGACCCGGTAAGTAACAGCTTCGTGTCACAGGAGATCAAATCATCCAACCTTTCCGCGAATGCTTCATTGCCATTGTTTAACGGCATGCGCATTCATAATTCGGTGAAGCAAAATCAACGATTTGTTGCTGCTACAGAACAAGATCTAGCCAAAGCGAAGAATGATCTTATTCTGAATGTAGCGAACTTGTTCATCAATGTAGTGTTCAATAAGGAACTTGTTGAAAATGCAAAGTTCCAACTTGCATCCAGCCAGCAACAACTTGAACGCACACGCAAGCAAGTAGCGGCAGGTTCACTGCCACGATCAGAGGAACTGAACCTCGATGCGCAGGCAGCGGGCAACGAAGTAACATTGGTACAGCAGGAGAATGCACTTGCCTTATCAATCCTTCAGTTGAAGCAAGCATTGCAAATTCCTGCCTCGCAGGGATTGGATGTAGAGATACCAGGACTAGACCCGGAAGAACTTGTGATTGATCAGACACGCGATGAGATTTATGATATCGCCCGTCAGACTATGCCTGAAATTAAAAGTGCAGAGTATAGAATTCAGAGCTCATACTATGCCGTGAAATCATCACGCGGAAGTTTATATCCACGCTTAAGTTTAGTAGCAGGTTTGAATACGAACTACTCGAGTGCACAAGAATCACAATTCTATGCAGACCCGAATGGAGGATTTTCATTTTCACAAAGCCCGGTAGCATATTTAAATCAGGATTTGAATTCACCGGTATATACAGTTAGTCCCAATGGTACTTATAGAGATACCTATGGCTTTGGCTCGCAGGTAAAAGACAATATATACCGTACACTCGGACTTCAACTCATCATCCCTATATTTAATAACTTCAGTGCCAGGGCTACCGTACAGCGCACAGTAATTCAAAATCAACAAGCGAAGATCGATGCGCAACTCACTGCCCAGACGCTGCGTCAAAATGTAGAGACTGCGTATAACGATGCCGTTGCATCAGCCAAGACGTATAACTCATCTTTAAGACAGGTGAATGCGCGCGAGGAAGCTTTCCGCATGATGGAGCAACGTTACGGTGCAGGATCAGCAAACTCATTTGAGTTTCAGGTTTCACAAAATGATTTGTTTCGTGCAAAGACTGACCTGAGTCGTGCTAAATACGATTTCATCTTCAAGAAAAAAGTTCTCGATTTTTATCAAGGTAAACCCCTGGAGTATTAATATATCACCGCAATGGCAAAACAAAAACAAAAATCAAACAAACTGATTTACTGGCTTATCGGAGCCGTAGCATTACTGTTAGTCCTGGCCGTTATAGGAAGTCAGGCAGGCTGGATCGGTAAGCCGAAAGAAATGGAAGTAGATCTCGCGAAAGCAAAGCGCGTAATGATTACTGAAAAGGTAAGTGCTTCCGGTACGGTGCAGCCCGTTACCGAAGTAAAAATAGCACCAGAGGTTTCAGGCGAGATCATTGACTTGCTCATTGAAGAAGGTGATTCTGTGAAGAAGGGACAGCGGCTTGTAAGGATTCGTCCGGATACCTGGCAGAGTCAACTTGATCGCGCGCAAGCGGGATTAAGTCAGCAACGTGCAAACCTGGAGCAATCCAATGCAAGCTTATCAAGATCACGTGCACAGTTCATTCGTGCAGAGAGTGAGTATAAACGCCAGGAAAAACTTTGGAAAGAAAAAGTGATCTCTGAAGCCGACTGGCAACTCGCGCAGCAAAATTATGAAGTAGCCAAGAACGATGTTACTTCAGCAGAGCAATCAGTAGAGGCGGCACGTTATGTAATACGAAGTACACAAGCTTCGTTGAAAGAAGCTGAAGAGAATTTCCGTAAGACAACCGTAGACGCACCTATGACTGGCGTTGTATCGAAGCTCATTGTGAAGAAAGGTGAACGTGTAGTAGGAACTGCAACGATGGCCGGTACTGAAATGCTGCGCATCGCGGATCTGAATACCATGGAAGTACGTGTGGATGTAAATGAAAATGATATAGTGCGTGTACATCTTGGCGATACTGCGATCATTGATGTAGATGCATACTCAACACAAGGAAAAGAATTCAAAGGTGTAGTTACGTTGATAGCCAACACGGCGAAAGACAAGGCATCAGCAGATGCTATCACTGAATTTGAAGTACGTATTTTAATTCTGAGTTCGTCCTATCAGGATCTGGTGGCTGCAGGTAAAAAGTATCCGTTCCTTCCGGGTATGACTGCCAGTGTTGACATCCTGACCAACCGGAAAACAAACGCACTCTCGGTGCCATTAGCAGCTGTGACAACCCGTAATCCTGAAGATGCTAAAGCAGATAAGGAAAATAAAGGTGATCCTGATTCGAAGAAGCAACAAGGTGAAGTTAAACCGGCACCTAAAAAGGAAAACAAAACAGTTGTTTTCGTAAACGATAAAGGCACGGCAAAGATGGTTGAAGTAAAAACAGGCATGAGTGACTTCGATAATATTGAAATTCTTTCCGGCATCAGTGACAGCACTGAAATTATCACAGGCCCTTTTCTGGCCGTATCCAAACGTTTGAAAGATGGAGATAAGGTAAGAGCGATGGAAAAGAAGGACGCTGATAAAAAAGAAAAGTAGTAAAAGCTATATAGCAAATGAAAAGCCCTTGACTCAAGTCGGGGCTTTTTTGTTTAATATTGCGCCCAAAATAAAATTTATAAACGAATATGATAAAGCATCCGTGGCATGAAGTAGCTACCGGTTTAAACCCTCCGGATCAGATCAATGCAATTATTGAAATTCCAAAAGGCTCTCGTGCGAAGTATGAAATTGACAAGGACAGTGGCTTGATTAAACTGGATCGTGTAATCTACGCTTCCATGTATTACCCATTGAACTATGGATTTATTCCGCAGACATTAGGCGAAGATCATGATCCGTTGGATATAGTTGTATTGACCCAGGTAGCAGTTGTACCAGGATGTTTGATTCCTTCTAAAGTAATCGGTGTAATGCAGATGATTGACCGTGGTGAAGCTGATGATAAGATCATCGCTGTAGCGGAACAAGATCCTAGCGTAAGCCATATCTCTGATGTTAAAGATTTACCGGATTACCTGCTTGCTGAATTGAAGCACTTCTTCGAGAACTATAAATCACTCGAAAATAAGAAGGTAATTGTAGATGAATTTCTTTCCAAGCCAAAGGCAGAGGAGATCATCAAAGCCAGCATTGAACGCTATCACAAAGAGTTTAAAAAATAATGCAGGTTGGTTTCGAAGCCAAACGACTCTTCACCAACTTTACCGGCCTCGGTAATTACTCACGTTTTGTGGTAAATGCCTTGAGTGAATTTGCTCCGGAGAATATATATACATTATACTCTCCCAAGATCAAATCACACCCGGAGGTAGATCCTATTCTGGCGCGAACCAATATAAAAGCCATCGGACCAACCGGTGGCTTTACGTTCTTTAAAGGGTTGTGGCGATCATGGGGTGTAAGCCTTTCACCAAGTATACAAAGTCTCAATATCTTTCACGGACTAAGCCAGGAACTGCCATCCGGTTTGCCGAAGCATATCCGGAAAATAGTTACCGTACACGACCTGATCTATATCCGTTATCCCAAGTTCTATAATCCGATCGATGTAGCCATCTATACTGCCAAGGTAAAATCAGCATGTCGCATCGCAGACAAAGTGATCGCGATTAGCCAACAGACAGCCGACGATCTCATCGAGTTCATTAAAGTAGATCCGGCCAAGATCGAAGTTGTTTACCAGGGAAGTCACCCTATATTTAAAACGGAGGCATCAGCACAGGAAAAAGCAATTGTAAAAGCCAAGTATAATCTGCCTGATGAGTATATCCTGAACGTTGGCACAATTGAAGAACGAAAAAATGTCAAACGCTTAGTGGAGGCATTGGCATTGCTGCCCGAGAGTATACGGATTCCCGTGGTTATAGTAGGACGGGCCACTGACTATTTGAAAGAAGTTGTAACCTGTGCCCAGGAAAGAAAAGTGATGGATAAAATTATATTTATACACCAGGCATCTTTTCAAGATCTTCCTGCACTATATCAAATGGCTACTGTATTTGTATACCCATCCTTGTTCGAAGGTTTTGGTATACCGCTGCTGGAGGCGATCGAATCAGGAGTACCCGTTATAACGTCTCAAGGATCTTGCTTTCATGAGGCTGCCGGCCCGGATGCGATTTATATTGATCCGGATAACGCTGAATCATTGGGAGTGGCATTGGACAATGTTTTAACCGACACAGCACTTGCCCAAAGAGTTATCAGCACATCTACTGAGTATATTAAGCGGTTTGAGCCACAGGTGATCGCTTCAGATATAATGCAGGTATATAGCAATTCACTATCAAAGTAATAATTCTGGATTTTCTAAATTCTCTTTTTCATTGATCTAAAATGGGCATATCTCAAGAAGTGAGAAAATGAGGTGATTACGGATATTAGGAATCCGTAATATCCATCCAGAAATCCGCGCTGTAAAATGAATTTTTTGAAGAAGATGGTAATGGGTTTAAATACACCATGCCACACGAGATTATAGTTTTTGCCCGATCTATACCTTCCTTCAGCTGTTAACTTTGTATATAGCAGCGTTTTTTTAAGATGACTCTCGATCGTTGGATAAGAGTAGTGATAGAGATCACCTTTAAGTTTTTGTATGTTTTTCTTCTTGTCAAGATTCAATTCTTCGTGTACAGTACCAGTCCAATGTATACCTTCTTTTTTAAAGATCCTGATTTTGTATTCCGGATACCATCCGCAATGATGAATCCATTTTCCACAATAGTTTGTGATTCGGTTAATGAAGTATGCATCATCATGCTGAGAGTTTCCTTTTTTTAAATCCAGTATACTCTGCTGCAGCATTGGTGATAACTCTTCATCAGCGTCTATTGATAAAATAAAATCTCCGGTAGTTTTAGAGTTTCCATAATTTTTTGCCTCCGAATATCCCGGCCAGGTCAATTGAAAAAATGTTAGCTCTTTACTCTTGATGATTTCAGTCGTCTTGTCCGTTGAATAAGAGTCTACTATTATAATCTCATCGACAACCGGGATGAGTGAATCTATACATCTCCCTATATTTGATTCTTCATTGAAAGTAATAATGACAGCAGATAATTTCATTATGCGTAAGCTTGTGAGATCCGTTAAAGTTGTTGTTCAGAGAGTACTTCCGTATATATAGTAAGCGTGTTTGCAGCGGTGGCTTCCTTTGAGAAGTCCTTTACTTTATTCAAGGCCCCCAGAATAAGTTGGTCTTTAAGCTGGGGTGATTTAATTACCCGTTCAACTTCAGAAGCAAGAGCTTCAGAATCTCCCACCGCTGCCAGAAGTCCCGATTGTTCATGCACTACCATTTCCGGTATACCTCCAGCCCTGGTGGCAACTACGACAGCTTTAGAAAGAAAAGCATCCAGTACAGAAGTACCAAGTCCTTCTTCACTTGAAGTCATCAGAAATATATCCAAAGAGGGGAGTATATCCACGATGTCATTACGAAATCCTGTGAACGTGATATGTTGCTCCAGCGCCAATTCAGCTACATATGCTTTTAATGATGCTTCCTGTGAGCCCGTGCCAATAATGAAGCTGTGTATCGGGAGTTTTTTACTTACGAGAACTCCAATGGTTCGTATAAATGTATAGTAATCTTTGTGCGCTTCCAGTGCTGAGCTATTTCCGATAATCCAGAAGTCAGAGGAGATATTGAATTCGCTTCTTAGTTTGTTATTAGTGGCGTTATTGAATTTATCGTTGTTGAATTTATCAAGATCGACCCCGCTATGTACCGTGACGCTTTTATCCGGATTGTTCAGATATGCCCGCATAATCGTGTTGATCTTATCGGATACGCATAGAATTCTTTTTATCGAAGGGTGGTTGTATTTCCATTTTGTAAACCAGCTTTTCTTAGGTACGAAATCAACACGTCTGCTAAGAATCAATGGAACCTTATTTCCCAGGAAAGCGGAGAGGACTCCAACTGAATGAGAATTAGGATTATGCATGTGAATAATCGAAATCCCATTCTGCTGACTCACTTTTTTTATTGCCAGCGCAGTTCTTATGTCCAGTGAATTAACAAAAGGCAGGGAGAAAATCGGGATGTGGTTTTTGATGCAGAAAGTTTCGAATGAAGATCCCTTCCGTACGGCAACATAATTCTCAAGCCCCAGCTTTGTCAGTTCTTTTATAAGGTAAGCAATTTGTTGTTCCCCGCCTCGCCAACCTTTCTCACTACTGAGGTGTAAAACTTTCATAGTTGTTCGTTCCCGTGTGAAGGTGTAAAATATACTTTTTCATTACAAATTTCCAGGCTCATTATATTTGTGCCATAATTGAAGTGAATCAGAGCGAAATATATACCGAATTATGATCAATCTTTTGTATTTAACGTTTGGCGAAAATATAGAAAATCACTACCAGGCCAATTTTTCCATTCTCTCATTTCTGAAAGAATCGCAGAAAATTAACAGCATCACCGTTATAACCGATAGACCGATGTTTTATAACAGGTATAAAGAAAAAGTTGATGTAATAGAAGTTAATGAGCAAATGCTAAGCGACTGGCAAGGAGAAACTCGTTTTTTTTGGAGAATAAAGCTGAAGGCTCTTGAGCTGTTGGCAGAAAAATATGCGCAGGGTTCGATAGTATATCTCGATTCCGATACTTTTTTATATCGGTCGGTGGATTTACTGGCAGAACAAATAAAAATGAACACAGCCTTTATGCACGTGATGGAGGGAGCATTAAGTTCGTTGAATACAAAGACTGAAAAATTAATGTGGGAACAGGTACAGGGTAAAAAATTTGGTGGAGTTGAGATAACCGCTCAACATGCCATGTGGAATGCAGGCGTAGTAATTTTGCCATCGGAAAAGAAGACGGATGCTATCAAACTTGCTCTTAAAATTTGTGATGATATGTGTCAGGCCGGAGTGACACGGAGGCTCATTGAGCAGTTTGCTTTATCGGTGGCTTTAAAGGAAGTATATAATCTTGAAGCTGCAAATTCATGGATCGGTCATTATTGGGGAAACAAAGCAGAGTGGAACGCGGCCATTGGGCGATTCTTTGGAGACAGTCATCTGAAAGATATATCGATACAACAAGAGATTGCAGGTATGGAAAATTTTGATCTGTTTTCTATAGCCGTTCGAAAAAGAAGAAGCTCTATGGTTACCAAGTTGTCAAAAGTGATTGATCGATTTTTCCCGGTAAAAAGCGTGGAATATATTAATAGAAATAAAATATAGGTTGCAATGTATTTACAGACAGTAGTCTATACTCTTCGCAAGGTTATGCGCTACGTGAATTAGTTTTTTGATAATATATAGATCACTAGAATAATATTTTTTTTGAATAGGCAGCCAGCTCCATCATCCACGCGATCCCCACGTGAACAATAATTCCTCCCCATATGCTCTTTGTCTCGTAGGCAATGACACCCAAAATATACCCTCCGAAGATCGAGCTGATGGCTTCCCCGGCCGGTTTCCCGAAGTGAAGGAAGCAGTATACCGATGCCATAGCCAATACTGAATTTCTCCCCGTAAACTGCAATAGCCCGATGACCAGGAACCCGCGGAATAAAAATTCTACCGAAACAAAGTCAAGTGCATATGCAAGCTCGTAACACGACACGGTGATCCATTCCGGTATATCCAGGTATTGTGCAGCGCCAGCTCCGCGATACATAGGGTATTGTTTTATAAAAGATGGCAGGAATGAAGCAGCAAGAATCAGCGGTAGCATGACCATAAGCATACTGAAATAGGGACGCGTATCAAAGTGCTGGCCATTCAATCCATATACATGTTTCTCTTTTCTTTCATATATATAATAATATAGCAGTAACGGGAGGATAATGGTAAAGAGGCTGATAACATTAACACTTACTTTGTAAACCCACACGTAAAGCTGAGGTTCCACGAGCGAATTGATGAGCGGTTTTAAGAAGGGAATACTTTTATCGAAAGCCAGTACGATTAATACCAGCAAGCTCTTGATGTGAAAGGCTCTGCTTTTCCAAAAGGCTCGTTCTTTCTTGAAAATTGTAGCGGACAGAAGTATAGCATAATATGCAACAGCAAAGAAGACGAAATATGCTCCGCATTTATACATTCCTGAAAGATTGTCCAGAATGCTGTCTTCGAAATCGACAGTATAATTAATATATAGACAAGCAGCCAGGAATAGTGCAGTGAAAAGATAGTGCGCCCACTGGAAGTCAATATTAAAATGATTAACGAGATACTTCCAGATCTTTTTCATTACCAGTTTTTAAGATGCTGGTATACTTTGTGAATGGGAAGTCCCATAACATTGAAATATGAACCGGTTATTTTTTCGATGGCCACCATGCCGATCCAGTCTTGCGCACCATAGGCACCGGCTTTATCAAATGGTTTATAATGATCAACATAAAACTCTATTTCTGATGGTGTGAGCTTTACAAATGTTACTTCTGTTGTATCATCGAAAGTTTCTTCCCGTTCTTTGGAGAGTATACATACACCCGTCATAACCTTGTGTGCCTTACCGGAAAGTTCGGAGAGCATACGGATTGCTTCCGCACGGTCCTGTGGCTTATTCATGATTGTATCGTTCAGGATCACAACCGTGTCTGCGGTAACAATAATCTCATCATGCATCCTTGGCCTGAAATATTCTGCTTTCTTCGCAGCCAGGTATCGCGCCACTTGTTCTGAAGGCAATGCCGCTGGAAAGTCTTCTTCTACATCTGGTTTTTCAATTGTAAAGGTGAACCCAGCTTCTTTCATCAGGTATTGTCTTCGAGGCGAGCTCGATGCAAGTATGATAGGACGGTGCGTACTCATATACTAAAATGGTGAATATACCGGTGTTGAAAATTCATTTTCCTTCACGGAGCTAAACAGAAATCCTCCAATGACTTTGGGGTAAAAATACGTTGATTTTTGTGGCATGGTATAACCACTGGCACAGACTTTTTTTACATCCTCGATGGATACTTCATTGGTGATGATGGCGACCTGAGCTTCACCTTGAATAACTCTCTTTAGACAATCTGAAAAACTTCTGTCAAACTCTATATTTTCAGACTGACGTTGTTCTTTGCCTGGAATACCCAATGCTTTTTCGATGATGAAGTAATGCATTACTGTCAGATCAAGTGCCTTGATGACATCAGGGAAATTCCATTTGATTTTCGCTAAAGATTCAGGCTTCAGTCTGATCTTATAAGCATTCTCGCGAAAGATCAACCCAAAGGCCCATGGTTTTCCAAGGATGACTTCATTCAACGTACAAGCATCTTCAATGGGTTTAACAGTAAAATCTTCCTCCAGCTTTTTAAGAAGATCCTCTTCATTGAAATTTGCTATATCACGAACCAACCGATGTGTTGGCAAGATTTTAAGATCGTCCGATTCCGTATTGGTAAGATACATGAGGTGGTAATTATATCCTTCCTTTCCGGTGTGATGTGGATTGGCCTCTTGTTGTTTATGCTTATAGTATAGCGAACCTTCGTACCGATGATGGCCATCCGCAAGAATTATAGTCTTGGGCCGAATGAAATCAATGAAGTGTTGTATAACACCTTTATCGTGAATCACTGCCAGAACATCACGTACACCCTGGTAATCTTCCGTTTCATAGAGCGGATTGCGAACCGCCTCATCCATATACTTCTCCAATGTAAAAGACGAATCGGTATATAGCCCATGCGTTGCACTGGCGTGGAGTTGTATTTTTTCAAGCAATTCAATCCGGTCGTTCACAGCTTTGGGAATGGTATTCTCATGCCGAAGAATTACGTTCTCATTCCAGTCGTATGTCCGGATGTGGCTAACAAAACCTTTACGGCAAAATTCCTTGGGAGACCCTTGTACCTTAAAGTATTGATAGTATACATATATAGCGGGAAGCTTATCCTGTAGAATGATGCCTTTCTCTTTCCAGCTTTCGAGGAGTTTGTGTGCTCGCTCGGCAGCATTCGGAGGTTGTGGCACCGAAAGGTGAATACTATTATAGGGACTTTGATAGAGTGCAGCCCGTTGCTTTTCGGACACAACATCAAAGAGGGGAGAAGTCAGGTCATCTATACGTTGTGATAATTGCTGATTATAGCGCCAGGGGCGGATGGGGAGAATTTCAGCCATTCGATTATATATATATCTTAATTGAAATTATATACTTGTGAACTTCTTAAAGGCGATTCTTTTTCCAGTTGCTTGCAGGAGTTGAAACGCTTTCGGTTTCTTGCTTGCCGTTTCCATTTGTCAGCGTGGTAGCGAGCACGGCAGCGATCATTTCTTCCTCTTCATTGGAAGATAGTAATGTTGCCGGTCTGAAGTAGTTTTCAACAAAGCGCGTATCGAAATTACCGGAGCGAAATGCTTCATGCTGCATTACAAATTTGCAAAAACCTAATGTTGTCTCAAGCCCGGTAATTTCATATTCATCAATGGCACGAATCATTTTTTCGATGGCACCGGCCCGATCTTCTGCGTGGCAGATCAGCTTGGCAATCATCGGATCGTAATAGAAAGGTATACTCATACCTTGTTCAAAACCATCATCGACACGAATGCCATGTCCCTGCGGACGCCTATAGGTTTGAAGCGTGCCTATATCTGGTAAAAAATTATTGGCAGGGTCTTCTGCATATACTCTGACTTCGACAGCATGTCCGGTTATTTTCAGGTCTTCCTGTTTGAAGGGAATCGTTTCACCTTCTGCTACTTTGATCTGCAGCTTTACAAGATCAAGCCCTGTAACTTCTTCTGTTACTGGGTGCTCTACTTGCAGACGTGTATTCATCTCCAGGAAATAAAAATTCAGTTGATCATCTAAAATGAACTCAACCGTTCCGGCTCCGTAATACCCACACGACTTTGCAACGTTGATCGCAGCTTCGCCCATGGCATTTCGTTTTTCAGGCGTAAGTATAGATGACGGTGCTTCTTCCACAACTTTCTGATGTCTGCGCTGAATAGAACATTCACGCTCGAAGAGATGTACTACATTTCCGTGTTGATCACCAAAAATCTGAAACTCTATATGGCGTGGCTTGGTAATATACTTTTCAATAAAAACAGAGCCATCACCAAACGCTGATGTGGCTTCGCTGATGGCACGCTCCATCTGTTCCTGAAAACTTTGCTCATCTTCAACAATGCGCATGCCCTTACCACCACCACCGGCACTTGCTTTAATCAATACAGGATAGCCTATATCTGCAGCAACTTTCTTTGCAGCCTTCACATCTGTGATTGGCTCACTGGTGCCGGGCACCAAGGGAACGTTGAATTTAGCGACCGCTGCCTTCGCAGCGAGTTTACTTCCCATCAGTTCTATCGCTTTCGCAGAAGGCCCAATGAAAATCAAACCTTCGTCCTCAACCAGTTTAGCGAAGTCTTCATTCTCCGACAAGAATCCATACCCGGGATGTATAGCATCAGCGCCTGTCTTGCGAGCGGCATCAATAATTTTCTCCATACGCAGATATGATTCCGAAGAGGGAGGTGGCCCGATTAACACGGCTTCATCCGCGAAGCGAACATGTAAAGCATTCCGGTCGGCCTCACTATATACCGCGACAGTTTTGATTCCGAGCTCACGTGCAGAGCGCATGATCCGCAAAGCAATTTCACCACGATTAGCAATGAGTATTTTTTTTATCGAAGGCATAGTTTGAGAAAGTATAATACGGGTTAATGTCTAAACGCTTTTGAGTAAGAATGTAACGGAGTCTGAATTTATAGCAGCCTTGTTTTCACTGCAGCTGCAATCTTTCCTGGTTATATTTTTGCGAATAGCTTCCATTGGTAAGAATTTGAGCAAATCTAACGGTTTTCAACTAACTTATTCGATCATTCCTATCGGGTGTTTGGGAAGTATATTTGTGTTTTTTCCTTATTTTTGCCGCAATTAACAAGATCTGAAATGGTAGACTTATTTGACAAGCTAAGAATGGAGGCCGGTGCGCTGGCCAAGTACTCTCATCTTCCGGATGATTATTTTTTCTTTCCAAAGCTGGAAGGTGAAATCGGTCCACGCATGAGGTTTAATGGTAAGCAAGTCCTCAACTGGAGTTTGAATAACTACCTGGGCCTGGCAAATCATCCTGAAGTGCGTAAGGCAGATGCGGATTCTGCTGCAGAGTTTGGAATGGGCTTGCCGATGGGAGCCAGGATGATGTCGGGTAACTCCGTTAATCACCTGGAGCTTGAGCGTCAACTCGCAGAGTTTATCAAGAAAGAAGATGTGATGCTTCTGAACTTCGGTTATCAGGGAGTAGTCTCTATTATCGATGCACTGGTTGATCGCAAAGATGTTATAGTATATGATGCAGAATCGCATGCTTGTATCATTGATGGTGTTCGCCTGCATATGGGTAAACGTTTCGTGTATACCCATAACGATATGGAGAGCCTTGAAAAGCAACTTCAGCGTGCAACCAAGTTAGCAGAAGAAACAGGTGGTGGTATATTAGTCATCACCGAAGGTGTATTTGGAATGTCGGGTAAACAAGGCGACCTGAAAGGTGTTGTTGAGTTGAAGAAGAAATATAATTTCCGTCTGTTTGTTGACGATGCTCATGGTTTCGGAACGATGGGTACAACAGGAGCCGGAACAGGTGAGGAGCAAGGTGTTCAGGATGATATCGATCTATACTTCTCTACGTTCGCCAAATCGATGGCCAGCATCGGTGCGTTTGTGGGTGGTGAAAAACGGATTATAAAATACCTGCGCTATAGTGTGCGCTCACAAATCTATGCGAAGAGTCTTCCGATGCCGCTGGTGGTCGGTGGATTGAAACGCCTGGAGTTATTGCGTACAAAACCTGAGCTAAAGGCCAACCTTTGGAAGATTGTGAACGCCATGCAGGCTGGTTTGAAGGAACGTGGCTTTAATATCGGAACAACTACTTCACCGGTAACACCTGTGTTATTTAAAGGTGGTGTAGGCGAGGCTGCAAACATGGCTATGGATCTGCGTGAAAACTTTGGAATTTTCTGCTCTGTGGTGATCTATCCTGTTGTGCCAAAGGATGTTATCATGTTCCGGATCATTCCAACTGCATCGCATACTTTGGCTGATGTTGAAGAGACTTTAACAGCATTTTCGCAGCTTAAAACCAAGCTCGATAATGGATTTTATAAGCAGGAAGTTTTAGTGTCTGTTACGAAGTAATCCAAAAAAAACCGCTTTTTGAGTTGTTTTTTAAGGTTTTTACTTAAATTGGCAGTAAGAAACTAAATTATTAAATCCTAAAACTCCAAGACAATGCAAAAGTTTCAAGAGCTTAAAGATCTCATTACTTCCTTAGAAGGAGATATCGACAAGTTTTATAACAAAGGGAACAGTGCTGCCGGTACCCGTGTAAGAAAGGGTATGCAAGATCTTAAGAACCTGGCTCAGACGATTCGTTCTGAAGTTCAAGATATTAAGAATAAAGCATCATAATTTTTATATCCCCTACGTAGAAATAGAAAAAGAGACCATTCCAACATGGAGTGGTCTCTTTTCTTTTGTCTGAACGAAAAAAGATAATTACTTCTTTTTGGCTGCCGCCTTTTTTGTCTTCACGGTTGTTTTCGAAACAGCTTTTTTAGCAACAGCTTTCACCACTGCTTTACCCACAGTCTTTTTTGCAGGCGCTTTCGCGGATGCGCTGCTGTCTTTTAAAATCTGGCTTGTATGATTTTTCGTGTCAACCTTTTCGACTATATCTTCAATGATACCTTTCTCATCGATGATGAAGGTAACGCGTGCAGTGCCCATATACTTCCGGCCATACATAGATTTCTCTACCCAGGTGCCATAAGCATCATGAAGTTTTTTATCGACATCCGCTAACAAGCGGAACGGCAGCTTTTCTTTTTCAATGAATTTCTTGTGAAGCTTTTCTGTATCGGTGCTAACCCCTAATACTTCGTAACCTTGTTTCTGAAGGAGTTTATAGTTGTCACGCAGATCACATGCTTCTGCAGTACAACCCGGTGTCATATCTTTTGGATAAAAATAGAGCACGAGCTTTTTACCTTTGAAGTCGGATAGCTTTACAGTTTTTCCATCCTGATCATTTATAGCGAAGTCAGGAGCTTTACTGCCGATTTGTAATGCCATGGTCAAAGAATTTTTTGAGTGAATGTACTTTTATTCCCGGCATTATCCTTTACAGTGAGTTCGAAAGTTCCTTTTAGTGGAGTGGTTTTATCAAAGCGCTCTGACCAGATGGTAGCCGTTTTACTATCGTAGTGCATTAACAACCATTCTCCATTTATGTTTGCCTCGAAGGAAGAGATGCCCGATAAATTATCGCGGATCTTAAACCTTACTGTTTGGTTATTGATATATACCGGCCGGATGGAAGGCGCTTCGGTATCTTTTAATATCGTGAAGTCGCCAAACTCCCGTGTATTAAACTCGATTCGTCCGTTTAGCCATTCGCCTCCTATAAATGAATGTCCCTTTCCGGTGCTGCGATAAACATTATACTTGCCGTCGGCAGGATACGTCTTTGTTTTTTTAAGCGACACATGAATGCTCTTATTCAGTGGCACGGTGCGTGAACCAATGGTAAAGATTTCGTTCCCGCTTTTATCAAGTTTGTAATCTGTATTCAGATATAATGTGTCGTAAATTGCATTCAGAGGGAAATCGATATCCATCACATCGCTATAGTATTTATACTCGGTGCCCGAAGGAATGCTGATCTTGATTTTCGGACGGATAGTTTTATTGTTGATCATGATCGAGTCCGGAATCTTCTTACGCAGATCAAACAGATATACCTTGCGGTTGATGTTGTGATAGGTAGGGTCAACTTCTTCCGAAACTCCATTGGTATATACCAGTGCGCGTGCGCCAAGATCTTTTCCGGCTTTAGCCGTCAGCATCATCGTGTTTTCACTGATGTCGTAAAGCAGATCGGTAGTCATTGGCTCCAACGACATTACTTCTTTTATAACCGGGTTCGGTTTGAGCTTAAAGGATACACTGCTCGTGTTGTTGTAACTATCCTTCATGCGGATTTTTACATTGGAGATCTTGTTGGGGTTAACCTTGATCTTGCCATCAGTCGGAGATTGATTATAAAACTTCAGCTGATTGCCATCATCAACATATAGCTTGTAAAAGCGTGTTCCTTTACTCCGCATGGTTTTGAAATCCATGAGCGTATAAATGGCACGGGTCTCCGCTATATTTAGCTTATCAATAAATTGCTGGAATACCAACACACTGTCAACCCAAACCTCCAGGAAGTTTACACCCCCATAGAACGGACTCTTATACGACATCTTGTCTTTGGCAAGAATTTCAATGCCAATGTTTCCACTTGCCAGTATAGGGCTTGCCACGACATAGTTACTGCCCACCTTGTTTCCATAGAATTCAAATCTTCCGAAGCGGTCATTGATGCGTGAATCCGGATTGAGTGTTACCAACGCGATTTTTTCAGGAGCAGGAGGGAGGTTATCCACGATCTCTTTGAAAGCCCCAATCTTTAGTGGATCGAGCGCATAATTGTTCGAGTCGCGTATATCAAAATGCAAATGCGGTCCTGTTGAACCTCCTGAATTACCGGAAAGCGCAATGGTGTCACCTTGCTTTACTTTGAACTGATCTTTCTGAAAGTATAGATCGATCTCGCCAGACTTCAGTTTATACTGTTCCTGAAGGATCTGCTGTGCAACAGCGCCTTTGAATTGATCAAGGTGAGCATAGAGCGTTGTGTTGCCATCCGGGTGTGTTACATAGAGTACATTTCCATACCCCGAGCCTCCTGTACTGGCGCGCGATACATACCCGCTCTTAGAAGCGAGTACTGCATAACCAATCATATTGTCTGTACGGATGTCTATACCGGAATGGAAATGCGTACTGCGCAACTCACCCATTGTGCCGGCCAGTGAGCCAGGTTGCCCAGGCTTTATCGGGTATAGATATTTTTCTTCTGCAGGGTCTTTTGCAAATTTAACCTCCTGCTTGCTGAGCTGAGCAAGCACAAAAAATGGATGTATAGCTATACATATTGCTGCAGCTACCTTACTTAACTTCAAACTCCAATAATTTCTCATCTTCTATATATGCCGATAACACATTCCCCACCTTCACCGGACTAACACCTTTTGGTGTACCCGTAAATATTAAATCACCTGTACGCAGCGTAAAGAATTTCGACAGATACGAAATTATAAAATCAAAACTAAAAAGCATAAGACTTGTATTGCCTTGTTGCCGGAGTTCACCATCAATCTTTAAACTGAAATTAATATTCTTTAAATCGCTGAATGAACTTACCGGAATAAATGTATCGCTCAAGGGCGCAGAACCATTAAAGCCTTTGGCAATGTCCCATGGTAAACCTTTTTCTTTCGCTTTCTGCTGAAGATCACGAGCTGTAAAATCTATGCCGATACCGATTGCATCATAATACTTACTGGCAAATTTCTCCTGTATATTTTTTCCTTCTTTACAAATGCGAAGTACAAGTTCAACTTCATGATGAATGTCGCTGGAAAAATCTGGGTGATAGAACGGAGCATTGTTTCGAAGTACAGCGGTGTCTGGCTTTGTGAAAATTACCGGCTCATCCGGACGTTCGTTGTTCAGCTCTTTAATGTGCTCTGCATAATTTCTACCGATCGCAAAAATTCTCATGGAGTTTCAAATTTGTTTGAATGTCAATATATACACTGTAGAGAAAGATCATCGTACTGAAATTATGAAAGGGCAACTTTCAAAATCGTTCGCACTGCGCATGGTCTTTCATTTCCGCTCAATATGAATAACTTTTGGCACGAATTTATAAAACAATACACAAGTGGTTTTGTATTTTTGAAACAAATTAAACATCCTTATGTGGAAGAAAATAATCGTTTTCTCAATAGCTAGTTTAACCATTTACGCCTGCGCGAAAGTAGCCGTTACGGGCCGCAGTCAATTAAGCCTGGTGTCAAATGCAGAGATTATCCCGGTGGCCAACCAGCAGTACGATGAAGTATTGAAGAAAGGACCACTATCAAACAACGCTGAACAAACTCAGATGGTGAAGCGTGTGGGAGTGAGAATCCAGAAAGCTGTTGAAGAGTATATGGCCATGAACAACGCTTCTGCTGAACTTGCAGATTTTAAATGGGAATTTAATCTGATAGATGATCCGAAAATGGTTAACGCCTGGTGTATGCCCGGAGGTAAAGTTGCTTTTTATACCGGTATCATGCCGATCTGTAAAGATGAAACTGGAGTTGCTGTTGTCATGGGCCACGAGGTTGCACACGCTATAGCAAATCACGGACGTGAGCGCATGAGCCAGCAAATGGTTGCTCAATATGGATTGGGTACGATCGGTTCGCTGATGGGACAGAATCCAACAGCAGGAAAAGAATTATTGATGCAGGCAATCGGTGCTGGTACAAATGTAGGCATGCTGAAATTCAGCAGAGAGCATGAGTCGGAAGCTGATCATATCGGATTGATCTTTATGGCTATGGCGGGATACGATCCGGCTGCTGCTCCGAAGTTCTGGGAACGCATGACAGCGGCAAGTGGAGGACAGGAGCCAATGGAATTCTTGTCAACTCACCCTTCGCATTCCACACGTATAAATGATTTGCAGGGCTGGGTTCCGGAAGCAATGAAGTACTACAAGAAGAAGTAATCATATAGTATGATGCAACACACTATAGTAAAGCTGACACTGATGATTGCAGTGTCAGCTTTTTCTTTTCAACTGCAAGCTCAGGATGACGCTGCGATCAAGGAAATTACTGAACATCGTAAAAAGCAGGAGGGAGAATTCCGTGATCCCGCTAAATCTCCGTTGGATAAAAAAGACAGACGGAAATTCAAAGGGTTGAATTATTATCCGATCGATTTGAATTACCGCGTGAAGGCAACCTTCGTGAAGAATGAAAAGCCGGTGTTGTTCAAAATGAAAACCACTACATCACGTTTACCGGATTATGTAAAGTACGGAGATATATACTTCCTGCTGGATGGTGAAGACTATAAACTTGAAGTATATCAAAGTCCAGATTTGCTGAAGCGCCCGGGTTTTGAAGATTACCTGTTCATTCCTTTCACGGATGAAACCAATGGTAAAGATACCTATGACGTAGGCCGCTACCTTGAATTCCATATACCCGTGTCAGAAGAAGTAACGCTTGATTTTAATCAGTGCTATAATCCGTATTGCAGCTATAGCGATAAGTACTCGTGCCCTATACCACCGGAAGCCAATCACTTGCCGCTGGAAATAAAAGCAGGAGAGAAGAAGTATAAAAAGGGCTTACTGCATTGATTACTTTTTGAAGGAGCGCAGTTTTATCTCGGTAAGTTTACGCTTTGTATCCATCGGGAAATCACCGTTCATCATCCAGTCGTAATAGCTCGGCTCTTCCTTGAATACATTGGTAACAACTTTGTTTTTGTGCTTGCCAAAGTTGAAGACTTCAAGTCCTTTTTCGTTTAATACCATGCGGCCTGCCAGATCTACTAAACCGGATACGGTTAGTTTGCTGAGTACTTCAACATCGTTTTTAATTTCACCGATCTTTCGTTCCAGGCTGTCGGTTACATCTTTACCGTCATATTTTTCAATCTGCGCAAGCAATACTTCCATTGTTGCTTCTGTATCGGCTTCGGCCGTGTGCGAGTTTACAAGATCTTTGTTGGTATAAAAACGATAGGCAGCAGCGAGCGTGCGCTTCTCCATCATGTGAAAAATCTTCTGGGCATCAACGATCTTTCTGCGGCTATAGTCAAACTCTACATCACAGCGGAGGAACTCTTCTACCAGCATCGGTATATCGAACTTCATCACATTAAATCCTGCCAGGTCTGCACCTTCCATGAAGCGCGCATAATCTTTCGCTACTTCTTTAAAGGTAGGTTTGTCCTTCACATCTTCATCCTTTAAACCATGAAATATAGTTGACTCAGCCGGTATAGGAATCGTGGGGTTCAATACGTTTGCTTTCCGTACGATGTCTCCGTTGGGCATCATCTTAACAACGGCAATTTCAAGGATGCGATCTTGGGTGATGTTCGTGCCAGTTGTTTCGAGATCGAAAATACAGAGCGGATTGCGTAGGTTTAATTTCATGGTAAAGGCTCATGAGTGAAACATTGTTTCACTTCTAAAAGTATAAGGTTAAAGAATGTTTAGGATAAGATCTTTTCAGAAAGGGTGCGAATGTTTATACCTCCGAAATTACCAGAGCTCATCATCAGCAGGTTTTTATTTTTCCAGGTTTGTTGTTCCAGGAAGCTCTGAAGTTCATCAGGCTTGGTAAACACCTGTATATGGTTGGATGCAAAAGCCGAACGGACATCACTTTCCGACAGCGCTTCCAGGTTTTTATCTTTTACCTTGTCAGGATTGAAGTATACAATCTGCGTTTGTGCTGCCTTCATACTGTCTTTATAGTGAGGCAGAAATTTTTTATTGAGGCTGCTATAGGTATGCAATTCAAGGCAAGCAACCAGGTCGCGTGAAGGATGGGCTTCCTTCATCGCCTTCACCGTAGCTTTAACTTTAGAAGGTGCATGAGCGAAATCTTTATAGACCGTAGCAGTAGCGTTGTCTAATACTTTTTCCAGTCTGCCGGAAGCTCCTTCAAAACTTGAGATCGCTTCAAAGAACTGTTCCTGGCTTATACCGATCTTCTTCAATACTTCTTTCGCAGCATTGAGGTTCTGAAAGTTATGGCTGCCAAAAACCTTTATCGGAGTGCGTTCTTTGCCGTTGGTTAAAAAGAAATGTCCGGTGTTGTCAGAAGCATGAGAATGACTTTTGTAGGATATCTCCAAAACATCAGCACGCTCTTTTTTACCGATCATCAGCGCCAGGGAATCCTGTTCACAGTAAATAAGAATCCCGCTTTTAGGAGTCTGGTCAGCGAACAGATCAAATTGTCTTACATATTCATCTTCAGACGGAAATACATTTACATGATCCCATGAAATTCCGGTAATCACACCAATGTGATGTTGATACTTGAGGAACTTCGGAGTAGGGTCAAGAGCCGAACATAAATATTCATCACCCTCGATTATAATGAGAGGAGCGTCCGAAAGTTTTACTGTATTTTCTATGCCCGGTACTTTTGCACCGATAACATAATCGAAATCACGCTTGAAGTAATTGAGTACATGAATGATGATGGCGGTGGTGGTAGTTTTGCCATGACTGCCTGCAATCACAACACGCTGTTTCTCATGCGACTGTTCGAAGATATACTCCGGGAAGGAGAGGATCTTCAATCCAAGTTGCTGTGCTTTAAGTAATTCAGGATTATCCTTTCGCGCATGCATTCCCAATACAATTACATCTATAGAAGAAGTAATTATATCCGGGCGCCATCCTTCTTTCTCAGGAAGTAATCCATGCTTGGTTAAAGTTGAACGTGAAGGCTCAAAGATCTCATCATCAGATCCGCTTACATCATGACCAGCATCCTTCAGAGCAATGGCCAGATTGTGCATAACACTTCCACCGATCGCTATAAAATGTACTCTTTGTTTTTTTGTATGCATCTGGAAATCAAAAATTCCGGTTTTAAAATAAAGGAAAATGTTTGTTCTTTAAAAATATATATACAACAGTCTATAGTTCATACGTTATTTTTACTCCTGTTGTCGTGTAAAGTGTATCGACTTATGAACTTGTACACAATTAAATTGTTGGTACTTTGTTAATAAGTTGTGTGGATAGTAACAACGAAGGGTTGTACGTTTGTCGCCCTTAATTAAAAATACGCGTACAACAACCACTGTATGGAGCAAGGAAGATCAACGTCTCTGAGGTTAGGCAGCAAAGCTAACAAGTTACTTCCGAGAGATATTTCGGAAAGTCTGGGTAAGTTGCCACCTCAGGCACTTGATCTCGAAGAAGCCGTGTTGGGTGCACTCATGCTTGAGAAGAATGCATTGAACTCGGTTGTTGAGTTTCTAAAGCCTGAGCATTTTTACAAGGATGCTCATAAGGAAATTTACGATGCTATCATTGAGCTCTTCAAAGCGTCCGAGCCGGTGGATATGCGTACCGTTGTACACCAGCTGCGTAAGAAAGGCAAGCTTGAACTGATCGAAGGTAACGGCGCATACTATATCGCGGAGTTAACCTCCAAGGTAAGTTCTGCCGCCAACGTTGAATATCACGCGCGCGTGATCATCGAGATGGCGATTAAGCGTGAGCTCATCACTATTGCTTCCCAGATCCAGCACAACGCTTACGAAGATACAACCGATGTATTCGAGTTGCTTGATAAAACTGAGCAAGCTGTTTTTGAAATATCAGACTCCAACCTTCGTAAGAATTATGACAACATGCGAAACCTGATGGCGCGTGCTATCCAGGAGTTGCAGGTATTGAAAGAACATAAAGATGGTTTGACAGGTGTACCGAGTGGATTTACAGAACTCGATCGTGTTACATCGGGATGGCAAAAATCAGATCTTGTTATTATCGCGGCACGTCCTGGTATGGGTAAAACTGCATTTGTGGTTTCTGCCCTGCGTAACGCTGCTGTTGATTTCAAAATTCCAGTGGCGATCTTCTCCCTCGAGATGGCTTCTATCCAGTTGGTAAACAGGATGATCTCTGCGGAAGCAGAACTTGAAAGTGAAAAGATCAAGAAAGGAAATCTGGCCGATCATGAATGGAAGCAGCTGGTACACAAAACCACGAAGCTTACCAACGCTCCTATATTTATAGATGATACACCTGCTATATCTATTCTTGAACTTCGCGCCAAGTGCCGGAGGTTGAAAGCAGAACATGGTATACAGATCATCGTGATCGATTACCTGCAGCTGATGAAAGGTGAGCAAAGCGGTAACCGTGAACAGGAGATCGCTTCGATTTCACGAGCCTTGAAAGGTATAGCAAAAGAATTAAGTGTACCCGTACTCGCACTGTCGCAGTTGAGTCGTAGTGTTGAAACACGTGGTGGCGATAAACGTCCGCAGCTTTCTGACTTACGTGAATCGGGATCTATCGAGCAGGATGCCGATATAGTAATGTTCCTCTACCGTCCGGAATACTATAAGATTACCGTGGATGAAGATGGTATGCCAACACAAGGTACAGGTGAAGTAATTATAGCCAAGCACAGAAACGGTTCTACCGCTAACGTGAAGCTTAAGTTCATTGGTAAGTATACGAAGTTCGGTGACCTCGATGGCCCGGCATCATACGATAACCCATTCTCCGGAATGATTACCCGTGAAAGCCGCCTGAACTCTTTCAACTCGGATGATGCACCACAGCTTCCTCCGCCTCCTTCAAATGACGATGAAACTCCGTTTTAACAGCCAGGCTTAATACAGATATACTATAAGGATTGCTTCTTCTTGCTATTTTTGTTCAATACCTGTAGCATGAAAAAGCCAGCATGAAGAAACTGTTTTTCCTATTCGTTCCCTTTTCTGTTCTAATCGCCTGCGTTAATCATGATCTGAATAAGACTTTTGATTGCAGCTTGTCGGACCTAACAATTGATGTGAGCGCAGTTGCGCCCGCTACCAGTTGCAGTACCACCGATGGAAGCATCTCGGTAATTGCCAGCGGGGGTAAACAACCCTACGTCTACCTGCTGAACGATATAGCACAACCCTCCAACGAATTCAACGGCCTGCATGCAGGTATCTATAGTGTAGGCGTAACCGATGCCAACGGATGTGATACACTGCTGAGCAACATTATGGTGATGGCAAAAGACTTTTCATTTACAACAACCTTGGGAGAAGACAACCTCTGTCTGGGAAATAACGGTTCGGTTACCGTAGAGGTATCAGAAGGCAACCCACCATATCAGTATAAAATTGACAACGGCGAGTTTACTGAAAGCAATATTTTTACCGGGCTATCAAACGGTAATCATGTGATCGAAGTGAGAGATAATATAGCATGTACAATTTCTCTCAATGTAACGGTACCCAGAGGCATTACCGGGACAAGCTGGTCTTCTGATATTCAGCCAATCATGGAAAAGTCATGTGCGCTGAGCGGATGTCACAACGGTACAACGCGTCTGGATCTTCGTATCTATAGCAATGCCAAGAAACATGCGGCAGAAATCAAAACGCTTACCCGAAATAGAAGTATGCCTTTTGATGGAACACCCCTTACGCAAAACCAGATTGAACTGATAAGCTGCTGGGTAGACGATGGCGCGGAGGAGAACTGAGTACCGCTTATTGTAGGATATTTAATTTAGCATCCGTGATGCTTTAAGGGTTGATTTTTTATCTTTAAAGCAAAATCCCTGGTATGCTGCGATACTTTACTCTCCTTACAGTTATACTCTTAATTACGATTGGTGCTGTTCACGCACAAGACAATCCCTATACCGATAGCCTTAAAGTGAATCTGAAGAACGCGACCTCCGCCCGTGGAAAAGTTATTTGGCTGGGTGAACTCTCAAGATTCTATCTGGCGGCTAACCGACCGTTGTCGGATGAATATGCCAATCAGATGCAGCAGATTGCCGAGGAAAGTCGCGATCGCGAGCTTATCATTTTTTCGCAGCTCAACAATGCCAGAAGGTTTAGCAATTACTCTGCACAAGTGGAAAATATTAACACGGCCCGCAAGTTTTCACAGAAGGCACTTGATATGGCGAAAGCCAACCACCTTACAGAATACGAAGCCTGGGCCTATATATCTCTTGCTTTTTGCGAGCAGGCAAATTCAGATTATGAAAAAGCTTTAAGCTTTAATAACCTGGCGCTCTCACTGGCAGCCAACTCGGATAACGATTCACTATGGGTAAATGCCTATATATCCACGGGCGACACCTACCTGGCCCGGAATGATAAAATGCTGGCATTTCGAAATTACCTGCAGGCACTGGATATAGCAGAGACAAAAGCAAAAAATAACTACTACCTGCAACGCGATATATACCACACCTTGTCTGCTTTTTACAGCAGCCTGGACGAGTGGGAGAAAGCGAAAGACTATATCTATAAAGCGAACGCCCTTACCTATAAATATAAACAACGTTATGACCGGCTGAACAACTATAACATGCTGGGGCGGATATATGCAAAGAGTAAACAATATGACCTGGCGCAGACTTTTTATGACAAGTCGCTCGCACTTGCCGATACACTAAAATTTGAAATTGTAAGGCTCAATACATACGGTGGTATGTTAAGTATGTATATAGCCGAGAAGCAGCCAGCCAAGACGTTAGCGTTTATTCGTGAGCGCCCTGAGCTTCAGCAATTTTTAACAAAGGCTGGTTTTGATTACGTACTGGACCAGATACGCGGCATGTCCTATATTGATTTTGGTAAACTCGATTCAGCAGAATACTACCTGATGAGAGCAGCACCTTACTTTGAAAGTAAGGCCAATCGCATGAACAGGTACTGGTTCTATGATAACATGGGGACACTCTTTGAAAAAAAGAAAGACTACCCAAAAGCATTGCTCCATTGGAAAAAAGCGGAGGCGATGAGTAATGAGATCGGAGACCTGGAGCTGAAGATGGAAGTGGTGCAGCGATTGGACAGTCTTTACCAGAAGAGCCAGGACTTCAAGAATGCGTATTTATACAATACTAAATACCAAGTATATAGTGACAGCCTGCGAAAGTTAGCAACCGAGAAAGATTTGATGGTGTTGGAAATAGAGAATGAAAACAAGCGTAAAGAGCGCGAGGCGTTAGCGGAAGAAGAAGCTGTGCGCACGCGGCATAACATTCAATACATGGGTATAACTGTAGCAATTGCCTGTGTATTTATACTTCTTACCATGTTTGGTATATTCAGAGTATCATCGACTACCATTCGTATACTCGGGTTCTTTGCATTTATATTCCTGTTTGAATTTATCATTCTGCTTGCCGATCATGAGATCCATCACTTGACGCACGGGGAGCCGTGGATGATTATGGCAATCAAGATTGTATTGATATCCATACTGTTGCCATTGCATCATTTCCTGGAAGAGAAAGTTATACATTATCTCACCTCACGAAAAATGCTGGAGCTGAACAAAGCCGTGTTGTTTTCAAAACTGATTCCTAAAAAAGAAGCGGAGTAATTTCGTGGAGGTTAATCGTATAGCAGCTCATCCAGAACGGACTGAAGTTCGCGCAGCGTTTTGAACTGCTGTTGCTGTTTGGCCAGCACTATTCCTTGTTGCAGAACAGCTATAGCCTGGTCGCGCTTTCCTACAGCTTCAAAAAGATTTCCCGCCTGGTAATATGACGGCAGGTATTCGGGATGTGCTCGCATCAGCTCTTCAAACTTTGCGATAGCCGTTTCAACATCCGACTTCGCATACTCGAGGGCAAGCGCATAATGATTGAACGGATCAGTAGGATCATCCAGTATAAATTGGCGGAGTTGCTCAAGTCTGTTCATGTGTCAACTATATTCTTCCATCGAGGTCTTAAACATAAAAATTATAACGACATCAAACAGCCTTTAGCCTGCACATAATTTTCATATACAAAAGATAGTTATGTCAAGTTGTTAAATCATAGACAAGTATAGACGCTTGAACTTCTTTAAGCTTCTAAATTTTAAAAATTTGGCGTTCGGTATTTGGATTTTTGTATCTTGAGCCCTGTTTCAAAAAAACACTTTCGAACTTATTGATTTAGAGTGAGATGAAGATTTTAGTTTGTATAACACACGTACCGGATACCACATCCAAAATCAATTTTACTGATAACAATACCAAGTTTGATCCGACTGGTGTCCAATTCATTATCGGTCCTTATGACGATTATGCATTGGCCCGCGCGATTGAAATTAAAGAAGCGAATGCCGGCACAACGGTAACGGTTCTGAATGTTGGTACTGCAGATACTGAACCAACGATTCGTAAAGCGTTGGCGATTGGTGCAGATGATGCGATCCGTATAAATGCAGAGCCCACAGATTCATTCTTTGTGGCATCGCAGATTGCTGAACATGCAAAGTCAGCAGGCGGTTACGATCTGATCCTGATGGGCCGTGAGTCCATTGACTATAACAGCGGTGTAGTGCATGGTATAGTAGGAGAGATCCTCGGCCTGCCCTCTATATCTCCGGTTATGAAACTGGATATAGAAGGAACCACTGCCAAGCTTGCACGCGAGATCGAAGGCGGAAAAGAATACGTAGAAGTAAGTCTTCCGTTTGTTGCCGGTTGCCAGGAGCCTATCGCAGAGTGGAAAATTCCAAACATGCGCGGCATCATGTCAGCACGTACAAAGCCATTGAAAGTAGTTGAACCAAAAGCAGTTGACAGCGGTGTTAAACTTCAGAAGTTTGAATTGCCTCCTCCGAAAGGAGCAGTCAAAATGATTTCTGCTGATAATGTAGCGGAGCTCGTTACATTATTGAAGAATGAAGCGAAGGTACTTTAATCATCAGTCAACAATTCGTCAATCTAAAAGATATAGAGATGTCAATACTTGTATTTGTTGAAATTGCAGAAGGACAAATAAAGAAAACGTCATTAGAAGCTGTAGCCTATGCACATGCTATGGGAGGTCCCGTAACCGCCATTGCATTAGGAGCTGCAGACCAATCGGCATTAACATCACTCGGTAAATATGGTGCCCAAAAAGTGTTGCACGCAGCCGATGAAAAATTAAATAAAGAAGTTATTCAGGCATATGCTTCCGTGTTAACGAAAGCATTGCAGGATGAAGGCGCAGATATACTTGTATTGGCAAGCTCATCGTTGGGTACACCCGTGGCAGCACGCGTAGCAACGAAGATCGGAGCAAGTCTGGCAACGAACGTTACAGAACTTCCCGATACAACTGCAGGCTTTGTAGTAAAGCGCAGTATCTATACCGGTAAAGCTTTTGCAAAAGTAACGTTGAGCAATACTAAAAAAGTAATTGCATTGAAGAAGAATGCAGCCGAAGCAAAAGAAGTAGGCAGTGATGTAGCGGTAACTCCCTATAGTGTTACACTTTCTGATGCAGACTTTGCAACCAAGATACTTTCCTCAGAGAAGGCAACCGGCGAAGTGTTACTTCCTGAAGCAAACATTGTTGTTTCCGGTGGCCGTGGTATGAAAGGCGCAGAACACTGGGGCATCCTGGAAGAACTCGCCAAAACATTGCATGCTGCAACGGGTTGTAGTAAACCAGTTTCAGATATGGGCTGGAGACCACACCATGAACACGTAGGACAAACAGGTGTGAAAGTGGCTCCCCAACTTTATATCGCAGTGGGCATTTCAGGGGCCATTCAACATTTAGCAGGCGTAAACTCTTCTAAATATATCGTAGTGATCAATAAAGATGCTGATGCACCATTTTTTAAAGCTGCAGACTACGGAATCGTAGGCGATGCTTTTGATGTGGTTCCAAAACTTACCGAAGCACTGAAAGCGGCAAAATAATTTTCAGTTAGCAAGGCGTAATCAGGTGATTTGTGTAAGTTGTATTACAAACGCAGAAGAGAAATTAAGTAGTGTGAAAAAAATCAAACTAGAAATATTAGGTCTGTCATCCAGTCAATCAACAACAGGTTCATTTGCACTGGTGTTGGGAGAGACAGAAGGCAACAGAAGGCTTCCAATTATCATTGGCATGTTTGAGGCGCAGGCCATTGCTATCGAGATCGAAAAGATCATCCCCAACCGCCCGATGACACACGATTTGTTTAAGGCGTTTGCCAACAATTTTCATTTTACAGTAGAGGAGATCATTATCTCTGATCTGAAAGAAGGCGTGTTCTTCGGGAAAATTGTTTGCTCCGATGGCTTGAAGAAAACTGAGATCGATGCGAGACCTTCTGATGCGATTGCTATCGGCTTGCGTTTCGATTCTCCGATATTTACGTATGAGAATATTCTGGCAGAAGCCGGTATTGTTCTGACAGACGAGGCTGAAGAAGATAAGCCTGAGCCTAAGATTGAAAAAGCAAAAGTAAAGAAAGAGTCTACGCGTAAAGATGACTTCAAAAACTATACAGTAGATCGCTTAAAAGAACTGCTGAAAGAAGCCATCGATAAAGAAGACTATGAACGTGCAGCCAAGCTGCGTGATGAATTAGGAAAGAGAAACTAAGAATCAGTACTACTTCAAAGCTCTAGGCTTTAAAGTAAAGAAACTGAAAGTGTAGATATAAAGTTAAGGCAGGAAACATCCAGGTGTTTTCTGCCTTTTGTTTTTGTGGTTGAACTATGATTTTATAGTATAGTGTTGCGCCTTCTAGTTGGTAAAAAATCTGCGTCGTTGTTCGTGTCTCTCTGTGGAATTTGCTAACTTTAGTTATAGTCGTTTTGGATTGGAGTACGTTGACGGATACTTAGGGATATAGAATGATCCCGACTCGATTGAAGCTATATTAAATCTCCTCTCACCAGAACGGTTGGCACGAAGCCGTAGTATTTCAGTTTGTTTAACTACCAAGTTGTTATGAAAAATCTCCTCACAATTTTATTGTGTTGCTTCGCTGTACTGGCGTTCGCACAAAAAGACATTCAAAAGAAAATTCAAACACAATTTATCGAAGCTGAAAATGGATCGGTGATTGAAATCCCGGAAGGAAATTTTCAGTTTGATGCAAGCTTGTGGCTTGATGGGAAGAAAGATGTTACCGTGAAGGGAGCGGGTATGGACAAGACTATATTGAATTTTAAAGGACAGATCTCAGGAGCGGAAGGGATCAAAGTTACCAACGCGTCTAACATTGTTATTCTTGATCTCACCGTACAAAATACAAAAGGCGATGGTATAAAGACACAGGTGGTGGAGGGTATAACATTCAAAAATGTAAAAGCGGAATGGACCAACGGCGGTCAGGCGGATAATGGAGGTTATGGACTATATCCTGTGCAATGTACCAATGTATTGATCGATAATTGTGTTGCTGTAGGTGCAAGTGATGCAGGAATATATGTAGGGCAGTCAAAGTATATCATCGTAAAGAATTCAAAGGCCTATCAGAATGTTGCCGGTATAGAAATAGAGAACTCGTGGTATGCAGATGTTTTTGAAAATGAAGCGTACAACAACACCGGTGGAATTCTGGTTTTCGATCTTCCGGATTTAATTCAGAAGGAGGGAGGATACGTTCGTATATTCAAAAATAACATTCACGATAATAACCATGAGAACTTCGCGCCCAAGGGAAACACAGTGGGCAAGGTTCCGCAAGGTACGGGGTTAATGATTCTGGCAACGCGTAATGTAGAAGCATTCGAAAATAAGATCGTAAACAATATATCAGCCGGTACAGCCATTGTAAGTTATTATATCACGGAGAATCCAATCAACGACAAAACCTATAAACCGTTCCCCTCCAACATCTATATACATGATAATTACTACGAACGTCAGAATGTAAAAGCGACCAGCAAAGGACGATTGGGTAAGATGTATAAATATAAACTTCGCTTTGGCAAGAACGTGCCACATATACTCTTTGATGGTATTGAAGATCCTGCTATGAAAGAGCGCAATATTTGTTTTAAGAATAATACCAACGCAACCTTTACGAATATAGATGCAGGTAATAAATTCAAAAATAAATCACGCGACACAAAGCCGCACGACTGCGAGCAGCAGCCCATCACACCTGTTGTACTAACCCGGAAATAGAATCGTATGAGAGTGTGGCTTGCAGGGATAGCAATTTTAATACTGGTTCTTTCCTTTCGCACAGAAGACAACGTTACCCGAAAAGATAAACTTTCGGAATACGGTTTCTTTATCGGAGCGCTGGCAAACCTGGAACCCGCTGATGGTGTTCTTCCGTATAGCTTGAACACTCCGTTGTTCAGCAATTATGCAGAGAAGCTTCGCTTCATTCATATGCCGAAAGGAAGTAAAGCTATATATAATGATTCTGCTGCATTTGATTTTCCGATAGGCACTGTATTGATCAAGAATTTTTATTACCCGCTCGATTTCAGAAAACCGGAGAAGGGTAGAAAGATTATCGAGACACGATTGCTTGTCCGATTGGAAAATGGATGGGACGCATGGCCCTACCGTTGGAACGATGAACAAACGGAAGCATACTATGATCCTGCTGCCGAAGCAACCACGGTCGAGTATATAGATAAGGCTGGCAAGAAGATAAGTACACCCTATGTTATACCCAATAAGAATCAATGCAAAGGTTGTCATATCCGAGCACAAAAGATGATGCCGATCGGCACGACTGCACGCCAGTTGAATTCCGACTTCAAGTATATATCCGGTAAAGAAAATCAGTTGGTATACTGGCAAAAGCATGGTTTGCTTGAGCAACTTCCACAAGCGGCTTCGTCAATCCCCAAGCTGGCTATATGGGATGATCCATCTACGGGTGACCTGAATCAACGCGCACGGGCCTACCTGGATGCGAATTGCGCGCATTGTCATAGCCGATCGGGTCCCGCAAATACTTCCGGATTATTTCTGGACGTTGATGAAAAAGACAACGGTCATTTGGGAATAAACAAAGCTCCTATAGCAGCAGGGCGAGGAGCCGGTGATCTGAAATTTGATATCGTGCCGGGAGATCCGCATAAATCCATTCTCCTCTTCCGTATGAAAGCCAGTGACCCTGCTATAGCAATGCCGGAGATCGGAAGAGAGCAAGTTCACAAAGAAGGTGTGGCACTGATCGAAGAATGGATCCGGAAGCATAACTTCTAGGTATACATTTGTTCATCGTGGTATAGGAAGTGGCCGGTAGCATTTCAGAAAAAAACTCTACCTTTCAGCTTCATAAGCCATACGCTTGTTTACCCTACATGACTGAAAAAGAATTCAAGGTATTTCATCACCTTTCTCAATTCGTCTCCGACCACAAAAAAGAATTTGTTGAAAAAGTGCTCAGTCACAGAACGCACCATGTTACCGTTGTGCTCGAAGATATCTTTCAATCACAGAATGCGAGTGCCGTGATCCGCACATGCGAGTGTATGGGTATACAGGATATTCACATCATCGAGATGATCAGTAAATATGAGATCAACCCAAGAGTATTGAAAGGCGCTAACAAATGGATGGACCTCCATCGTTATCACACACCGGGGGCTAATAACATTGAAGCATGCTTCAGTCATTTGCACGAACAAGGCTATAAAATTCTGGTGGCAGACCCTGATGAAGATGGCGCTTCGATTCACGACATCGATGTAACGGATTCGAAAGTTGCATTGCTTTTCGGTAATGAACTGCGTGGTGTTTCTCCCTATGCTTTGCAGCATGCCGATCAGAAAGTAAGAATTCCGATGTATGGCTTTACCGAAAGCATGAACATTTCCGTAAGTGTTGCTATTTGCCTTAACTCGCTTATATCCAGGCTCCATGCCTCTGCAATGGATTTCGGTTTATCGGAAGAAGAGAAGAATTATATACGCCTGGATTGGTTTCGTAAAATTGTGAAACGATCTGATTTGATAGAGCGCGAATTTCTGAGAACTATTCAGTAGTTTTGATTTCATGTCTATAAAGATGCGCTGGCTGAAAAGAATTGTACTCGCCTTTTCTATACTCTTTGTGCTGTTTCTTGTTTTCTGTAATGTATGGATCGTATTAAGCACGAGAGATAAAGTTTATACCAACGTAGAAGAACTTCCATCACATCGTATAGCCCTGGTGTTAGGCACAAGCCATAAGTTAGCCGGAGGAAAAGCAAATCCGTTTTTTGAAAAGAGAATGGAAACGGCTGCTAAACTTTTTGATATGGGTAAGATCGATCACTTTATTCTAAGTGGCGACAACAGCTCTATGTTTTACAACGAACCCGTAGCCATGCGCAAGGCGTTGATGAAACTAGGTGTTCCGGACTCGGCGATCACGCTCGACTATGCAGGTCTTCGCACACTGGATTCTGTCGTACGGAGTCAGAAGATTTTCGGACAAGATGAAATTACGATCATCACTCAGCCTTTTCATAGTTACCGTGCTTTGTTCATCAGCCAATATTATAATATGGATGCAGTCGCCATGGTGGCCGATGAACCGGATTTTGAATATTCCATCAAAGTACGTTTACGTGAATACCTGGCGCGAACAAAGGCTGTTCTCGATTTATATGTACTCAAGACTGTTCCACGCCACCTGGGGCAAAAAGAACAATTGAATAACCATTGAAACCCGGCATGGTTTTCAATGGGTTAAGATGAAATTACTATTTTTGTATTAAACCGGAACGTGTGCCTACGGAAAAAAATCGATTCTACGCGAAGCTGCTTTGCGCGCGCAACCTTATTTTTTTTCTGTTCGTAAGCGGTAATAGCTTAGCACAGGAAACGATCGTGAAGGGAAAAGTTACCGATGCGAATTCGGGAGATCCGATTCCATTCGTGAATGTTATCTATCAAGGTACATCCATTGGTACCACCAGTGACTTCAACGGAAACTATACTATAAAAACAACAACGCCTGGCGATACCATCGTTGCGTCCTATATTGGATACAATCCAAGAAAAAAAGCAGTAGGGAAAGGCGGAACGCAGGTTGTAAATTTTCAATTGGGAGAAGCGGCCACGCAGTTGCAGGAGATTGTAATCAGTGCCGGAGAAAACCCCGCGTATGAAATCCTTCGAAAAGTAGTCAGGAATAAATCTAAAAACGATAAACGTAAACTTACCGCTTACGAATACGACACCTATACCAAGATTGAAATAGATGTCGATAACATCACCGATAAATTTCGTGAACGAAAAATCATCAAGAAGATCACACAAGTGTTGGACAGTGTCGAGCGCTTAGCCGGTGAAGATGGTAAACCGATTTTGCCACTATTCATTTCCGAGAGTGTTTCCAAGTTTTACTACCGTGATAATCCACAACTGCAGTTTGAGAATATATTAAAGTCAAAGATCAACGGTGTTGGTGTGGAAGATGGAACACTGGTCACGCAGCTGGTTGGCTCATCGTTTCAAGAGTATAATTTTTATCAGAACTGGTTAAATATAGTTACAAAAGAATTTGTGTCTCCCATTGCCGATGGCTGGCGACTGTATTACGATTATGATTTGACCGACAGTGTATATATAGGGGATGATTACTGCTATCGTCTTGACTTCACACCGAAAAGTCCGCAAGACCTTGCTTTCACGGGTACCATATGGATTACCAAAGAAGGCTCAGCACTCAAGCAGATCGATGTTACGGTGAATAAACAAGCCAACCTGAATTTTGTAGAGAAGATAAAAGTACAGCAGGAACTTGAGCCGACATCGGAGGGTGCATGGTTGCCTGTGAAGACGCGTGTACTGATAGATGTGAGCGAGCTTACCAATACATCTGCGGGGATGCTAGCAAAGTTCTATACTTCCAATAAAAATTTCGTGGTAAATAAACCGCGAGAACCTGTGTTCTACCAACATCCTATCGTGATGGCAGAAGATGCGCGCCTCAACGAACACGAAGAACATTGGGATACACTTCGTCATGAACCTTTGTCGGAGACCGAGCGGAATGTATATAAGATGATCGATACGCTGCAGAATATTCCGATCGTAAAGACCTATATAGACCTGGCTAAAATTTTTGTTAACGGATACTTCGATGCAGGCAAAGTATATATAGGTCCCTATATTGGTTTTGTAGCGGCGAATAATCTGGAAGGTTTACGATTACAGGCAGGCTTCAAGACCAGCATTGATTTCAGTAACAAGTGGGTGTTACGGGGGCAGCTTGGGTATGGTTTTAAAGATGAGAAATTAAAGTACGCAGCTTCGGTTCAATATATAGCTTCGCGAGAGAAATGGACAACCATTAGTTTGCGTACGCGAAGTGATATCGGCAGGGTAGGGGTGGATGATGAAACGCTGGCTGATAACTATATATTTCTGGCAGCGCAACGATGGGGAAATTATCGAAGGGGCTATTACTTTGATGAAACCCGTTTCAACTTTCAACGTGAATTATTCAAAGGGTTTACACAACGATTCGCCGTGAAGCGGCTGACGTTTCAACCGGAATTTGAGTTCGGCTATACGCAGCCGGATGACGTGAACGGTGATACGCTATCAAATTTTCAGACAGCAGAGCTGATCATTGAATCCCGCTATGCCCGTGATGAACTTTTTATACAAGATGATAACGACCGGATCAGTCTGGGTGCGATCAAGTGGCCGATCATAACGCTCCGCTATACCCACGGCTTTAAAGGTATATTTGGCAGCGACTTTGACTATACCAAGTGGAGGCTGTCCATATTTAAACGCATCAAGTTTGGTCCGTTGGGTGTGGCTTATCTGAATACAACAGGAGAATATACCATGGGCTCAGCAGCCTATCCGCTGCTGACACCACATTTGGGAAACCAAAGTCCATTCTATACCATCATTACGTATAACCTTATGGACTATGGCGAGTTCGTAAGCGATCGGTATGTATCGCTGCAATACCAACATCATTTTGAAGGTTTTTTACTGAATCGAATTCCGCTTATGCGAAAGCTGAAGTGGAGGTTGGTAGGGTCAGCCAATGTAATTTACGGAAGCATGAGTAATGCGAACAAGAAACTCATTCCGCAGGAAGCAGATAGCGATACACCCAAGTATCTTCCGGTTGGCACGTTTGATCGGAACAAGCCTTACGTTGAACTAGGATATGGTGTAGAAAACATTTTCCGCTTCATACGCGTAGACTTTGTGCATCGTCTTACATACCTTGACAAAACAGTGAACCCCGATGTCCGAAAATTCGGAGTACTGGTCAGCTTCCAGTTTACACTATAATTTTTTTGCTGCTCTTTCTGTTACAACTTTTAAACTTGCGTTGAGAGAAGTTTAGGCTTTACACATCTTTTAACCATATTTGCACTCGAATTAATTTTGTAGTTTAATTCTTAATCATGAATGTAAAAATTTCTCTTCCCGATGGAAGTGTGCGGGAATATCCGCAAGGTGTTAAAGGTTCAGAGATTGCATCAAGCATCAGTGAAGGTTTAGCACGCGTTGCTCTGGCAATCGAAGTAAATGGTGAAGTGCGAGACCTGGCTAGGCCTATCGACCAGGATGCATCTATAAAAATTCTCACGTGGAATGATAAGGCTGGGAAGACAACGTTCTGGCATTCATCCGCTCACTTACTGGCAGAAGCACTTGAAGTACTTTATCCCGGAGTAAAATTCGGTATAGGGCCTGCTATCGATAATGGTTTTTATTACGATATAGACCTCGGAGGCAAAGCTTTCGGTGAAGAGGATCTTGCTGCCATTGAAAGCAAGATGAAAGAGCTTGCCAAGAAGGATAATATATACTCACGCAGAGATGTGAGCAAAGCTGAGGCGCTCGATTTCTTTACAAAGAAGGGCGATGAGTATAAAGTTGAATTGATAACCGATTTAAAAGACGGTAGTATAACTTTTTACGAGCAAGGTAATTTTACTGATCTTTGCAAAGGTCCGCATATACCACATACAGGTTTTATAAAAGCAGTGAAGCTTCTCAACGTAGCCGGTGCATACTGGCGTGGCAATGAGAAGAACAAAATGCTGACCCGCATTTACGGTATAACATTTCCGAAGCAAAAAGAACTTGAAGAGTATATACATTTACTCGAAGAGGCTAAGAAGCGTGATCACCGTAAGCTGGGTAAAGAACTAGAGCTGTTTGCCTTCTCAGAAAAAGTAGGCATGGGCCTACCCCTCTGGCTTCCGAAGGGAACAATTCTTCGCGAACGTCTCGAACAGTTCCTACGTAAAGCGCAAATCAAAGCCGGGTATGATCCTGTTGTAACACCTCATATCGGAAGTAAATCTCTGTATGTTACTTCAGGTCACTATGAGAAATATGGTAAAGATTCTTTTCAACCCATCCATACTCCGGATGAGGGCGAAGAATTTTTGCTCAAGCCAATGAATTGTCCGCATCACTGTGAGATATATAAAACCAAACCAAGGTCCTATCGCGATCTTCCGATCCGGTTAGCAGAGTTTGGTACAGTATATCGTTATGAGCAGAGCGGTGAGCTTCATGGTCTGACACGTGTTCGTGGCTTTACTCAGGATGATGCGCATATATTCTGTCGCCCGGATCAGGTTAAGGACGAATTCATTAAAGTGATTGACCTTGTATTGCTCGTATTCAGATCGCTTGGATTTGAAAACTTTACAGCACAGGTGTCATTACGTGATCCTGCCAATAAGGTAAAGTATATTGGTGAAGACCACTTGTGGGAAAGAGCTGAACGCGAGATACAGGAAGCAGCCGATGAACGTGGACTGCAGACCGTAGCCGTTCAGGGTGAAGCTGCGTTCTATGGACCGAAGCTTGACTTCATGGTGAAAGATGCTTTAGGCCGCAGCTGGCAATTGGGTACAATCCAGGTGGATTACCAATTACCACAACGATTTGAACTTGAATATGTAGGCTCCGATAATCAAAAACATCAGCCCGTAATGATTCACCGTGCACCCTTCGGTTCACTGGAAAGATTCGTAGCGGTTTTGATCGAGCATTGTGCCGGTAATTTTCCGTTGTGGCTGGCGCCCGATCAGATTGCAGTTCTCCCTATTTCAGAGCGTTTCAATGACTACGCGAAGCGTGTCTACGATGCACTCAAAGAACAGGATATCAGAGGTTTGTTAGACGACCGAGATGAAAAGATCGGCCGTAAGATCCGCGATGCTGAAACCAAAAAGATTCCATACATGCTTATTGTAGGGGAGAAGGAAGTTTCAGAAGAAAAAGTAGCTGTGCGAAAGCATGGACAAGGTGATCAGGGAAGCGTTTTACTGGATGAATTTGTGACCAAATTCAGAATAGAATGCGCTGCTCCAAACTGATTCACTTACAGCTGCTTGCATTTTTAATGTAAATAACGATATTTGCACCCTGTTTTTTTGAACTTAAACATTTTAGAGTTATCAATAGTAGCGCAAACAGACCCAGCAGTTTTGGCAGACCTCCCAGAAGAGGTCCTCAAAAGCCTGAAGAGCCGTACCGTATTAACGAAAGAATTACCGCGGCTAAGGTTAGAGTTGTAGGAGAAAACATCAAAGTAGATGTATACCCTATCCAGCAAGCCATTAAGTTGGCGCAGGAACAAGGATTGGACTTGGTTGAGATTTCACCCAACGCAGATCCTCCTGTATGTAAAGTTGTTGACTACTCGAAATTTAAGTACGAGCAGAAAAAGAAGCAGAAGGAGATAAAGGCGAAGACTGTAAAAGTGGTGATCAAAGAGATCCGCTTCGGTCCGAACACGGATGATCATGATTTTAATTTCAAATTAAAACATGCCATTACATTTCTCCAGGAAGGAGCCAAGGTTAAGGCCACTGTATTTTTTCCAGGTAGATCAATTGTGTACAAAGAACGTGGAGAAATTCTCCTGTTGAAATTTGCACAGCTTCTGGAAGAGTATGGTAAAGTAGAGCAAATGCCAAGGCTTGAAGGAAAGCGGATGAGCATTATGCTAATGGCCAAGGCCAAAAAGTAAGAACTGTAAAGTTTTAATTTTTATACAATGCCTAAATTAAAAACAAAATCAGGAGCCAAGAAACGCTTTAAAGTGACTGGCACTGGTAAGATTAAGCATAAGCATGCTTTCAAAAATCATATCCTGACGAAGAAGGAGACTAAGCAGAAACGCAGACTTAGTAACAAAGCTATCGTTAAGAAATCAGATATGAAGAATGTAAAAGCGATGCTTATTCTCTAATCACTGGTTCAAATGTTTAACCCGGATGCTGGCCTTAAGCTTCATGTAACAGTGGACGCCATCAGCCAAAAAATGTAAAGTAAAATGCCAAGATCAGTCAACAATGTAGCCTCAAGAGCAAGACGCAAACGCATCTTGAAGCTGGCCAAAGGTTTCTTCGGCCGTAAGAAGAATGTATGGACGGTAGCAAAAAATGCCGTTGAAAAAGGTTTAGGGTACGCTTATCGTGATAGAAAGCAAAAGAAAAGAGAATTTCGTGGTGTGTGGATCGCCCGTATCAATGCCGGTGCCCGTATTCATGGTTTATCTTACTCAGAACTTATGGGTAAATTAAAGAAATCAGGTATCGACTTGAACCGTAAAGTATTAGCTGATTTAGCAATGAACCATCCTTCAGCATTCGAAGCTATCGTAAAGAAGGTGAAGTAATTGTTTCTAATATAAAATTTTAAGGGGGACGAATGTCCCCTTTTTTGTTTAGTTAAAATTACCCTATATTCGGGGAAGCTGATTTTTTTGACTATAAGATGGATTTTTTTTAGACAAGTAAGAGAGTGCCGACATTCAGCATCAATTTCCTAACTATCAAGTCCTGTAGGGGTTAGCTATGCTTAATCAACCCCAACATAAACAGAGGCTTAAAGACACCTCGATCGTTTCCAATATTCTGGTTGAGGAAGAAAATCCTTTTCCCGGATTACGGCCGTTTTCTATTGATGATAGCCATTTATTTTTTGGTCGTGAAGGTCAGATCGATGAGATTCTTTCGAAGCTGGCAAAGAATAGATTTGTAACCGTAATGGGCTATTCGGGAAGCGGTAAATCTTCCCTGATGGCGTGTGGTCTTGTCCCCGTTTTATATGGCGGATTTGTTACTGAATCCGGACCCGATTGGATTGCAGTAACGGCAAAGCCTGGATCATCCCCCATAGAGATGCTGATCGACTCCGTTCTGGAGTATATGATCAAGACTCGTCAGATCGAAGCAAGCGAAGAAGCTGTTCATCGCGCGTTGATCAACTCGGTGCTTCGCAGTGGGCCACAAGGTTTAACACAAGTAGCACGTTACCTTCAGAGAAACTCTTCCGGAAATGTATTTTTCCTCATCGATCAATTCGAAGAAATATTCCGATACCGCGATCTCTCAGATCCCGAAGTGCAGAATGACGCACAGCTTTATGTGAATCTATTCATGAACTCGGTGCAACAAACCGAAGTGCCGGTATATGTAGCGCTTGCCATGCGTTCGGATTTTATAGGGGAGTGTTCGGTATTCCCGGGGTTGACAAGGCTGATCAATAGCAGTAACTACCTGGTTCCTCAGATGACGCGTGAACAGAAAAAGATGGCCATCGAAGGGCCGATCGCTGTTGCCGGAGGAAAAATATCGCCTCGTCTTGTGAAGCGATTGTTGAGTGACATGGGAGTAGATCAGGATCAACTTCCAATCTTGCAACATGCGCTCATGCGTACATGGGATTACTGGCTTCTCAATCATGAGGCCGGTGAATCGGTAGATGTTCGTCATTATACCGCGATAGGAAAAATATCACAAGCACTGTCTCAGCACGCAAATGAAGCGTATGATGAACTTTCATCGCGGAGTAAAGCCATTGCTGAAGTGCTCTTCAAAAGTATAACAGAAAAAAATCAGGAGAACCGCGGTATGCGCCGCCCCTGCCAGCTTGCATTGATAGCACAACTGGCGGAGGCAAGTGAAGAAGAGGTTATCCATGTAGTGGAGCAATTCCGAAAACCGGGTCGTTCTTTTTTGATGCCGGCAGCACATATACCTTTGAATGGTGAGTCAATCATAGAGCTTTCACACGAAAGTCTTATTCGGATCTGGAACCGGTTGGAAGTTTGGGTGGAAGATGAATTTGAATCGGCCGTGATGTATAAGCGTCTTTCAGATGCTGCGGCCATGTATCAAATTGGTAAAACCGGTTTGTGGAGAACACCGGACTTACAGCTTGCACTCAACTGGCAAAAGAAACAAAAGCCAACCCGCGAATGGGCACAACGCTATGATGAAGCGTTTGAGCGTGCCATCGTTTTCCTCGATACAAGTCGTATCACGTACGAGGCTGAATTAAAAAATCAGGAGATGATGCAGAGACGTGTTCTTCGCAGAACACGTGCTACAGCGATCATCCTGGGTATAGCATTTCTTATTGCTATACTATTTTTCGTTTATGCCTATTTGCAAAAGCTTCAGGCCGATGCCGATCGTGAGTATGCCGATATACAAAAGAATGATGCGCAGGTTCAACGTGAAGAAGCGCTGAAGCAGAAGAAGGAAGCAGAGAAACAGCGAGCGGATGCTGTATCAGCCCGTGATCTTGCTGATAATTATAATAAAGAACTTCAATCAACAATCAATCAGCTTGAAACCGCAAAGGATGATGTTGAGAAAGCACTGGTAAAAGCAAAGAGCGAAGAGCATAGAGCTACGGTGGCAAACCAGGAGGCACAACGCAGTCTTGATTTTGCAAATCTTAAGAAAGAGGAAGCCGATCTCAACTGGCTCTTTGCCAAAAATCAACTCATGTTGCGTGTAGCCCAGGTGTTGGCTACCAAGTCTGTGCAGGAAGATGATGACAAAGATCTCGCTGCGCTACAGGCATTGCAGGGACATATCTTTCATAAAAGATATAGCGGTAAAAAGTATGATCCCTATATATACCGTGGTTTATATAGCGCGCTTACGAAAATTATTGGTGCAAGCTATAACGCGATGAAAGTAAAGGGACCTCCACGCGTGCACATCCGTTCGCTGGTAGTCTCCGAAAAGAGTAATAACTTCTTTGCTTCTGGTGCAGATGGTCGTGTCTATAAAGGAGATTATGATAAGCTGACAAACTCTGCTGCAGGTTTTTCAACCCCTTATCCAAGCAAAGTGATTGCTTTAAGTAAGGATGAAGATTTTCTGGTCAATGGAAGCGACTCTGCTTTTGTGCAGATTTATAATCTTCAGGGTAAACCAAAGACAAAAGTGATCAAAGGTTTCAACGGAGCCACCAACGACATTGAGTTTCTGCCGGACAATTCAGGATTTATAGTGGCGAGTTCGGATAAGTCATTGTCGTTTGTGGATCATCATACCGGAGACCTGAAGGTTCTTGTAAAACTTCCGTTTGAACTAAAATCCATTAGTATACATCCCAATGGTAAATCACTTGCCGGTAGTACATGGTCCGGACTGGTTATACTGGTGAATTTGAATGACTACTCCTATACTACATTGGCAACCGAAGTATCAAGCAGAGTTCTTTCTGTGAAATATAGTGCCAGTGGTAATTTTCTTGCTTATGGTATAGATGTGTTGTCGAACAAGCGTGGCATCGTTAAGTTATATGATTTCGCAACACAGGAAACGCGGCAATTTTCAGGGCATCGAGCAGGTGTATATGATGTAGAATTCAGTCCGGATGAAAAACTACTGGCCAGCGCCGGATTAGATAAACGTGTACAACTATATGTGCTTGATAATCCGGAAGACTTACCCGTAGAAATGGAAAACAACAACGGCTTTGTATGGGATATAGCCTTTGCCAAGGGATCTAATATTCTGATTGCCGCATGTAGTGAATCGGAGATCAGAATCTGGCCAACCGATCCAGGGATTTTGGCAGAACAGATTTGTCCGAATATTGAAAGGAAAGACATGACAAAAGATGAGTGGACGAAATATGTGGGTAATGATATAGAATATGAAAATACATGTACAAGTAATTGATTGAAGATAACGAATGATAAGACCGCTTACGAAATCCTTCTTCCTTCTTATTTTTTCTTTAATGGCATTTCTTCCTGCATTTGCGCAGGATGAGTGTGAGCTTGTATTAAATCGTGCAATCGAAGAATTTAATGCAGGTCACCACTATGGTATTCCCGCGATGTTGAATGAGTGTCTCGAACGAAATCAAAATCGGGAGTGGAGACAACGTGCTTATTTGCTTTTAGCAGAGACCTATTTATTGCTGGAAGATCCTTTCGGAGCAGAGAAAAGTTATCTCGAAGTGTTGCGTGCCAATCCAGAGTACACGACTGATGAAGCGCGTGATCCTATCGATCTGGTATACCTCAGTTCCAAGTTTACATCGACACCTATATTTACATTGTCTGCCAAGATTGGACCTAATATTTCTATTATTAGAAAGCTGGTTGATCGCGGTACATATGCGAGCGATGTCAACAAACAATACAGACTTAAGCCAGGCTTCCAGGTCGGCGTAGGAGTGGACTGGAATTATAGTGAAAAGCTCAGTGTAATGCTCGAAGGTAATTTTGTGTACTCTGCCTATCGGCAACGAATTTCCGGACAATTTGATCGTGATGAATCCTCATTCTTCGATCGTCAAACCTGGGTGCGTATACCACTGTCAATAAAATATTCGGCTGCTCAGGGACAGTATCGGCCGTATGGATATATAGGATCATCATTTGATTTGTTGCTGGGCGATCGTGCTACCATACAATACAAAGATCAGAATTTCAATCCTGAGACGAACAGGGTGGAGAGTATAGATCGCGAAAGTCCGATCTTGAAGTATAAATCAAAACGCAATGCTATAAATTACTCGGTGTTTATCGGGGGCGGTGTAAAGTATAAATTGAAGCTGGACTATATTTTTGCAGACCTCCGGTATTCTTTTGGGATGACAAACATTGTTGATCAGGACAATAGCATCTTCGACTATAACAAAGGCCAAAGCCCGGTGACAGAAGGTTTTCAGGATTCCGGTGACGGCACTTTTCGATGGGCACACATAGATGATCTTTTTAGGATGGACAACCTCTTTATATCGGTCGGATATATCCATCCACTCTATAAACCAAGAAAATTGAAGAAGGCTCATTCAAAATCTGTATTGCGTTCTATTAAAAGACAAGGTGATGAAGTTAAGGTTGATTAATATTCTCTGGCTACTCCTTCCTTTTCTTTCCTGCGATACAAAGAAGGATTTTGAAGAAGGGACAAAAAACTATTTCGTTAAGTACTTTGGAGAAGATGGCGATCAGCAGGCTATCGACATGGTGGTAAACGAAGACGGAACAGTCATGATTCTTGGAAACACGTCTATGCCGGGAGCTTCTCAGCGTATACTGATGATTAAGACTGATGCGGAAGGAAATCTTTTGTGGCAGAAGAAATTTGGTAGTGATGTGGACTTGTTGGGACGCGAGGTTATAGCTGAATATCCACAGGACCTGGAGCCCACCAGTGATGGTAATTTCCTGATCCTGTCCAATATGTATAGGGGCATAGATGTAGCTACAAACGAAAATATATATGACTTTAAGGTTATCAAGATAAATCCTGAAGGGGATTCAATCGGAGGCATGGAGTTCGGAAATAATCAGGAGAATTGGAGTACTCAATTTGTCAAGTCCATTACAGCATTGAGTAACGGTGGATTTATAGTGACCGGAAATTCTACGGATGAAACGATCGCAGCCGATCCACAGCTTACACCCCCTGACCAGGAGGATATGTTTGCGATTGGATTCGAGAGTGATCTCAATACAGTTGCCTGGACAACCCTGGAGCTAGGCGCTCCGGTTGGAACAACGGGAGAACATTTTGGTTCCGGCATCAAGGTCTTCGAAGCTTCCCCCAATGAATACTATATGTTCTCGTATTCCGACAGGCAGTTGATCGGAGAGACTGACTTTGAATCCAATTTTGAGGTAAGTAATTTTTCGGGAAACGGAATTCCGCTAGGGTTCTCCGATAACGCAGGCAGAGAAACGAGCTGGGAAATTCTGGCATCGGTATGCAAAGTACCTGGAGTTTTGGGCGGAGGATATTATGAGTTAGGGACATCGGTTCCTACATCAACCATTACCAATACGGTTGGTCAGCTATATTTTTGCAAACGAAATGAAAATCTAAACAAGCAAAGCGAAGGTACAATCAGCAACATCTCCGGACAATTCACGGCCACAACGGTTGCGCCATCCGTGTTTTCTGATGGTTTCCTGATCCTTGCCAATGAAAAAACAACTGCCGGAACTACGATACGATTAATAAAGACGAACCTGAATAGTGAAGCACTTTGGTCGGTAAACATGGGCTCGTTCGACAAAAGCAGCAAAGGGGCAAGTGTTGCCGAGCTGCCGGACGGTCGCATTATGATCTTAGGGACCATTGAACTTGAAACCCAGGATAAGATCGGCCTAATGAAAGTCAACTCCCAGGGAGAGTTCTTAAACTAAACATTTACCAGTGCGAATCGTGAGGTTACATTTTAAGCCGGGAATTCATATACTAAACAACTGCCTCTCTGCCATGCCTTTAAGGAAGATATTTTGCTATACGATCTGCGCGTTGCTACTAAGCATTATTCTTCCGGTGGGACAGGCTTTTAGTCAGTGCAGCATCACTACCCTCAATCCATCTTATTGTATCGATGCTCCTGCCGTCACACTTTCCGGAGGTACTAATTATTATGGGCCCGGTGTAAGCGGATCGACTTTTACTCCTGCGTCCGCTGGCGCGGGAACTCACAAGATATATACTACAGATGGAACAACGGCTTCCTATACTGTAAATACTACGGGTACATTTAGTCCGGTTACGCTTCCATCTCCAACAACGCTAACCATCGGTGTCAGTATATCGGTACCCATCACCATTGGGTTTAATTTTAGTTTCTACGGAAACACCTATTCGGCACTGCGTGTTTTTGATAATGGGTTCATCCGGTTTTCAGGAACGAACGCCACTCCGGTACCACAAACAATTCCAAATGCAGTAAACCCCAATGACCTGATCGCCATTGCGTGGAGTGATCTGAACGCATCGACAGGAGCAATCCGGTATCAAACCATGGGAACTGCACCACTTCGTGTTTTGATCATTGAATATTCCAACGTACAGTTTACCAACAATACTGCAGACTATGTAACGTCTCAAATTCATTTATATGAGACAACAAATATCATCGAGATCCATTCTACGCATATAGGCTCTGATGGCACTGCACAGACCATGGGTATTGAAAATAGCCCTGGTACCATTGCCGGGACTATACCAGGACGAAACAATCAGATCTTTACTGCGGACAATGATTACGTTGGATTTATACCTTCCTGTACAGAAGTTAAATCAGTAACAGTTAATCCTGTTCCCAATAATGCATTGACGGTGTCACCGGCCACGACTACAATTTGTTCAGGAGCAACAGTTGGTGTTACGGTTGCCAATTCAGAAGTAGGCGTAAATTATCAATTGAGGAATAGCGCAGACAACTCAGTCTTGAGTAGCTCCGCTGCGGGCACAGGAGGAAATCTTTTGCTTACGAGTAATGCGATAGCCTCCAATCTTTCAATCAAAGTAACCGCGATTAATTCTACCACAAGTTGTGATACAGATCTTACCAATACAGTAAATGTTACGGTTAACACTGCACCCGGTATAACTACTCCTCCTGCCAATGCAGTAGTATGTCAGGGGGCGAGTGCTACATTTAATGTTGTGGCTACAGGAACCGGGTTAACATACCAGTGGAGAAAGAACGGAACAAATATACCAGGCGCTACCAGTAACAGTTATACCATGGCTACCACTTCGGCTACAGATGCCGGTAGCTATGACGTTGTTGTAAGCGGTACATGTACACCACCTGTTACCAGTACAGCAGCAACTTTAACGATTAACGCTTTACCAGCGATCACCGCTCAACCTGTAGCGAGTCAGGCAATCTGCGAAGGCAGTGCTGCTTCCTTTAGTGTTACCGCTTCGGGTACGGGATTGAGTTATCAATGGAAGAAGAATGGAGTAGATATATCAGGCGCGACCTCCAATACATATACCATTGCATCAGCAGTTACTGCTGATGCGGGCACCTATACCGTTGTAGTGAGCGGTACATGTTCTCCTTCAGTTACGAGTACAGCGTCAGTACTTACTATTCAGGAGCAACCTGAGATTATTGCTGGTCCCGCAACCCAAACAGTTTGTGCCGGTCAAAGTGTAACGTTTAATGTGAATGTTGGCGTTACTACTGGTGTGTCATATCAATGGAGAAAGAACACCACGAATATAGTTGGTGCTACTGGTAGCAGTTATACTATAGCAACAACTGCATCAACGGATGCTGGTAGTTATGATGTTGTTGTAAGCGGTATATGTACACCACCTGTTACTAGTACAGCAGCAACGTTAACGATTAATGCTTTGCCAGCGATCACGGCCCAGCCAGTAGCAAGCCAGGCAATCTGCGAAGGCAGCGCTGCTTCCTTTAGCGTTACGGCTTCAGGCACTGGATTGAGTTATCAATGGAAAAAGAACGGAGTTGATATAGTGGGAGCGACCTCCAACACATATACCATTGCAACAGCAGTTACTGCTGATGCCGGTACGTATACCGTTGTTGTAAGCGGTACATGTTCTCCTTCGGTTACAAGTACAGCATCTGTTCTTACCATTCAGGAGCAACCTGAGATCATTACTGGTCCAGCCACACAAACAGTTTGTGCCGGTCAGAGTGTAACGTTTAACGTGAATGTCGGTGTTACTACCGGTGTATCTTATCAATGGAGAAAGAACGGATCAAATATAGTTGGTGCTACTGGTAGCGGTTATACTATAGCAACAACTGCATCAACGGATGCTGGTAGCTATGATGTTGTCGTGTCTGGCACATGTACACCGCCTGTTACCAGTACAGCAGCAACCTTAACGATTAATGCTTTACCAGCGATTACTGCTCAACCTGTAGCAAGCCAAGCCATCTGCGAAGGCAGTGCTGCTTCTTTTAGTGTTACGGCTTCAGGTACTGGATTAACGTATCAATGGAAGAAGAACGGAGTTGATATAGTAGGAGCGACCTCTAATACATATACGATTGCAACAACCGCTACTGCCGATGCCGGTACTTATACCGTTGTAGTGAGTGGTACATGTTCTCCTTCAGTTACAAGTACAGCATCTGTTCTTACCATTCAGGAGCAACCTGAGATTATCACTGGTCCAGCAACCCAAACGGTTTGTGCCGGTCAGAGTGTAACATTTAACGTGAACGTTGGAGTTACTACCGGTGTATCCTATCAGTGGAGAAAGAACGGAACGAATATAGTTGGCGCCACGAGTAGCAGTTATACTATAGCTACCACAACATCAACAGATGCCGGTAGCTATGATGTTGTCGTGTCTGGCACATGTACACCGCCTGTTACCAGTACAGCAGCAACCTTAACGATTAATGCTTTACCAGCGATTACCGCTCAACCTGTAGCGAATCAAGCCATCTGCGAAGGCAGTGCCGCTTCCTTTAGCGTTACGGCTTCAGGCACTGGATTAACCTATCAATGGAAGAAGAACGGAGTTGATATAGTAGGAGCGACCTCTAACACATATACCATTGCAGCAACAGTTACTGCTGATGCCGGTACGTATACTGTTGTAGTAAGCGGTACATGTTCTCCTTCGGGTACAAGTACAGCGTCAGTACTTACCATTCAGGAGCAACCTGAGATTATCACTGGTCCTGGAACCCAAACAGTTTGTGCCGGTCAGAGCGTGACGTTTAATGTGAGTGTTGGAGTTACTACGGGTGTCTCATATCAGTGGAGAAAGAACGGAACGAATATAGTTGGTGCTACTGGTAGCAGTTATACTATAGCAACAACTGCGTCAACGGATGCCGGTAGCTATGACGTTGTTGTGTCTGGTACATGTACACCGCCTGTTACCAGTACAGCAGCAATCTTAACGATTAATGCTTTACCAGCGATTACCGCTCAACCTGTAGCGAATCAAGCCATCTGCGAAGGCAGTGCTGCTTCCTTTAGTGTTACGGCTTCAGGTACTGGATTAACGTATCAATGGAAGAAGAACGGAGTTGATATAGTAGGAGCGACCTCTAATACATATACGATTGCAACAGCCGCTACTGCTGATGCCGGTACTTATACCGTTGTAGTAAGCGGTACATGTTCTCCTTCGGTTACAAGTACAGCGTCAGTACTTACTATTCAGGAGCAACCTGAGATTATCACTGGTCCTGCAACCCAAACAGTTTGTGCCGGTCAGAGCGTGACGTTTAATGTGAGTGTTGGAGTTACTACGGGTGTATCATACCAATGGAGAAAAGACGGAACGAATATAGTTGGGGCCACGGGCAGCAGTTATACTATAGCTACCACAGCATCAACAGATGCTGGTAGCTACGATGTTATCGTGTCTGGTACTTGTACGCCACCTGTTACAAGTGCCGTGGCAACTTTAACCATTAATGCTTTACCAGCGATTACAGCCCAGCCAGTAGCGAGTCAGGCAATCTGCGAAGGCAGTGCTGCTTCCTTTAGTGTTACGGCTTCAGGCACTGGATTGAGTTATCAATGGAAGAAGAACGGAGTTGATATAGTAGGAGCGACCTCTAATACATATACCATTGCAACAACAGTTACTGCTGATGCAGGTACTTATACTGTTGTAGTAAGTGGTACATGTTCACCTTCGGTTACAAGTACAGCGTCGGTACTTACTATTCAGGAGCAACCTGAGATCATTACTGGTCCCGCAACCCAAACAGTTTGTGCCGGTCAGAGTGTAACATTTAACGTGAACGTTGGAGTTACTACCGGTGTATCCTATCAATGGAGAAAAGATGGAACGAATATAGTTGGCGCTACTGGTAGCAGTTATACTATAGCTACAACGGCACTTGCAGATGCTGGTGACTATGATGTGATCGTATCAGGCACTTGCACGCCACCTGTTACAAGTGCTATAGCTATATTGACCGTAAATCCTAACCCTGATGCGTTTGCCGCTGATGCTTCTATCTGCAGTGGTGAAACTACTAACATTGTCATCACAAATCCCAATGGAGTATCGGGTACTACATTTACATGGACTGTCCAAAATGCATCCAATGTATCAGGTGCTTCTGCAGGCTCGGGTAACCTTATCGCTCAAGCTTTAACCACTACGGATGGCGTTTCAACCGGAAGCGTAACCTATCTTATTCAACCTTCAGCTACAGGATGTGGTGGTATAGCGTATGCAGTCAACGTAACAGTGAAACCTATACCAACGGTAGCAGCATCGGGTCAAAGTATATGCTCGGGAACAAGCTCCAGTGTTTCCATTTCAAATCCGAATGGTGTTGCCGGAACGTCTTTCAGCTGGACCATCCAAAGTAGTTCCAATGTATCCGGAGGGTCTGCAGGAAGTGGTTCAACGATTAGTCAACTGTTAACATCAACGGATGGTGTCAATACAGGTACGATAACCTATCGTATAGTTCCAACAGCCAATGGATGTTCAGGTAGTTATGTTGATGCCACGGTAACGGTTAATCCTAAACCTGTTATTACGAATTCACCGACTTCTCTTATCCAGGAAATATGCAGTGGTGTATCACTCAATTTTCTACCAACGTCTTCTATCACAGGAACAACATTTAACTGGACTTCAAATGTTATCGGTACACTCACCGGAGTAAGTGCTTCTGGCACCGGTACAATTACTGATACTCCAGTGAATGCAACCAGTAGTAACGCAGTGATCATATATACCATCACACCGGTTATAGGAGGTTGCTCAGGAACGCCTGCAAATTTAGTCGTCACTGTAAGGCCGCTGCCAACCGCGGTTGCGAATCCACAAACAATTTGTTCAGGACAAACTACATCCGTTGCTATAACAAATCCCAATTCAATTACCGGAACCACCTATACCTGGATCGTTCAGGCGTCATCGAATGTTGCCGGTGCTTCGGCAGGCAGTGGTTCAACAATAAGTCAGTCGCTCACTTCTATAGATGGTGTAAACAGCGGCTCTGTTACATATAGAATCACAGCATCGTCCAACGGATGTCCAGGTACACCATTTGATGTAGATGTGACGGTAAAACCTATTCCTGTCATTAACAACAATCCCGTTAGCCTCGCCCAACAGATATGCAGCGGAGAAGCTCTTAATTTTATCCCGACATCTACTATATCCGGAACTATATTTTCATGGACAAGTTCAGTTAGCGGACCTGTTTCTTCCGGTGTTACAGCATCCGGTACAGGCAGCATTACAGATATACCTGTAAACACAGGCAACGTATCAGGTTCTGTAACCTATACTATAATTCCGAATTACAATGGATGCGATGGACAGCCTGTAAACCTGGTGGTTCTGGTTAAACCACTTCCTTCCGCATCAGCATCAGACATTACAATCTGCAGTGGAGAAACGGCAGTAGTAAATATATTCCCATCTCCACAAAATGTTTCCGGTACAACCTTTGAATGGACCGCAGCTCCAAGTACCAATTTAATTGGTGCTGCCAGTGGAAATGGTTCAGTGATCAGTCAAACCTTGAGCACATCAAATGCCGCTGTTGGAACGGTTACCTATACCTTGACACCTTCTGCGAACGGATGTGCTGGTCCTGTGTCAACAGTCACCGTAACGGTTAATCCGAAAGTCACTATAAATGCAGGTGCTGATTTTTCAGTATGTGAGCAGGCAGTCATGCCGATGGCAGTTCCATTGAGTGGTACGATTGGCGGAAGCGCCAGCACAGCGAACTGGTTTATAAAAACAGGTGACGGCTCTGTCTCTGTCAGTTCAACCACGAGTGGCAACGTTACGGCAGTATATACCGCCGTGGCTTCAGATGTTGTCAATGGATTTGTTGAACTATACCTGGTGACTGACGATCCGGACGGAGTATCTGGTCCGTGTTCGTCCACGTCCGATACGCTGAAGATATTTCTGAACAAACGCGCGATGATTCTGCCATTGGCGGATCAGATTGTATGTGAGCCGAGCTTGATCAATTTGTCTGGTGATATCAGTGGTGACGCAACAGCAGGTTCATGGAGCGCAGTAACTACAGCAGGCGGTACATTGTCCATTAGTAGTATAACTGGAAACACGATAACGGCCAACTACGGTGTGCTTGCCGGTGATATAGGAAATACATTGACATTCCGGTTGTCAACGAACGATCCGGATGGAGCAGGCCCTTGTACGATTGTCACAGATGATATGGACGTGCACATCAATCAATCGGCAAAAGTTTTTGCTGGGAATGATTTTGAAGTATGTGAAGATAAGCCGGTTAATTTGAATGGAACCTTTTCAGGAACAACATCATCGGTTACCTGGAGCGGTGGTTCAGGCGATGCACAATTTGCCAATGTAAACAACGCATCGACGGTATATACATTAACATCTGCCGATAGAGCAAGTGGATCGATTTTATTGACGCTGACTACAAATGATCCGGATGGTGCCGGACCATGCGGAGCTGTTTCGGATGATATATATATCAAGATCAATCCATTGCCACAGCCTTTAATCTTTGGTTTAGAGAGTGCATATGCTGAGAATAATCCGCCCGATCCATTGTCAGGTGTTCCTTCAGGCGGAAACTTTACAGGAGTCTTTACAGGTTCCGGAATTCAATCCGGAACGAATATCTTCGATCCATCAATTGCCAATATTGGATTCAATACTGTATTTTATACTGTTACCAATACGATCACAGGTTGCGTTGGAACAGTGAGTGCCGTTACCGTAGTGAACCCGATCACGAGTATTGACTTTACCATTGATGGCGCAGTGGAAGATGGTACAGGTGCTTTACTGATTTGTGCTGAGGATGGCTTGAGAGAACTCATCGGAATCCCATCACATACTACAGGGTTCCCTGTAACTGAATTTGTAAGTCTTACTTCGGGCTTAACAGTAAACTTCGTAGACACGAAGTGGTATGTTAACACTGACAACGTAATTTCAGGTTCTTACTTTGTGAAGTATACCTATACCAACGGCTCCAACGCTACTACAGAGTATATCCGGAAGATAATTGTGAATGCAGCGCCTCGCGCCATTATTTTAACAAACAACGCCTGTGTTACAGACGCGGCCAGGTTCGCCAGTGTATCCGATATACCGAACAATACCTTTAACAGTAAGATCACAGAATATTTATGGGATTTTGATTTTGGTGGTTTGACGAGCCTGGATTCGGCAACGTCAATGACCTATGAGACTGCAGGTATATATGATGTGAAGCTTACGGTAACTACAGACGATGGCTGTTCAGATGATGTGACCGAGCCTATACAGGTCGGTCCTGAACCGCGTGTAGATTTTGACTGGACGAAAATATGTAGTGGACAGACCACTCAGTTTGAAGACAAATCAACTATATCACTTGGAACAATTAAGGAGTATAGCTGGGTTTTTGATGATGGGGAAGTATTGCCGTATGGTGACAAAGACGTAACGGTTCCGGTTGATCCAAAAACATCCGGTACCTATAATAATCCGTATCATAAATATGATTTGTTCAAGGCATACAATGTGACCTTAAAAGTAAAAACAGATGTAGGGTGCTTGAAAGATACAACGCGCCAGATCTATATAGTAGACTATAACCAGCCGGTATCCTCGAATGGTTATCAGACTGATTTCGAAAGTGGTCAGGGTACATGGATTAAAGTTGAAGAAGCTAACAAGCAATCCAGCTGGACGTTTGGAGCAGTGAACGGTGCAAATATTGCAGGCGCATATTCAGGTGCCAATGCCTGGTGGACGGGTGGAAACACCGTTGCGGCCAACAATTATATAAGTACATATTATCCGGATGAACAGTCTTATGTAATCGGACCGTGTGTGAACCTGGAAGGATTAAAGCGCCCGATGGTTTCATTGAAATTCTGGTCTGACTCGGATACAAATTTTGACGGTGCCGTGTTACAATACTCTTCCGATGGAGGACGCTCATGGGAAACGGTGGGTACTGACAACGGAGATGGTATTGAATGGTATAATGGATCTGATTTGAGTGGTGAGCCGGGAGGGCAGGACAACTTTGCCTGGACGGGTACAACGGATGGCTGGAGAGATGCACGTTTCAATTTGAACGAGCTTCCGAAAGATACCGTTGTTTTCAGAATTGCATTTGGTAGTAACAGTGATAACAACCCGGGAACGGTGTCCAATGGTTTTGCTTTTGATGATATCTATATAGGAGAGAAGACACGCAATGTTTTGGTAGAGCATTATACCAATGATGGTAACCCGGGTCTTGCTTCCTCCGAGAACTATATAGACCAGTTGCTTTCAAAAGACTTTATAAAACTGCAGTATCATATTGCTTCACCAGGTCTTGAAGATGCTATCAACAAGGCCAACCCCATTGACAACAGTGCCCGGGCTCAGATCTATGGTATACGGCAACCACCGGCAACCATCATGGATGGTATCTTGAATGAGTACTACGGTAAGGAGTTTGATGGATTCACGGGTAATATTACTGTCGAAGATCTTGACCGCAGATCGCTAGAGGATCCATCTTTTGAAATTGATATAAACATTGACGGAACTACGGCTCCGGATATACTGAAGGCAGATATCAACTATACATTTATCGATAAATTGAATTCGTTCAATCCTCCCGTCATCTTGCAGGCTGCATTGGTGGAGAATGGTGTTAATAACAACAAGTTCTCCTTGCGTAAGCTGCTATATGGACCCGAAGGTTTTATTATTACCGAGCCTTTAACAGCAGGCAATATCGTTTCATTCAGTAAGTCGGATGAAGACGAAACGCATGAACTGGAGACGCCAATCTCGAATGGCGACAGCCTCTATATCATAGCTTTTGCACAGGACAAGGAAACGCGAAGAATTCTCCAGACCGTTATTAAGAAAGTCGCGCAGACCAAAGTATCGCAGACTCCGGTAGGTATACCAGAGGATCCAGCGGTTGCTGCCTTGAAGGATCTGCAGATTTATCCAAACCCGGCTTCTCAAAACATCAAGCTATACCTGGGTGATAAACTGAACCGTGACTATACCTGGAAGCTGATCGATCAGCGTGGCATTGCCGTGTTGCAGGGAGATGTGAACCGCGACCTGACTACTCCTCAGCAGATTGATGTAACACGTGTTGCCAATGGAATTTATATCATGGCGATTCAGACAGGAGACCGATCTATACTCTATAAGAAAATAGCAGTAATGAATTCGAACTAGGGCAAGTGCTAAGCAGCGGGCATTCCTTCTTTGGAAAGCTCGGGCAGCATACTATAGCAGCGTTCAATAAAGTCAAGAGCGAGGCGCTCTACTTCGGTCAGGTTTGTTTCCAGTTTACTGTTCTCTTCAATAAAAACTATATCACTGCGAAGTGAATCCAGCCCCATCAGAATGAACGAAGGTTTAATCTGATGGGCGAGTCTGGATAGTTTTATCCAATCATGGTTCCCCATACTTTGCTTCATGTCTTCCAGAATCTGTGGGACAGTTTGTATGAAAGTCGACACCATTTCGCGGATGAACTCTTCATTATTTCCGGATACCGAGCGCAGGTAATTAAGATTATAGGAGGGAACCACTTTCATGGTAACAGGTCGCTGCTCGGTTGAAAGCGGTTTTATCTTCAGGTCATCAAATAACTTTTGATATAGATCTTCCGGAGTGAAAGGTTTCGGCAGGTAATCATTCATACCAGCAGCAAGACATTTCTCAACATCATTTGCCGTAGCGTTTGCTGTTAGCGCAATGATGGGAAGATTGGCTGACTGCTCCATCATGCGGATTGCTTTGGTAGCTTCGTATCCATCCATCACCGGCATCTGCACATCCATTAGAATAACATCGAAGTAATTATTTTTGATCTTCTCGATGGCCACTAATCCGTTTTCCGCTTCATCAATAAAGCACTGCCAGTTTTTTAAAATACTCTTGGCGTATAGCCGGTTGATATCGTTGTCTTCAACAAGCAATACACGCAGCTGCGAAGTGTTGGTATCTTTTAAAGCCTTATCTTTTCGAGGTATTGACTGTGTTATAGCATTTACCTTACCGATCGCATACGGTATAGTAACCATGAACGTTGAGCCAACATGCTCCTTACTGACTACATGAATTTTTCCATTTTGAAGCTCTACCATCTGTTTAACAATGGTAAGACCAAGGCCAGTGCCACCGTATCGCCTGGTTACACTTGCATCGGCCTGACTGAAACTTTCAAATATAGTGGTGAGCTTTTCTTCCTGGATCCCGACACCGGTGTCCGTTACTTCTATACGCACCCAGCATACGCCTCGTTGCTCACGTTCTGCGGTACATTTAATTTGGATCGATCCTTTATGTGTGAACTTAACCGCGTTACTGATCAGGTTAATGAGAATCTGATTTAAACGCACCGGGTCACCGAGCAAGATCTTGTTTAGCTTCTCATCGATGCGATAGTCGAGTGCAATTTTCTTTTCCTTCGCCTGATACATGAATGTACTGATGAGCGAGGGGAGGAGATCTTTTAAGTTGAACGCTATCTTTTCAAACCGAAGTTTACCGGATTCAATGGCTGCCAGATCCAGAATGTCATTGATGATAACCTTCAGGTTTTCGGCCGAATGTTTTATAGCACTTAAATATGTTTCGCGCTCTTCCGGACTCGGACTTTGCCCGAGTAAATTTGCCATGCCGGCTATACCATTGATAGGCGTTCGGATTTCGTGACTGATGTTTGCCAGGAATTGCTCCTTTGCTTTTTGTAAACGCACCAGCTCTGACTCGTTTTCCTTTCGCTGCGTTACATCCCTGCAGTCGAGTATAAAACCAGGAATACCTTGCTTGTATTTTAAATTGATAGCGTTGAATTCGAGGAAGCGATACGTGCCATCCTTGCAGAGAAATTGAAATTCTACTTTTTCAGTATAGGCGCGCTTTTGACTTTCCTTAAGCTTCTTCTGAAATTCATCCCGGGTCTCCAGGAGAATATAGTCGAAGAAATTTTTTCCGATAAGGCTCTTCGATCGGTACCCAAGCGTTGCACTAGCCGAAGCGTTGTGATAGTGAATGTTACCTACATAATCTACAATAAAAATAATGTCCGAGCCGTCTTCCACTACGGACTCATAAAAAGAACCTTTCTTAATGTACTGCTGTAAGTTCATGTCAGATGCCTATCGTCTCCATCTCCTTCAGATACCGGTATAAAGATGATTTGCCAATGTCGAGTCTTCTGGCGACTTCGAGCACATTGTTATCATACTTATTCAGGTAGTGACGGATAATGCGATACATGAATTCCTGCATGCTCATTTCCTGGTATAGAAATGATTCCATCCGCGTGGTACTATTGAAGCTTATATCTTGTGGCCGAAGCTCTTGCTCTTCGGCCATCACCGCGGCCAGTTCAATGACTGACTTTAACTCGCGAATGTTTCCGGGGAAAGGATATTGTAACAGCTTCTCTTGTGCTTCAGGACTGATCTTGAATTTTTGCATTCCGTTGTCCAGGGCGAACTGATCCAGAAAATGTTTTGCGATAATGATAGCATCCTGTCCGCGTTCGCGAAGAGGAGGAAGCATGATGGGCAAGCCCAGCAAGCGATAGTATAAATCTTCACGGAAGCGTGAGCCCTTAACTTCTTCAGACAGGTCTTTATGAGTTGCAGCAATGATTCTCACATCGAGCTTAATTACCTGATTCCCACCGATTCTAGTGATTTCACGTTCTTGTAAAACTCGAAGTAATTTTGCCTGGAGATTCATGTCCATTTCTCCGATCTCATCCAGGAAAATAGTACCTCCTTCAGCTTCTTCAAACTTCCCGATGCGCCTGGTTATAGCGCCTGTGAAAGCACCTTTCTCATGACCGAACAATTCACTCTCAATCAAATCGCGTGGTATAGCGGCAATGTTCACCGCGACAAACGGTTTGTTCTTTCGCTTCGAATTATAGTGAAGTGCTTTGGCAACAAGTTCTTTACCAGTACCCGTTTCTCCGGTAATGCTCACCGATATATTTGTCTGCACAGCTTTTTCAAGCAATGAAAATACACGCTTGATTGCCGGGCTTGTACCGATGATACTTTTCTCGAAGGTATATTTCTCAGAGATCTCCTTCTTCAGGTGATCGATCTCTTTGATCAATGACGTTCTGTTTCTGGCGTTGTGAATGGAGTTTAGAAGTCTGTCCTTGGTCTCATGATCTTTGGCGATATAGTCGTATGCACCAAGTTTCAGAAGTTCAACAGCCGTATGAATTTTCTCCTGCGCCGATACAATGATCACGTTAATGTTCGGGTCATGACTGCGTATCTGGCTCAACACCTTTTCTCCAGGCATGTCAGGCAACGAGTAATCAAGCGTAACAACAGCGGGGTTCTTATACAAGTTAGCCAGGCATTCTTTTCCGGAAGTATAGAACTGCACCTCATAGTCCGGATTAAGTTCGAGGACGTACTTTAGAAACTTTGTATAGGCCGGGTCATCTTCGACAACAAAAATTTTAACGGGATCTTTTTCGTACATGCGTAGGGGTTTGTAAGGTAAATATACAGGTCAGCCGCACATTAGCCAAGTAGTTAACGGTAGTCGATAACCCGGTCATCATAAACAAATTAACATACTTTAATGTATCCATACTCGTTTATCGTACAGTATTAAGTAATGATAAAAAAAGTTTAAGTGATTACCGTATTAGTACTGAATTTATTCCTTGAAAAAGTTATCTTATTGAAATATTTCCACAACTTTAAATACCAAGCACCACATACATGATTCCAGAATTTCAAACTTTAACCGATAGCGAAACTGAATTAATGCTGAAGGCTCCAATCCTGGTCTGTATTCTTATCGCTGGTGCTGACGGTGATATAGATCGGAAGGAAATCAAAGAAGCGATCTCCATCGTACAAAAACAAAAACGTAACGGCACATTGCTATCCGGATTCTTTTTAGAGATGGCGGAAGACTTTGAAGATAAGATTAAGATCCTCATTCAGAGTTATCCATTTGAATCGTCAAAAAGAGAAGCCATGATCGTGGATGAACTTAAGAACCTGAATCCGTTGTGGAAGAAAGTCGATCAGGAATTTTCTATAGCCTATTATGAGATGTTGAAAAGTATCTCCGAGAGAATTGCTTCTTCCTCGGGAGGACTCTGGGGAATTAAAACGGTGGCGACAGAAGAAGCCAAGTATCTCAGCCTTCCTATGATCACGGATCCTGCTAAAAAATAAATCAGCTTTTGATTTTTCGTTGCTGATCGTTAGCTGACAATTTTCATCTTTGCATCGGAATTGTTTTTGTAATCAAGTATGTCTTCATCACAATCTTCTCTGTTCGGAAGCTCGGTTGTACCGTTTAGACTTGTGTTTCTGATGTGGGCTTCGTTTTACCTGGAGTTCGTTTTTGGTTTACCCGTTAGCTGGTATGGTATAGCACCTCGTACATTTCATGGGCTGATTGGAATTTTTACCGCACCACTAATTCATGGAAGCCTGCTTCATCTCATCTCCAATACTATTCCAATGCTCTTTCTGGGCTCTGTACTTTTTTTCTTTTATGGAAAGATAGGAGGGCATGTTTTCTTTCGATCGTACTTCTGGACAAATATACTGGTGTGGTTGTTCGCTCGTCCGGCGAATCACATCGGAGCCAGTGGTGTAGTATATGGACTGGCATTTTTTCTGATCTCGTTCGGTTTCTTCAGACGCGATTTCCTGTCCATCTTTATATCAACCATTGTACTTCTTTTATATGGTGGAGTATTCTATGGTATTCTTCCAACCGATCCACAGATCTCCTGGGAATCTCACTTTGCCGGAGCGTTGGTTGGTATTACAACAGCGGTAACATTCAGCAAGCAGAAGAGCGTTAACTAAACGCAGAGTCCACTGAGCCAGAGTTCATAACGTCTTTAAAACACCTTCATCCTTTTCCCCTACGAAATCATAAAGATTCAGTTTTGCATCTTGATTTTTGTTTGATATTTGCGCCTTGTATTTTGGACTTTACTGTGCACTATGGATGCAAATGTGAAAAAGATATTGACCGATCTGAAGAGCAAAAAATATGCTCCCGTTTATTTTTTGCAAGGAGAGGAGACATTCTACATTGATGTGATCGCTGATTATGTTGAAGCGAATGTTTTGTCGGATGCCGAGAAAGGATTTAACCAGGTGATAGTATATGGTAAAGATGCCACGATGGCAACCATACTTACGCATGCCCGCAGATTTCCGATGATGGCCGAACGGCAAGTAGTGATCGTAAAGGAAGCACAGGATATTCAGGATCTCGGTAAAGAAATTGGCGGCAAGCTTTTACTCGATTACCTCACCAAGGCAGTGCCCAGTACCGTGCTGGTGTTTTGTCATAAACATAAAAGCCTTGATAAAAGGAAAGAGCTTGGCAAGAAGATCGATCAATACGCTGTTACCATCAACACCAAAAAACTTTACGACAACCAGCTTCCTGAATTTGTAGGGGAGTATTGTAAGGATAAGAAAGTAAGTATTGACGACCGTGCTATACAAGCACTATGCGAATTTGTTGGTAACGACTTGCATCGTCTTGCCAATGAAGTGGACAAGATGGTTATATCGCTGGCACCCGGAGAGAGTATTACTGCCGAGCGCATCATGAGCCAGGTAGGAGTGAGCAAAGAGTATAACATTTTTGAATTACAAAAAGCCATACTCCAGCGCGATACTTTGCTTGCCAACAAGATTGTAAATTACTTTGAACGCAATACCAAGAAGAACCCGATGATACCGGTGGTAGCCTATCTGTTTTCATTTTTCAGTAAGGTATTGGCCGCTACACAGGCTACAGATAAAAGTGATAAGGGACTAGCTAGTGAATTGAAAGTGAGCCCGTATGCCGTGCGTGATTATAGCTTGGCTTTACGCCAGTTTCCGCTTCCGAAGATCATCGATAATATAGCGTCTATCAAAGATGCTGATCTAAAATTGAAAGGTGTTAACAACGGTTCGGCAGATGAAGGACAGATCTTCCGTGAACTCGTTTGGCGCCTCATGAACTAATTATACTATATTAGCTGAAAGCATAAAGAGCAAAGCTTAGAGCAGAAAGTGAAGGCTTAGAGTTGCAAACCGAAAGTAGTTTGAGACTTTACATCTTTGGCTTTATGCTGTAAGCTTTCTACTTTTAGCTTGAAGTCCAAGCAAATTCATCAGCGCGGATTTTTTTTAACTCACTTTTTTGGTTCTTTATTTGCAATAATTTTTAAGGTGCGCTGTTTTAACACAAATCGTATTTATAGTAATGTACAGATTTATAGCTCTTTTACTTTTGGTTTTCACCGTTCAATGTGTGTATGCACAGGATCAACTGTCGCAGAATAAAGTTGAAAAGCTTTATCACCGCGGAACAGAACTTGTTCAGCATGCTAACTACGGTGCCGCCCGCGAAGTCTTCTCAGATTTTCTGGCGCAAGCCTCACCCACGGATGCACGAAGAGGTGAAGCAGAATACTATGTGGCCTTCAGTGCTCTGAACCTCGGCCATAAAGATGGCGAGAAACTTATCGATGATTTTATCGATAACAACCCATCGAGCCCGAAAGCTTCCACAGCCTATTATGATCTGGCAACATTCTTCTATGCTGAAGGCAACTATATCAAGGCATCCAACTATTACAAGAAAGTAAATTTCCCTTCCCTTACATCCGAGCAACAAAGCCAGGGACATTTCAAATGGGGCTATAGCTACTTCAATCAAAAGAAACTTGATGAAGCGTTGGAGCAATTCAACTTTGTTAAAAAGCAGAGTACAGCCTATACGCCCGCTGCGAATTATTATGCCGGTTTCATTGAGTACTCCAAAGGACTATATGATGAAGCCATCATTGATTTGAAAAAGGCTGAGCTCAATCCATCGTATGCTACCATTGTACCAAACCTCATCGCCAATATATACTATAAGCAAAGGAAGTATGACTTGCTGATCGAATATGCCAACAGTCTGAAAGGACGCACCGACATAACAAATGCAGGCGACATCGCCATGCTGGTAGCTGAAGCAAATTATTATAAAGGAGATTTTAAAAAGGCTGTTGATTCTTACCAGAAATATTTTGATTCAAACGCCAAGGCCGAGAGCGGTCTTTTCTTTCGTGCAGGATACGCGAACTATGTAACCGGAAACACAGAACGCGGAATCGAATACCTCGACAAAGCGGCAGCATCGAAAGATACCGTGAGCTACTATGCTTCTTACTATTTAGGTATACTTCATCTGAAGAAAGGCAATAAGCCCCTTGCCTTAAATGCATTTGACTATGCACGCAAGAACCCAAAGGACATGAGCCTTGTGGAAGAGAGTTCATTCCAATTTGCAAAAGTATCCTATGATGTAGGCAAAGCTGATCAGGCGATCAATGAGTTTGAAAGGTTCCTCAAAGCATACCCAACCAGCAAACATGCCAATGAAATAAAAGAGTTGTTGGTTCAGGTATATGTAAACGGAAACAACTTTAACAAGGCTATAGAGTATATCGAAGCGTTGCCGTCACGTAATCAGTATATAAATCAGGCATACCAAAAAGCGGCATACCTGAAAGGTGCTGAGCTCTTTAATAAAGAAGAGTACGCAGAAGCGGTAGAGTATTTCTCCAAATCACTCGACCAGCCGGTTGATAAGAATTACGTTGCCCTTGCCAGCTTCTGGAGAGGAGAAGCCTATTCTATAGGTAGAAAATTTAATGAGGCAATTGCCGATTATCAACGTGTTGTCAGTTTAGGGTCATCCATTGATCCGGAGATCTTGCTAAAGACCCGCTATGGTTTGGGATACGCGCATTACAATTTACTGGCATACGATAAAGCACTCTATAACTTTAAAGAGTTTGTAAACAAAGCCAACAAGAATACACCGAACTATGCGGATGGCCTTGTTCGCCTTGCGGACTGTTACTATGTAAGCAAACAATATGACGATGCCTTGGCTACCTATAATAAAGCGAAGGCAGCGGGTACAGCAGATGCAGACTATGTTTTGTTACAGGCTGGTATCATGAGTGGTGTACAACGTAAGTATGCTGAGTCGCGTACGCAGCTTACCGAGTTGATCCGGAATTATCCGAAGTCACAATATCGCGATGAGGCAATGTTTCAACGTGCTCAGTTTGAAATCGAGCAGAGTAATTATCAGGCAGCAGTAGATGCGTTGTCTCAGCTGATCCGCGAAAGTCCGAACTCACGGTTCCTTCCATTGGCATACGAGCGCAGAGGTGCAGCCAACTACAACCTGAAACAATACGATAAAACTATCAATGATTACCAGACGGTAATCAGATTGTTCCCGACTCATCCTATATCGAAGACTGTATTGATCCCGTTACAGGAAGCGTTGAATGTTGCCGGACGTTCCGGTGAGTTTGAAACAAACCTGTCGCAGTATAAAAATGCTAACCCGGATGATGAGAGTGTTGAAAAACTCGAATTCGAAACAGCAAAGAATTTATACTTCGATCAGCAGTATCAGAAATCCATTACAAGCTTTACGAGCTACCTCGCTTCGTATCCAAGATCAGCGGCTGCACAGGAAGCTAAATTCTATATAGCAGAGGCACATTATAAATTACAAGACTATAACAAGGCCCTTCCGTTTTATACCGAGCTGAATAACGATATGACATTCAGTATGGGCAGCAGGGTAGTGGCGCGTCTTGCAGAGATACACTTCAAACAAGGTAGCTACGACAAAGCCGTTGTAAATTACCATCGCCTGGAAAAACTGGCCACCAACAAAAAGGAACAATACAACGCGTGGGCTGGATTGATGGAGTCTTTCTACCTGCAGGCTCAATATGATTCTGTAGATGTATATGCGCGTACCATTATCGAGCGTGGCAATATAAATGCAGGGGCTCAGAATAAGGCGTCCCTATATCTTGGTAAGACAGCCTTGGCGCGTGGAGACTTCGAAGGTGCGAAAGATGAATTCTTGAATACATTGAACGCTGCCCGCGATGAATTCGGAGCGGAGGCTAAATATTTACTCGCAGAGATACTCTATAATCAGAAAGAGCACAAACAATGTTATGAAACGTTAATGGGATTGATCAACGACTTCTCCACCTATGAAGTGTGGGTAGGAAAAGCGTTCCTCTTGCTGGCGGATAATTTCGCAGCACAGAACGATGTGTTCCAGGCACGCGCCACATTGCAGTCACTGGATAAGTTTCCGCTGCAGTCAATCAAGGATCAGGCGAAAGCCAAGCTCAAACAACTCGAGCAATCCGAGTTAGACAAGCAAAAGAAAATAGAGGCTGATACTTTAGACAACTGATTCGTATGACATTTTTTGCGATGAAAAAAATAACAACCCCTAAAAATATACCCGTGATTATTCGCTTCTCAGGTTTATTGATTTTGTTGACTTCTTTTTCTCTGACAACGTACGCACAAAAGCCGGACGATTGGGAAGGTGATGGAGAAATTGAAGCAATGGAAATCGAGATCGTAAAAGAAAGACAGATTACATTGCCAAAAGCAAACCGTAATTTCGATAAGGTTCCTCCAAAGCCATCCGAGGCATCGATCAAAGCTCCGGTAACATACGACTTCCAGTCGTTCAGTTTTCAGGCACCGCAGATCAATCCGCAGGTTCGTCCTCTCAAATTAAAACCTGAAAGCTCACCTGATATATATGGCGGATTTCTTCGTCTCGGATATGGTAACTATGCATCTCCTTTAATAGAAGGGTATATCAATAATAAAAAGGATAAAAATAAACTGATTGGTGCACGCATCTATCACCACAGCTCTGGCAAAGGTCCCGTGGATGGCAAGAATTCAGGTAGCGGTACAACCAGTCTCTCGCTATACGGACGATCACTCAGCGATGCTATAGCGTTGTCGGGTAACTTTGGAATAGAAAATCGCACGACACATTTTTATGGCTATCCCCAAGGTGAGCCGATCGGTAAAGATTCACTGAAGCAATCTTTCAACCTGATTAAACTCGGAGGTGAATTGTCCAATGCTAAAAACTCAGACCTGTCCTATAAACTTGGCGCTAACTTCAGTTACCTGGCCGATAAGTATGACGCACGTGAATCGGAAGTAAACCTGGTATTTAAATCATCATACGAAGTGGACGATGATTCCAAGATCGATCTGAAAGCAGACTATACCGTCATCAGCCGCAAGGATAATAAAATCGATGCGAAGCCACGCAGTCTTTTTACGGTAGCCCCTTCCTATGAATTTTTGCCTATCGAGGATTTAAAATTAAGTATAGGCTTGATCGCGGCTGTTGAAAATGACACGATCGACTCCAAGAGTGTACATGTATACCCTAACTTCAAAGCTACATATCCGCTTAGCCCCTCCGTTGATGCGGTCGGGTATATGACCGGTGGCATGGAGAAAGTATCGTTGCAAACACTCTCCAATGAAAACCTCTGGCTCGCACCCAATGTTGCTATCTTCCATACAAATAAAGTATTGGACTTTGGTGTAGGCTTGAATGCACGCCTCGGTAATAAGGTAGCAGCACATGCTGGCTTGGGTACATCGTTGTTAAAGAACTGGTATTCGTTTGTGAACAAGGAAAGCGATCCTTCGAAATTCAATACGGTATACGATCGCGGAACGACCAAGCGCACCAACCTATATGTAGCCTTGAGCTATGTACAATCCGAGATGGCGAAGTTTATGCTTCGCGGAGATTTTTACGGCTATAATGCCGGTGATCTTTCGGAAGTATGGCATCGCCCTACTACAAAGCTTACGGCTAACGCATCGATCAACGTATATCAAAAACTGATCTTCACTGCAGATATAGTAGCGCAGGGAGGAATGAAAGCTTTAGATCCCGAGACTGACAATGTTGTTAAACTTGACGGAGCATTTGATCTGAACTTCAAAGCAGAGTATCTGTTCTCACCAAGCTTCTCCTTCTTTGTACAACTTAACAACATTACCTCGAATAAATATCCGCTTTACCTCAACTACCCGGTGCGTGGCTTCCAGGGATTGGCCGGTATCACGTGGAGCTTTTAGCGGTGAACGATCACTGACGTAAGCTATACTCCGGGAGAGAAGGCAAGGTATAGCAGCATCCAAAACATGATCATCCGGGAGGGAGATAACCGATACTGAACAGCGGTTAATCTCCCTCTTTTTGTATAGGTCAAATTTTAGCTTATTTTTGTATAATCACCTTTTTCTTAAAACCCTATTAACCAGAGCTCCATGGCCAGAAGAAAAAAGCAAGACGAAGAAGCACAGGAAAATATCAATAATGAATCTGATGATAGCTTTGGTCTTCCCGAAGTAGAATACGAACCTTTGAATCGTGAAGAGCCTGAGGTTGTTATTGAGCGTGAGACAATCTATACTCAACCCGAACCTGAACCCGAGCCGATAAAAGAAGAGTATATCCGCGAAGAAGAAATACCCGAAGAACCCGAACCAGAGTATACTCCGATCGCGCCTTCCTATACCGAAGAGGATGACGAGCCATCAGTGTGGCCGAAGGTATTGCTGGCAATTGTACTTCTGGCGTTAGTAGGTGGAGGAGCATGGTATTACTTCGTATACCGTCCGAAGCAAGAGCAAAAAGCAGAACTTGCCAAGAAAGAACTGGAAGAACGCGAAGCACTCGAAGCTCGTAAAGAAGCTGATCGTCTCGCGGCCTTGAAACGTGAGGAAGATGAAAAGAGACGCGCTGATTCATTGGCGACTCTGAAGCCTGCCGCAGGAACAATTGAGACACTAAGCGAACGCACGGGACGTTATTACGTTGTAATAGCGAGTGCTATAGATGATGACTTGATTAAAGATCACGCCAACAAACTTAGCAAAGGCGGAGTAACAGCATGGATTATACCACCATTCGGTAAAACTAAATTCAGCCGTCTGGCGATTGATTATAAGGAGAGCTACGCAGAAGCACAAACTGCTGCTGATGGCTTGAAGGGCGGAGATTATGGGAACGATATTTGGGTAGTGAAATACTAATCCCAAAAGGTATAGTATATGACAGAAAAGCAGGAAAGTAAGAACAAGCAAATAGCCTTCGCCACAACCGTAGGAATATACGCTGCTGCTTTCCTGCTTATGTTTTTTATTGTGGCCTGGCGTCCGATGAATCCACCACCCGGAGAATTTGGTGTTGAACTGAATTTTGGAATGGATGATGAAGGAAGCGGTGACGTTCAGCCTGATAAACCCGTTGGCTCCGGTGGTACACAAGAGGAAGAACCTCAGAAGAGTGAACCTCAGGAGACGTCTCCTCCACCACCCCAGGAAACAACACCTCCGGTAGAGGAGAAAATGCTCACCACAGATGAGGAGGATGCTCCCGTAATCGAAAAAAAGAAAGAAGACAAGAAGGTTGAGATTAAAGAAAAAAAGGAAGAAGTAAAGCCTGTTGAAACAAAGCCGGTGGAGACAACTCCGAAAGTAGTTGAGAAACCGAAAGAGGTTCCCAAGGAAGTTCAACCTAAAAAAGAAGATCCGAAAGCAGTATATAATCCGAATGCACAAAAGGGCGAGTCCTCAAACAAAACCGCAGAGGGCAAAGCCGGAGAAGCAGGCAATCACGGAGATGACAAAGGTAAGGTTGGAGATAAGGGAAGTCCTGAAGGCTCACTCGATGCGAAAGCTTTGTACGGTAAACAAGGTGGAGGCGGAGGAAACGGCACGGGCTCCAGTCTTGCATTGGCAGGATGGGAGTGGGATGAAGTACCTCGTCCACAAGTTCCAAATAATGAATCCGGAAAAATTGTATTTGAGATCGTTGTGAACTCCGATGGTGAACTTGAAAAGATTACAGTTGTAGAAAACACTCTCAGCGCGGAAGCAGCACAAGCGTGCAGGCGTACCGTTGAAAAATTAACGTTCACCCGAACAGGTTCGAACGTACCAACACTCTCCAAAGGTAAAATTACCTTTATGGTGCGCTCCAAATAATTACTATGAACCAGTATGTTACATTCATACAGGATGTACTCATTACAATCCATGCAAACATACGCGAGTTGAAAGAACGGAGAAGCTTTGCTGACCCGGAAGAACTCACACATATAGAAGCCAAACTGTTAGCCTATACTGAAATGCTTTCTATCCTTCGCTCGAGCGCTGATGATGCCGGATTAGATCGCGAAGAGCTTGGGCTATAGCTTCGATAAAACCCATCTGTATATATAGTTATAATATAGCATTATCGCGCCTGCCGCACAATGTGCATCTCTCCAATAGTATAATTACCCATCGGTATAAGATCAACCTTTGTAATTTTCCCTTTATACTTTGCCCCGGTAGAGAGCATCACGATCAATTCCTGGCCAGCCTCAATATTTTCTTTTTCACGCATAACCACACGGCATGACACGGACACGTTGTTGAGAAACTCAAGGTCCATCGTTCGGTTCTCAAGCTTGTAATAATTCATACACGACAATATTAGTAAATGCTTTCATAGTATACCGCAACCGTTGACTGCGTATCGGAGTTAGCAGGTTTTATCGATTATTTTTCCTTTTTAGTCGAAAAGATAACCACCGGCATCGTTTTTTTGACTGAAACGCAGACAAGAAGGTGAAAATGTACGTTGTAACGTCATAACTTTACTACCTGTCAGAATAGTATGAGAAGTGAGATGATTGAGACCCTTCGCCCCGATGGCAAAAAGGGCGTGGCAATGACGGAGGCACATTATAAAATGTTATCGACATATATATTGTCGGCTCTTGATACCGAGGAGCCCTTTACATTGAACCGGTTGCTGGAGAAAGTTCTTGAAGATTTTACAGACTCCATCGATAGCGATTTGAGTTGGTATGTGCTCCAGGTGAAACTGGATCTTGAAGCACGTGGCTATATCCGCACCATTACACCGGCCTATAAGAAGCGTCTGTTTTTGTTAAAGCTAACCCGTCAGGGGCAAAAACAATTGCAGCAACAAAAGCTGCTCGCAGATTGGTCATCCGAGTAATTATACTCGATACAATTATAAGTCTTGTTTGAATTCATAAAATTGCTTCACTTTAGGCTACATGAAGCAATCCATCAAAGTATCTGTTGATGCTGTCGTTTTTGGATATGATCCTAATGAAGGTATATCTATCCTGCTGATCAAACGAAAGTTTGAACCCTTTCAAAAATTTTGGGCACTGCCGGGAGGCTTGGTAAAAGATGACGAGTCTTTGGAAGAGGCTGTAAGGAGGGAGTTACAAGAGGAGGCAGGTATCGATGTGAATTACCTCGAACAACTATACTCTTTTGGCAAGCCTGAACGTGATCCTCGTAATCGCGTTATCTCAATAGCTTATTTCGGTTTGGTTCGGCCTGCAGATTATCAATTGTCAGCGCAGACCGATGCTGAAGATGTAGCGTGGTTCAGCATCAAGAAGCTTCCCCGGCTTGCATTCGATCACAAAGTTATTCTCGATACCGCGATAAAAAGGCTTCGCGGAAAAATCGCCTATGAACCTATAGGCTTTGAACTGCTCGATAAAAAATTTCCGTTCTCCGACCTCGAAAAATTATACCAGATCCTGCTCGACCAGGAAATTGATCGTAGAAATTTCAAGAAGAAAATCATAAGCTATGGTTTTCTGGAAGAGCTTGACGAGGTTATACAAAAGAAGTCGGGCAGACCTGCACGGTTATTTCAATTCAACAAGAAGAAGTACTTCGAACTGAAAGAGAAAGGGTATAACTTCGATATTTTCTTCTGATACTCAAGCGATTACTTATTTATTGTAAATAATACGCAAATTAACTGTGTGCCTTGAAACTTCGGATTTATATTTGCGTATATAATACACAAATGAAAGGATTGAAAATGAAAAATTAGAGCAATATCAAAGGGAATAGAATAGTTGCCGAATTATGTGCGACATGTAGTCTGAATCAACAAAGGTTTTAATAGAATAGAATTATCATAACAATATATAGTATGAACAAAATAGGAGTCATCATTGCCCGATTTCAATCCCCTTACTTACACGAAGGACACAAAAGTATTATTGAATCGGTGAAGCAAAAACACAATACAGTAGTAGTCGTTTTGGGAGTGTCGCCCGTGCGGGGAAGTAAAAGGAACCCATTGAATTTTCACACCCGTGAAAGGATGATCAAGAAAGAATATACAGATATAGTAGTGCTTCCGTTGTCAGACCATCCGTTGGATAAAAAATGGTCACAAAACCTGGATATACTTTTAGCAGATACATTTCCAGGATCACGTTTCATACTTTACGGAAGCCGTGATAGTTTTAAAAGCTACTACTCGGGAAGCAATGAAACGGTTGACCTTCCTGAAAACGGAGATCATAGCGCGACCACTATACGTGAACAGATCAGCGATAAGGTGATGGACTCTGAAGAATTCCGAACCGGTATAATTTACGCTTACGCCAACACGTATCCGAAAGTATATCCCACCGTTGATATCGCGGTATTTCAGAATGAAAGAACAGAAATACTCCTCGGCAGAAAAGACATCGATAACAAATGGCGTTTGCTCGGAGGATTTTCAGATCCTACAGATGACAGCTTTGAAGCTGCTGCTGCCCGCGAGCTACGCGAAGAATGTGGGGACATTGTAACGACACCCATGCAATACGAGGGATCTTTTCGGGTAGCCGACTGGCGGTATAAAAATGAAACGGATAAGATTATTACCACGCTTTTCTCCACAGACTATATTTCAGGCCTCCCTCAAGGTAGCGATGATATAGCGGAAGTAAAATGGTTTACTTTGGACACGGTGCTGGGCATGATAGATTCCAAGACTATTGCTCCTGAACACATTCGTCACCTGAGCGTTCTCTTGAAAAAGTATAAGGGTTAAGCCTAAAGCAAAAGGCAAGCTTAACATCTTAATAGAACATATAATTTTAACAACAGTATTATGAAAACGAACTTACTCTTACTCGCAGATGCCTATAAATACTCTCACTATAAGTTGTACTATCCGGGAACAACGAAGATATATTCTTACCTGGAGAGTCGTGGAGGCTTGTTTGATAGCACGGTGTTTTATGGCTTACAGTATTATCTGAAGGAATACCTGCAAGGGCAGGCCTTTACGAAAGAGGATATTGATGAAGCGGAAGAATTGATGCAGGGTGTATTTGGAAGGAGCGAAGTTTTTAATCGCGCAAATTTCGAATATATACTTAAGAAGTACGATGGCAGACTTCCGGTAAAGATCAAAGCGGTTGCCGAAGGCACGGAGGTACCAGTACACAACACGTTGATGACGATTGAGAATACAGATCCCAATTGTTTTTGGCTTACCAACTTTCTCGAAACATTGTTAATGCAGGTTTGGTATCCGAGTACGGTGGCAACATTGTCACACGAAATCAGAAAAACCGTAGAGCGGTATTTCGAAATGACATCCGACAATGCCGGTGGAATTGATTTTGTCTTGAACGACTTTGGATTCAGAGGCGTGAGCTCCGTAGAAAGCGCAGCCCTGGGAGGATCGGCACACCTTCTGAATTTTATGGGAAGTGATACCGTAGAGGCATCCAGGTTTCTGAAAAAATACTATCACGCACAAAAGGTATATGGCATGTCTGTGCCGGCAACCGAGCACTCGATCATGACGCTGCTAGGACAAGCCGGAGAGCGAAAAGTTTTCGATCATGTCCTGAAAGCATATCCCGAAGGTATACTTTCATGTGTGTCTGATTCCTACAATATATTTGACGCGGTGGGAACGTTGTGGGGTGGTGAATTTCGGGAAGAGATTCTTAAGCGCAAGGGCACATTGGTAATTCGGCCCGACTCCGGAGACCCGGTGAGAACATTGCTCAAGGTATATGATATTCTCTTTGATAAATTCGGATTCACCGTAAACTCCAAAGGGTATCGCGTACTGCCGCCACAGATACGCGTTATACAAGGCGATGGTATAGATCATGAATCTATACCTGCCATCTACGAAAGCCTGAAAGGACAAGGTATATCTGCCGAAAACCTCGTGTTGGGTATGGGCGGTGCACTACTCCAAAAAGTAAATCGCGACACGCAGAAGTTTGCATTGAAGTGTTCATACGCAGAACTGAATGGGGAGCAAGTGCAGGTACGCAAGGCTCCGGTGGAGATGAACGAAGCAGGCGAGATGGTGAAATCTTTCAAGACATCGAAAGCAGGTAAACTTAAACTTGTGCAGGAAGGCGGCATCTATAAAACGATTCGACAGGAAGAATCTTCGACACCTGATTTACTGCAAACGGTTTTTGAAAACGGAGACGTAACCAAAGACTATACATTTGAAGAAATTCGCGAACGCGCAAAACAATCCCGCGAAAGCGGAAGTAAAAAGGAACAACCCTTGACAATAAATTGATTATCATTGCCGAGTATGGAAAACGCAATAAAAATTTACGCAACATCAACGGCTGTAACGCTGGGAACCAAAATAGCGAAGTACTTGCAGCTGCCGTTACATTCGGTGCATACCGAGAAATTTTCAGATGGTGAATTGTTTGTCAGGTTTAATGAAAGTGTACGTGGACAAACTGTTTTCCTGATCAGCAAAGTAAATATGCCGTATGAGAATTTTTTTGAGATGCTCATGACGGTGGATGCGGCCAGACGTTCGTCTGCCAAAGAGGTGGTGCTTGTGATTCCATACCTGCCGCATAGCCGTCAGGAGCGAAGGGATGGTCAGCGTACTTCGATCTCATCGCGCATGGTAGCTGATATCATTCAACTCATGGGTGCTGACAGGATCATAACCCTGGATCTTCATACAAATGCTATAGAAGGTTTTTATAAAGTGCCACTCGATCCAATGTCCTCGCTCAGATTGTTTGTCGATCATATCCGGGATTGCAAGCGCGAGCATCTGTGTTTATGCAGTCCTGATTTTGGAGGGATCAAACGCATCAAACAATATAAGAAACATCTTGATTGTGAAATGGTGGTGATCAACAAGGAGAGATTAAAAGCAAACCAGGTTGCACACATGGAGATTATCGGTGATGTGAAAGGACGCAACGTAATCATCATCGATGATCTTGTTGATACGGCCGGAACGCTTTGCAAAGCTGCAGACCTTTTGATGGAACACGGTGCAGAGTCCGTTTGTGCGTACTGTACACATGGTATATTAAGTGGTTCTGCTCTTACAAACCTGGAGCAATCTAAAATCGACAAGCTATATATATCCGATACCGTAGTGGAAGAGTTGAGTCATCCGAAAATAGAGATCGTTAGCTGCGCTGAGTTGTTAGGCAAGGCGATGGAGAATTTAATTAATAACAAGAGCTTGAGTCAGATATGATAACGCGCGCTATAGAGAATTGCTTTCGCAATGTGCGGGAGAAGAATTGGGACAAAACGTATTGGGCTTTTGATATTCACGGAACCATCCTGAAACCAAATTACCAGGCCAATGCTATATCTACTGAATTTTATCCGTTGGCCAAAGAGGTAATGCAGATGCTGAGCAAACGTACCGACATCGTCCGGATACTATATACCTGCTCTTATCCCCATGAGATTGAACAGTATATTGAATACTTTGCCAAGCATGGTATACATTTCGATCATATCAATAAAAACCCCGAAGTAGCATGTGGTGCTTATGGTTATTACGAGGATAAGTTTTACTTCAATGTGCTTCTGGACGACAAAGCAGGATTTGATGGGGAGAGCGATTGGACGGCTATAAAAAATCTCCTTCATAAAAATGAAGCCGTACATGAACTTTAAGATTGATAATATTCAGGGATGCTTCACCGGACTGGCAGTAGGGGATGCGTTGGGAGTGCCTGTTGAATTCAAAAGTCGAGAATCCTTGCGACTTCGTCCGGTAACTGACATGATCGGGTATGGTGTATGGGAGCAACCCGCAGGTACATGGTCTGACGATAGCGCGCTTGCATTTTGTTTGGCGCAATCATTATTGGACGGATACGACCTGAAAGATATAGCGCGTAAATCAGCACAGTGGTTACAACAAGGTTATTGGAGTGCACATGGTGAAGTGTTTGATGTAGGCAACGCAACCCGAAGTGCTTTAGGCAGAATTCTTGATGGCGAAGATCCGCTATATTCAGGAGAGAATGATGAGCGGAGTAATGGCAACGGCTCTTTAATGAAGATCGCCCCGGCAGCGTTGTTTTTCTTTGATAGAAGTGATGAAGATATATTCAAGTATATAAAAGAGATTTCTTCCATCACGCATGCACATTTTCGTTCTGTTTTTGGATGCTTTATTTTCTCAATATATATAGTGGAACTCTTCAAGGGACAAGAGAAAAGAGCAGCATTGGAATCGACGCGCATGCGCGTTAGTGAGTTTGCCAGGAAACGAGATTTCAATGCACATGAAGTAGGACTTTTCAGCAGAATACTGGACGGTTCACTGCAAGCATTACCGGAACACGCTATATATTCTGGCGGGTATATAATTCATACACTGGAAGCCAGCATCTGGTGCTTGTTGAATACGGATAATTATAAAGATGCCGTATTAAAGGCCGTTAACCTGGGCGAAGATACGGACACCACTGCGTGTGTAACCGGGGCACTGGCAGGGCTTTATTATGGCAACAGCAACATTCCAATGCATTGGTTCGAATTGCTCGCACGCAAGCACGATATTATTAATCTTTCAAACTCTTTTCAAGATTGCCTCAAGAAGAAGATATTCGCACAAACTATTCGCGAATGATCCTTTTATTTCCCGGCCGTCATCAACTCCTTACAAATTTTCAATTTCAGTATATAGCGGATCTCCTGAGTAAAGCGGAGCCAACAAAAGACATCGATGGTAACATCGTGCAAACGTCTGGTGTCATCGATGCCCTGGTTTTTGCGGTAACATCAGCCAATCATAGCAATACCCGGAGAAATCCTTTGCCCTTTTACTTGCGGGCGCTGGCCATTCAGGAATTTTCAGATAGGCTCCATATACCTGCCTATATATATGGAATTGATGACGTTGGCAATCTGGGAAGTTTTGCAAGCTATACCATTAAAAGAATTCGTCACGAAAGCGAAGGCATGTTCGACCTGACACCTGCCAATACGTTGGTACTTTGCTCCACGCCTGTGTTGGAGATGTATAAAACCCTTGGCTTTACAATTCTCCCGGCTGAGTTAACGGATCGTACTACCTGGAAACATAGCACGCGTTTGCCGTGGGATATAGTCGAAACTATAGCAGGCGATGATCGCTGGGAGACGAACCCGGAAGTTCACCAGTATATGCATGCATCTTCGTTTGATGTCTGGAAAAAATACAAGCTCGCTTCCAAAGTGCAGCTTCTTTTCAAAGACAGAATGATCAGCGAAGATGGCGACATTACAGGCACACGCGATTACAACACGTACGTGCGACAGATGGATACCATTGCCGAACTGAAATATACCGAGACCGCGTCCTATATTCGTCCCGGAAGGATAGGAGATATAGGTTGCGCAGTAGGTTCATGGATAAAACTTGCCTGCCAGGACGAGCGTCTTCGTGAATCCGATTTCTATGGTATTGAAGTAGCGCGTCATCTTTTTGATATCTGTCAGCAACGTAAGCACAATGGAGAATTTAAAAACCCATTCGTGTTCTTTTCACAACGCAATGCTGTTACAGGCCTCGTCTTCGATAAGGAATCGATGAACACCATTCATACTTCATCGCTCACACATGAGATTGAATCATACGGAAGCCGCCAGGACCTTTTGGCGTTTATTAAAAACCGCTTCAAGGAACTAACGCATGGAGGCGCCTGGATAAACCGTGATGTAGTCGGTCCGGAAAACAAATATACCCGTGTGCTTATGCACCTTGCTAAAAACGATGGTATACATTCGGATGTTGACAAAACGTTTTCTACCCGCGAAGAACTTGCACATCACCTCAACGGACTTTCTACCTATGGAAGGTTTCTCCGCTTTGCAAAAGATTTTCGAAAGCACGAAGGGTATACACTGGAATATAGGATGCGCGAGCTTGAAGGCAAAGAACTCGTTGAGCTTTCATTAAGCGATGCCTGCGAGTTTATGAGCCGTAAAGATTATACCGACAACTGGGAAAGTGAAATGCATGAAACCTTCACATTCTGGAACATTGAAGAATGGAAAGTTGAACTTGAAAAAGCAGGATTTATAGTACGCCCCGAATCACAAGCCTATACCAATTCATGGATTGTAGACAACAGGCTGGTTGGTAAAGCAGAATTGTTTCAAGAAGAGAATGGTGCGTTGAAAAGATTTTCGTACCCGGTAACGAATATGATTGTTATCGCTGAAAAGCAATGAGACTATAGATCGTATCGGTTATCGAATATATACTCCATTAAATAACCGATACGATTACTGATTTACTCAGCTTCCTATTTTACCAGATACACGGGCAGCATACGACTCAAGTTTACCAACTTCCTGGTCGATCATCCACAAACCAACGCCTTCTTCACCAATGATGTCAAAGATTTCAACGGCTCTGCGGGCGAGCGTTTCTTCTTCGCGTTGTTCATTCACATACCACTGTAAGAAATTGAACGTTGCAAAATCTTTGATCTGCAAACACTGATCAACGATATCATTAATAGATTTAGTCACCTCGATTTCATGATGCAATACCGATTCAAACACTTCACGCAAGCTGTTGAAAGAATGTTTGATACCAGAGATCTCGGGTTGAAGAGCATGTCCACCGGCAGCATTTACATAACGGAATAGCTTCAGCATATGCGTGCGTTCTTCTTCCGAATGTTTGTAGAGAAATTCAGCTGAGATTTCAAATCCCTGTGTATCACACCATGAAGCCATGGAGAGATAAGCAGCGGAAGATTTTCCTTCCATCACGATCTGTTTGTTTAACAATGCCTCAATCTCCGTTGTTATAGAGCGGGCAGGAGTATACGATTGTTTTTTCATATTCATAGTTGTGCTTTTAGAATGCAAGCAACATAGCAAATGTAAGTTGAATGCCATGAATAGTAGAGTCATTATACCCTTCAAAGGGCATTATTATCCCCTGAATCGGTTAATCCAAAACTGGTCTGGTAGCCAGATTGGCGGGAGGAAAAATACCTTTAAATGGGGTGTAACTTTTAATCGTCCTTGACTCTTATAACATTCCTGCTTACTTTTGTTTGGAATTAGTCTAAATAATTAAATGCGTTTCCCCGCTATTTATTGAGATGGACACGATGGAATGATGACCTCACCGATTAGAATTTTAGTAGCGGATAACCAGCCCCTGACCTTGGCAGGGCTCACTCACTTTTTATCTTCGCGTGAAGACGCAAATATTCTCGGCGAAGTTTCAGAACGTGAGCAGCTTGCACCTTTACTTTTAAAACATCAACCCGATCTTTTGATAGCAGACTATAACCTCACAGGCTATGTTAGTAAAGATGATCTTCGGGTTGTAAAAGATATATCGCCTTCTACCCACATACTGGTTATCTCGGGTGATAATAATAAGGGAAGTATACTCGATGTGTTGCAACTCGGTATAAAAGGATACCTGACCAAAGAATGTAGCCTCGAAGAGATTGCCATGGCAATTCACTCGACATCACGCGGTGAAAAATTTTATTGCCATAAGATTCTCGATATAATCATGGAGAAGCATTTCAGTCCCGAGCAGGAGAACTCAGATGCAACTATACTCACTACACGCGAGACGGAAATACTGACCCTGATCGCGCAAGGCAAATCAACACAAACGATAGCTGACGACCTCCATCTTAGCCCTCACACCGTACAAACTCATCGTAAGAGTATAATTCGAAAACTCAACATCAAATCCCCAACAGAATTCGTGATCTACGCCATAGACTTTGGGTTGATCAAGCCGAAGTAATGGGCAGAACAAGCCTGAGACGGTAGTCTCTCATCAGTAGTTTATCACCAAACCTATAGGTATAAAAGCTATATATACCTACTCGCAGTTTTGCAACCATTTCATTGGAGTAAGAACTTCATAGAGCGCATCCTTCAACCTACCGCAAATTTCCAGTAGCGCAGACTTGAATAACTCCGGTCCATTCAATATATAGCGTCTCAACCTCCCGTAAAACAGCTAGCAGTCAGTAGTTAGAAACTCACCAGTCATATACCCTCCATCAGGTATCACGCATCGATCTATACTATACAGCAGCATAGTCTCATGTGGGTATATAAAAAATGCCCATTGCAGGCGATTGACGTCAGGTGCATGATCAGTATACTTTTGTTTAGAATTAATCTAAACAACAGATGAAACGATTCACTAAGTATATCTTATTTTCGATCACACTCTTCTATAGTACTACGTATGCACAACAACGGATTATCACAGCAGGAAGTGCTCTGACCGAAACTGTATGTGCCCTGGGAGATTGCGATAAAATTATAGCATCGGATCGCACCAGTCTTTACCCGGCCAGTATTCAACAACTGCCTTCTATAGGCTATCGCACCGGCATCAATGCAGAAGGTATCATTAGTCTGAAGCCTACATTAATTATAGCAGAGAAAGATTATGTAGACGATGCTGTGCTTCAACAACTGGCTGCCAGTGGTATTAAGTTGGTGATCGTGGATCGCAAGCTCAATGTTAATGACACGAAAAAGTTCATATCACAAATTGCTATAGCATTAAATCGTGAAGCAGAAGGAAAAAAACTGATCGCCAAGATCGAGAGTGAACTGGCAGAGGCGAACGCCATGCTGAAGAAGACAACCTCTTCACCGAAAGTTATCAGTATATATAACCGCGGCACAGCAACGGTAAGTGTGGCGGGCAAAAATACATTCGGAGATATACTGGCCTATGTGGGAGCGACCTCTGCTGTAAATGATATAGAAGGATATAAGCCTTTAAATACAGAAGCGTTGATCACAGCAAATCCGGATTACCTGCTCATGTTATCTACAGGTTTGGAAAGTCTTGGTGGTATCGAAGGTGCTCTGAAAGTTCCCGGTATAGCACAGACTACTGCCGGTAAGAAAAAACAGATCATCGCCATTGAAAGTCTCAAGCTTACCAACTTTGGTCCTCGTTTCGGCGAAGCTGTAAAAGAATTGGTTGTGCTTCTTCATCCTGAACTTCGCGCAAAATAGTTCGTCATGAATCTCGCTTTGACTATACGCGACTATCGGACTACTTTCATTTTGACCGGACTTGGCCTAAGTCTCTTTGCTGTGGTTTTGTTTTCGCTAACCATCGGTGCAGTTTCTATACCTGTAAAAGATGTTGCTGTTATTATACTGCAGAAGATCGGTTTGTTTAAAAGTATAGAAGTCGATGGCATGTATGAAATTGTGCTGTCAACCATTCGTATTCCGCGCATTATCATGACCATTCTGATCGGGGCATCACTGGGGATCAGTGGCGCTGCACTTCAGGGATTATTCAGAAATCCATTAGTCGAACCGAGCTTGATCGGTGTATCCGGAGGTTCAGCTTCTGCTGTCGTGCTGTTCATTGTATTTGGCGGACCGGCAGTAATGGATGTCACAGGATGGATATACAATGCTATACTGCCTCTGCTTGCTTTCGCAGGAGGACTGTTGGCAACATTTATAGTATTACGATTAAGCAGTCAGTCCGGCCGCACGAATATAGCCGTGTTGGTGCTGACGGGCGTTGCCATCAACGCACTGGCTGGAGCAATTATAGGGCTGTCGATATTTTATGCAGATGAAAATCAATTAAGAACTTTCACTTTCTGGACTTTGGGTGATTTGGGTGGCGCATCATGGAGCAAGCTTATGATTGCGTCACCTTTATTGATCTCTTCTTCTCTTGGACTGATATTCTTCTCATCCTCCCTCAACGCCCTCGCATTGGGTGAAGCAGAAGCCTATCACGTAGGTGTAAATGTAGAGCAGACCAAGCGGATCGTGATATTTCTCGCTGCACTATCCGTAGGCGTAAGCGTTTCACTTGCCGGCATGATCGGATTTATAGGACTGATTGTGCCACACGTCATTCGAGTCTCATTTTATGCCGACAATAAATTGGTGTTACCGGCATCTATACTCGGCGGTGCATTGCTGTTGGTACTTGCAGATGTTATCGCGCGCACGATTGTAACACCGTCAGAACTTCCCATAGGCGTTGTTACGGCACTCATTGGTGCGCCTTTCTTTATCGGTTTATTGTTGAATGCCAAAACTAAAAACGAATTGTGATGTACTCTGCCAGCAATATATCTTATCGCGTTCGTGACAAAGTCATTCTGCAGAATATACACTTGAATATAGAGCCAGGTACATTTACCGCCATTGTCGGACCCAATGGTGCAGGTAAAAGTACATTGCTGAAAGTGATGACGCAGGAGCACACACATTATCTGGGTGAAGTAACCATCAACGGTAAGGCTGCACGTTCCTTTACGCCAAGGGAACTTTCATGGGTTCGCGCAGTATTACCACAAATCACAACAGTACAGTTTACTTTTTCGGTCGAGCAGATTGTTATGCTCGGAAGGCATGGACATCATTCCACCAAAAAAGAAAATGCAGATATACTCGAAGAAGTAATGGAGCTCACCGGCATTGCTGCGTTCCGTGAACGAAACTTTCTTACGTTATCCGGAGGTGAACAGCAACGTGTTCAGCTTGCGAGAGTACTGGCACAGGTATGGGAAGAAACCGTATACCCCCGCTATATATTGCTCGATGAACCCACCAGCAGTCTGGACATCGCACAGCAACAACTCATTTTTAGTCTCGCAAAGAAAGTCTGCGAACGCAACATTGGTGTGATGGCGATCATTCATGATTTGAATCAGGCTGTTCAGTTTGCGGACCACCTATACTTTTTGCGCAATGGAAATATAGTAGCATCCGGAGATGCACAGCAGGTATTTACCAAATCCAACATCGAGGAAACATTTTGTTGTCGCGTCAATGTATACCATGATCCGTGTAATAACTGTCCCTATATAATCCCGGAACGAACAGCCAGTCATCTGGCTATAAACAAGTAAAACAAGTGCTATTAAAATCTACCTGATATATACATCTAAACATACACATACAAATGAATACTATAGCTGAAAGTAAATCATCATCGTTACGCGAAGCCTGGAGAGGCATTCAGCAGGCAAAGCCGGGTATCCGAATTCGCGAAGCAGCGAAAGACCTGGGTGCAAGTGAAGCAGAACTGCTGGCGACAAAAGCTGGCGAAGGCGTTGTGCGACTGCAAGGCCCATGGCCTGAATTGCTCAAGAGCTTTAAGACACTGGGTAAAGTAATGTCGCTTACACGCAATGATGCCTGTATACTTGAGCATAAGGGACCTTTTCAGGATGTCAATGTTACGGGTGAAGGACCTCGTGCCATGGCCACTGTTATAGGCCCGGTCGAAACACGTGTATTCTTTCATGCATGGCACGTTGCCTTTGCTGTTACGGAAGAGAAGTCAGACCGCATATTGAAAAGTATACAAGTGTTTGATAAATCTGGTGAAGCTGTAACAAAGATATATTTACAAGAGAAGAGTGACGAAGAAGCCTATAAGCGAATCATTGAAGAATTCCGTTCGCCTGATCAAAGTGCTGAACTCGAAGTCGAGCCCTATACGATAGAACCACTAAACGGCCCGCAAGATCGTGAAGCCTTTCTTAAAGAATGGAGTGAACTGAAAGACACGCATGATTTCTTTGGCATGTTGCGCAGGCACAAAGTGCACCGCTATCATGCACTGGAATTAGGCAGCGGAAAATTTACATATCAGGTAGATGCGCAGATCACACCCAAGCAAATCCTGGACAGCGCTTCATCTACAAAATTGCCGATCATGATCTTTGCCGGAAATCGTGGCAATCTTCAAATCCATCAAGGTAAAGTAAGAACCATTCGTGTACTGGAACGCGGCCATGCCGGCCCTGAACATTGGCTAAATATACTCGACCCTGATTTCAACATGCACATGCGCATGGACTTCGTGCACAGTGCGTGGGTAGTGCAGAAGCCTACAACGGAGGGGCTGGTGACTTCTGTCGAGCTTTTTGATCGGGAGAAAAATATGATTGCGCAATTCTTTGGCTTGCGTAAGCCCGGCATTCCTGAAAGAGAGGAGTGGAGAGAAGTAGTGAAGAATCTGCGGGCGCTGTAAAATGAGAACCACGAATATAGTCTGGTATATACTGGTACGTTGCTATAGGCTATTCCTGTCGGGCATGAAAGTGATGGCCATAGCAGCGGGCATCCTGGTATGCATGAGCACTCGGGCTCATGCACAGGATTCGCTCACCATCAAAGAGCTTGCTGAAATTGTAGTAACGGCTACGCGCAGTGAACGTGCTTTAGCAGAACTGCCCGTACCGGTAACGATTATCCAGCAAAAACAAATTGCCAGCATGGGGGCCTTGCGTCTCAATGAGGTACTGGGCGAGCAAACCGGATTGTCCATTGTGTCGGATCATGGAAGCGGTATACAAATGCAAGGCTTTTCCCCTGAGTATACGCTTATTCTTGTAGATGGCGAACCGCTCATCGGGCGCACCGCTGGCACGCTTGAACTGAATCGAATTGCAGTTGCTAACATCAAGCAGGTTGAAATAATGAAGGGGCCAAGTTCAAGCCTATACGGATCGGAAGCCTTGGCGGGAGTGATCAATATCATTACCGAAAGACCAAATGGTGTGAATGGAACGGTCACCTCACGCTATGGTACGAATGAGACATCTGATTTTTCAGCAACGCTGAATTACCAGAAGAATAAATTGGGAGCATATGCTTTTGCCGACCGGTATAGCACGAAGGGATACGATCTCTCACCAGATACAGAAGGTAGCACAGTGAGCCCGTTTACAAACTATACATTTCAGTCAAAGGTCACCTACGATTTTACGAATCGATTGAAGTTTTCCTTGTCGGGAAGGTATTTTACAGAAGAGCAGAAGAGCATCACCGACATTGGTACAACGGAACCAGTGCTATTAAACGGCAGCGGTAATGTTGATGACTGGAATGTTAATCCGGTGGTCTCCTATACTTTCTCCGAAAAGTTAAAGACAACATTCCGGTTGTATGGATCAAAATATAGCACAACCTCAATCCAGAAATACCAGGGTGATGGCGCTATATATGATGAAACCTATTTTGATCAAACATTTACCCGCCCTGAAATTCAGACCGAGTATTTTCTGAATGCGAAAAATATACTCACGCTTGGCTTTGGAAGAATATGGGAGAGTGTTGAGGCAACGCGTTACGATGACAGGATGAAGTATCAGACCAATTATGTCTACGCTCAATACGAGTGGCAGCCCATGTCTAAGCTTAATCTGTTATTGGGTGGCAGGTATGATGATCACAGTGCGTATGGTTCTCAGTTCAGCCCCAAGCTTTCTGCGCAGTACGATGTGAATTCCTGGCTCGCTATACGCGGATCGTTTGGTGTAGGTTTCAAAGCACCGGATTTCCGTCAGCTATACCTCAATTTTACAAATGCAACGGTGGGCTACACGGTGTTAGGTTCTCGCGAATTGGCAGCGGGGATAGCCCGGTTGCAAGCCGAGGGACAGATTGAAGAGGTTTTGGTTGATCCATCAACGTTTGGAGAAATAAAAGCCGAAACATCGCGCGCCTATAATGCAGGTATTAAACTGCAGCCTTTCAAGCGATCTTTCCTGACTGTAAATGTATTCCGGAATGATGTAAAGGATCTGATCGATACAAAGCCTGTAGCGCGAAAGGTAAATCAGCAATATGTATATAGTTACTATAATGTCGCCAAGGTCTATACGCAAGGTATAGAAGCCGAAGCAACGCATACCTTATCCAACAGGATAAATTTCTCGCTGGGCTATCAACTCCTGATTGCAAAAGACAAACAAGTTATTGATCAGTTGAAAGCAGGAGAGGTTTATGCCCGCGATCCCCAAACAAATGTAACCAGGCGCGTGCGGGAAAGTGACTATGGCGGATTGTTCAACCGGTCACGGCACATGCTCAATGCAAAAGTATTCTACGAAGATGCGGAAAACGGCTGGATTGCAAGTGCCCGTGCTATATATCGCGGCCGCTATGGGTTTGCCGATACAAACAACAACGTAATACTTGATGATGACAGTGAATATGTAGAAGGCTATGTTGTTTACAACGTATCCGTAGGTAAAACATTTCTCAAGGTCTTCAAGGCACAGGCAGGCTGTGATAACCTGTTCAATTATACCGATCGTCAATATATACCATCGCTTCCGGGGCGTCTCCTATGGGCAAGCGTTGCAGTCACGTTGTCGGGAAAAGGAGACTCCAAAAAATAACAGAACTATCTTAAACTATAAACTATAAATAAAAATGAAGTACGTATTTAATCTGAATGTAGCATTACTATTTTTTGCTTTCGTGTTGATAACAAGCTGTGACGATGATGATGAAAATGAAGTAACGAAGCTTGAGGCTACTGCGACCGTTGACCTGGATGCTGTAAGCACAAGTAAATTTACATTGTTCAATTTTGAAAACAATGCTGTGGTTGCCAACACAGATAGTATATCTACCAAATGGGATATTGGATTCCGGGGTACAACGATTATACTCAACGGAGGAACCAGTGGTCCGGGCCTTGCATCAGGCCAAATTGTTTCTGGAATTTTTGATGAACTGCTGGAAGCCCCTGCAACAGAGTATGCTTCAGACTCTCAAAGCGCCAAAGCCATCACAGGCAGTGGTGGTTGGTATACCTATACCGGGACAACTGCTGTTCCTAATCATGCTATACTTCCGATAGCCGGCAAAGTTCTGGTATTGAAAACAGCTGACGGAAAGTATGTGAAGATGGAGATCATCAGTTACTATAAAGGTAATCCGGATACGACAACCTCTACGTTTGCGGACCTGAACACCCGTCCGGCATCCCGTTACTATACTTTTAATTTTATTTATCAGCCAGACGGCACCACTAACTTCGAGACAACGAGGTAAGCAAGTATATCGGGCAACGGCCAGGTTACGAACAGGTATATATACAGAAGAATTGTTAACAAGATCCTCTCAACAACTATACATATGCACCAAAGATCAAACCTTGAAATAATCACAGAATCACTGAACGGTTATGTGAGCCGTTGCCTGTGTTGCCACGAATATAATATAGGCTATAAAAACGTGTTGCTTGTTTTCGATGAAGAAGCCATGCTCCGTTTTTTCGATTGGGTAATCTCTAACCGGCAATCCCTTGAAAATTATCAGCCGCTGCCACATGGCCGCAACCGGATATTCTCCAGTCCACACAGCAATCTTTTTCTGGTGTATAGTGACGAAGAGATTGATGAACTGGCCGATCTTTTTGCCGAGATCCAAATCGTGCTGGAAGCCAGAAGACTGGTGAATTGTAATAAAGACGCATCGGATTCTTCCTGTGATTTGAATAACAACAGCATGAATTAGTTTTTGGCTCTTCTCTACGACTATTAATACCTGGTTTTTAGGTATCGTCAAAATACGGTTTGAGGCTATTTCAATCGATAACTGCCCTTTATAAGTGATGCTATATACCCTGTATAGGGTAGTGATAATTCACCGGTCAAAGCGATTGCGACCGGATAGGCACCGGTTTTACTTTTGAGTCCATTTAAAATGATTCTAAATAATCAATGAACGCTCAGTACTTAAATTTTAAAGCAATCTTATCGATGCTGTTGATCGGTATTTCGCTGTTGGCTCAGGCGCAGCAGCACGGATCAATCAGCGGAACAATTACTACGGCAGATGGTCAGCCTGCTGAATTTGTAAACGTCATAATCGTAGGAACAAATAAAGCTACCAACACCGATACCAACGGAAAATTTGAAATCAAAAGAGTTACTCCAGGCTCCTATACATTACAAGTAAGCTTCATCGGTTTTGATCCCAAGGAGCAAAGTGTTGAAGTTACTGCCGGACAGAGTACAACCGCTCAGTTTGTGTTGAACGAAACCTCACAGGAACTTGACGCAATTGAAGTACATGGCGAGCGTATCAATAAATTTACCCGTAATGAAAGTGATTACGTTTCTAAAATGCCATTGAAGAACCTGGAAAATCCACAGGTATATACTACGATCTCGAAAGAACTGCTAGCCGATCAGTTGGCTTTCTCTGTTGATGATGCCATGAAGAATGCTCCCGGGCTAACAAAGATGTGGGATGCTACCGGAAGAAGTGGTGACGGAGGAAGTTACTATAACTTGCGTGGCTTTATTGTACAAAGTCAGTTGCGAAATGGTATAGCAGGAAATGTATCCAGTAAAATAGATGCTGTTAACCTTGAGAAAATTGAAGTAATAAAAGGACCTTCCGCTACGCTGTTTGGAAATGCGTTGACTTCCTATGGTGGGCTGATCAACCGTGTTACGAAGAAGCCTTACTTGGGAACGGGTGGAGAGGTAACGTATGCTACCGGCAGCTTTGGATTCAATCGCGTAAGCGCAGATTTCAATACGCCGTTGGATGAAGAGAAGAATGTAGTTCTCCGGATAAACACTGCCTATAACTATAATGGAAGTTTCCAGGATAATGGATTCGCGAAAACTTTTGCTTTTGCTCCAAGCTTGTCCTATAAAGTAGACGAAAAGTTGTCATTCAACTTTGATGCTGAATTTCTTACAGGTCAGAATACAGGATTGTCTGTATACTTTTTTCCATGGGGACAGACCATTGCATCCATGGGTGTAGACCGTGCTGATGAACTCAGTGTAGACTATAAGCGCTCGTATGTAAATGAGGATCTGTACCAGACTTCCAGGAACATCAACTTCTTTGGACAAATGAACTATAAGATCTCGGATGCCTGGCAGTCACAAACAAACTTTACTTCAACGAGCAGCTACTCCGATGGTCCTTCGCCTTATTTCTATCTGCTCTCGAACGCTTCAGTGACAGGCAATCCAAATGATATAGGCGCTGACTATATATCGCGCAATGATCAATTTACAGACAACAGCACCGATCGTGTCTTCGAATTCCAACAGAATTTCATCGGCGAGTTTACCATCGGTAATATGAGGAACCGTTTTGTGGGTGGCCTTGATTTCTTCTATAAAAACTCTGATCAATTCTTCTCCGGTGGTACACTGGATACTGTAAACGTAACGGAGCCGATTCCTAACTACCGGAATTTTAACCGCACCAGTATGGATGCCATCTATATAAATGGCGGTGCGAGCTTTGTATACCCTTCAATTTTTAAAACCTATACCTATAGCGCGTATGTTTCCGATGTGTTGAACATTACCGATAAGCTCATCGTGTTGGCAGCGTTGCGCATCGATCATTTCGATAATAACGGAACCTTCGATGAAACTACCGGAAGTATATTTGAAGGAACGGCATATAGCCAAACTGCATTGGCACCTAAATTTGGCGTTGTATTCCAACCTGTAAAAGATAAAGTATCTTTGTTCGCTAATTATCAAAATGGATTTACGAATAAAAGCGGAACATCGCGTAGTGGTAAATCATTTAAACCTGAACAGGCAAACCAGTTAGAAGGTGGAATCAAGTTGGATGCCATGGGAGGAAAGCTAAGTGGTACAATCAGTTATTATGACATCCAAGTACAAGATCTTGTAAGGTCGGATGTTCAAAACCCTGGTTTTTCAATTCAGGATGGAACGCAGGTAAGTAAAGGTATAGAAGCGGAAATTGTTGCCAGCCCCATTCAAGGGTTGAATATTATAGCAGGTTTCGCTTATAATGATTCAGAAATGAAGAAGTCAGAAGAAGATGTTGCCGGCCTCAGACCCAGCACCGCGAGCTCTCCTTATGCTGCTAATTTCTGGGCGAGCTATAGCTTTCAAACCGGAGCAATTAAAGGGCTTGGCTTTGGCTTTGGCGGAAACTATGCCAGCGACAACAAAGTCATTAACAGTAAGAGTATAGGAGTGTTTACTTTGCCTGCCTATACTGTATTGAACGCTTCTCTATATTACGATCATAGTAAATACAGAGTTGGATTGAAAGTAGATAACCTGACAGACGAGCATTACTGGATCGGTTATTCGACTGTAAATCCACAAAAATTAAGAAGTGTTACAGGAAGTATAACCTATAGATTTTAAGTATGACTTTTAAGAAAGTTTTTGGCAAACTTCACCTCTGGCTCGGACTAACGTCCGGGCTAGTGGTTTTTATAATAGCGATCACCGGGTGTATATATGCTTTCCAGGTTGAAATCCAGGATGCTACACAGCCGTATCGTTTTGTTGAGGTTCAGGATAAACCATCGCTGCCACCGTCAACATTGAGGGCCATTGCTGAAAAAGAATTACCCGGGAAGAAGATTCATGCAGTGCTCTACGCCAAGCCAGGTAAAGCCGCACAAGCTATCTTTTTTAGCGTAGACCCTCAGTACTATTACCTGGTATACCTGAATCCTTATACAGGCGAAGTGTTAAAAGTAAGTGATGAAAATGCAGGCTTCTTCCGCTTTGTGCTCATGGGGCATTTTTATCTCTGGCTGCCGGAGAATATTGGTCAGCCCGTTGTAGCTTCTGCTACACTCATCTTTGTTGTCATGCTGATCTCCGGAATTATACTCTGGTGGCCACGCAACAAGGCCGCAGCAAAGCAACGCTTTAGTATCAAGTGGAGTGCTCGTTGGAGAAGGAAGAATTACGACCTGCACAATGTATTAGGTTTTTATGCAAGCTGGATTGCCATCATTCTTGCCGTAACCGGTTTGGTGTGGGGGTTCCAGTGGTTCGCCAAAGGAGTATATACGTTGACGGGAGGAGAGAAGTCGCTGGTATATATGGAACCTGCTTCCGATACAACGTATAGGGTACAGGCCGGCATGCCGGTTATAGATCAGATCTGGATCAGGATGACGGCAGCGCATCCAAACGCAGAGGTCATGGAAGTACACGTTCCGGAGACCAAAGCGTCCTCCTTAGTGATTACGATCAATACAGACGAGACTACGTATTGGAAAACAGACTACCGGTACTTCGATCAGTATTCATTGAAAGAACTTTCTGTAGATCATGTTTACGGAAGAGCGGCAGAAGCCACTGCAGCGGATAAACTTTCGCGGATGAATTATGACATTCACGTTGGGGCCATTATCGGTTTACCCGGAAAGATTCTGATGTTCTTTGCAAGTCTGATCTGCGCAAGCCTGCCCATAACGGGCTGCTATATATGGTGGGGAAGGAGAAAGAAAAAAGCAAATGAACTGGAGGAAGAAGAGGCTGCGACAGTTAACACCACAAAAACAGTTCAGTCATTTGCCCGTCCGGTCATTACTCCGGCAAGAGCAAAGTCGGAGGCGAAGGTATAGATCGCAATCCTACCAGTCTTCGTGTGAGCGGTGAAGATGTATGATCGGCATCTCTCTTGTTAATTTCATTTAAGAAATCTTATCCGTTTGAGTGGTGAGTCGCTTCGGTGCGAAGTGATCACCGCTTTGTTGCTGTTCCCAAACTGCAACTTTTTAAAACAATTCCGTCTCTTTTTGAGCAATGTGATTCATCCTCTGACCAGCAGAATTTTTTGGCAGATCACCAAGCAAACGATCCAAGGATGCACTTTTTGATATTTCGCAAGACCGTTTCTAATCACGGTGACAAACGTAATGCCATTGACTTTTTGACTTAGAAGACAACGATTGGACAACGTTCGGATCACCTCCATGCGTGGAGTAAGGTATCGTTAGATTTTGAGTGTTTACAAAACTGGCTGACTTCTTGCAGAACTGCCTGATGTACTAGAAAACGCTAAAATTTAAACATTTTATACTATGGACGGGCATATTTTTGCATGCTTATCAAAGAAGCAGTATAATTACCGAAGCATGAAGAGATCTTTAGTCATTTTGCTTTTCCTACTGATTCAGATAACTGGATATTCCCAGACCCATAAATTTCAATCAGTCTTTATTTATAGCTTTACACGCTATATACAATGGCCAGATGCTTATAACCAGGGAGACTTTGAAATCCTTGTGCTGGGTGATTCGCCAATCGTTGATGAACTAAAGAACATGGCACTGTCCAAAAAAGTAAATGGTGATCGTACCATCAAGGTCACAAAGATCAATGGCCTTAATGAAATTCGAAAATGTAATATTTTATACGTTCCCTCGAATAAGTCTTCTCAAATCGACAACGTCCTCACCAAAGTAAGTGCTCAGTCTATATTGGTCGTTACAGAAGAACCTGGCCTTGGTCTGAAGGGAAGTAATATCAATTTTATCGTGAAAGATGGTAAATTAGCCTTCGAATTAAATCAGGCTGCCATTACCAAGAAAAACCTAAGAATAAGCAATGAATTGTCGCGTCTGGCAATCATGATCTAATACCTACCTATGGAAGAAAAAGAAAAAAGTAAATTTCGCTTTCGACTAACCATCGGGAATAAAATACTCGGTGGTTTTCTCATTCTGATAGTTCTGTTTGTTGTGAACGGTGCTATAATTTTTTGGAAAGGAAACGAGATTAACAATGTCGTTAACAGCTCAAGCTTGATTTATCGTCCTTCACAAGATGCTATTAAAGAGTTTGTGTTGCTTGTAACCCGCTCCAAAATGTTGGTTACAAACTGGGTATATCTCCAAACCAACCAGGAAGACAAGAATGCGTTGCGCCAGCTTCAGGATTATGATTATCCTGCTTTGCGCGATCGGATTACCAAGCTCATGCCCACCTGGGAGAGTGACAGTCAACGCGCCTGGATGGATACTGTATTCTTTAAGTTTGATACACTGATCAACGAAGTACAGAAGAAGTCCGTAATGGCAAACCTTCAGTCGTTCGAAAACTATGAAGATCCACTCACGAAGTTGTTGGCAGAAGATGCCGTAGAGAGCCAGGTTATACCGCGTACTACAGATCTGATCAATCGCCTGAATCGTATTGCCAGAAAGCAGGATGATGTAACCGAGCGATCAGATGTTGAGATTAAAGACTCTATTAAAAGTCTTCAGACCTATACATTGGTACTGGGTTCAAGTATTATTCTTATCGGATTACTCAGCGCCTTGTTCTTGCGCAGAAGCATTACACGTCCTGTGAACTTCCTCAAGAATGTCGTTATTAAACTTGGTAAAGGCGAGTTGGTGGAAGAGAAGGGAACTAAATTCAGTAACGATGAGATCGGAGAGATGGCAACGGCCATGGACAACCTGGTAACAGGCTTGAAGTCTACCAGTTTGTTTGCTGAGAACATCGGTGGTGGAAATTACCAAATGGAGTTTAAACCTCTGAGTGAACACGATGTGTTGGGCAACTCGTTGATCAACATGCGTAATAACCTTTCCAAGGTTTCTGAAGATGACAAAAAACGTAACTGGGCGACAGAAGGTCTTGCCAGATTTGGTGAACTCCTTCGTACCAATAACAACGACCTTGCAAAGCTTTCAGATGAAATTATAGGAAGCCTGGTAAAATACTTAAAAGCAAACCAGGGCGCTCTATATATAGTAGACGATGCGAGTGCTGATGAAGAACAGACCATGTCTATGAAGGCGTGTTATGCCTGGGATAAAAAGAAATTCCTGAATCATAAGATCTATAAAGGTGAAGGCCTTGCAGGACAAGCCTGGCAGGAAGGCGATACAGTTTACCTGACGGAGGTTCCTCAGAACTACGTTCGTATAGTTTCAGGATTAGGAGATGCAAATCCTACCAGTGTATTGATCGTACCGTTGAAGGTGAACGATCAGATCTTCGGTGTAGTAGAAATTGCATCCTTTATTGAATTCCAGGACTTTGAAATTGAGTTTGTTCAAAAGATAGCGGAGAGTATAGCATCTACTATATCTTCTGTAAAGGTCAACGCACGTACACAACGCCTGCTCGAAGAATCTCAGGAGATGACCGAACAGATGCGAGCACAGGAAGAGGAGATGCGTCAGAACATGGAAGAGCTCCAGGCTACGCAGGAAGAAATGCAGCGTAGTCAGGCGGAAACCGAAAGTACCCTGAATGCAATTCACGGCTCACTCGCTGTGGCGGAGTATAACACGGATGGTTCTATCATGAAGATAAACAGCAACTTCCTGGAGATCTTCGGATATACTCAGGATGAAATCCTGGGTGAACACCATAGAATCCTTACGACAAAAGAAGAGAAGAACAGTGATGAATATCGCCAGTTCTGGAGAGACTTAAGCACAGGGTATCCTAAAAAAGGAACACACAAGCGTATTAATAGAAAAGGAGAAATAATCACCATTCGTTCAAGCTTCTCACCAATCAAGAGTCGTTCAGGTGAAGTAGTGAAGATTATGGAGATAGCTTACGAACTAAAGTAAGCTGGTATACTATAGATAATAAAAAAGGGAGCAAGTAGCTCCCTTTTTTATTGCAGTAACATGTGTGTTGTTGCGCTGCTATAAAATATAGTTCTGTAAAACGCTCGATGAATTGAAATTGTATTTGGAGAAGCAGGTGTTTAGTGAAATAAAGTATAGATATACTAAAGAAGTATGTATAGTATACAAAAGCAAAAAAGCCCAGCGTCTCTGGGCTTTTTTGTTTTACCTAAACCTAAACCTATGAGAAGAATTACTCTACTCACTGTAATCTAACGTAGCATACGCGGTGAGGTTTCAGGAGATGAAATATTTTCTTAAGATTTTTTCAGCTTGTGTTTAAACACTTTCCGAAACTTCTCAAGCTTGGGTTGAATCACAAAAGAACAATACGGTGCATTACCATTTAAGCTATAGTAGTTCTGATGATAATCTTCCGCTTTGTAGAATACAGTATACGGACTTATCTCGGTAACAATCGGATTACCGTAGGCACCTGATTTATCCAGTTCTTGTTTATACTTTTCGGCCAGTTTTTTCTGCTCTTCATTGTGATAAAAAACCACTGATCGGTATTGGGTACCTTCATCTGCACCCTGGCGGTTCAATGTTGTGGGGTCGTGTGTTTTCCAGAATATCTCCAGTAACTCATCATACGAAACTTTCGTAGAGTCATAATGTACCTGGATAACTTCAGCATGTCCCGTAAGGCCACTGCATACTTCTTTATAGGTAGGGTTTTTTACAGCTCCTCCTGAATACCCGGATTCAACTTTTTCTACTCCTTCTACATTTTGAAAAACAGCTTCGGTGCACCAAAAGCATCCGGAGCCGAAGGTTGCCGTTGCAAGACCTTCTCTCACTGGTTCATTTGCCATAGTTGTTGTTGCTTGTTTACTTTTTTGTCCGCATGAACTGCCGGCAATCAAAAGAACGAATGCCAGCATACTGATACTAAACTTCATTTGCGTAATGGGTTTATATGTACTTAACCTATTTACGTGCAAAATGGTTTAAACAGATGTTACCATTTGTCAGCCAGCGAACAGTTATACTTGATAGTAAATTTAATGCTATACAAATAGCACTAGTAATTCTGATAAAACGAACGGATCGATGGTATCAGTTGATTATAGATTGGCTTTGTAAATTCCAGGAACAGATCCTGTGGGGCCGGAGGCTGCTGCTCACGAAGTTTACACAGCGATAGCTGCTGATCGCTTAATGCGCGGTCATCACCATTAAAGCGTGCCCACTGACTTACCCATACATACTCACCATTGAATTTACGATGTGTTAATACACCATTTGTTTTTCCATCAACGATCACCATGCTGAGCAGACCCGCAGACATAACTTCTTTCCTATAGGTTGTAAACTTTGCTTTTACGGTATTATAAACTGGTATAGTCTTTCCGTTAACTTTTGCTTCACCTACTTTCACACTATCTCTGGTAACAACTTCTTCCTTTTCTTTCAGTACAGAATTACCCACCGTGAAGTCATCAAACTGAATGCGCATAATGTGATCAGCATACGGAAGGCTAACCGACTTAGCTTCCTCTGGTGTATAGAATTTTATAAAGGTCTGCTCAGTATAGTTGTTGTGCAGAAACTCTTCGATTTTATCCTGGAAGAATCCACCACTCAAATTATACCGGGCTGGTACAGGTATTTGTTCTACGACAACTTTTAGCGTTGCTTCATCTTTTGCTTTGTCAAGATATTCAATCACATCTTTAAATCCGGGAACGTAGTTCTGTGCATCCGCGAAATTAAAGTAAGCGCGCTTGGCATCATTGCGATTACCTTTCATCAATGCTTCTATACCTGCATTATAACTTTCATCAGCAGCCTTTTCTTTCAGCGGACCGATCTCGGTATAGTAGTTAACCGGACTTTTAACAACCTTCATACATCCCGGGCACTGGCGGATTGCTTCATACATTTGGTTGATTGAGTTGTATGATTGAATTGCATTCTTCCATTTGAAATTCGTGTTGGATGCTATATCATTCTTCGCTTGTGTCTCAAAGAACTCTACGGCCAGCGGATAGGCATTCTTAAGAGTCTCCAGCGATTTGGAATGATCCGGATTCTGACGCAGCCTGCTGACAGAGCGCATTACCGCTTCGTAATAATCCCCGCGTTCATATGCCTTTTTACCGGAGCTACAGCCGGTAAGATGGAGAATGGCAGCGATGATGAGTGAAAGGGAGATGAGTAGACGTCCTGATTTCATATGTTAACCGGGTAGAGTAATGTTGCCTGTAAATTTAATCAGTTAGCAGGGAAAAAATAAATGAGAATATCATCTGTCAGATCGCGCCAGTTTCCCCAGGAGTGACCCTGGTGAACTTCTTTGAACTGGTATTGACACGTGTTTCTGTTGAGGATGGTTTTCATTTTCTCAGCACCTTCCTGCGTATCATTAATGGTGCCGGTTGTAAGGAAGATCTTTACAGGAGGACTCGCAGGATTATCGCACAATGTATAGATCTCGGGTTTAAACCAGAATGCTGGTGATTGAATTCCTGCCATCCCGAATAACTCCGGCTTGGAGAAAGCAAAGTATGCGGCAGTTAATCCTCCCATAGAGGTGCCCATGATTGCGCGCTCCTTGGGGTCTTTTGATATAGGATATAGCTTCTCCACTTTCGGAATTAATTCAGTTGTGACAAAAGAACGATAACCTTCATTCATGGCAAGCTCCTGCATTCTCCGGTTGTTCGAACGATTAACAGGTTCACGATGATCGATGAATACAGCGATGACAGGTTTTATTTTTCGGGCATGGATCAGGTTATCCAGTATAGCCGGCAGGTTGCCCATCTGTTCATGTATATACTCGTATCCATCGGTAACATAGAGTACCGGATACAGTGTGTTCACTGCGGTATATCCGGGAGGAGTATAAATGCTATAGGTAGCCTGATAGCCAAGTTGCTCGCTGTTGATGAGTATATCTTTGGTGAGCTTTCCATGCGGGATTCCCTCGGAGAATTGCGTTATAGTCTCGGGTTTCCACTGAGGCATGCGAAGTTCAGAGTTAGGGCTTCCGCCACCCACGCCCGACCATTGTTGATGTGGATTGACAGGATCGAGCAACCAGTTTGTTTCGTTCACCACAATTTTATAATCAAGCCTTGCGTCTGCAGGGAAAGATGTTTTCAGTAGCCACAGCGTTGTACCTGGAATTCGCGATCCTTTATTTTTGAATTTCTTATCATATCCCCAGCCATTAAAGTCGCCCATCCATGCCACCGTGTTGGCTTCTCCACGATAGAGAAATGCAACGGAGTCTCCTGTAGTAAAAGGAATCTGCTGAGCTTCCACCAGCGTAGTCCATTGTTTTTCCGCTTCCGCGGGAGAAGTATAAAATGAACGAATGGTTTTGGTGAAAAGCGTATAGTCCTGCCCCAGGCAATAGCCCGACAGGAAGATCAGGAATCCGGAAAGAATATACCTGGTCATGCGCGTACCAGGTCATCTTTATCTTCTACAAACCGTACGCAGAATGCAGCGATCAACAGAAATATACCCGCCATAACGATACTATAGATGGCATGTGATCCATACATATATTTAACAATCGGACCACCAATGATACCGTTCACGATCTGCGGAAGTGTAATAAAGAAATTGAATACCCCCATGTATATACCCATTTTATAGGGTGGAATAGAGCCAGCCAGAATTGCATACGGCATAGCAAGTATACTTGCCCAGGCAAAGCCTACACCAATCATAGAGAAGACAAGCAGATCCGGATCGTGAATAAAGTAAATGGAGATCAACCCCAGTCCTCCGGCAGTGAGCGAGAATGCGTGCGTTAGCTTCCTTCCAAATTTATAAGCTATAGCCGGAAGGAACAGCGCATATATAGCCGATACACCGTTATATATTCCGAACAGCCCACTAACCCAGTTGCCTGCATCCTGATATGTTTCAGAGGAGTTATCTTGTAAGGGCAATCCATATACATGCGTTGCAATAGCAGACGTACTAAAGACCCACATGGAGAACAATGCAAACCACGAAAAGAATTGAACGAGCCCGAGTTGCTTCATGGCCTTGGGCATTCCTGCAAAATCAGAGATGATTTGACTTAACCCTTTTTTAGAAGATCCCTTGAAGTGTTCTTCTTTTTGATATTCATCCGGAGGAAACTCTTTTGTCGTAACCACGGTCCATAGTATAGCGATGAGAAACGTTACCGCTCCAATATAGAATGAGAGTGTAACGTTGTATGGAACTTCACCGGCTGCCGCCATTTTCTCAACACCAAAAAACTCCGCGAAAATATAGGGTAACCACGAGCCAAGCACAGCACCAAGCCCGATCAAAAATGTCTGTATAGAAAAACCAAGTGTCCGTTGATCCGAAGGAAGCAGATCTGCAACCAGTGCACGGAACGGTTCCATTGCTACATTGAATGAAGCATCCATGATCATGAGAATGCCGGCACCCACATATAGGGGAGACAACAGGTGAACGAGTATATCTGCGTTCGGCATGAACATCAATGCTATAGATGCAAATATAGCACCTCCCAGAAAGTAAGGTCTTCTGCGGCCGAGTGAAGTCCAGGTGCGATCGCTATAGTAACCGATGATGGGCTGTATGATCATTCCGGTTAGCGGTGCTGCTAACCAGAACCAGGAAAGATGTTCAACATCAGCTCCGAAAATTCCGAGGATACGGGAAGCATTACCATTTTGAAGTGCAAAGCCGAATTGTATTCCGAAAAAGCCAAAACTCATATTCCAGATTTGCCAAAAAGACATACGCGGTCTGTGCAGAGAAGCAGGAGTACTCATGGAAGTAGATTAGATTTCAATCGATTGTTGGTCTGCTAAAGTCAATAAAATCTGACGCATTTGCCAATTTTATTAACCTTAGCAGTAAGGATCATTTCAGGATTACCAACGGATCGTGATTTGACCCGGAAGATATTCCGTTTCGAAGCTGTGCACGTTTTCCTGGGGAGCAGGTTCCGGATCGAAGAATGGATCAAATTTCTCCAATCCCATAAAAAACTGATTTATATCGTTGATGAGCGCAAGCGGATTTCCGTTTACATCAACCTGTGCAGGACTTCCTTCAAGGCCGTGCAGAACAACTTTTAATTTACGAAGCGGAGATGTATAGCTTCCTTCACTTGCACCCAGGATGAGCATTCGCTCGTGAGCGATATACTCCAGTTGACGTTTGGCATATTCGCCCTGTTGATAGCGGAACGTACCGCCATCGTCTTCATAAAACATGAACGATGAACTCTGCTTGCCGGTATATATATGAAGGATGAGTTGATCGTTGCCTTCTTTGGTACTGGCCAGAACAGGCTTCATCGGAATGAGCGCACCGCTTTTAACAAACACGGGAAGGCGCTGCACCGGGCACTCAACAACATTTTCGGTGTGCCCGCTATATTTTTGTCCGTTATAAAGTGAATACCATTCACCTTCGGGTAAATATACCTTTACAAAGTCTTTGGTACTTTCTGCCGGTGCCACTAAAATGGAAGGCCCTAACAAATATTGATTATGGAATTGTCCATCATAGATTTTCCAGTCGTGTGTATAATCAATGGCCAGCGAACGTTGCACCGGCATACCTGTAATACTTGCGTCATAGAACAAAGAGTATAAATAGGGCAGGAGCTGATAGCGGAATTTTATATAGTTGCGCGAGATCTGCTCAACTTCTTCGCCATAGGCCCACGGTTCAGAATCGCGGCTGTTGATCATCGAGTGCCCGCGGAAGAAAGGAGACAAGGCTCCGATAGAAATCCAACGTGCAAAGAGTTTTGAATTTGCATCGCCAACGAATCCGCCAACATCATAGCCTGCGAACGCTATACCACTTAACCCCATGCTGTTCACCAGACGAACTCCCAGCAGCATGTGTTCATCATAGGCAACGTTATCGCCTGTCCAGACAGCAGAATATCGTTGAACACCAGCATAGCCTGAGCGCGTTAAGTTGAAAGGACGTTTACCTTTCAACAAAGCTTTGGCAGCTTCATAGGTGCTGCGTGCCATTTGCATTCCATATATATTCCGGCCGGTACGCATCGAGGCTTTATTACCTTCGAAGTCGAGCTCTATATTTTCCGGAATCATTTGGCCCCAGGTAGCAATCTCATTCATGTCATTCCAGAATCCTTCAACGCCAATGCTTACATAGTCATTGAACTGCTTCTGCCACCAGAGCCTCGTTTTAGGATTTGTGAAGTCAGGGAAGTGACACCAGCCCGGCCATACTTGTCCGGTATAATTAGTGCCATCCTGGTATTTGATGAAGACATCTTCGCGCATACCTTTTTCATAGGTATCATATCCTTCTTCAACTTTAATTCCGGGGTCGCACATCACTACAACATGAAATCCCATTTGTTGAAGTTGCGCCAGTAATTCTTTTGGATCAGAGAAATCGCGTTTGCTCCAGGTGAATATTTTATACTGATCCATATAGTGTATATCAAACACAATGGTATCGGCAGGTATATCTTTTTCGCGGAAGGTACGCGCGAGGTTTAAGACTTCTTTATCAGGATAATAACTATAGCGGCATTGCTGATATCCTATACTCCACAGCGGAGGCATCTCCATTCTTCCCGTAAGGTGTGTATACTGCTGAATAATTTCAGCCACAGTGCTTCCATGCATGAAGTAATAATTCATTTCACCGGCATCTGCAGAGAAGCTTGCAAAGCGATTGTTGGAAGCTCCGAAGTTAAAGAATGACTTATGCGAGTTGTCGAAAAAAATGCCGTAAGCCAGTCCGTTGTGTACCCCTATATAGAATGGTATAGAACAATACAGTGGATCTGAGCCGGGGCTATAGGCGAAGCTATCGGTGTTCCAGTTTTGATAACCATTTCCCTTGCGATCGAGCGGTCCTGTTTTTTCTCCAAGACCGATAAAGCGCTCGCCTGTTTGTAATTTCTTATAGGTTGTTACCTGCTCGCCATTCCAGCTTGTACCAAATGCAGGGTCATCTTCATTGATGGGTTGATTGTCTAAAGTATAAAAACCAAAGCGCACCGCCTTCTTAGTGATACGAAGTAATACTTTACTCGTTTTGATTTCAAGTACATCTTCCAATTCATCTATGGTAGGCTGAAAAGCGGGAGCTGCTATCACAGCGTATGAAAAATCTTCGAACGCCTCAGCTTGGGTAGTACTGATGCGTACGATTCCTTCGGTATAAAACTCAACGCGAAACTTCCCATAAGTGGTTTGTCCCAAGATTGCGTTGTTATCTTTTTTCCAACTGATGAATGTTCCTAAACTTTTACTGAGAGGTGTGTTAATTGTTCGTGGCATGTTGTATAAACCTTAATAATCAGTTCAATTAAAATTAATTAAGAACACTTAACCTAAGAAATCAGGATACTAAAAACAGAAATCGATTGCGGCAACTGGTTAGAATCTAGACAACGGATTGAAATAGAAAAGTCTTGAGCAAAGGATGAACCTTCACTCAAGACTTTCTTGTGAAATGGAAAGATTAATTCTTCTTACCTTTTTTCAACGATGAGTCACGGATAATAAGGCGTGTCTTCAACAACTTCGTTTCAGGAACAGGTTCAGAATTGTCTTTTGATTTTACTTCAATCTGACGGATAAGAAGTTTAGCAGCTTCTTGTCCCATTTCAAATCCAGGTTGATCAACAGAAGTCAAAGGTGGCTCTAACAGTGCACCGAAAAACCAGTTACTGAAACCAACCACGGCTATATCTTGAGGAATTTTTAAACCAGCTTCTTTGATCGCTTGCATAGCACCCATCGCGGCAGGGTCGTTCGTAGCGAAGATTGCATCCGGACGATTGTCCATTTTCAGTAGGGCCTCCGTTGCAGACTTACCTTCTTCGATCGTACCCAGCGGGCAAGACATGATGATATCTTTATTAACCGGTATATTACTTTCGTTCAGAGCTTCTATATATCCTTCAAGACGTTGCTTCGTTATACCCAGATTAGGAGGTCCTTCCAAATGAGCGATTCGGGTACATCCTTGCTCTATCAAATGAAGTGTAGCTTCTTTCGCGCCACTCAGGTCATCTACCACTACTTTGCTGGAAGTAGGTGTGTCGTAAACGCGATCGAAAAATACCATTGGTACACCTTTGGCTAAAGTAGCATCGATGTGCTCAAATGTACTTGTCTCACGCGACAGCGATATAAGCATACCATCCACACGGCTATTAAACAGTGCTTTGATGTCAGTCTTCTCACGTAGTAAAGACTCGTTTGATTGTGTGATGATTACGTTGTACCCTGCACTATACGCTACATCTTCTATACCACTGATAACAGTAGAGAAGAAGAAGTGTACAATTTCAGGGATGATGACACCAAGTGTGTTTGTTTTACTCTGCCGTAAACTAAGCGCCACAATGTTCGGAGTGTAGTTTAGTTTTTCAGCCAGTTCGTTAACAGCTTTCTTCGTTTCGGGACTGATATCTGGGTGATCTTTCAATGCCCTGGAAACGGTAGAGGGGGAAATGCCCAGCTCGCGGGCAATATCCTTAATGGTGACCTGATTATACTTCATAATGCAAGTTTACAAACTATCGGTTTAATCTCCGCAACGTTTGCGCAACTTTTTTCGCAACTTCGCAAACGAGTGCGACCACGATTACGAATCCGATTTCACGAGTTTTGGTGTGTATTTTCGGACTTTTTAGACCTTTTTGTGGTATTCATGGTCGCTACAAACAAGAATCAGTTATCACCTGATGAACTTAATAAACCTCTTCTTACAGGCTGACATTTTAAGCGTGATAACAAATATCAGGCAAAGCAACGAATCGGAAAAGTATATAGAATAGAAATTCCCCGCGGATTTTATCTGCGAGGAATATATATACTTCTATAGTATACACTGTTAAATGAATTTACTTACTGTTAATTCCCTGGTCTTTAAGCGACCGATAGATCTGGTAGCGTACCTCACTTTTGGTTTGCTCTTCTTTATAAACATCCTCACACCAGAAGAATACCTTTAAGAGAAAATCATTGTCTTTAACACTTTCAACTAACACAGCAGGTTCCCGTTTTTTCAAAACACAATCTGTGTTTTTGATCACTTCCTTAATCTGTTGAATGACATCGTCCTCATTTTTTTCAGGAAGCGTAATGGTAATGTTAAAGTCCAAACGCTTGTAGGTATTGCCCAGTGTCCAGTTTACGATGTGCTGTGAAAGGACATCGCCATTGGGAATGATCACATCGGCACCATCCGTAGTAACCAATGTACTTGAACGGAGACCGATTTCTTTAACACGTCCTGCATGACTACCAACTTCAACCGAGTCCCCGACTTTTAAAGGACGATCGAAAATCAGAATTATACCCGACACGAAATTGTTAACAATGTTCTGCAATCCTAAACCTATACCCACACCAAGCGCTCCGAGTACAATCGTAATTTTATCAACCGGTAGCCCGGACGCAGACACGGCTAGCAGGTATCCTGCGCCCAGCAATACCAGTTTAGTCATCAGTAATCGCGAGCGATGTGCAAGTCCTTCACCTTCATCGTCACCTATATCTCCCAGGAAGTACCCTATATATCGTTGCAGAAAATGTGCTACCCATATAATCAGGAAGAAGAGCAAAATGCTGCCCACCGTAAACGAAGTATTGCCTATATGTTGCTGCGCGTTAAGGATATCCGTTACGCCTTTGAATAAAGTATCGTATATATTCAGGTTTGCTGAAAACACAACGATCCAGATCAGCAATACAATTCCCAGCAATGGTCTGCGGAAATTCTGCACAATAGGAGCGGGGTCAAACACATTGACAAGTGATTGCTGCAGGCGACTTGTATGGATCTGCAACAATACTGCTTCCACCAGAATTTTTACCATCGCCGATAGTCCTATAACCTGCGTAAGTCCAAATACAGAAGTCATGCTCAGCATATTGGCAAGTGTTAACCGGCCACTGACGTTGGCGAAGATCGCAAGCACATTCATTACGATCAGCAGGATCAATACTACCCGAATAAAACGTGCAAGCTGATGATCGCGGGGAAGTGCTTTTCTGAAAAGCAACGCCAGGGCTACTGCTGATACATTCAGTATAATAATGAAGAGACGTTGCAGCAGAGAAGGAATCAATATATGATTGGTAAAGCTGAAAACTATAAATAGCGCTGCTATACCAAGCCAGTAATAAAACAGTCTGCGCGGCCACTGCTTACGGTATAAAGATGTTAACGTAATGATCAACAGAAATTGTACAAACTGTGTATAGGCAGCCGGAGCATGCAAATCAAATAAAGGCGCCATACTGAATACAACCGCCAGTGCCGAAAGTATAGGATGCTCTACGAGATATGTTATACCATAGGGTTTGACGGAATCTAACTGATCCTTTCGTTTTAATATGCGCAGGTTTCGTATTACCCACCACAGAAAAGCAATGCCCACCAGCCAACGGACAAAACGATTTTCGGAAGAGTTGCTATAGTAAAAGGTTAAGGCCTTCTGTTCTTCTTTAAATACAGCCGTGAGACTTTCACGCGAAGTTGAAGGTACTGGTTTTTCCCATAGGTAATTTAACTCCTTCTCAAAAACTTTTTTACCCGCCATGCTCAACCGGGTGTTCAATTGATTCATCAACTGAGCCGACAAGATTGAACCCGCTGAGGCTTGTGTTTTAAATTTATGAAGGGTGGTAAGACTGTTTGTCAAAAGACTATCGGTATATCTTCTGCGGTTACGAAGACCTTTTAGTTGAGGAAGAAATTTCTTTCGCGATACGCTATCTCTGAAAAGTTTTCGCAATACCGAATCTTTACGCAGTCCTGTAATCTCTAGGCGTAATTTACTCAAGCGGGCATCCGAAGCCTTGAAGCTTTCGTTATACTTATGCAAGTCCTGTTGTGCATTCTTCAATAGAATTTTTAGGATCTCCAGGTTTCGCAGGTTCAAGGTCTGCTCATATTTTATCAAACTCTGATCTACAAAACGAATGATCGAATCACTCTCTGTTAGCCGCAGTCCAGTCAGCATAATTTCCGGACTAAGCTTGCTTACATTTTGTACCGAATCAATTTTCTGATACGCCATCTCCAGATGCAGCATATACTCAGCAGCCGTAGCTGTAGCGGAGTCTGAAAATAACGTGAGTGATTGGTTCCGGTCCCTGCGCCACTTGCTACGTTGTGCAAAAGTCAACGAAGTTGTAAACACAGAAACGATTACCAGAACGATGGTTACGAGAGTGTAATGTTTTAGCTTGTTCATGCCGATTTTCATAGCAGCCAGAAGGCCGCCAGCAGTTAAGTATGGCGCAAAATACAAAAGAGGTGTTACTGCAAAACAGAAATTGAATCAAGCGCCCTATATCTCCGGTATAGTGCTTTCCGCGTACAGGCTACATCGGTACCTCTCAGACGCTTTTCAAACGCTATACTTGAATGAAATACAGTCTTTTATACCCTGCAGCACAGAAGATACTTCCCTTCTTTTGGTACCATTGAATGCGTAAATTTTTCAGTTAAAAGGCGGTGAAAATCATAAATCAAGCACTACTCCAATAGCCTTTATTTCTGAATGAAAATAAACTACTGATTAAAGATTATCATTTGCTGGCTATAGGAGCCTCGCAGCTACATGTAAGGTAACAGGCAAATATAGCAATGGGCGCGTCCCTTCTTCAAAAGCTATCCGCTATAAATCTGGCCCGTCACACAACCCATCGCAGCTTCGGGCTTTCCACTACCATCCGTCACGTAGACCTATTTTAGCTTGAGGCTGCTTGTAAAAGTATGCTTTAAAACAGAGACAGCTGAAACTGCGAACTTGCCCTCGCTGATGATTTTATGGAATACCCAAGTCTGCTAAGATTCCGGACGTGATATACTTTTGTCTCTTCGTAACGTGAAGCGATCACGATCTCCGTTTTTCCTGCTTTCTTTGAGAATAAATCCTGAACTAGTTCGGGGCGATTGTTATCGTGCGAGAGATGAGACAATAGCAAGTGGCTCATGAAGGCCGGCTTATGTTTGAGGAAAATCTGCAGCGCCTGTTTATTTGATAAATGTCCTCTGCCTCCGCGAATGCGATTCTTCAAATGGTATGGATATCTCCCGGTGTTTAGTAACTCTTCATCATAGTTAGCTTCCAGGAACGCAGCATTGCATTGGTTGAAGTGATTCGTTACATGTTCACAGGCTATACCTATATCTGTAAACACACCAATCTTAACCGAGTTGCCTGCCACGATAAAGCTATGCGGATCGCAGGCATCATGAAACTTCGGGAATGCTGTTATGGTGAGGTTGCCAATTTTTATCGGCTCATAGGCAGAGAATGACTTTACCAGCTGTTCATTAATTTTCAAACCACCGTTTTGCAACGTAGCATTGGTTATATATACCGGGAGCTGATGTTTCTTGGAAAGCGTGTTTATTCCGGAAATATGATCGGTATGTTCATGCGATACAAAGATCGCTTTTACCTTTCGCATATTAAGCCCGAGCCGGTCCATGCGCTTCTCTGTCTCACGGCAGGAGATGCCGGCATCCACCAACACAGCCTCATCGTGATTGCCGATGTAATAGCAATTACCGTTACTTCCTGAGTTTAATGAGGCGATGAACAAAGACATAGTGTGCGAAAGTACATGTTATTCGCTAATAGCAAACTGCATTTTTTTCAATCCAATATTCGTATAGCTTGTAAGAACGTGTAACTAAAAAGAATTAATGCATCACGTTAAATGATTCCTTTAACTGGCTCGGCACATAGCCGAAATGTTTTTTGAATGCTTTTGAAAAATTATACGGTTCGCTGTAGCCGAGCGTATAGGCAACTTCGAATATTGTACACGAGGTGTTGAGTAGCATTTGCCGGGCGTAGTTCATTTTAAGATCGATCAGGTATTCAAATACAGTCGTTCCAAAAAGTGATTTGAACCCTCGCTTCAATTTAAATTCATTCAGGCCGGTTGCCTTTGAGATTTGCGATAGTGAAATAGGTTCGAGCATATGCTGGTATACAAAATGGCGAGCAGCCTGAAGCTTTTCAACATCCTGTGGCTTAAGCGGCGATGCCCTTTTGCCATTTAATTTTTCCGCTTGCTCTGCCTGGAGTAAAAACAATTCAAGAATTTTGGATTCATAGAAAAGCTTTTTCATGTCTCCGGTAAAAGAGCAATGCTGCATATCAAGGATCACCATTTTCTGGCGTGCAGTAATGGGCATAGGATGTGCCGTCATGTCAACAGAATTTCCTGTTAAGGCTTTATCCCAAAAACGTTTCAAACTTTCATTGTCGGTGAGTATGAGTTTCTGAAAGAAAGAGGATGGTAGACTAATCCCAAAGCTTTTTACTTTCGGACCACTAACTGTGTAATATCCATCAAAAGTTGGTTCATAAGAAATGGTGTGCTGGTTGTCAGTTAGAAAATATTGCTTGCCGGTATTCTCTTCATGACTGCTGCTTGCGCCTTCCAGAGAAAAATACATATGCAGATAGGGCACTTGTCTCGACTCGCGATATATAGCTTCACGCTCCTGATAAGACGTTCCCCAAAAAACATTAATCCCATCGAATGTGCTCATCAAAATCTCCGAGCTACTGGCGTTGTTTCCAGACAAACTTATATACTGATCTATAACAGGTGTTGTTTTATCCATGGCCGGTCGATTGATGTTTAAAAATAACACTGAAGTCTGAAGAAGCTCCTTAAAATTATCGAATATTTTCAAGTTACAGTGAGGTCTCCCATAAAAGTAACTTATCCGTTTTGCAGGGAGTAAAATCCGTTTTGAACGGATTGGAAAAATTGTTTTGTCCAACCTTTGTATGAGCAAAAAATCATAGCGCATGACAACCATATCAAAAGAAAGCAACATTGAATCGCTGGGTGCATATATAGAGGAACATATAGCAACCTCGTGGTTGCCATTGCTGGAAGATCATCGTGTAATGCTGGAGCAGAAATTTCAGACCATTGGTGATGAAGCTTACGGTATATACCTCGATCTGTTGTTCAAAGCAATCCATGAGCAATTGGCTGCCTGCGACTTTCGTGTTCATCCGAAGTTACCCGGTAATTTTTCGATTTCACGAGAGTGGGGTAACAAGGAAGAAAATGATCAGCAACGGTGGATGTGGAGCACGGTACGATCTTCCATATACAATGATATAGGGACTGTGGTTGTTAAAGTATTTCACGATCACACAGCCTTTCGTATTCCCAGGAAGCCGGCAATAATTACATTGTCTGCGTCAAAGAAGACTGATATAGTATGGGCACTTAGCGGCCTTTCATCTTCTTTCAAAGAAGCGGCTGAAGCAAAGGTTGAAATCGCGAAGTATTTAGCATCTCAAACGAATAACAAGAGACATGATTCCGGATATTGAAGTATTTAAAACCAGTGTAGATATAGTTTCAGAAGCAGATCGGATTACCAACATGATCGTAGAAGCTTATCCGTCCTATAGAGTAACGTTTGACTTACAAGACTGTGATAGAGTTTTACGTGTTGAAAATATATATGGACCGGTAGAACGTGATGCAGTGCATTACCTGGTAACAGCCGTAGGGTATCATTGTGAAGTCTTGCAAGATTAATGAAGGCTCGTGCCTCTATGCCCGGTGTTTCGCAGAAGCTATCCTGGGATACCAGCAAATTTACTTACGAGTTCCACTATCGGATTTACATCCTTAAAATCCTTCCTTCTTCGGGACTCTGGATATACTAAATCTCGCTCCAGCGTTTAGAATCACAGAAAATTAAAAGTGGCAACAAGTTTGCATATACCCTGATATATTTAAAACTCATTCCCATGAAACCTATTTTTGTAATTTTCTTCTTGCTGGTAGTTCTTTCATCTTCGGCTTTTGTTGTTGTCTATAATTACTGGAAAGACATTGTGGAAGCCAATCCTGCAATCTTTGCTGTTGGATTGATGAGTATAGTTGTCACCGGAGTTGGCGGAATGATGTATATCATCATATCACGCCCGGAAATGGAGACTTCAAGAAATTATACTATGAATAAGTAATTGTTTAAAGGGGTTTATATTTTAGAAGTGAAAGGCTGTCTCAACTTTGAGATAGCTTTTTTATTTGGCCTCACCCTAAATCCCTCTACGGGGAGAGGGACTTTTAATTCCCTTCTTAATTTTCTGTACCGGGTGATTATTTTAATTCTAATACCAGCATATATTTTTGGGGTATACTGAGCGTAGCCTGTACGTTGTGTATTATGTCTGTAGCTACTTCGCGTCCCTGCTTAAAATCTTTGATGCGTTCTGTGAATCGTTTGGTATCAATGGTCATGGGTTTCTCCTGGGTATTCATCACACACATAACCGTTTGATTGTCGTCATACCGGAAGTATACATATACACCATCTTCAGGAACATATTGCATCATCTTACCTGTCTTGATAGCTGACGAATTCTTCCGGAAGTTTGCAAGCTTCTTCGTCCACTCGAACGCTTCGTTTTCTTTTTCAGTCCTTCCTTCCCTGGTAAATTTGTTCACTTTATCACCTGGCCATCCTCCCGGGAAGTCAAGTCGTACCCATCCATCCGGATTCGATACACCTTTCATCAATACCTCCGTTCCATAATATATTTGCGGAATCCCGCGGCAGGTGAGGAGCCAGGCCAATCCCATTTTATACTTGCTGAGATCTTCATTTACGACAGAGTAAAATCTACTCATATCATGATTGTCGAGGAAGTTTACATTTCTCATGGCATCTTCGTATACAAAATCGCTCGCCAGGGTCTGGTATAATTTGTTCACACCGTTCGTCCATCCAAAGGGCTCATTCAAAGCATTCATAATACCATATAGATTCGTCTGGAAGTCCGTTACACCTGGAAGATTACTTTTAAACGGAGTACTAAATGTATTACGGGCGAAGTATGCTTGTGCAGCAATGCCGTGCACCCACGTTTCACCGAATAGAGAGATGTTTGGATATTCATCGAGTAAGGCCTGGTTACAACGATTCATAAATTCGAGATCATTATATATATAGGTATCAATGCGCCAGCCATCTATAGCGAATTCTTCTACACTCCAGAGCGCATGCTGAATTAGGAAATTTGCAACGTAGGGGTTATGCTGATTCAAGTCAGGCATGAAACGCGTGAACCATCCATTACTCATTCGCCTCTGATCATCTTTGGATGCATGGATATCCATCAAGGGTTGATCTTTATAGGTGGTGTTGGTATAGCTCGGCCACTCATGAAGCCAATCGCCCGTTGGTTTATCCTGTACAAAAAAATGATATAGTCCTACATGATTATATACTGCGTCTTGTATCAGCTTCATATTTCGTTTGTGGAGTTCATTACTTAATTTTTTATATAGTTCAGCTCCACCCTGACGAGGATCAACCTTATAGTGATTGGTTATAGCATATCCATGCTCGGTACGATCCGGCATATCATTCTCCAGTACCGGTGTAAGCCATACGGTAGTAACACCGAGGTCCTGCAGGTAATCAAGATGATCGATCAAGCCTTGTAAGTCGCCACCATGCCGATGAAATATAGAATCCCGGTTTAAGGATTGATCTCTCATACCTTTTACCTTATCGTTTAGCGGATTGCCATTGCTAAAGCGATCGGGCATGGCCAGGTATATAAAGTCAGCAGAAGTAACGCCTTGCGCGAATGCCTTGCCTTTATCTCGTGACCTCAATGGCCAGTTTACCTTTTGTGTCTTCTTGCCAGATTTGAAAGTAATGATCGCATTTCCTGGAGCAGCATCGGAACTGATCGCAATGTCTATCGCCAGGTACTTTCCATTTTCAAGTCTGTGTATGTTTGAAATTGAAATGCCCTGATGTTGAATCGAAACATCACTCTTGCTTAGCTCAGGATCTGTTGATTTAACAAGCAGTTGTAGTGTGTTATGCTTCATTCCAGCCCACCAATGAGGCGGATAAATTTCAATAGACTGTGCCCGAAGTGCAGGGGAGGAAATGCACAGCAAGGCAAGGAATAAATGGTGTATGGATTTCATTAAAAAGTGGGTTTGTGGGTCTGCTCGAGACGACAAAAGTCGATTCACAAAAATTCAAAAACCGATGTTTCAGCCCTAGGTTTATTGAAGATTTAGTTTTTGGAAACGATTGCGAAACCGATTCCGGTTAATTTTTATCATACGATTGCGGATTTAATGAAAAATATCTTGCTATCTTGATAATTGATTTCAATCGTGTGCATTAGAGCGAATGAATGACGTGAGGAATCAATCAGTTTTTTAACCCAAACCAAAAACGTATGACAAAATTTTATCTGTATGTAAGCAGGTATCTTACGGTTCTACTTTTTCTGATCACCACAGTGGCATGGTCACAGAGTACCGTAACAGGCAAAGTAACTTCCGCTGATGATGGATCAGGACTTCCGGGAGTTAACATTATAGAGAAGGGAACGAGTAACGGAACCGTTACAGATGTGGATGGTAATTTTAGTATTACAGTCCCAGGGACAGCTACACTTGTATTTTCATTTGTAGGGTATGTGTCACAGGAAGTAGCTGTGAATGGACGATCAAGTTTTAATGTGTCACTCGGATCGGATGTGACAGCACTCTCTGAAGTGGTTGTAATTGGTTATGGTCAAATAGAAAAGAAAGATGCAACAGGAGCCCTTGTCTCCTTGAAGCCTGGTGATTTCAATGCCGGTGTTATTAACTCACCCGAGCAATTGATTCAAGGTAGAGCAGCCGGTGTACAAATCACTTCTGCAAGTGGTGAGCCGGGTGCTGGTATTAATATTCGTATTCGTGGTACATCTTCAGTACGAGGTGGTAACAATCCATTGTTTGTTGTTGACGGAGTACCGCTTAGTGGTGACGATGTAACGGCTGGTGGTTCAGGCGCAGGTCTGGGAAGTAGTTCAGCACGTAACCCGTTAAACTTTCTTAACCCGAATGATATAGCAAGTATCGATATATTGAAAGATGCATCTGCTACGGCTATATATGGTTCAAGAGGTGCCAACGGTGTTGTAATCATCACAACGAAGACGGGCAAAGGAGCTTCATCTGCACTTGATTATTCATACAATTTAAGCTTCGGTAAAATTACCAAGAAGTATGACTTGTTGGATCGTGAAGGATTCTTGTCCGCGTATGAGAAATTTAATGGAGCAGCTGCAGTGCCTACTGTTGATGGTGGTACTGAAACAGACTGGCAAGATCAAATTTTGAGAACAGCCGTTACGCACAATCATAACCTTTCTTTTGGTGCTGGCGATAAAACCAGTAACTACAGATTATCCCTTGGATATATGGATCAGGAAGGTATCGTACGTATATCAGGTTTGAAAAGATATACTGCCAGATTCAACGGATCAAAAAGTTTTATTAACGATCGCCTGAAAGTAGCTTCCCAATTGACATTGGCGAAGACACTTGATAATGGTGCACCGGTTACCGATAACTCTGGTTTCGAAGGAGATTTGATTGGCTCTGCACTAAAAGCAAATCCAACTTTTCCAGTGAAGAATCCGGATGGTAGTTTCTATCAGATCAGTAACAACGAACCCAACCCGGCTGCTATCTTAGCATACTCGAAAGACTATACCAATACAATAAGAGGTCTTGGTAATATTTCTGCCGAACTTCAGATTGTAAAAGGTTTATCGTTTAAGACCGTAATTGGGTTTGATAAATCTATATCATCCAGAAAAACTGCATTCTCAAAAGATCTGGCAGTAACCGGTATCAAAGATAAAGGAAGACTATATCTCAACGATATCGAAACAGACAATACACTTTGGGAAAACTATTTTACGTACGACAACGAGTTTGGTAAAGCTAAACTGAATGCTATCGTAGGTTATTCATATCAGAGCTTCCAGAAGTCTACACGGTCTGCACAGTATACAAACTTCAGAACAAACGACCTGGATCAAATGATCAACAATCTTGCATCTGCTGATCAAACTGCAGGCAAAATTTCAGCGGCAGGAGGAAACTCCTCTAATGTAACCGATGAGCTTCAGTCATTCTTCGGCCGTGCTAACCTGACCTTTAGTGAGAAGTATATAATTACAGCAACGTTACGTGCCGATGGTTCAACAAAGTTCGGTGGTGATAACAAATATGGATACTTCCCCTCTGCAGCTGTTAAATGGAGAATCGTTGATGAAGGATTTGTTCCTGAGTTGTTCTCTGATTTGAATCTGCGTGTTGGTTATGGTATTACCGGTAACCAGGAAATTCCGCACAATCTATACCAGGAGCGTCAGCGCTATAATGATTGGAATATTACCAACGAAGGAAACATGGATGGCGGTGCACTAAGTGGTGTTGCCTTTCAGAACCCTGAATTGAAATGGGAATCTACCTCACAGATCAATGCTGGTATCGACTACGGATTTTTAGAAAACCGAATCCGTGGATCTATCGACTACTACTATAAAACTACCAAGGATCTGTTGATTCAGGTTACCAGTGCACAACCTGCAGTGCAGCCATTTGTTTGGAAAAACCTCGATGCAGAAGTTATCAATAAAGGGCTTGAACTTTCATTGGAATTCGATGCAGTGTCTCAAACAAATTTCAGTTGGACTGTCAATGGTAACGTAGCGTTCAACAAGAACGAAGTGCGAAACTTTACAGGTCTTATTAACACGGGTAGAATTAACGGTCAGGGATTATCAGAAGCCTATGCGCAACGTATAGCCGGAGGACAACCTTTATATGCTTTCTATCTCCGTCCCTTTATAGGCTTTGATGAGAACGGTCTGCAGGAGTATAGAGACGATTCAGATGTTCAGGAGTTTACGGGTGACAGCCCGCTTCCTAAAACAATTGCTGGCTTGACTAACAATTTGAAGTTTAAATCAGTAGATCTGAGTTTCTTTTTCTCTGGTCAGTTCGGACACAAAATATATAATAATACGGCGAACGCATTCTTCACAGCAGGTGCATTGGCCAGCGGAAGAAATACGACAACGGATGTAGTGAATAGTGGCGAGACGCGCGTAAGTTCTCCAGACGTTTCTACGCGCTTCCTGGAAAATGGATCGTTTGTAAGATTGCAAAATGTAACACTGGGATATAATGTAAAAACAGATAATACATTTATATCATCACTTCGACTCTTCGTTACCGGACAGAATCTTTTTGTTATAACCGATTACTCTGGTCAGGATCCTGAAGTGAATACAAACAAATCTATTGATGGTGTCCCTTCTGCTGGTATAGACTATACATCTTATCCACGGGCAAGGGTATTTACATTTGGTGTAAATGTTTCTTTTAAATAAAAATTTATGACTTACAATAAATTTTCAAAACACTTTTTACTGGGTAGCCTCAGTGTGCTGCTTACTTTTTCGGCGTGTACGAATCTTGAAACAGACGAAGTAGATTCTATAGTGATAGATGGTTCCGGAGGAACAACAGCCGGAAACCCAACAGAGATTCTGGCGGGTACCTATAGCGACCTGAGCGCATTTACCGATCAGGCCGGTGTATATGCTCTCTACGAGCATACTACAGATGAAATGATACCACCAACCCGTGGAACCGATTGGGGAGATAATGGCGTATGGAGACAGCTATATCAACATACCTGGGATCCAACGCATACCTATGTTGTAAATGCATGGAACCAATTGAATCAGCGTGCCTATAAATGTAATCAGGTACTTGCCTCAAATCCGTCAGCACAAGAAGCTGCCGAAGCAAAGTTTCTGAGAGCGTTTTTCACATGGCACGTGATGGATCTTTACGGTAAAGTTCCTTTCAGAGAAGTAGGAGAAGGTGTAGATGTGAATCCGAAAGTTTTAAAGCGTGCAGAAGCATTTGCTTTTGTCATCAAGGACCTTGAAGAAGCTCTCCCAGACTTGCCAAGCCCTGCACCATCATCGGAGAACTCAAAAGCATCGAAGGCATCAGCCTATACCATGCTGGCGAGACTATATTTGAATAAAGCAGTATATCTGGCCACGAATCCTGAAGGACCGTATACATTTGATAACGCTGATATGGATAAGGTTATCGAATATGCTGATCAAGTAGCAGCGTTGGGATACGGACTGGAGGATCAATACTTTGTAAACTTCAGTACCGCAGCTCAAAAGGAAATCATTTTCACCAGTCCAACCGGTACACCTGAGAACAGATACAGAATGACGTTGCACTATAACAACAATCCGGATGGATGGAATGGTTTTGCAACATTAGCTGACTTCTATGCAACGTTTGAAGAAGATGATGTTAGAAGAGGTATACCTGCATCGCCTAACGGAACGCAGTATTCAGGTTTAGGAAGAGGATTCCTGGTAGGACAGCAGTATAAAGATGATGGTTCAATCATCATCAACGCTAGAAATAGCCAGCCGCTTGCTTTTACACCGGAAGTTCCGCTGTCGGGTGCTTCAACAGAAGCAGGTATCCGCGTAATCAAATACCATCCAAAAGATAAAGGCAAGTATATATTCCTGCGTTATGCAGATGTATACCTGATGAAAGTTGAAGCTCTTTTCAGAAAGGGAGAAACGTCAACGGCGTTGGATTTGATGAACGATTTGAGAACACTTCGCGGAGCTTCTGCATTGGGTTCACTCACAGAAGCAGATATACTTGCTGAAAGAGGAAGAGAGCTCTATTGGGAAGGATTAAGAAGAGCTGATCAAATTCGTTTCGGTACATTCAATAACACCTGGCAGGATAAAAACAATACTGAATCTTTTCGTGTACTGTATCCTATTCCGCAACAAGCGTTGGATTCCAATCCAAACCTGAAGCAGAACAAAGGATACCCTGGATATGTAGGCGAATAATTTTCATTTAACAATCTACTTTATGAGAAGACTTATAGAAAAAATAAATATTAAATATTCATTAGCACTTATTGCCATTGTCGGTGTGTCGCTGCTGCAGGCATGTGAAGACGAAGATGCTACTATTGGTAGTCCGATGGTCACTTCATTTACACCTACAGCTGGCGGTCCTGTCGGCACATTTGTTACCGTCTCCGGTAAATACTTTAGTACGACCAAACCGACAACAGTGAAATTCAATGGTGTTGAAGCAGAGACGCTGGAAGTTTCTCCAACCTCAATCCAGGCAATTGTACCTGCAGGTGCAACAAGCGGACAGATTTCTGTAGAAGTGGAAGGCTATACAGGAACATCAACATCTGCTTTTGCAGTTACATCTGGTACTCCGGCTCCTGTAATTTTGAGCTTTAGCCCAACAACCGGAAATGGAGTGGATGATGTATCGGTGACAATCAAAGGTGTAAACTTCAGTACAACAGCAGCACAAAACATCGTGAAGTTTAATGGTGTATTGGCAGCAGCACCAACAAGTGCATCCGCCAGATCATTAACGGTGAAGGTGCCTGCAGGTGTAACGACAGGAAAGATTACCGTAGAAGTACAAGGTGTTGCAAGCGTAGCAACATCACCTGCTGACTTTACAGCAGTTAGCCCAACAGTTGCGAGCTTTACTCCCAAGTCAAGCATCGTAGGGTCTACGGTTGTTATCACTGGTACAAACTTCAGTCCTACAGCAGCGAACAATGTAGTGAAGTTCAACGGTGTTAACGCCACGGTTTCACAAGCTACGGCCACGTCCTTAACGGTTATCGTTCCTGCAGGAGCGACAACGGGAAAAGTATCGGTGACGGTAGATGAAAAAACTGGCACATCAACAGATAATTTTACAGTCAATTAGCATCGATCAATAGATGTATTTCTAATTTTGAAGAAGGCAAGGAGTTTTACTTGCCTTCTTTTTTTATTTTTCAGTCGTGATATATAATCTAAGCATGCATCGATTTTTTTGGCTGATCCTTGTGCTGACTGTACTGGCATGCAGCAAACCGGACGATAGACCTACGGCTACAAAGCCTACTCTCTTCAAACGACTTACATCCGCGGAAACCGGAATTGCTTTTGAGAATACACTTGTACTAAAAGAAGATTTCGATGTATTCCGCTATCGTAATTATTACAATGGAGGCGGGGTTGGCATCGGTGATTTCAACAATGACGGGCTCGCAGATGTATACATGACCTCTAACATGGGCGACAATAAATTGTTCCTCAACAAAGGCAATTGGAAGTTTGAAGACATCACTGCCAAAGCTGGCGTAAAGGGAGTCAAGGTGTGGTCTACCGGAGTGAGCATCGCCGATGTAAATGCTGATGGGCTGCTCGATATATATGTGTGCAATGCCGGTGATGTAAGTGGAGGCAAACGTGAAAACGAGCTATACATCAATAACGGTAACTTAACCTTTACCGACAAAGCAGAAGAGTACGGTTTGGCAGATAAAGGATTTTCTACGCACGCAGCTTTTTTTGATTATGATAAAGATGGTGACCTCGACTGCTATGTTCTGAATAACTCCTATAGACCCGTATCAACGTTGGGATATCGCAATCTTCGTCACGAACGCGATCCGTTGGGTGGCCACAGGTTATATCGGAACGACAAAGGACATTTTACAGATGTAAGCGAGTTCGCAGGTATCTACGGAAGTGTCATTGGTTTTGGATTGGGCGTAACGGTAGGGGATGTAAACCAGGATAACTGGCCCGACCTATATATATCAAATGATTTTTATGAACGTGATTACCTGTATATAAATAACCATGACGGTACATTTAAGGAATCACTGGAAAGTTACATGGGCCATATCAGTATGTTTTCCATGGGAGCAGATTTGGCTGATCTGAATAACGATGGCTATCCGGAGATCTTCTCAACGGATATGTACCCGGAAGACGACTACCGACTAAAGACTATATCTGCATTCGAGACTTATGATGTATACCAGCTTCGCCTGAAGAATGGATACTATCATCAGTTTATGCGCAACATGTTGCAGTTAAATAACCAGGACGGAACCTTCAGCGAGGTAAGTGAACTGGCCGGTGTGGCCGCTACCGACTGGAGCTGGGGTGCATTGATCGCTGACTTTAACAACGATTCGTATAAAGAGATCTATGTCTGCAATGGTATATATAAAGATGTTACCAACCAGGATTTTGTAGAGTTCCTGGGAAGCAGTGAACAGATGCGTGCTGCTATGGAGGGTAAGAAAATTGACTTTAAAGACTTTGTAGAGAAAATGCCTTCGGTAAAACTGAGTAACTATATGTTTACGCGGTCTTCCGATCTGCAGTATAAAAACGTGGCCAGTGACTGGGGTCTTGATGAACCGAGCTTTTCCAATGGTGCAGCCTATGGTGATCTTGATAATGATGGCGACCTGGATCTTGTTGTTAATAATGTTAATCAGGAAGCATTTATATACCGTAATCAATCACGCGAACAGAACAAAACGCATTTCATCGCCTTTACTTTTAAAGGCACCGGTGGAAATGTTTTTGGACTGGGTGCAAATGTAAAGGCATACGTCAAGGACCAGATCGTGATGAGTGATAACATGCCCATCCGCGGTTTCCAATCCAGTATGGATTATAAAATGATTTTAGGATTGGGCGATCATACACAGGTTGATAGCCTGGTAATTACATGGCCCGATGCGAAAGTGGAGATCAGAAAAGCAGTAAAGGCTGATCAAGCTATAGCTATAGACTATGCGCAGGCCGTAACCATTGAGTATCGCAAAAAGACAAGTGCACCTCTTTTGAAGGAAGTAGCCTATACTGAAATCAGGCATGAGGAGAATGACTATAATGAATTTGATCACAACCGTCTTCAATATAGCATGCTCTCCACACAAGGACCGGCCTTTGCAAAGGCAGATCTTAATGGTGACGGACTGGATGATTTTTATCTGGGTGGCTCGGTTGGAAATCCTGGCAAACTATATATTCAAAAGCAGGGGAATAAATTTAGTTCCTTCGCCAATGAATTGTTTGATGCCGATTCACTGAGTGAAGATGTTGATGCCGTTTTCTTTGATGCCGATAACGACAAGGATCTCGATCTATACATCGTTACCGGAGGATCTGAATATTCAACACAGTCTCAGCCTAACATCGACAGACTCTATGAAAACAAAGGTCTGAAGAATGGTATACCTGTATTTGAGAAAACAGTGAACCGTATTCCTACACTATATCAGAGCGGAAGTTGTGTTCGTCCTGCCGATATCGACAATGATGGTGATCTTGATTTGTTTGTAGGTACGCGTGTAATGTCCTCATACTATGGATTGCCTTGCGATCAGTTCCTGCTTGTAAATGATGGCAAAGGCAATTTTACTGAAGCGCCTGCCACACTCGCTCCCGAGTTTAAGAGACTGGGCATGGTAACAGATGCATATTGGTTCAACTATAATAATGACACGTTCCCTGATTTGCTGGTGGTAGGCGAGTGGATGCCGGTAACTATATTTCAAAATGATGGAAAGCAGTTAAAAAAAATGTCCGTTGTAAAAGGACTTGAGCAATCGGAGGGATGGTGGAATCGTATACATGCCGCTGACCTTGATCAGGATGGTGATGAAGATTTTATCATTGGAAACCAGGGCCTCAACTCGAGGTTCAAACCGACTGCTGAAAAACCGGTAACACTATATGTAAATGATTTTGATCAGAATGGTTCAGTTGAACCGGTATTTGTGATCATGAAAAATGGTAAGGAGTATCCTGTGGCATTGCGTCAGGATATCATCAAGCAGATGAGCTCCCTGAAAAAGAAATTCGTATACTATAAAGACTACGCAGATAAAACAGTCAACGATTTGTTTGAGCCTAAATTGCTGGAACGTGCCACCATGTTGAAATTCTATCAGGCTCAAACCGCGGTGATACTAAACAACGGTTCCAATGGTTTTCAGCTTAAACCATTACCCGTGCAGGCACAGGTGTCGCCCGTATATAGTATAGAAACCATGGATGTAAACAATGATCAGAAGCTGGATATTATACTTGGCGGAAATTTCTTTGCTATCAAACCTGAGCTCGGTCGGTATGATGCATTGCATGGACTTGTATTGACCAGTGATGGTAAAGCAAATTTTACTCCTTTGAATTCATTGCAATCCGGAGTTAAAATAGAGGGAGAGGTTCGGCATATTCAAGCTCTGAATAGCAAAGGGAAAAAGGTCGTGGCCTTTATCAGGAACAACGACACTATCAAATTTTTCAACGTACGATAAGTTTTAAAGATGAATCGATTTTTATCAAATATAGGAGTCATAGGTTTTTGTATTGCCTTACTGGCGGGATGTTCTTCCAAAGAGGATAAGAAGTTTCGGTTAATTCCTTCCAGTGAATCGGGTATAACATTCCGGAATACATTAAAGGAAACCGTTGAATTTAACATCTTTAACTATATGTATTTTTACAATGGTGCAGGTGTTGCCGTTGGTGATGTTAATGGCGATAGCCTGGTGGATATATACTTCACCTCCAACCAGGAAGATAATAAACTTTACCTCAACCAAGGAGAGTTTAAATTCAAGGATGTAACCGAGGCAGCCGGAGTGGAAGGCTTTAAAGGATGGACTACCGGTGTTACCATGGTGGACATAAACAGTGATGGTAGACTGGATATATATGTAAGCAACCTGGGAGACTACCTGATTTATAAAGGCAAGAATCAATTATTCATCAACGAAGGGAATGACCCCAACGGTGTTCCTAAATTCAGCGATCGTGCTATGGAATATGGCCTTGACCTGATGGGCTTCTCGACACAAGCTTCTTTCTTCGACTACGATCGTGATGGCGACCTGGATATGTTTATGCTGAATCACTCATTGCATGAAAACGGCACGTTCGGTAAATCTTCGTTGCGCACGCAAAGTCATCCGCTTGCCGGGGACAAACTCATGCGTAATGACAACGGGCGTTTTGTGGATGTAACACAAGGATCAGGTATATATAGCAGCGTGCTGGGATACGGCCTTGGTGTTGTGGTCAGTGATGTGAATCTCGATGGTTGGCCGGATATATATGTTGGTAATGATTTTCATGAAAACGATTACCTGTATATAAATCAAGGTAACGGTACATTTGTGGAAACACTTGAGAAATCGATGATGCATACCAGTCGCTATACCATGGGCGTTGACTTTGCCGATTTTAACAACGATGCTTTTCCGGATTTGATTGCCATGGATATGCTTCCGGACGATCCGTTAGTACTGAAAGCTTCAGCTGCCGAGGATGCCTATGATGTATATAATTTCAAGATCAACTATGGATATAGCCACCAGTTTGCCCGCAATACATTACAATTGAATAACCAGGATGGTTCGTTTAGTGAAATTGCGTTGTTAGCCGGTGTAGCGGCTACCGATTGGAGTTGGTCTTCACTGTTTGCTGATTTCGACCTCGATGGAAAGAAAGATATTTTTGTCTCCAATGGTATATTAAGGCGTTCCAATGACCTGGACTATATAAACTTCATCTCTGCCGACTCCGTGCAGATGCGAATGAAGTATGATATGTCGGAAAGGGAATTGATGTATATAGACAAACTCCCGAAGATTAAAATACCCAATTGCCTCTATCAGAACAACGGTGATTCTACATTCACCAACCAGTCAACCTCATGGGGACTGGAAACGCCTTCATACTCGAATGGGACTGCCTATGCAGATTTTGATAACGATGGAGATCTGGATTTGGTAATCAACAACGTAGAGGATGAAGCCTTTCTGTATGAAAACAACACGATCCGTAAAACGCCAAATGAAAATATAGCACAGCCACATTATCTTCAGGTAGTGTTAAAAGGAAATCCTGGAAACAGCAATGGTATAGGTGCGAAAGTATTTTTATACCAGCAGGGCAGCGTACAGGTGCAGGAATGTATGCCTACCCGTGGCTTTGAAAGTTCAGTTGATAGCAGACTCACTTTTGGAATGGGCAATGTGGATAGTATAGATTCATTACTAGTGGTTTGGAATGATGGTACATTTGAGAAAATTGCCGCTGTAAAAACAAATCAAAGCCTGGTGTTAAATCAACAACAGGCAAAAGGGATTTTTGATTATTCAGTCTTTCATCACGTAACGCCATTGTTTTCCAATGCGTCTTCCGAAGTCAGTCTTCCCTATAAGCATAAAGAAAATCAGTTCGTTGAATTCAATCGCGAAGCATTGCTTCCGCACATGCTCTCTGCGGAAGGCCCTGCTTCGGCTACCGGTGACTTGAATGGCGATGGATTGGAAGATATATATGTAGGCGGTGCCAAGTGGGGCAGGGGACACGTATACCTCCAGACTCCCGGTGATATATTTAAAGAACTTCAGGAACCAGTGTTGGTTGCCGACAGTACCTACGAAGATGTTGATGCCGCATTGTTCGATGTCGAAAAGGATGGAGACCTCGATCTGATCGTTACCAGTGGCGGCAACGAGTTTACAGGTAAATCCGTATACCGTCAACCACGGATATACCTCAATAATGGTAAAGGCATATTCTCACGTTCGTCTGCATTAACTGATATTTTTGTAACCGGATCATGCGTCAGTATACACGATATAGATAACGATGGCGATCAGGATCTTTTCCTTGGAGCACGTGCGCAACCCTGGCGTTATGGTATAAAGCCTGATAGCTATATATTGATCAACGATGGCAACGGTAACTTTACAGACGCCACCGACCAGGTGGCTCCTATACTTCGTAAGTTTGGATTTGTAAAACAAGCAACGTGGGCAGATATAGATGGTGATAAAGTCTCCGATCTGATTATAGCAGCAGAATGGTCGCCCATTACCATTCTTCTTAATAAAAACGGCAAGCTTGCAGCGCTGCCGTTGGAAGGCTCAGGGCTGGAGAAATCGAATGGCTGGTGGAATACAGTGCAGGCTGCTGATTTTGATAATGATGGAGATACCGATTTGATCGCGGGTAACCTCGGATTGAACTCGCGTCTGCATGCATCCGAGCAAGAGCCGGTAAAAATGTTTGTTGCCGACTTTGATAAGAATGATAGCACAGATCAAGTGCTGACACATTTTATTCATGGAAAGGAGTACCCGTTTCACACCCGCGATGAGATGACCAAGCAGATGCCCTTCCTGAAGAAGCGATATTTATCCTATCATAAATTTGCGGAAGCTACGGTACACGACATGTTCAGCGATGAAGTGTTGAATGCCTCGCAGAAATATACCACGTATACATTTGAGTCGTCTTACATTGAAAACCTGGGGCAGGGTAAATTTAAAATAAGACCATTGCCGAAAGCTGCACAGTTCTCCACGGTAAATGCTATACTGGTCAACGACTTTAATAACGATAAGAACCTGGATATAGTCATAGCCGGAAATTTCTATCCCATCAATATCCAGATGGGGCGTAACGATGCGAGCTGCGGTCTTTTATTGGCAGGCGATGGTAAAGGGAATTTCCACGCAGTACCAACGATACAATCTGGTTTCTCTGTGAAAGGCGAAACGCGCGCACTTCGAACGATCACCGTAAATGGCAAGGAGTTCTACCTGGCAATTCGCAATAATGATACGATAGTACCGCTTGGGCTGACTGCGGCTCAAAAAACAAAAGTTGAAGGCTCAACGCCAAATTCAGAAAGCTTGAAACCGAAAAAACGCAGCGTAAAATAGCATCCTGGCAGATCAAAGCGTAAAGAGTATATCTATAGTTGTTTCTTTGAAAGTACCTAAAAAAGAATGTATGAAAGCAGTACTATATCTTTCTCTTATTCTATTTCCGGCTATCGTGTTGGGGCAGGATGCTGCGTGGACCATTGAAGCAAAAGCGATTGATCCCAATAATTACTTTGGTGTTACCGTAGCCAATGGAATGGTAGGGATTGTTTCTTCCGCTGAGCCGATGAAAGTAAAAGATGTTGTATTGAACGGAGTATATGATTACTATCAGCGCGGCCGCGTGTCAAATATACTCAAGACATTCAATCACCTGAACATGAACCTCGAAGTGGATGGGCAGCGTACAGGTTTAAAAGATATCCGTAACTATAAGCAGGTGCTGGATATGAAGAAGGCAACCCTGACAACTACATTCGATGTCGGTGAAAAGATAAGCGTCAAGCACACCATCATGGCATTGCAACATTTACCGTATACGGCCATGGGCATGGTGGAGATCAAGGCAAAACGTGCTGTTCGCATTACACCGATGAGTGTTATAGAAGCACCTAATCATTTAACAGACGTACGCAATCTGTACAGTGAAATTGATCGTCCCCATGTAGTGATTCCATTACTCACATCGGTAGGGAAGAGCCCTTCCGGTAAACATACTGTTGCTGTTAGCAACAGCTTCATTTTTAGCGAACCTCACGGACAAGAGCCTGATCTGATCCATGAGGATTGGGACTATACCATGCACCTGTTGAAATTCAACAAAGCGCTGAAAGCAGGCGAGACCTATAGCTTTAGTGTTGTGGCTTCAGCTACCTCTACCGAGCACTATAAAGATCCTCTCAATGAAGCCGAGCGCCTTACTATATTTGCTAAACTCGAGGGCACACAACGTTTATGGCAACGTCATATAGCGGCATGGGAGCAGCTCTGGAAAAGCGATATCGTCATTGATGGCGATTTGCAGGCGCAGAAAGATGTACGCTTCGCCCTATATCATTTATACTCTTTCGCACGGGCCGGCACAGCCTATAGTTTATCGCCAATGGGATTGTCAGGACTTGGGTATAACGGTCACGTATTCTGGGACACTGAACTATGGATGTATCCACCGCTGCTGGCACTTCAGCCTGCTATAGCAAAGTCATTATTGGAGTATCGCTATCAACGATTGGAGGCAGCAAAGCAGAATGCATTTTCGCATGGGTATAAAGGCGCAATGTTTCCATGGGAGTCATCCGATGAAGGCACCGAAGATACACCGGTGTGGGCGCTTACCGGCCCTTTTCAACATCACATCACCGGATGTATAGGATGGGCCTTCTGGAAATATTACCAGGTGACAAAAGATAAGCTCTGGTTGCGCGACCGGGGCTACCCCGTATTGAAAGAAGTAGCGGACTTCTGGGCGAGCCGCGTAGAACGTAAGGGACCCGGCCAGTATGAAATCAATAATGTAATTGGTGCCAACGAGTGGCAGGAGAATATAGATAACAATGCGTTCACCAACGGTATGGCTATTACGGTATTGCGCTATGCAACGCAGGCCGCAAAAGAACTTGGACTGGAACCGGATGCTGATTGGGAACATGTAGCACAGAACATTCCCATCCTCAAATTCCCAGACGGCACCACCAAGGAGAACGCAACCTACAACGGTGTGGACATCAAGCAGGCAGATGTAAATCTGTTAGCCTATCCGTTGCAAATTGTTTCGGAACAGGCGCAGCTTGAAAAAGACTTGAAGTACTATGAAGCACGCATGTCCCCGGAAGGGCCTGCCATGGGTAACTCCGTATTGGCTACACTTTACTCGCGGTTGGGCAATGCAGAGAAAGCATACGAGCTTTTTATCAAGACCTATAGACCAAACGAAGTGCCACCCTTCGGTGTGCTGGCAGAAACAGCAGGAGGCACCAATCCATACTTCGCCACGGGTGCAGGCGGTATGTTGCAGTCTGTCATTTTTGGTTTCGGAGGTCTTTCCATTACCGATGCAGGCATTGTGCAAAACAGCAAGCCTCTTCCTAAAAAATGGAAATCCATTCAGCTTAAAGGTATAGGCGTTGAAAAGAAGGATTATACAATAAAGCAAGGAAACTAAAACGTTTGTTATTATTGATTTCCTTTTAAATTTGAGAACTACTATTACTCTATTTGATATGAAGTTTTCTTATGTGAAGATGGCGATTCTGTGCACGTTGCTGGTGTCGTGTTCTTCGGATGCGTGGCGTACAAAAGTTCAAAGTTCAGAATATCTTCACCGCTCGGTAAAGCAAGTAACGGATGTTATTGTTCATGATATATTTTCTCCGCCTGTTGCCAGTCGCATCTATACGTACGTGAGCGTAGCTGCGTATGAAGCAGCCTTGCATCAGGATTCATCATACGTGAGTTTCGCAGGACAACTTCACGGGCTTACACCGGTGCCGAAACCTGAAGCAGGCAAAGAATATTGTTTTCCGTTGGCCTCTGTTCAGGCTGCATTGAAAGTAGGACGCACCTTGGTTTTTTCGGAAGATAAGATGGATGTGTTTTACAATGGTATCATGCAGGAGTTCCGGGACGCAGGTATACCGGACGATGTATATGAACGATCCATTGCCTATGGAACACAAGTAGCAGATCATGTACTGGCCTGGTCACAAAAAGATAACTATAAACAATCACGGTCCTTTCCAAAATATTCTATACTCGATGATCCCGCTACATGGAAGCCTACACCACCCGCGTATATGGATGCCGTAGAGCCACACTGGAATAAGATCAGAACTTTTGTATTGGATTCCGCAGGACAATTCAAACCGGCTCCACCGACAAAATTCTCAACCGATAAAGAGAGTGCATTTTACAAGGAGGCAATGGAAGTATATGAAGCAGGTGTAAAGATGACCGAAGCCAACCGGCAGATCGCGTCATTCTGGGATTGCAATCCATTTGTAATGAATGTAAAAGGACACGTTATGTTTGCTACCAAAAAGATTTCTCCCGGAGGTCACTGGATGAACATCACCAATGTAGCCTGTAAAAAAACAAATGCAGATATAGTAAAAAGTGCAGAAGCGTATGCGCGTGTTGCTTTGGGATTGGTAGATGGATTTATTTCCTGCTGGGATGAAAAATATCGCAGCAGACTGATTCGCCCCGAGACGTATATAAATCAATTTATAGATGAGAATTGGACTCCACTGTTGCAGACCCCTCCGTTCCCGGAATATACCAGTGGACATAGTGTAGTATCAGGAGCATCGGCAGTTACCCTTACAAAACTCTTTGGTGATAATTTCTCTTTTACGGATTCTACTGAAATTGAATTCGGACTCACCGCCAGAACATTTAAATCATTTATACATGCTTCGGAAGAAGCTGCAATCAGTCGCTTGTATGGAGGAATTCACTACAGGCCAGCCATCGATAATGGTATGATCGAAGGACGTGCCGTTGGTACTTTCATTAACGAGAAGGTGAAGACCCGAAAGGAAGATAAGACCCTGGCGAAAGGCAAATAAATATATAGTGCTTTATATATAGCGATCGTTCGCAGACGATTCGTGAATGCTATAATTCCGAGAGTATACTTTAACTTATTCGCTATATTTTCAACTAACCAGATTATTTATGACTCCATACCTTGCCGAGTTTTTTGGGACGATGTTGCTTGTTTTATTAGGCGAAGGTTCTGTGGCCGGAGCGTTGTTAAAAAATTCGAAATCAGAGAATGATGGTTGGCTTACAATTGTTGTGGCGTGGGGACTTGCCGTTACCATTGCTATATATGCTGTAGGCAGTATTAGTGGAGCACATCTTAATCCCGCTATAACATTAGCACTCTGCATTTCAGGCGACTTCCCGGCTGACCAGGTCGCAGGGTATATAATCGCGCAACTTGCCGGTGCATTTACCGGTGCTATACTGGTATGGTTGCATTATCTTCCACATTGGAGCAAAACCGACAGTGCCGCAAAAAAGCTGGCCGTGTTTTGTACAGCGCCTGCGATCCGCTCCACACCGGCAAACCTGCTCAGCGAAGTTATCGCTACACTGGTGTTGGTGCTTGCAATTTTATTTATAGGAGCTAACGAATTTGCCGCCGGACTAAATCCCTTGATTGTTGGGGGACTCATCATCTCGATTGGTTTAAGCCTGGGAGGAACAACAGGTTTTGCGATCAACCCTGCTCGCGATCTTGCCCCGCGTTTAGTACATGCATTGTTACCAATCCCCGGCAAAGGTCCTTCCGACTGGGCCTATAGCTGGATCCCCGTGGTCGGTCCGATCATCGGAGGGGTGATGGGAGCGTGGTTGTTTAAAGCGCTGTTCGGCCATTGATGACATCATCAAAATGTGAACGAGTTTTTGAAATTCACGATCTCTCAGGTATATCATTCACATGTCTTTGGTATCAGATTTAGGGAACAGCTTGTGTCTCAAAATGTTCATGTTCGGAACGTTAACGTAAAGAAAGTTTTTTAGCGTTTCCGTTGTCTTTCTTTCGGTTGTTATCCTATCTTCACCCGGCTATGCGCACAGCCACACTGTGCACATAACCAGAGCCGGAAGATGCGTACTTTTCTTTTTTCCATAGGTATCATTACGTTGATTGGTGCAGAAGTTTTGCGCGTATACTTCATCATGCCGTTTCCGGGAAGTCAGCAAAAAGAAACCATCGACCTTGCATACTTCCTTCATAACAACATTAACTATTTCAGGATCCTTGGCTTTCTGCTGATCGCCTATCCATTCATTGTATTCTTTCAATCTGGTTCCACGAAAGCGAAAAGTATAGTATCACTTTTACTCGTACTCTATCTGGTTATATTCTACTTTTTTAACTTTCGTTTTCTTGCTGATAAAATGTTTTATCAACCCACCCTTACACTTTTTGCAAAGGGACCGGCTAACAAAATACAAAGTAAAGATCTGGTGCTTGGTGTCTCCATTGACGGAGTATCAAAAGCATATCCGATTGAAATTATAGGCTATCATCACCAGGTGCGCGACACCGTTGGCAATACACCCGTGATGATAACGTACTGTACCGTGTGTCGCACCGGACGGGTGTTTAGTCCATTGATAGCCGGTAAAGATGAACACTTCAGGCTTGTAGGGATGGATCACTTCAACGCCATGTTCGAAGATGCCACGACACGAAGCTGGTGGAGACAAGTTAGTGGTGAGGCAATCGCGGGTCCGCTAAAAGGAAAAGTACTCACAGAAATTCCTGCTGAGCAAATGCGTCTCCATGCCTGGATCAGTCAACATCCTGAAACCGAGATCATGCAACCGGATACTACTTTCAACGAAGCGTATGCAGGGTTAAAAAATTATGATGAAGGAAAAAGCAAAGGAGACCTGACGCGTGCTGATTCACTTTCGTGGAAAGATAAATCGTGGATCATAGGTATACAGTTGGGTATGGATGCGCAGGCTTACGACTGGAATGAATTGCTCGCAAAGAAAGTACTGCACGATAAAGTATCGGGTATACCTTTGCTCATCACGATGGAAAATGATGGCGCTTCCTTCCATGTCTTCAAACGCGATACACTGGCTTTTGAATTCAATCCATCATCGTCAACACTACAGGATATTCAAACACGATCGACCTGGAATTTAAAGGGACAATGCATCGATGGAACATTAGCCGGAAAGCAATTGCCGATGGTGCAGTCTTACCAGGAATTCTGGCATTCGTGGAGAACGTTCAGACCACAGACCACCACCTATAAGAGCGACACTAAACTTTGACAGGAACAATAAATACGAGTAAATTGAAGTATAGATTTTATGGACAAACAGAACAGTGACATTGGTAAAGACAGCCTGTGGGGAATTGACCTGGGTGGGACAAAAATTGAAGGTGTTATTTTAAGATCGACTAAAGACCCCGAAGTATTATTTCGCGACCGTGTTCCAACGGAAGCCGATAAAGGATATGACCATATTTTATCGCAGGTAAAATTGTTGGTGGGTATGATGGAAAAAGTGGCGGGCACGAAGGCTCCCGGTATAGGGTTTGCAACGCCCGGTACACTGGATCCGAAGTTAGGTGTCATGAAAAATTGTAATACCGTAGCCATGAACGGTAAGCCGATGAAGGCTGATCTTGAAAAGATACTTGGTGTCAAAGTAGAGATGGCCAATGATGCGGATTGTTTTGCTTTGGCAGAGACACGCTATGGCGTTGTGAAAGATCGCTTTCCCGATGCACGTGTTGTATTCGGTGTGATCATGGGCACCGGTGTTGGTGGGGGAATTGTGATTGATGGAAAAGCTATAGTCGGCTTACAAGGTATAGCAGGAGAGTGGGGCCATAATTTTCTCGATGAATCAGGTGGTCCTTGCTATTGCGGAAAATCAGGATGTGTAGAGATGGTGATCTCCGGTCCGGCATTGCAGCGATATTATTTCAAGGAAACCGGCAACAATAAACCGCTGAAAGATATAGTGGCGCTGGCGGAATCCAAGGTAGACCCCACAGCACAAAAGACCATGCTGCGCCTCATTGAATTCTTTGGTAAAGCGGTGAGTGTACTCATCAATATACTTGATCCGGACGTGATTGTGATCGGTGGTGGTGTGGGAAATATAGACCTGCTATACGACCGGGGTGTTGACTCCGTAAAGAAGTATGTATTTAACAACCGCCTGGATACACGCATTGTACGTCCATCACTGGGCGACAGTGCCGGTGTATTTGGTGCTGCCTTCCTGTTGGCCGACCCCATGTGATACTATGGTACAATCTTATAGTGACAATCGCTGGCTTCAGCATACGGTATATGTTTTAGGGTATCAACGTTTAACATCTTTAACGAACAAGGTTTATGAAACGAATAGCAATACTTGGTCCCATCCCCCGCGATCACATTGTTACACATCAGGGTGACCTGATACAGAAATGGGGATGTGTTACACACCCGGTTATTGCACTATCGATCATGGCTGGCGATCAGATCGAGATTGTTCCTGTAAGTCATTTGCGACAGGTTGATCTTGACAACGTAGTGGAAGTATTCAACGGATATAGCGGCATCAACCTTGATCACCTGACAACCAAAAATGATCAGGGCGACATCATCAGCCTTCGGTTCATCGATATGAACAATCGTCTCGAGCGGCAAACCGGATTCATGGATCCGATCATGCCCGATGATGTGAAGAAGTTGATTGACTGTGAAGTCTTCGTCTTTATACCCATCAGCGATTACGAGATCTCCCTTGAAACGCTGAAGTTTTTGAAGAAGAAGAGCAAAGGCACGATCATCTTCGATGCACACGGGCCGACCACGGCATGTCTGATCAACGGAGAGCGTATGCGCAAATTCTGGATCGATCGCGATCAGTGGCTTCCCTATATTGATGTATTGAAAATGAACCTGGAAGAAGCACATGCCTCGTGGTTCAAGAAGGAATATGAAAGCCAGGATTTTTCAGAAGCTCCCGATGTGGACAGAGATGTACTGCGCGCATTTGCTATACATTGCCTGAGTAAAGGCGTGAAGTGTCTATACATCACGGTTGATTCGCGTGGTTCCCTGGTATACTATAAAGAACGTGGAAAGCTGAAAGAGGAAATGGTGCCCGCGGTGAAAGTAGAAAACGTAATTGATACCACGGGCTGTGGCGATTCATTTGCCGGTGGTGTTGGATTCGGACTGTTGCAAAAACCGAATGACTATATACAGGCTGCGCGCTATGGAAATACACTGGGCGCCCTGCGCACGCAAGGAAAAACATTCGCAGTCTTTAAGACACTGGAAGAAACCAATAAGATCATCAAGGATACCTATAACGGTAAATAAACCTATATATTGATCCTGCAAAGTATAAAATGAATTTAGTATACATGAAAGTTAGTATAGTATAAACCTGATCTAATCGTAACCCCTAAACCCTTACCTTTGATAAAAGCAGTAATATTCGATCTTGATGGAGTAATTGTAGACACAGCCCGCTATCACTTCCTGGCCTGGAAGCGATTGGCGGATGAACTTGGTATTAAATTCACTGAAGCGGACAATGAGCGATTGAAAGGAGTAAGCCGCATTCGCTCGATGGAAATTCTCATGGAGCTGGGTGGCGTTACACTCAGTCAGTATGAAAAAGAAAAACTCGCGAATAAAAAAAATACGTGGTTCGTTGATTACGTGGAACGCATGATGCCCGAAGAGATATACAGCGGTGTACGCGTGTTGATCGAAAAACTGAAGGAACGTGGTATACATATAGCGCTTGCTTCCAGCAGTAAGAATGCGCGAACCGTTCTACAGCTCCTGCATATTCAAAATCTTTTTGAAGTGGTAACGGATGGCACCATGATCACGCACTCGAAACCTGATCCGGAAATTTTTCTGCTTGCGGCAGAAAAGCTTGGTATAGATCCGAAAGACTGCCTTGTATTCGAAGATGCAGAAGCGGGTGTGGAAGGGGCACTTGCTGCCGGTATGTTGTGTGTTGGCATTGGCTCACAGGAACAATTATTTAAAGCTCATAAGGTGATCCGCCATACCGGGGATTTTACAATGGAGATGCTGGATGAATTTAATGCTGTGGCATTAAAGCTTAATACAGAACGTTAATATATACCGGAAGTATAAATAACAAGAGCTATAGCAAAGAGCTCGTAGCTGATGTCTGAAAAATAAACGTCTAATAAATACGTGTAATGAAAGAGTATTTAAAGCACCACGAGTGGCAGATCATTGAAGAAGGATTGGATCCGCACTATAATAAGATTTCGGAAAGCGTATTCAGCATCGGGAATGGCCGCATGGGACAACGTGCGAATTTCGAGGAAGAATATTCCGGTGAAACACTTCGGGGAAGTTATGTGGCCGGAGTATATTACCCTGATAAGACACGGGTAGGATGGTGGAAAAACGGATACCCCGAGTATTTTGCCAAAGTACTGAACGCTCCCAACTGGATCGGTATTCATATCAGCATTGAAAACCAGAAGCTGGATCTTGCAAAATGTAAAGTTGAAGACTTTACACGTATACTCGACATGAAAACCGGACTGCTCTCGCGCAGTTTTGTAGCCACGTTGGGAGATGGAAAAAAAGTACGGGTGGAATCGAAAAGATTCTGCAGCATGGCCCATGGTGAAATCGGTGCGATACGGTATGCGATCACACCTATCAACTTTTCAGGTAAAGCGTTACTCTCGATCTATGTCGATGCAGATGTAGTAAACAAGGATTCCAATTACGATGAAAAGTTCTGGGAAGAAGTATATAAAGAAGCTTCAGAAGGCAAAGCGATTGTAACGGCACAAACGAAAAAAACTTTCTTTCATGTAACTACCGGTATGCGGTACGTTGTGGAGTCGGAAGGCAAGAAGGTAAACTACGGCCGCATCAATATTGAGCAGCGCGAGAAGTTTGCCGGCAATATAATCCAGGTCGATTTAGTAGAAGGAAAAGAGCTTGTAGTATATAAATACGCAGCGATACTGTCTTCTGAGAATCATCCGAAAGATCAACTGGTAGCAGCTTGCAACAAAGTGCTTGATGAAGCCTTCAGTAAGAAGTTCGATAAGCTTTTCGAGGAGCACGCCAAGGTATGGGAACACAAATGGGAAGAGTGCGATATTACCATTGAAGGAGATATAGCAGCACAACAAGGTATTCGTTTTAATATATTTCAGCTGACTCAAACCTATACCGGTGAGGATGAAAGATTGAACATCGGCCCGAAAGGTTTTACAGGCGAAAAATATGGAGGAAGCACATATTGGGATACAGAAGCATACTGCCTGCCGTTCTACCTCAGTACATCCGAGCCAAAAGTAGCGCGCAATCTGCTTATATACCGCTATAAGCATTTGGAGAAGGCTATAGAGAACGCCAAGAAGCTGGGCTTTAAAGATGGCGCTGCCTTTTATCCATTCGTTACGATGAATGGTGAAGAGTGTCATAATGAGTGGGAGATTACATTCGAAGAGATTCATCGCACCAGCGCTATGGCGTACGCGATGCGTGATTATGTGGAATATACCGGGGATAAAAATTACTTTACCGAATTCGGTCTTGAAGTCTTGATTGGTATAGCACGCTTTTGGGCACAACGTGTGAATTTTTCTACCGAGAAAAACAAGTATGTAATTCTGGGTGTTACCGGTCCAAATGAATACGAGAACAACGTAAACAACAACTGGTATACAAATTACCTGGGGGCATGGACGTTACGGTTCGCCCAGCAGGCGATCGACTATGTAAAGGACGCTGACGCGAAACGATTTGGTGAGATTGTTTCAAAAACGAATTTCAAAGAGCAGGAGGAGACCAGCAAGTGGAAAGAGATTGTTGAAAAAATGTATTATCCGCTGGATGAGAAACGCGGCATCATTCTTCAGCAGGATGGTTTCATGGACAAGGAAATTCTGCGCGTAAGCGAGTTGAAGAAGGAAGATCGCCCTATCAATCAGAAATGGTCGTGGGATAGAATTCTTCGCTCATGCTTTATCAAGCAAGCTGATGTACTACAAGGTATATTTCTCTTTGAAGACGATTTTGATATAGAGACCATTCGTAAGAACTATGATTTCTACGAACCCCTTACGGTTCATGAATCATCACTTTCACCTTGTGTACACGTTATACTCGCATCGAAGTTAGGCTATAAATCAAGTGCGTATGATCTATACCTGCGCACGGCACGCCTTGACCTTGACGATTATAACAACGATACAGAAGAAGGTTGCCACATTACCTCCATGGCAGGTACATGGATGAGCGTTGTAAAAGGATTTGGTGGCATGCGCATCCGCGAAGGTAAGCTATATTTTAATCCCTTCATTCCGGATCAATGGAAATCCTATTCGTTCCGGATCGAATTCCGTGGACGAGTATTGAAAATAAAAGTAAGCAAAGATGGAGTGGAGACGAAGCTCGAATCAGGCGCTCCTTTAACCATCGATGTGAAAGGCGAAAACATTGAATTGAAGTAAGCTTATATGTGAGATTTTAAAAGCCTGAAGTCATAAGATTTCAGGCTTTTTTTGTTAGAGTAATTTTGATACATACTTTAGTTGTGTTTATATATAAATCCTATAGGGTATATGCCGCGCAGGATTGCTATATATACGTCGTCATAAATCGTAAATAAGGTAGTATAGTGACTTTCTTTTTACTGATAGTTAATTCGAGTTTCGTTGTTCATTGATATTATACCGGGGTATGTGTTCCGGATAGGAATTATCTCGCCTCTTTTTTTTTGTCGCGATCTGAACGATGATCTATACCACAAACCGCGCTTCATACTGCATACGAAATGTCAACCATAGAGAATGATTTATCGATACTATTAGCGTACGTGGAACCAAGTGAATTGGTCGTTTATATATTTGAAGATATACAGATGCAAGAAACTTGGTTGTGTATTCACGAAGGGAAGCACAAGATATTTATTCGATTTTATACTCGATATGCGTGACGACAAACATTGTACAATTAATATCGATGGTAATGGGTATATTTAACTGGTTGAATGATCTTCCAATAGCTTTCTTAAATCTTATTTGGTGATTAAAGGCATCAATTTATTCACGGGGTTTTAGCGATTTATGTTTGATCAGCTATAGAGTACCTTAAATCTTGTCAAGCGTTGACATACAAAATGCGCCTTTATTTAGTATTTATTTTGATAATTATCGGTAGCTGTAAATCTGGCTTCGCACAGCAGCTTTTCGTACAGCGCTATCCGACCGAGACACACCAGGCGTCTGTTCAAAATTGGAATATAGCACAGGATCAACAAGGTACTTTCTTCTTCGCGAACACCGATGGAGTTTTAATATTTGATGGTATCCATTGGGACCTATTGCCGCTACCGGGCAATGCGTATTGCCGCGGGCTTGCTATAGATGAAAATGGAAGAGTATATGTAGGTGCAGAGAATGGATTTGGATACCTCCAAAAAAGGTTGGATGGTAAATTTGAGTACGTTTCACTCATGAGGTTATTGGACGAAAAGACGCGCGCTGCCGTCGAGTCAACGGACAATGTAGCAGTATACGGCGGATCGGTTTTTTTTAGCGATGGGACGCATTGCTATATATACCGTAATGAAAAGATCGATGTTTTGGATATGCCCTATATATGGTTTGTTCCGTTAGGTGATTCTTTGTATGGCATAGATGAAAATGCGAATACACTATATCATTATAGGGACGGTGCTTTTCGAAACACATACTTGAAACTTGAAGTCCGCAATATCCGGCTGATTGTTGGTTACAAAGGGAAATACTTCCTGATAGTAGATCTACAGAATCGAGTGTTGGTGGTCGATCCTAAATCGACTTCTAAAGAGAAAACACAGATTCTTTCCGAAGAAATTAATGCTACGATAAAAAACCTTTTTGTAAGACGGATATGTCCATTGGCTGATGGCAGATTTGCAATTCTTACGGATCACGAGATAATCATTATTGATTTGAATGGAAAAATTCTTAGCAAGGTCATGAGCGGAATGCTGAGCGAAAGTAATTTATGGTCTTCTATATTTCATGAAGATGCTCAACATAATGTATGGTTTGTAACCGATGAATTTCTGGGGTTGGTTATTACGAGTTCTCCTATAGCATATTATGATAAGACCAACGGTTTTAAAGGCGTTGTATTTTCATTGGGAGCACAAGGTGAAGAACGATATGTAGGTACAGATATAGGACTATATCATCAGCAACACAATCACCAATTCGAGATTATTCCGGGTACAGAAGGTGTCATTTGGGGCATTTATAGTTACAAAGATCGCAATTACCTGGCACATTCAGATGGTGCTTTTGAAGTCGTGGAGCAGCGAGTGACAAAATTGATCTCACATGAGAGTGTTCTATCCATATGTGTTCTCAGGCATCATCCGGAATGTATAGTGATGGGAACTTTTGATACGGGTATATGGCTGCTGACAAAAAGTGAAGGCTCCTGGAGTAAGCGTAAGATCATGGGCTTTGATGGAGAAGCGCGATTTATACAGCAGGATACTTTAGGTAATTTATGGATTTCGCATGATGGAAAAGGTATCTGGAAATTGCGGTTGAATGAGGAGATGGACTCGATCATTGAAAAGACAATTTACACAACATCGTCCGGACTTCCTTCCAATCTGAATAACCGGGTTTTCAAATTAAATAATGAGACGATTGTTGCCGGGACAGCAAATGGTATATATACTTATAACGAAGCCAGCAATATTTTTGAGCCTGACAATCGATTTGTCAGGGCCTTAAAAGGAAGTATTATCTATTCACTGGCTGAATCGCCAGAAGGACAAATATATTTCCGTGGGAGAGAGTCGCGTGGAAAAAAGAAACAAGTTTCAGGAGTATTGCTGGAACAGGCGGATAATACTTACAACGTACTACGCACTCCTTTTGATAAAATTACCTGGGTTGATTCGGATGCGCCTTTAATCGCCACACAAAACGGAGCATGGTTTGGTAATAATAATAAAGTGATTGCCTATAATCCGAACCAACAGACATTCTTTGAGGAATCGCTTGAGCCCATTATAAAAATGGTGACGGCTGCCGATTCTGTAATTTATGTAGATCGTCTCATTCATCAAACCATGAATATTCCCTATTCAAGGAATAGCATGTTGTTTAGTTTCAATGTGGCGTACTATGAAGATGTTGAAAAGAATGAATTTCAATATAAGCTGACGGGCCTTGATAAAGAGTGGTCTGCATGGACCAACGCAAGAGAAGCGCACTTTACAAATTTGCCGGAAGGAGATTATACCTTCGAGGTGCGTGCAAGAAATGTTTACAACAATGAAAGTACCGTGGCCAGCTATACATTTCAAGTTGATCCACCTATATATCGAACTGTTTGGGCTTACATAGTATATGTACTACTGTTTATAGCTTTAGTATATTGGCTTACCGTTTTGCGGACAAAAAGAGTAAACATTCAAAAACGAATTTTGGAGAAAGAAGTACATGAAAAGACCAAGGAAATTCTGATGCAAAGTGAAGCGCTTGAGCAGCAAGCCGAAATACTGAAGGCATCGAATAATACAAAGGATAAATTATTTTCTATCATATCTCATGATCTGCGCGGACCAATACGTCAGTTCGGTGAAGTATTTAATTTGATTGAACAAGGGTATATATCAGTTGAAGAATTTCAACACAAGCTTATGCCCAACTTGAAAGAAAGCGCCAGTTATGTAGCTACGCTAACCGATAATTTGTTGCAATGGGCAAGAGGACAAATGGGCGGCATCCAGGTGAATAAGGCGGAATTTAATCTGGCAGATGTCATTCATGAGAATGTTAGCCTGCTCAATCCTCAAGCCATTAAAAAATCAATCACTCTTAAAACGGAAATAACAGAAGGGCTTCCGAAAGTGTATGCAGATAAAGATATGGTAAGTCTCATTGTTCGCAACCTTGTTAGCAATGCTATTAAGTTTACTCCTGAAAATGGAATTGTTTCGGTCGTTACGAAACCAGAACCTGACTATATATTTATATCGGTGCATGACAATGGAACAGGTCTTTCCGAGGAAGATATTAACAAGATCCTGGAGAAAGAATACTTTACAAAATATGGAACGTCAGGGGAGAAGGGGTCAGGGCTTGGACTTATGCTCTGTCGCGAGTTTATTGAAAAAAATGATGGTGAGTTCAGTGTCGAAAGCCAGCAAGGAGTTGGAAGTACATTTACATTTTGTTTAGCAATCGCACTGTAAATTTTTTAGCATCAATTAAAAGCATAATACGAATCTAAGTTCGTACACTGTTATCTTTTTTTACGTGGTGTTTTTGGGATTTATACACCTTAGCCTATATCTTCGTGGTCTCTTATCTGTTATTTGCTAATAGATAACCATTAATCAACGAATAACTGCTAAAAGGCTTGATATGCGAATTTTTCTTGGAATACTGATTTTATGTTATACGTCGCTAACGTGGGCCAATCCGGTTACATTTATACCGGCCGATCATCACGATATACAGTATACCGGGCGGATTGATTTTTCAAATCCAAAGTTGCCCAGGTTTTGGGCTTCAGGAGTATATATACAGATGAAGTTTCAGGGTTCATCCTGCGCCATTATTCTGAATGACGAAGTACTTTACGGTAAATCGCACAACTACCTCGAGATTGCACTCGATGACCAGAAGCCTTTCAGAGTTCAGATGACTGGCAAGACCGATACGATCAAGCTTGATAATATAAAATCGGGTGTACACACAGTTACCATCTGTAAGAACACAGAATCACTGATCGGTTATCTGGAGTTTGTCGGTATTCGTTGTGAGAAATTATTGCCGGTGCCGCCAAAACCAAAACGTAAAATTGAATTCATAGGCAATTCAATTACCTGTGGAATGGGCAGTGACATCGCTGCAATACCGTGTGACAAAGCAGAATGGTATGATCAACACAATGCATACTATAGCTACGGGGCTGTTGTTGCAAGAACCTTGCAAGCGCAGTACCATTTAACATCGGAATCTGGAATCGGCCTTATTCATAATTGCTGTGATAAGCCGTTCTTAATGCCACAGGTATTTGATAAAGCCAACGTTGGTGCGAATGCCGTTCAATGGAATTTCAATAGCTATATTCCGGATGTAGTGGCTGTGTGCCTGGGAGAAAATGATGGTATACAAGACTCGGTAAAATTCTGCAGCGCCTATATAGATTTCATTCACACGCTGCGGAGTCATTATCCGAAAGCGCAGATTGTTTGCATGAGCAGCCCGATGGCAGATGCTGCGTTAACAAAGCAAATGAAGAATTACCTGACGGGAATCGTAAACCATGCAGCCAAACAGGGCGATCGGAAGGTAAGTAAGTTTCTATATTCGCGAACCTATGACAGCGGTTGTGGCGGACATCCTGATCTAAAAGAACACCAGTTAATGGCAAACGAAGTGACAGCGTACCTGAAGACTCTCATGAAGTGGTAAGATCAGGCTGTTGCCGGAAGAAATACTTCGGCCATCATGCACCGTGCACTACCCCCTCCGTTGCGTTCAATGGTATCGAGGCTCGAATGGATAATCGGATTGTGCTGCTCAATTTCTGAAACCTGTTCAGCGGTAAGAGATGAATAGGCCTGGGAAGACATGATCAGAAATTTTTTGCCTTCCCGGTTTTGCACTTGCAACATGTTGCCTGCAAAGTGATTCATCTGATCGAGGGTAATGGCAATGATCTTCTTGTTGGTTTTTTGGATCACACTCATCGTCTCGTTGCGTTCCGCTGTAGCCGGTATGGACTCCAGGCAAATGACCACATACTCATCGGCCACACACATCATTACATTGGTGTGATATATAGGAAATCCATTCGCATCGGTTGCAACAAAAGTCTGAGGAGTATATCCGAGTTGTTTGCAGAACTCATTCAGTACCGTTGCATCGGTTCGTTGTGAAAGACATGCATAGGCAATTTTATACTCGCGATCCAGTACCATACTTCCCGTTCCTTCCAGGAAGAGATCACGGTGCTCGAACGTAGAAAGGTCAATTTGCTTTGCTATTGTAAACTGTTTCCGGATCGTTTCTATAACATGGGCTTTGCGTTCTTGTCTACGGTTGACTGCATACATCGGATAAAGGACTATACTTCCATCATCATGAAAAGAAACCCAGTTGTTTGGAAAGATCGAGTCGGGAGTATGCGGCTCTGCAGTATCGTTCACAACGGTAATATCTATACCGTGTTCGCGTAATCGCGTCACAAAATCATCAAACTCTTTTAATGCCAGATCCTGCGCATGTATATCCTGCGTGGATTGAAAAGCATTATTGACAGCAGTCTGTGCGTTGTATTCAAACTGCACCGGCCGGATCATCAGTAAATGCGATGTGATTTGTGACATCTTTTTTCGTTTAGTCTATTAAAAAATCTGAGCTTTCACCCGCTTACTAAAACGAAGAGATGTATATCTGTTTCCTTCTAGCAAGCTTTTCGTTCTCCGCTATATTACGCTTATAACCTTTGGCTATATTTAGTTCCGAAGCATATAACTCAAGACTGTTTTTTTTAAGTCTTCTAGCACGTCATTCAAGGTTGTCTCGTAGCAAAGGCATACTCATACAATGAAAACCACCCCGGGCTCTGGAGAGTTCGGCTGAAGGCATCAGAATTAATGTGTCCTTGAGATCCTCGGTGCGAATTCTTTTTGCTTCAAGGTCTTCTAATAAAGAATGCACGTGAATTACATGAAAGCCCTGCGCCCTGAAGGCGTCCGTAGTTTTGTCGTTTCGGTCGTAGCCCAACACAACGCCTTCGCGCAAAGCAAGTACATTACAAGAGTCGGTCCACTGCTCACGTACATCATACGGGAATTCATTGTTGCCAGAATAGATGAAGGTTACCTTCTCTTTGCATTTCAAATCTGTTTCACTGATGTTAATGAGCAATTCTTCCAGTCCATCAAAATGAAGCGGATGCTCCAAATCATTTCTCAGGAACTGAGTGATCTTGATCGGGTCATCTTTCTTTTTACTTTCCAGTATACGCTCAACCGGATCAGCATCTTCTTTCCGTATACTCTTCCTGGAAAAGTTACCGAGCATAACCCATACGTTGCGTTTCACTTGTGTGAAGACTGTATCAATATGCATATAGTCGCGCTTCTTCGGAATGCGAATCACCGTTATCTTATCAACGATTTTCTTTTCGAAGAGAAGGTTGATAACCTGGTGTGCAGCTTCAACGGTAGTGCGCTCGCTTACGCCTATCAGCAAATGCCTGGCGCTTATCATCATTAGGTCACCGCCTTCAAGGGTAACCTTTTTATCGTCACTTTCTTTCGGCATCAGGAAATGATGCGATGTATCTTCAATCTCGAGTATAGTATTGCGAAAGGCTTCGAATAACGTGTGATTGAAGAATATATACTTGGTCAGTAGTGCCTCGCGTGTTCTTGCTTTCTTGGCAGGGCGATTCAATAAGATATGATCATTGATCACAACGCCAATATCACGCGTAAAGATAAAGTTAGGTATAGGAGCAAAGAGCATACGGCCATCTTTCAATGTCCCGCTGATCAATACTTTTGATAATGCTATAGGCTCCAGATCAAACAGACATTTCTGCGTATCATACGAGCAAAATTCAACAGCACATACCGATGCCACAAGCTTGATCTTGATCGTATCATCCCGCAGAATATCGGCCAGCAACCATTGCAATTCAATTACCTTGTCGGAGGCGTGAAAGCCAGCGTTATCAGGCTTATAGAAATTCCGGTTACTGGTTTCAGAATCAACCTCGGTTAATTTCCCGGCTATCTTATCAGGGTCAAGAAAGTAAAGCAAGATCCGGGTATAATAATCGTACTCCTTTTTACGGATCGTGTCCAAATGCACTATATCTTCAAAAAGCCAGTCTTGTGCTTTGGAGGGAACTACTTTCCCAAGGCTGCTATCCGGGCTATGGACCAGGAGCCTGCGTAATGTTCCGATTTCAGAAGTAATGTAGATTGAATCGTGATTCATAAGGACATTTATAATCTACAAGGAACAACCCGGTTTTGTGATTTACAAACAGATCACGGCAATTAAGTTCAAAAAGATCATTCGAAAAATTTGCTGACCTGATCGGTTGTATTCTAAACGAGAGCGGGCTGCTCGGTTTTTTGTTTAATCCTACATTATACTATACACCAAATGCATAGACGAATGGCTCATATTCTAACCCCATTTTTGTGGATACATAAATAAAATATACAGGTTATATAAATAAGTAGAATGAACAACGGAAAAATATGTATACTAGATGTTTAATACAGAACGTACATGCACGTCAACATCCAGCCGTACCAGGAAGATCATAAAGATGAAATCGCCAATCTCATTCTGGATATTCAGCAAAGGGAGTTTCACATTGCTATATCATTGAATGATCAACCGGATCTATTGGATATTCGTAATTTTTACAGGAGGGGAAACGGTAATTTCTGGTGCGCTATATCTACGGAAGGAGAAGTTATCGGAACGATTGCACTCATCGATATGGGGAACGGCATGGGCGCTATTCGAAAAATGTTTGTGCGGGAGGATTGGCGTGGAAAAGAAAGAAACGTTGCTTCATCTTTATTATATACCCTGGAAACCTGGGCATTGAAATATGGTATAAAAACACTTTACCTGGGCACCGTGGATGTATTAAAAGCAGCCCAGCGATTCTATAACCGCGAAGGATTTGTAGTGGTGGATGCGGCAGATCTTCCTGCCAGTTTTCCGCGCATGCCGGTAGATACGCTTTTCTTTAAAAAAGATTTATTCGCAACTATTCTCTAAAACGTCTTTATAAACGTTGTGCCAGCATAACTGGCACAACGTTTATATATAGTTAGTCTTTCTTTATAATGATCGTGCGTGAACTCGATCGGTTTCCTCTTGCTACACGCACCTGGTATACACCATCCGGTATATTTTCAGCAGAGATTGTGATGTCGCTTTCGCCACTGGTTTTAGCTTCGTAATGAACAGCCTTCAACACCCGTCCGTTGATATCGATAAGGCTGATCTCCAATGCATCACCCTGGTCTGCGCTGGTGTTAATGTTGACTTCACGCCCTGCAGGATTGGGATATACCGAGAATCCGCGATTACGTCTCTCTGCAGTTTCATCCGATGCTATATTGATTGTACTGGCGGCAGCACCACTGCTGATCACCAGGTGATCCAGGTTCGGTCCGCTGCTGCCGATAGCCGTAGCACGGATCAGGTTTGTCCCCGCATTCAACGAAGCTGTTAGGGATACCGTTGTCCAGGTCGTCCACGTTGCAGTTCGCGGAAATGTCAAGGAAGGATTGATCGTGGTCCCATTTACACTGATGGCCAGTGAGCGAGGTGTGTTGCCCATGGAGTACCGGAACGTAAGTGTATAGGTACCGGCAGAAGGTATATTTACCGCAGACCACTGAACGTAGTCGCTCGAAGCATTGATATAATCAGCGAATCCTGTTCCCGTATAGCCTGCCTGGTTGCTAAGGACGATGGCACCAGACAAAGCCGCATTCTCTGCTTCCAATGTAACCGGACCAAACGAACCGGGCCGGTATAATGCAGTACCCGGAATGGCCTGCTTAGCAATGCCCGGACCTGCGTAGCTCGCCGTGAGCACGGCAGAACCTTGACGCTCAAAGAACGTAACGGTAAGGCTATGCTTTCCTCTTTTCAAGCCTATACTTCCGGATGCTTCCTGCGCGGCATGCAAGCCATCATTGTTCACAACCAGTGTTGAACCTATATATAGCTGGCTGCCATCATCCGAGCTGGTGTAAAATGTATACGTCCCATCGGTGGGTACATCAATGAACCCGGTATACCGGAATGCATAGTCGTCTTCACGATTGCGTGGAGTCAGGTTGATGGTGGCAAGATTACCCGTTTCTATGGGGGTAAGGGTTGCGAAATTTGGCAACGCGCTCCACACACCTTCATAGTAATTATACACTATACCTGCTACTGTATTTGCCGGATTTTCGGGTTCACGTAATGTGCTCACGGTATAGACGGCAGTATAGGTAATATCATCGATGGGAGTGGAGATCGTTTGTGTAGCGCTACCGCCATGAAGCCAGCGATCAAATGTATAGGTAACGCCTCCGGATGTTTGTGGCGACACAACACCAAGGGTGCGTTGTATACCTTCAACACTCAGGTCAGATGTTGGTGTAGTCACGGGTTGTCCATCTAAAGTAACCTGTAGTCCTGCAGGCTGTGTTGCCAGGTTGATGGTTGACTTGCGGGGTAGTATATCACGTTGCACCGTATCTCTTAAGCCCTGGGAGTCGGTTACGATGAGATATAGTCTATACCAGACATCATCGGCAACTTCACCACTGGTGGGAATCGTGAATGATCCGCTCTTGACACCCGAGGCTACCGGCGGCCCGTCATGATGGTGCGTTCCGTGATGAAAATCTACCAGCCAGGTAAAGGCACTGGCAGGCAGTGTACCATCTTCTGCATCGGTAGCGTCCCCCGAGAAGCTGATCACATCGCCCCCGCGGTATAGGGTGCCGGTAGCCGGAGTAAGTATAGTAGCCTCCGGAGCTGCGTTGAATGTTGTCACCGTAAGCTGTGCGGCATTACTGGTAATACTGCCAGCAGAGTTCGATACGATAACACGGTATGCACCAGCATTGGCGGCCTGTGCATTGGCAATCGTATAGGTGGACGAAGTAGCACCGGCTATATTTACATTATTTCTTTGCCACTGATAGCTTAGCGGTGCTGTGCCGGTGGCGGTAACAGAAAAAGAAGCAGACTGTCCTGCAGATACCGTAACGTTAGCGGGTTGTGTTACAATGGCAGGTGCAGTATTAACAGTATATATAATTCTGAACAGCGCGCCTGTGCTTCGTTCGAGATAGTATAAATTTCCATCGTTGCCTACATCTATACTCAGCGCATCACCACCAAGCCCTGTCGCAAACGGCAAACGTGTTGCAGTAGATCCCGATAGATTCAGCATATTGATCCAGCGATTGCAAAGATCCTGAAAGAAATAGCGACCTATATATTCTGCAGGATAGTTTGTTGAAGATGGATTAAAGAATACACCGCCCGTAATTGCACAGCCATTTCCATCGCCAGACCCATGCGGGTATGCATATACCGGGTTTGTAAAGGCAGGATTGGAGCCATTGCCTTCGGCACTAGGCCAGCCAAAGTTTAGTCCTCCGGTAGTGGCATCGTTAATCTCTTCCCATGTATTCTGTCCGACATCATTTACAAAAATTCTTCCTGTACCCGGCTGGACATCGAATGTATAGGGGTTCCTCAGGCCATAGGCCCAGACTCTTCTGCGTTGTTCCGAACCTGTTGTAAAGGGATTGCCCGCAGGGACAGAACCGTCTGGATTAATACGCAATACTTTACCATGATAGGTATCAAGGTTTTGTGCATGGGCGGAATTTGCATTCTCACCGATAGCGACATATAGCAACCCATTTTTAAAATGCATAGCCCCTCCGTTGTGATTGGTGGCACTACTGAGTGGATCGAGATTCAGTATGACAACTTCGCTTCCCGGTGTAACCACATCACCATTGCCGGTAAAACGGCTGATGCGGTTTCGCGAACCATCGGGCAATGTATAGTATAGATATACATATTGATTGGTTGCAAAGTTAGGGTCAAGCGCGATGCCAATGAGGCCCCGTTCACCACTGGAGTTTACACTCAGTTGCAGAAAAGGAGTTGTCAGCAGTGTTCCGTTTTTGATAATGCGCAGCGCCCCATTTTGCTGCGCTACAAAAATTCTTCCGTCAGGTGCAAAGGCCATAACGGTTGGATTGCTGATGCCGCTTGCAACCTGCACACGGCTAAAACCTGCCGGAAAGGTTTGGGCAAACAAAGGTGCACTTAAAATTGTGGCTACGATCAGGAAAAGACTAAGTCTTCCTTTTAAAGAGAAAGGAGAGTTTACGTGTTGCATGAAAGTGATTGGTTAAAAGTGTTATCATACGCAGAATTGAAATAGTGGCAGACCCGAAGTATACATGACGTATAGATCGGGTCTGTGTGAAATTATTATTATATATACTTAATACGTTGATGCTTCTGATAACACGTTCGAAACAATGCACCTGATACTATTGATTCACTCACAATCACCACCACTTTTAAGAGTATTGTAATGCATTGCCCAACCACCGGTTCGATTGCCGGCAGGCAATAGTCTAAATAATAATGCCATTATAGTAGAATGGGCTCTGCTATAATTATGACACCATAGTAAATATAGAGGTGGAGAAAAATAAACAAACTGTGTATCGACTATCACCAGTTACGTGCCACGAAGGTGTGGCTGGAAGACATTAATGGAGCTAACGTTTAAACACTTACTCTGCTTTTTGAAACAGCCTTACATCAATCTCGGGATTATTCAATACGATAACATCACTGGTGTCGCCCAACACTTCATCGATCAAGCCAAAGTCTTTTGCTTCGGGCGCACTCATGAATTTATCTCGCAGAAAATACTCTTCGATCTCTTTCCACGTATGGCCGGAATGTTTACCCATCAAATGAAACAACTGTGCTTGAATACGTTCCTGCTCACGTGTGGCAATGCGCACATCTTCTGTGTAGCCCTGCGCTCCGCCACCGGTGGGATGCATATGTATAGTGGCATGTGGCAACGCATATCGTTTTCCTTTCGCACCGGACGTCAGCAAGGCTGTACCCATGCTCGCAGAAACACCTACGGCTACAGTTGAAACAGGAGCCTGGATCATTTGCATGGCATCATAGATGGCGAGTCCTGCATATACACTTCCTCCCGGACTATTAATATATAGACTGATCTGTCTTTTCTGATCTATACTGTTAAGGTATAATAACTGCGCTACAATCACATTGGCCACAGCATCGTTGATGCCCGTGCCTAAAAACACGATACGTTCCTTCAGCAGCAGACTATAAATATCATAAGCACGTTCACCCCGGGAACTGTTGTCAATTACCATCGGTACCATATTCGCCTGTATCATGTATATTATTTAAAAAGTTGAATGATCTCTTGTTTGAAGTCCTGGTGCCGGGCATCGTTGAAAATGTTTTGATGCACAGCCTGTACTTCTTTCTTTAATTTCTTCCGATGGTAGAATTTCAATACGCTATATACTTCCTTCTGCGCAGCTACGTTCCATCGCAGTACAGGATTAGTCAGTAATTTTGCTTCGAAGACTAATGCATCTTCCGGCTCAAGTTTCCCCAAAAGGTATTTTTCAGCCAAGGCTATATCATTCAATGAAGTCCTCATATGCAATGGATTTTTCTTTGATCTTGTCTCTAACTTTTTCAAGGCATTTGAATTTCTGAACCGTGGCGGAGCGTTCAGTAACAAATCCGAATCTTCCGGCAATCTCTTTCATCGATACTTTCTCATAGTAAAACGTATGCAGCAACTCCATACATTTTCGTCCGGACTGCTCGATAAATTTTAGCAACCGATTGATGTTGACGGTTGGATCATAATCATTGGGAAGCGTAATATTGATTTCCGTAATATCCAATGAAATCCTCATACGGTCGCGCGTGAATTTACGGATCCACAAGTGTTTGGCAATTCCCAATATATAGGCTTCCGCTGAGGTCTCCAGGACAAAGCTTTCGTCCTGAGTTTTCTCATAGTAAATTACCAGTGCATCCTGAAAGATATCCGAAGAATCTTCAAGAGTTCCATTCATCTTACTGACAAACCGTGCAACACCCGGAAATGCTTTTCTATACAGTGCTTCAAACACTTTTTCGCGTGCTGCTTCCGGCTGCACAGATATACCTTCTTTTAATTGTATACATTCCATGATGGTGTGTATTTAATAGTATGTGCGGCAAAGTATGGAAGTATCACCGCTTATGCCGCAATTTTTTTTAGGTGTTTGACTTCCGTCTGCATAAAGTTAAACCCTTTTATTGGCATACTTATTTTGAAATGGTTTGAAAATTAACGCTCGACCCTATAACAAATATAGGTCACATTAAATAATCAATTGATGAAAGCTCTTGTTTTCCACAAACCAAAAGATGTTCGGGTCGAGACAGTAGACGATCCCCGGATAGAAGATCCGCGTGATGCAATAATCCGGGTAACATCCACCGCGATCTGCGGATCGGATTTGCATATTTATAATGGTATGGTTCCTCAACCACGATCGATGGTATTGGGGCATGAATTCATGGGAGTAGTAGAAGAAGTGGGAAGTGGAATATCCAATCTGAAGAAAGGTGATCGGGTAGTAGTACCGTTTCCTATAGCGTGTGGGCATTGTCATTTTTGTGCAATGGATTTACCCACGCATTGTGAAAGTTCGAATCATAATACGTACGGTCCGGAAGGAGAGATTATAAAAGCGAAAGGTGCTGGCGGTGCACTGTATGGATATACTGACCTATACGGTGGCTATAACGGAGGGCAAGCTGAATATGCGCGCATCATGTATGCGGATTATAGTCCCCGCAAAGTGCCCGATAATCTGACTGACGAACAAGTACTTTTTCTTACCGATATATTTCCAACCGGTTGGTCAGCGATCGACTGGGCGGGACTAAAAGGAGGGGAGACCGTTGCTGTATTTGGTTGTGGCCCGGTGGGAATCATGGCACAAAAGGCTGCCTGGCTTAAAGGTGCAGGGCGTGTGATTGGTGTAGATATATATCCCTATCGTTTGGAGCGCGCACGACTTACCGCCAATGTAGAAACCATCAATGCCGCAGAGTGCGATGCCGTTCAGGTAATTCGTGATATGACACGCGGTTATGGAGCAGATGTGTGCGTGGATGCTGTGGGTATGGAAGCCGATCGTTCTACGATGGAAAAAATAGTAAATGTATTGCAAGCCGAGAAGGGGTCAATGAAAGTATTGGAAGCTTGTCTCGATGCTGTGCGCAGAGGCGGTGCTGTTACCGTTGTAGGAGTATACGGATCACCGTATGACAATTTCCCATTGTATAAATGGTTTGATAAAGGAATTAAACTGATGGGCGGACAAGCCTGGGTGCAGCGCTATATCGATGAGTTGCTGGCCATTGTAGAGAGTGGGAAAGTAAAGCTTGATGATGTGATCTCTCACCGGGTTCCGCTTTCAGAGGCATCACGAATGTATGATATCTTTAATAAAAAGGAAGACAACTGTGTGAAGGTAGTATTGAAGCCTTGATATAGTATACAGGTGTCGTATGAATGATATAGTATAAATATTGTATTATCTTTCTCTGGATTGTTGAGTAGTTTTATCCTGTAAGATATAGCTATTCAACAATTCTTGTTTTAAGAATATAAATTAATCACCACCACCACATCCGCCACAACCACTGCATCCGGATGAGGAACATCCGCTGTCGCCATGCGAACTGCATCCACTGTGACCGCTACTGGAAGAACAACCACTGGTATCAAATGTAGTCCAGCAACCGGTGCCACCGCATCCACTCATATCTGTTGACGTTCTCTTCATTTCTTCGGATAGTTCCTTGTCGATCTCTTGTGCTAACGCGATGTCAAGACCACGTACCAGGAATATATTTCCGCCAATGGCGCGTAATGATTCCAGTATATTTTTGTCTTGCGTTTTGCGATAAGATGCAACTATTTCTTCCAGCGCTGTAAATTCATCGGCGATGGTCTTCTTCAATTGTATTCCTGATCTAGTATAATCGAATCCTCCAAAAATTTTCTGAAGGAAGGTGGTTTCAAATGCACCTTGAAGCCCACTGTTTCTTAATACATAGCTGTGATACGTTCTTTTCGATTTTGCATTTTGATACCCTATACTTACCATGTTCTTGAAGAGTATCTTCTGGTCGCTGTTTGTTCTGAACGTTGAAAGGAAGACAGTCTCATGGAGTTTATCTGTCCAGGTATCAAAGTTTCGTCCCGGTACAACATATTGATATATCCTTGGTGGCTCATTCCTGTTATACTCTCGGGTTGTTGTTTCCAGTTCTAATACCTGCCGGAAGATTAAATCCATCAGGGTATATTTTAACAGGTCATTCAGGTGTGTTGCCGATCCGTGTACTGCCAGTAACGTTTCAGCGGGTGTGAGTTTAGTTAATTGATTCATATTATAAATGGGTTTTTAATAATCCAATGTGTAGCGATGTTGATGCGTTGGAAGTTTATATCACTAAATCTTTTGTCATTATCGGGCCACAAGTCTGTTGGCGGACTCTGATGAAAGACGACCTGATATATATCTTTTGTTTTTGAATACCAGTCGTCAAACTTTGACCCCTCTTGTTTACCTCCTTTTGTAGGGCCATGGTGAATTTCACGCTTTAGTATAGTGTGACACAGTTCTTTCCAATAGGAGTGTGTATAGAGCAGATGCAGGTGCCATACCTGGTCTACCTGGTCGGAAGGTGTAAGCGGGTGATCAGCGATGCAGATCAGGAATATAAATTTTTTATACTCCTCAATAGCGCGCAGGGAAAATTCCAAGGTCCATCCGTTTTCACGGGCAAGTCTGCTGCTAAAAGAAAGCGATGATTCCGGGTCGTCCAGTTCAAACGCCTTAATCTCTTTCCAGAGAACGGTATGTTCTTCTTTCATTGTTCGTGGTTATTTTCGCGATAGTACAGTTGTATGGCGGGCAAAATGATTTGATTGCCTGGCTATCAATATTGTAGAATGAAATGATTGAGAATTAAATAATGAGGGATCTTGTGGAACGTCAGAGGATGTCTGAATGATGTAATGATAGGTGTCAGATAATTAGTTGTTTCACACTCTAAGAAACGGATTTTTCAGGGAGAGGTTTCTATATTTAGAGTATCTTTTTTATCTCTTTAGTGCTCTTTAAAGTGTTCAACGACAGGTCAACCTTGTTCATCGAAAAAATTTTAGCACGCCTTTTCAGCAAACCAAATTGCCGGCACATTAAATTTATAAACTATGAAAGCAAAATGGATTTTAGTTGTGCTGCTGCTGGCCGTTGTTATGGAAGGATGCATTGTGAAATCGCTTCATCCCTTTTATACCGAACAGAACGTTGTATTCAAACAGGAACTGATGGGAACCTGGAAAGACCAGCAAACAGGTACCTGGCAGATCAGTCCGATTAAGGAAAAGAAAAATGCATACCGGATGAAGGTGACTTCCAACGAAGGAATTTCGGCTACATTTATAGCGCATCTTTTTGAGTTGAATAATATAGTATACCTGGATTTTCTACCTGAGGAACAGGATGGCAAGCAGGTTGATCTGTTTGCATTTCATCTGATCCCTTCCCATTCGCTGGCCAGGGTAAAGAATATCGCTGGCGATCGTGTGCGGATTGAGTGGCTTAACGAAGAGTGGTTATCTGAATTATTTGCAGAGAACAAAATCAGGATTGCCCATGAAGTTGTACATGAAAACGAACAGAAGCAAGATGATAAAATGTATATCTTAACAGCTTCAACAGATGAGCTGCAAAAATTTATCCTTAAATATGGAAATGACCCGGAAGCATTTACAGGGAAGTCGGAAGTGGTGATGGATTTAAAAAGAGTTCAGTAATGAAAGTCCAGCAACTTGGGAAGATTGTTCGGAACAACTTTGCACAACAAATCGTGTTTTGGACAATCTCCTATTATATCCTGTTGAACGTCTTTACCAGTACAAGTCAAACGCTCCCGATTGATTATTTGTATACTGCGATCTTTATGACCACCATCATGCTGCCGGTATATTTCAACTTGTTGGTATTGATACCGCATTTCCTGGAGAAAAGGAAATACTGGATGTATACTATACTGGTTGCCGTTGCATGTATAGCCGGAACAGCGTTTAACCAGTTATTATTCGACAAGCTGATCGACTTTGTTCTGCCTGGATATTATTTTATTTCCTATTATGAATTCAGGGATTTGCTGAAGTTCTTTGTAACGTTCATCATCGTAACATTGCTGCTTAAATTATCTAAAGAATGGATTACGCTTAATGAAACAAAAGAGCGTGTTATTACATTGGAGAAGGAGAAGTTACAAGCCGAGTTGCGCGCCTTGATGAATCAGGTAAATCCACATTTTCTTTTTAACAGTCTTACAGTGCTATATTCACTTGCATTGCGCAAAGCAGCAGAGACTCCCGAAGCGATTATTAAACTTTCGGATATACTACGCTACGTGATCTACGAATCGAACGCAGAATTCGTTCCGGTTCGTTCTGAAGTAAAAATTATAGAAGACTATATACATCTGCAGCGGTATCGTGTTGGCGAGCATGCAGCGATCGATTTGGAAACCTCAATAACCGATAATGTTCCGATTGCCCCGATGGTATTACTTCAACTGGTTGAAAACAGTTTCAAGCATGGTATAAAAGGTGACATTGAAAATACATTTATCAGAATGAAGCTATATGCAAATGAAAATGAAATCAATTTTCTCATTGAGAATAACAGGGGGCAGGGAGAGGAGATCGAAAAGAATCCTGTAAAAGGCATTGGACTAAATAATATACGGGAGCGTGTGCGGTTGATGTATAGCGATCGAGGAGTCTTTCGTGTTGAGGAAGAAGAGCATATCTTCCGGGTAACGTTAACCATTCAGTTAAAAGCTGTAAACCTAAAGCCAGTCAGTTTAAGATGAAAATTACCTGTATCATTGTAGAAGATGAACCCGCCTCGCAAGAGATTTTGAAACACTATATAGCAGATGTACCCGATCTGGCGTTGATTAAGGTATGTCATCATGCACTCGAAGCAAATGAGCTGATTGCTACCCAACCAGTGCAAGTAATGTTCCTCGATATAAATATGCCTAGACTTTCCGGTATAAATTTTTACAAGAGTCTTCAGCATCCGCCACACGTAATCTTTACAACGGCATATCCGGAATATGCCATTGAAGGTTTTGAAGTAAACGCGATCGACTACCTGGTAAAGCCATTTCCCTTTGAACGTTTTTTAAAGGCCGTCAATAAGCTGAAAGAGAAACTAAAATCGTTGCCCGCGCAGCCTTCCGGGAATTATATACTGCTGACAGCAGATAAGAAATTATACAAAGTAAAGCATGAAGATATCTTGTTTGTTGAGGCACTGGGAGACTATATAAAAGTGCAGCTGGATGATAGAACAATTGTTGTGCATGAGACTATGCAAAGTATACAAAAGCAGTTGCCCGAGAGCTTGTTTGTCAGGGTTCATAAATCCTTTTTGATCTCGCTGGACCATTTTCAATATATAGATGGCAACACCGTTGTGGTGGCCTCGAAGTCCATCCCCATCGGGCAAACCTATAAAAGCGATTTCCTTTTGCGCATTCAAAAAGGATAATCTCCGCTGGTAAATTCTGGTAAACCATTTGCCGGGTGCTGCGTATGGAAAGTATATACACCAAACCCTCTTTTATATGAAACGTAATCTATTCGCATTCCTCGTAGTATTGATATGCTTTAGCTACAGCCAGGCTCAAAACAAGATTGATATACCTTTGAAAAATGTAACGCAGTTGCTACCGGTAAATGTGTCGGTGTCAACGGAGACTTATCTCGGGAAGCCATCGGTGAAGGTGGTTGAAAATATAAAAGAGTCTGAACCGGTAAAGACAGAGGCGGTATATGCAAAGATTAAAGATGTTACGTTCAAGAACGGTGTAATCGAACTCGAAGTATCCGGAAAAGTTGCACCCAATGCTCCGGAGGGTTCACGCGGCTTTGTAGGCATTGCGTTTCGTGTTCAAAACGATGACTCTAAATTTGAATTGATATACCTGCGTCCAACCAACGGGAGGGCCGATGATCAGATGAGAAGAAATCACACCGTGCAATATTCATCATTCCCCGATTTCCCATGGGACAAGTTACGGTCAGAAGCCCCTGCGAAATATGAGACGTATGTCGATCTCGTTCCTGGTGAGTGGACAAAGATGAAGATTGAAGTAGAGGGAGACAAAGCTCGTCTGTATGTTCATGGTTCGGCCCAGCCAACATTAATTGTAAATGATCTGAAGCTCGGCGCAGAGCAGGAGGGAAGTATAGCGCTATGGATTGGTCCTGGAACGGAGGCGCATTTTGCAAATTTGAAGGTAACGAAGAAGTAGTTGCCTAATTCACAGAGGGCACAAGGGAGATACTGCGTTATTCAAAGTATACTGTGTGAGCTTCATGTTCGTGCTCTCTGTGTAAGAATATTTAGTTCTGTAGAATACGGGATACCCATTCGGTATACATGTTCCCAGAGGGATGTAGTCCATCATCAGCAACCAGGCTTGGTTCTGTCAGCCCTCTCCTGGATATATCCGTAATGTTTATATACTTTACACCCATTTTTTCGGTGATGGATTTATTTATGGCGTTAAATGCATCTATACCTTTGCTGATAGCAGGTTGCTTGTCTTTACCGAAAGGTGTATATCCATAATCCGGAATAGACACTACAAATACCATTGCCTTGTTGCCATCGGCTAAAGCAATGGCGGTGCGAAGCAGTTCTTCAAACTCCGGGGCATAACTCTCAGCAGATTTACCCTGGTAGTAATTATTTACACCAATCAACAGCGACACCAGGGTATATTCCGGTTTGAGATTCGCGCTCTCGATAGCATGCTTCAAGTCATCGGTACGCCAGCCCGTAGTGGCAATGATGGTTGGATCGAAGCAATCTATACCTTTTCTTCGAAGTGCTTCAGCTAATTGCACTGGCCATCGTTCCTGGGCAGATACACTTTCGCCAATGGTATAGGAATCGCCAAGCGCCAGGAATTTTACTTTCGTTGTAAGGTCAGGTTGCTGTGCCATACCGTGTATTGATATCAGCATGAATATCACCATTAACTTTTTCATACTCAAGAAAACTGTTATTGGAGAGATATACGTAAAAAGGAAAGAGGATGGTTTTTGGCCATCCTCTTTTTGTACATATCATGTATATATGTTAAGCCTTCTTTCTGTTTTTCATATAGATCACCAGTCCGGTGAAAGCTACCACCAGGATGATCGGAATCACTAATGTGATATTGATAATCTCAGGACCCGCAGCTTTTTTGGCTTCAATTAACAGTGTGGCTTTTTCAGCTTCAGAAACGCCAGCAGGCAATTTGCTTTCCACAAGATTGTTATAGTATCCGCCCATAAAGATGAGGTATAGGGATACTGCAAACATACCGGCACCGCCCATTAAATTTAATCCTACAGCACCAGTTTTTGGAAGGTTCTCTGCGACAAAACCAATCATGGTTGGCCAGAAGTAGCAAACGCCCATCCCGAATATCAGAGCACCTACAAAGATCATGTTGCCAGATGTATGGCCTAATAGATATAGTCCCAATACCGATAGAACGGAAGAGATCAGCAATACACCTTGCGGCGAAAAGCGATGTACCACCGGCTCAGCCAATCCACGGCCTACCACCATTACGCCCGTTGTAAGCGTTAAGATCAGAATCGCGTTGTCCGTTACACTTTTCAGAAGAACATCGATCCACTGACCTGTAAACAATTCTGTGATGGCTGTACCAAACATACAGATGATCATAAAGATGAACAGCGGACTAAATAAAGATTTATACATATCACCGGTTGAGACCCCAGAGGCCACACGTTCTGTTACCGGGAACTTCAGTTTAGAGAAGAAGTATCCGTAGAGAAGTGTAGGGATGATCATAGTAGCAACCTGGATCTGCCATCCCCATCCTATTTTGGTGAAGAAGAATGCGATCAATGTACCGATCACAATACCTCCCGGGAACCAGAGATGGAAGTGATTGAGTTTGGTTGTTTTATTTTCTGAATAGATGGTTGCAACCAGTGGGTTACACGCAGCTTCTACTGTACCATTGGCTATACCAATCAGTAACGTTGAAATAAATAATGACCAGTATCCGGTAGCAAAAACAGTAAGTACTATACCGAGCAAGTGAAATACAAAGGCGATGAGAAGCAATCGCTTCATGCCGATGATATCCACCACCATACCACCAATGATTACAGCGAGTGGAAATCCCCAGAATGCTGTAGCAGTAATAATTCCCAACTCAGCGCCATCCAATTGAAATGTAGTGCCAAGCTCTGACAGGATACCCGCGCGGATACCGAAAGATAAGGATGTTACCAGAAGTGCGAGACAGCTTGCCCAAAAGAGCCGAGAGCGATCTATAGTTTGTTCCATGTAGATAGGTTTAAGTTCGAAGGCATGAATATGAATGGAAAATTTTTATCCTGCAACAGTATTTGTTTGGTAATAATTATTTTACATCGATTGCAATGTACGATAAAACTTGTAAACTTATGGTCTTAATGACTATAATATGCGCCTGACTTTCTTCGTCTTTTTAGTGATTGGAATCATAGCCTGTTCCAAAGAGCAATCCGGAGAACCTGCTTACAAGAACCCCGAACTCTCTGCTGAAGAGCGCGCTAAAGATCTTTTGAGCCGCATGACGCTACAGGAAAAAGTGGCGCAGATGCATTGTGTATGGAATGACAAAGCAAAATTTCTGCTCGATACAGCCGGTCATTTCGATGTCGAAAAGGCGCGGAAGAATTTTAAGAATGGTCTTGGCCAGGTTGGCCGCCCCAGTGATACAAAAGGCGGACTTGATGCATACCAGACGGCCGTTTTAACAAACGCTATTCAGAAATATTTTGTCGAGGAAACGCGCCTTGGCATTCCGGTTTTTTATCATGAAGAATGTTTACACGGCCATGCGGCAAAAGGTGCTACGAGTTTTCCTCAACCTATAGGACTCGCGGCTACATTTAATCCTGCATTGGTCGAGAGTATATTTACGCTGGTGGCCAAGGAGGCGCGACTTCGCGGTACACACCAGGCACTGTCTCCGGTGGTAGATGTAGCGCGTGATCCGCGCTGGGGCCGAGTAGAGGAAACGTATGGAGAAGATCCTTACCTGGCCGGCGAGATGGGAGTGGCTGCCGTAAAAGGTTTTCAGGGTGATGGCTCTTTTAAAAGTGGCGAGCGTGTAGTGGCTACGTTGAAACACATGGCTGGTCATGGCTGGCCTGAGGCGGGTAATAATATAGCACCGGCCAATATTTCAGAACGTGTACTGCGTGAAGTTTTCTTTTATCCTTTCAAGCAAGTTGTTCAACGTGCTCAGCCGGGAAGCCTGATGGCCTCCTATAATGAAGTGGACGGTGTTCCATCGCATGCTAATAAATGGATGCTTCGTGATATACTGCGCGGTGAAATGGGTTTTAACGGATATGTAGTATCCGATTACTATGCCGTGCGTGAGCTTGCAGATCGTGAAGGCTTGTTTGGAAATTCTGTTGCTGCAAATGGTGATGAAGCTGCAAAGCTTACCATCGAAGCAGGAGTAAACATAGAGTTGCCGGAGATTGATTGTTTCCGGAACCTGGATTCCCTAGTACAGCGTGAAATTATAGCGGAGTCATTGATCGATGAGCTGGTGGTAAAGATGCTGGAGTATAAATTCCGTATGGGATTATTTGAGAACCCGTATGTTGATCCGGATAAAGCAAAAGCATTTATAGGAAGCGAAGAGAACCGTAAGCTGGCGCATGAAGCTGCTCTACAGACGATCACTTTATTGAAGAATGATAATAAGGTTGCTCCGCTAACGCGGGATAAAGTAAAGCATATAGCGGTGATTGGTCCGAATGCAAACCGGATCTTGCTCGGAGGATATAGCGGTGAGCCTACTTTCTTTACAACGGTGTTTGATGGTATTAAACAAAAGGCAGGAGATAAAATAAAAGTATCCTATAGCGAGGGTTGCAAGATCACCACTACCAGTGGGTGGAGTCAGGATAAAGTAGAAGTGCCTACCGTGGAAGAAGATCGCAGGCAAATCAAAGAAGCTATAGCGTTGGCACGCACCGCAGATGTGATTGTTTTAGCAATAGGACAAAACGAGCAAGTGTCACGGGAGGCCTGGAGCAAGGAGCACATGGGCGATCGCACAACGCTTGATCTGGTTGGTCGTCAGGATGAATTGATTGATGCCATGGTGGCAACCGGTAAACCTGTGGTTGCATTTGTTTTCAACGGAAGCCCTTTGTCGTTTAACAATCTGGTGAAGAAAGTGCCTGCTATATTTGAGTGCTGGTATATTGGACAGGAAACCGGTAATGCGGTAGCCGATGTCCTTTTCGGAGACTACAATCCTGGAGGCAAACTCCCGATTACATTCCCGCGTTCGGTAGGGCATGTACCCGCTTACTACAATTATAAACCTGCGGCCCGCAGAGGATATTTGTTTGATGATGTGAGTCCGCTTTACGCATTTGGCTATGGATTGAGCTATACTACATTTGAAGTAAGTGCTCCGGTTTTATCGAATGCTGCTATAAAAATCGGCGACAGTGTCCAGGTATCCGTTGCTGTACAAAATACAGGTACTATAGCAGGCGATGAAGTCGTACAACTTTACATCCGCGATAAAGTAAGCTCTGTAACACGCCCCGTAAAAGAACTAAAGGATTTTAAACGCATTATGCTTTTGCCAGGTCAGCAAAAAACAGTGAAGTTTACCATTGCTCCTGAGAAATTTTCCTTCTATGATATAAACATGGCCTGGACGACCGAACCCGGTGAGTTTGATATTATGGTAGGGAATTCATCACGCGATCAGGATTTGAAGCACGTATTGTTAACGGTTAACCGATAGCACGTTAACGTGTGAACGCTGTAGCCTTTCGGAATTAAAATGTATTTTGTTAAATGATGCGGTATATATCATCGATGTATACCGCATCGTTACCCATCACCAATTTACCCGACCATTGTCATCGAAGAATCCTCCCGTTGGGCCATCATCAGGAAGTGTAGCGAGTTTTACGGAAATGGATGCACCTTGACTTCTACTTCTTGGTCCGGAGTTACCATTGAGGTCTGTTGCACAGAAACCTGGATCGGCAGAATTTATTTTGATTGGAGTGAGGCGAAGTTCATGAGCAAACATAACGGTTACGGCATTCAACGCTGCCTTCGATGTATTATACCCAAGTGGTTTATGCGCATAGTATATATAGTGCGGATCAGCATTTAGCGTGATAGAGCCCAGGCCACTGGATACATTCACGATTCTTCCTGCCGTTGATTTTTTAAGGAGCGGTAAAAATTGCTGAATGGTAGCAATCGCACCAAATACATTTGTATCGTAGGTTTGCTTAATAATTTCCAGCGGAACTTCACTGGCGGCTATACCGACATCAATTCCTATACCGGCATTATTAATGAGTATATCCAGGATGCCAAATTCTTTTTCAACGCTGAGTCTTGCCTGGTGAATAGAGGTTTCATCGGTTACATCCATAGTCACCAGGTGAGCATCTATACTCTCTTTTTTCAGTTCGTTGATAGCTTCTTCACCTTTCTTTTTATCGCGTGAAGTAATCAGGACGGTAATATTTTGTTGACCGAGTTGGCGGGCGATTTCAAATCCCAGGCCTTTGTTACCGCCGGTAATAAGGGCAATTTTTTTGTTTGTTGTCATTGTATTTTTCGTTTTCAATGACACAAAATTGCTTTAAGGCGGATGGTAAATTCTGGTGAAGGCTTCCGTAAAAAAGGTGAGCACTTCAGTTTTATTGGCAGCCGTTACACTATTGCTCGATCAGCCGTACCCATTGATTAACTATTTTTTCCAATGCAGCTTTTTTAGCCAGCACATCTTCCATGCTATGGAACTTGGCAAGGCGCCTGTCTTTATAATCACCTTCCAGCAAACCGGTGTTATCATCAATCATGGTACCGTTGTAAAATATAAATACGATCAGGATATAGGCTTGTGATCGCAGATTAAAAGCAGCCATGTCTTCCTTATAGAAGAAGCTGGGTGCATTCCATTTTATCCGTTCAGAAAGCTTGCTGTTCGCATTCATGATGATACTTCTCAAGGCTTCCGATTCCCGTTTCAACGGATGCTTGAGGTCTTTCAAAAAGGCATTTACTTTCGGAGTGTCATTTATATCTTTCGATACTTTGGTAGTCTTTGCAGCTACCTTTTTTGCTGTTTTCTTCGCAGGTTTCTTTACTGATTTTTTGATTGCTTTCGCGGCTTTACTTGCAATTTTTTTTGCCATGAGGTTTGTGATGGAGGAGCTTGTGTATAGTACATCTTTATCCGTTGGAGAATAAGAATACACCTGTTATCAATTATAGTATATAACTAGTTTTGTGCAAGACTATTCGGGTCCATGTACATGATTTCCCAATGGTGCCCATCCAGATCGTAAAAGCTACGTCCGTACATCCATCCCTGGTCTTGGGGATCATTGGGAGACGTAGCACCGGCCTGGAGTGCTTTGTTTACAAGGTCATCTACTTTTTCACGCGTGTCTGCTGAAAGCGTTAAGATCGTTTCCGTACTGCGCGTAGCATCGACTACATCTTTCCTGGTAAATGTTTTGAAGAACTCTCTCACCAGCAACATGATGAATATATCTTCGCCCACCACCATGCACGTTGCATTCTGATCTGTGAATTGAGGGTCGAAGGTGAATCCAAGTTTGGAAAAGAACTCAATGGTTTTATCGAGGTCTTTCACCGGAAGGTTTACGAAGATCTTGGTTGCCATGAAATAAGATTTAGAGTACAAACATATAGTCAATAACGAAAACAACGTTGCGCGAAATGCGACAATCAATAGGGCTGGTTGCGACAATTATCGGGTTGCATGCAGCGTCCGTTAATCGATGTGCCGTTGGTTGCAGTTCAACGTCACTATCAATGAACGAATTTTATTTCAGATTACTGTGTCCGTCTGTAAAATAGTAGAAGGTATTTAAACCGTTGAAACATTTATATAGCAACAGCGATTGTTTGTTGATCGCGGCTCTGTTTCAAGACTAGCAGGGTATATCGGCAGCAATACTTTGGGTTGCTGCCGATAGAGGTAATATATACTATTGAGCACGTAGTCGAAGTTCGCGATCATTAATCACGAGGACATCTTCGAACAACAATTGTATGTGAGTCCAGTACTATTCATTTCGTAAAGACTGCGCAGGATTTCTTCTTCCTGCACGAAGCGCTTGTGTGCTCACAATGATCAGGGCGAACAGCAATGCTATTGCTCCCGAAGCAAATAATACCCACAGCGGAACTTCGATCCTATAGCTATAGCGTTCCAGGAACTCGTTCATCATCCACCAGGCAAGAGGAGCCGCGATCAAAAAGGCAACGATCACCATGCGCGAAAAATCTTTGGAGATGAGAACAACAATTCCACTCAGCGTTGCGCCGAGTACTTTGCGAATGCCAATCTCCTTGGTACGTTGCTCTGCTGTAAAGGCAGCTAATCCAAACAAACCAAGACCGGTAATGAAGATTGCAAGGAAGGCAAATATATTGGACAGGTCACTGATCAAATTGATCTCTGTAAATTTCTTGGCAAATTCCGTATCGGCAAATGTATAGTCGAATGGATAGGCAGGATTATACTTGGTAATAATCTTTTCGACTTCCTTTACAGATTCAGGTATAGTTTTACTATCCGGTAAGCGAATCGTAATAAAGTTTGCAGATTCAGTACGCAGCACAGTGAACGATGGCTTTACTTCCTGAAAAAGACTTCCCATCAATACGTTTTCAGTTATACCAATAACTTCAAATTTATCGCCCCATATATCGAGTTGTGTTCCAATCGGATCTTTCAATCCCATGACTTCAATGGCAGCCTGGTTTAAGATCACCGCAGCGGTATCACTTTTATAGTCTTCTGAGAAATCACGGCCCTCTGTGATTTTTGTTCCCATCGTTTTATTATAGTCATAGTCTACCCGTAGCGTTGTGAACAGGACTCTTAAGTCTTCAGGTTTCCCGGGCCAGCCTACAAAGTTGTTGGAAAATATATCGGTAACGGGGCTCTGTGATTTGGTTACCGATGTAGAAATATTTCCATTCAGCAATTCATTCTTAACTGCCCTGTAATTCTTCTCAAGATCAGCCGTGCAGTCTACCATCATTAATTTGTTCTGCTGGTAGCCAAGCTCACGATCTTTGATATGGCTTATCTGTTGTTGTATAATGAGTGTTGAAGAGATGAGTATAATAGAAAAGCCAAACTGTAATGTCACTAAAATTTTCCGGGGGGTAACGCCTGTTTTCCCAACCGTAATTTTTCCTTTTAATACTGCTGCAGGTTGAAAGGATGAAAGATAGAATGCGGGGTAACTTCCGGACAGCAAGCCAGTAAATAATATAAGTGATACAGATAAAATCCAGAACAGGGGAGAAGTAAAGTCGAGCGTAAGCTTTTTCTGTACCAAGGTATTATAGAATGGTAAAGCTATCTCTACTAAAACAATTGCCAGTAGTAACGCGAACATAGACAACAGAACAGACTCGCCTAAAAACTGCGCGACAATATCTTTTCTCCTTGAGCCAACACTTTTGCGTATGCCTACTTCGCGCGCTCTGCGCTCCGAACGTGCTGTAGAGAGATTCATAAAGTTGATACAGGCAATGATCATAATGAACGCAGCGATTGCAGTAAAGCCGGTTACATAATCAATCAAACCACCTTCTTCAATACCATTCTTAAAACTACTGTGAAGTCTCCAGCGACTCATCGGGTATAGAAACACTTCGCGCTTCATTTCATCTTCACCGTTCTTAGTAAGTATATCGCTGATACTTTTATCAACACTTTCGGACGGCGTACCCGGTGCGAGCTCAACAAACGTCTGGAATGAATATTCACCCCAGCTATTTTCAGTCTCCTTTATCCATTCTGCATATTTTTTGTAGTAGTCCCATGGAAGGAGACACTCAAATTCTAAACTTGAATTGCGTGGTATATCTTTTAATATACCAGTAACTTTGAGGTCAGCAAAGTTGCCAACATTCACGAGTTGATTGATTGGATCCTGATCGCCAAACAATGCCTTAGCTGTTGATTCGGTTAATACTATCGAAGTAGGGTCATCGAGAACAGTTGCGGCATTGCCTTTTATCAGTTCAAACTGAAACATTTCCAGAAATGCCTTACCAACAAAGTGTCCTCGCTTCATGATACGGTTATCACCTACACGCAGTAAATGTTCTCCACCCCAGTCTACAAGCACAGTATTCCTGACGTGCGTATCTGCATTTTTAATTCCTTCTGCCAATGGCTGCGGACCAGATGTCCACGAACTGATCGTACCATCGAAGTGCGATTTAATCCACGCCTGGTATAGATTGTCATACTTGGGCTGAAAGCGATCGTAGGTTACTTCATCATATACCCAAAGCAAAATCAGAATGGTACATGCAATGCCTATTGAAAGACCAGAAATATTGATGACGGAGTAAACAGAATTTCGTAGTAAGTTTCGTAAAGCGATTTTGAAATAATTCTTCAGCATATATGGCGTTGATCTGATTTGAAATGCGTTTGTCCATTACACATTGTGCAACGGCAACCACGATTTCAATATCAATGCCACACAGCAATTATGGCTTTAAAGCACAATTAGAAAGATTTGGTATCGAAGGCCAGATCATTTGTGAACGCAGCTGTCCGGATGCGGGCAATACTAACGTTTCTATTCAAATAATTCCTGCTCCTCTGTGTAGTACGTTATCCGGGAATTCACCGTTTGTGAAATAATTTTTCCACCGGTAGGGCTATGCGTTTTCTTTGAATTGTGGATGTCCAGGAAATCTCTGATCTCACCACTGATGATGTCGGGATCTTTCTTGAGAATCTGCTTTTCAGCATTTTTCAAAACAGACTTCATAGATTTTGCTAATCGCTTGATCGCGTTGTCCGGAATTTTATTGCTGACTGACAAGGGAGATATTTTGGCGTCCCACAGAATTTCATCTGCGTATGCATTTCCTATACCTTTAATATTGTGCTGATCGAGCAGTACATTTTTAATGATCGCTTTTTTCTTGCTCAAAATTCCTTTTAAAAAATCAGCGTCAACTTCAGGTGACATGGCATCAGGGACATCGTTGGGTTCAGGATTAAGCGTGATAGTCGCTGCTTTCTGAAAATCAGTTAATACCAGCTTGATATTGTCATCGAACAGAATTTCGAGAATGCTATGTTTGGGTTCCTCTTCATGTTCAACCAAATATAGCTTACCCCGTAGCATCAGGTGCAGCCGGAGAATATCATCATTCTTGAATTTAAAATAAAGCTCTTTGCCGTCACGGTATACTTCGGTGAGCACCTGTTTGTCCAATGTTTTTTTGAGTTTCGCCTCGGGAGCGTTTGATTTTTTGGCAAATAAAAGATTTACATCCTTCACTTTTTTATTGTGCAGCTTCTTCTGAAGATTTATACTGAATGCTTGGAGGTCTGGTAATTCTGGCATACTCGTTTTATCAAATGATCTCTATAAATGTATTCCTGCCCATGGCGTTTGGCGAAAGTACTAGCAAGTGTGGTGACATGCAAGATGCCGCTACAGCATTTAATACACAGATATTCGTCCCATTTGCCAGTTATTTGCCCCAGCGCTATAGCTATCGTGATCTTTCAGTTTACCCCTTGCGAAACCTTTTTTACTTTTACCACGTGAAGGCAACGATTTACCCCAATCCGCTATGAAAGCATTCATTTCACAAACCACACCAGGTCTTACTTTTCGTGTCTGGGCATATTTTGTTGAAACATTAAAATCACCATTCCCTTATTACCTCAACGATGATCGTAAGAATACTCTGATCCCCGCAGGCATGAGTATTTTCCTAGTGGTCTTTATGCTGGTGTTTCAGCCGTATAACCCGCAGAAAGTTATTCTGATAGGCAGCGTTACCTTCATTGTTCTGTTTGCAAACATTGTTCTTTTGCCTCGATTATTTCCGGCACTCTTCGAGGCGTCCAACTGGACGGTGGGTAAATATATTCTGTTTACGCTCTGGCAACTTTTCGTTGATGGTATAGTCACGGCTATTGCCTTGCACGTCTTTAATTTTCATCCCGAGGTCACCTTAATGGAAAAGATGTATAAGGTTTATTCGGGTGTTTTCACCAATGGAATTATTCCCATTGCCCTTGCAACATTGGTTTTGCGGAATCAAATGCTGCAGGAAAACCTTCGCAGTGCTGTGATGGCCAATCGCGAACTTGAAAGAATCCGGTTGTTAAAAGAAGATCCAACGCATACAAAATCAAATATAGTTACCATTTATTCCGATACACGGGAAACCCTGAGTCTGCCACTCTCCGAGCTTTTGTATGTGGAAGCAAGTGATAATTACTCAACAGTATATTGGAAGAATGGTGAGGGGGTAGAAAAAAAGATGCTGCGGATCAATCTTAAAAACATGGAAAGTCAGCTCGATAACTACTTTGCCATTCGTTGTCACCGGTCTTTTATTGTTAACATCAATGCTATAGATCACGTCACGGGTAATGCCAACGGCTATAAGCTGGGAATCAAGGATACCAATTTCTCGGTACCGGTATCGCGCGCAAAAGGGAAAGAAGTTATTGAGAAAATTGGCCAGCTCCGAAATGTGTTTGAATTGAACTAGTCATTCACCTCACATTATAGTTATTGATAACACGGGCTTGTTTCTCGTACCTAAGCATATTCCACTCACTACATTCCGGTATATCTATACCTCTGTGCAAGCTTCATTCCCGTTAGGGAAGCAAACAAACTAACGAAACACTTATGAATGCAATGCTCATCCATCCGGCAGATATAATTCTGCCAAAAACTTCTTTGTGCAGTGAGAATTTTTTCATCATCATGTTCACGATATCCTTATAGTACATATGAGAATACACGCATCCCTTCGATTGTTGACAAGCATGGTTATGCTGCTTACATGCGCACTGTCCGAGCTCGCTGCGCAGTCCACACAAACTATACGCGGGAAAGTTGTTGATGGCGTGAGCAACACCGCGCTTATCGGTGTAAGCCTCCTGATTGTAAGCTCTGATGATAAAGTATATGGAAGCACCACCGATTCAGAAGGAAGATTTCGTATTGACAACGTCCCCGTAGGCAGGCATACGATCAGAGTTACCTATATAGGCTACGAAGAGCAGACCATTGCCAATGTTATCGTTACCGCAGGAAAGGAAGTTGTACTGACTTTTAGTCTCACGGAAAGTGTAAATCAATTGAACGAGGTTGTTATCATGGACAATGTCAAGAATGATAAAACCGCTACCAACAATGATATAGCCGTTGTAAGCGCTCGTTCGTTTAATGTAGACGACACGAAGCGATATGCAGGGGCTATAGGAGATCCTTCGCGGATGGCTGCTAATTTCGCAGGCGTTGTGGGAGGAAATGATTCACGTAATGATATCGTTGTGCGGGGAAATTCACCCACCGGGATGTTGTGGCAGCTTGAAGGACTGAACATTCCGAATCCAAATCACTTCGGTGCCCTTGTGAGCACAGGAGGTCCAGTAAGTATATTAAATAATAACAACCTCGATAAATCAGATTTCATGACCAGTGCCTTTCCGTCACAGTATGGGAATGCAACGGCCGGGGTATTCGATCTTCGGCTGCGCGATGGCAACAATGAAAAACGAGAACTCTTGGGGCAAGTAGGGTTCAATGGATTTGAATTCGGTGCGGAAGGCCCATTCTCTAATAAATCAAACGCTTCATATATAGCGAACTATAGATACTCTACCCTGGGATTATTTCAGACGCTTGGTATAGAATTCGGAACAGGGTCCAACACACCTTCCTACCAGGATTTAAATTTCAAAGTAAGCTTGCCAACTTCCAATGGAGGGAAGTGGACTATATTTGGTATTGGCGGGATGAGTTCGGTTGATCTTCTTGGAAGTGAAGCTGATCTTGATAAAAATGACAATCTGTATGGCACCGAAAATCGGGATTCCTATACGCAATACAGAACTGGTGTGGCAGGCCTGAGTTATGAAAAGAGTATAGCCAGTACGTATTTACGTTTTACGGCAGGGGCAAGTGCTACCAGTGAAAGCTTTGATTCGGATTCACTCGTGCGCAATAATGAAAATGAAGTGATCGCCCGACACCTTCGTGCAGAAGGTGATATGAATACACAGAAGTATTCTTTTAATTTTTATACGCGCACTAAATTCAACGCGCGCAATAGTGTTACCTCCGGCTTTTATATTGATGCTACACAATTCGATCTTTTCAACCGGGATGTATATGCCAATCTAAACAGTGACACCGTTCGGTTAGATGTGAAGGATGAGGCTACACTATATCAGTTTTTTACCAGTTGGAAACACCGGTTCAGCCAACAGCTTGTTCTGAATGCAGGTGCACATGTGCAATATTATAGCTTGAATGAGCAATGGGCACTGGAGCCACGGGTTAGTCTCCAGTATATAATCAACACGAACCAATCCCTAAGTGTAGGATATGGAATTCATAATCAAGCCCAGAACATCACAACAAGTTTTATACAGACGAAGACATCAACCGGCGAACTTTTGCTGACAAATAAAAACCTCGACTTCACCACCAGTCAGCATTATGTACTCACCTATGATTGGAATATATCTGAGAATCTACGATTGAAGGCAGAGGGATATTATCAAACGTTATCGAACGTACCCGTTGAAAGAGAGCGCTCATCTTTTTCTGCGCTTAACACCGGTGTTAGTTTTGCTATAGAAGATGAAGATAGTCTTGTAAATAAAGGCTCGGGCCGTAACTATGGTATCGAGTTGACGCTTGAACGCTTCTTCAGCAAAGGATATTATTTTTTAGTCACGACATCGTTGTTTGATTCAAAGTATAAGGGCAGCGATGGTATCACCAGAAATACTGCATTCAACACACAGTATGTATTGAATGCGTTGGCAGGGAAGGAGTGGCGTATTGGTAAGGCCCGAAATTTCTTTTCTGTTAACCTGAAACTTACCACCATAGGAGGGAAGCGACTCACACCGATCGATATCGCGAATTCTCAGCTATATGGAAGGACTATATATAAAGACAGCGAAGCATTCAGCGAGAGACAAGATCCGTACTTTCGAGCTGATCTTCGTTTTTCATATCGCAAAGAATATAAACGCAGTACACTTGAAGTTGCCCTCGACTTGCAAAACCTGACCAACAACGAAAACATTTTTATGCAATCGTATAATGCACGTACGAACTCGGTGGTAACACAATACCAGCAATCATTCTTTCCGGTTCCGTATGTTCGGTTTACATTTTAATACCGTATAGGGGGTATGCCGGCTACGAATAGGATGAGGTATAGATTGGTGCAGTAGCCGGTAAAGTATGTTAACAGATTTTTCACAAAACCTCGTGTGCGAGCGTAACAATCTGCATCGCTGTCTTCAGGTTTCTCTTCTGTAGATCCTTGCCATTCATATCGTATCGGAGTCTGTTATCGACCATGGTAAAGCTGATGCCCGCGCCTCCCTGGTGCAGCAGTTGACGTTCGGTAATAATCAATATTGGTTTACCATCCGTTGCTTTTACCAGCTCTGCTAACAAATCACTTTTTTCATCGGCAAGGTATATAACACAAGCATCAGCTACGCTAGTCACTTCATTTACTTTCACAACACGTGCTATAGCTCCTGCGAAAGATTTTCCTTCCATGCTCTTTTGCAGTTCATCGAATGCAGGGGTTTCACCGAGTACAAGCACTTTGAAGTCACCAGTGAAATTTGGCCATGAACTATACTTGGCAAAACTCTGCACAAACAACGCATACGACCGATGAATGGTGATTTGAGAATTCGCAGTGAGTTGTGTGAATAGTACAAGTGAGACTATTAGTATACACCTGAAAACCATTTTAGGTAACATTTGATTTAATAATTCAACTCAATGATAACCTAAAGTGACCTGTTGTAAAATACCCCGATTTTACTTCGAGTTCCTTAAAATAGTGGTATAGTGGAATGATAATCTAGAATGGGCTATAGATCGTGTTAACTATACGATGCTTAATCTAACGATAGGTATAAGGGATGGCTGTTGATTATAATACCACATTATGAGTGATGCTATAATTACTGCCTGGCTTTTTAAATTGTTTATTTTTTGACTTGCTTCTAGAGTAACGGGTGATAAGGACAAAGTATAGACCTAATTTATTTCAATAGGACACGTGAAATTGTCGTATTCAAATAAGTATTTTCAAGGCGCCTCCGTATTACAATTGATGTGTATGCTTTTCTTAAGAGTGGAGATGATATCGTCTGCTGATTCATCGGAGAGAAAACCTCCGAACAAATCGTGTAATGATTTGTTATCTTTTTTTTGCGAACCCTTAAAGGAATCGGACAGCCTTGAGATTAATTCAAGCTTGTTGTCGTGACTTAAACTTTTTAAGAGTTCGAGATAACTATCTACCAATTTATGTTCAGAGTTTGTTCTCATCTACTTAGTTAATCATTCGTTAGGCATTTTCATAACTAAAGCTCAAATGTAAAACCCTTTTCCGTAAGCTTATCATAGATCTTTTTATCAAACCTATATAAACTTGCTGCGCGGTGCGATACATCTTTTTGTTTTTCTTCGCAGGGCACCAGTAAATTCATTTTCATCAGCTTGCGTCTGAAGTTAGGCTTGTCAAGTTTTTTATTTAGTATAGCTTCGTATAGTTCTTGCAATTGTAGTAGCGTAAATTTCTTTGGCAGCAGATTAAATCCGATGGGCTCGTGCCGTACTTTATGTTTTAGGTGGGATAACCCTGCTTCGAGTATATCTTTGTGATCGTATGGTAATTCAGGAATGTCGCCAATCTTAAACCACTTTACGTCAGAAGCTGTGAAGCCAGGGTCCAGAGTATAGTTTTCCGGTTTCACTAATGCATAGTACGCGATAGTAATTACACGTTTGGAAGGATAACGATTTACATTGCCGAAGGCGCGAAGTTGCTCCAGATAAATTTTAGATACACCCGTAAGGTCGTGAAGAATGCGCGCGGCAGCATCATCTGAGCTCTCATTATATTTAATCCATCCGCCCGGCAGTGCCCACTTGCCTTTGCTGATCCCTTCACCGTGTTGTACGAGCAGAACATCAAGTTCGCTCTTTTTAAAACCGAAGATCAGACAGTCAATTGAAAGCGCATCAATCACTGCATCCGGAAAATCTTTTGCCATAAGTCGTATCAGCCGGGAAGATAGAAAATAATTTCAGCACACTTGTAGTCAAATGTACTATAAGTTATATCTTTACCCAACTTTCAACCGATTGAACATTCACTTCATGAAGTATTGGCCGATTTTCTTTTTCTTTAAAAAGTGCCTGGCTGCACGTGATTGTACTCCTTTTTTGACCTATTTATCTATATAAAGAAATATGAAATACCTGTTGGGATATGACCTCGGAAGTTCTTCAGTAAAAGCCTCATTGATCGATGTGAGTACCGGGCAAACGGCTGCGTCAGCTCAATCTCCGTCAGAGGAAATGCCGATGCTGGCGGTACACGCTGGCTGGGCAGAGCAAGACCCTGAGATGTGGTGGGAGCATGCTGTTAAAGCATTACAGACTTGTTTAAAGAGATCAAATATCAATGGTGCTGATATTGCCGCGATCGGTATTTCATACCAGATGCACGGCCTTGTATGTGTTGATAAAGATCAGAAAGCATTACGGCCTTCAATCATTTGGTGCGATAGCCGTGCCGTTGAAATTGGTAAGCAAGCTTTTCAACAACTGGGTGCTGATTATTCACTACAGCATTTATTGAATTCACCTGGCAACTTTACGGCCTCCAAACTCAAGTGGGTAAAAGACAATGAACCGAAGGTGTTTGAGCGTATTCATAAAGTAATGCTCCCCGGGGATTACCTGGCAATGCGTTTGACGGGAGATATTGTTACGACTGCTTCCGGTTTATCGGAAGGTATGTTTTGGGATTATGAAGCGGAGTCGCCTTCAAAGAAGTTATTAGAGCTTTATGGTATATCTCCGGATTTACTGGCGACACAAGCCCCTACATTTTCTGTGCAGGGTAACGTGAAAAAAGATATAGCATCACTGTTGGGATTGAAAGAAGGTACACCGGTGAGTTACCGCGCAGGCGATCAACCTAACAATGCATTTTCTTTAAATGTATTGAATCCGGGCGAGACTGCTGCAACAGCGGGTACTTCTGGCGTTATATATAGTGTAACGGATAAAAACGCATTTGATCAAAAGTCACGCGTGAATACATTCATTCACGTCAATGACAAACGTCCTTCGAAAAGCAATGGAGTATTATTGTGTATCAACGGTACGGGTATCCTCAACAGCTGGCTGCGCAAGAATTTAAAAAGCAACGGCGAGCCTTATGGATACGATGCAATTAATACAATAGCCTCACAAGCTCCTATAGGATCAGAAGGATTAACAGTGCTTCCTTTTGGTAATGGAGCAGAACGTGTGTTGGAAGACAAAAATATCAACAGCTCGTTTTATGGCTTGAATTTTAATCGTCACTCACAGGCTCATATGTTCAGAGCTGCACAGGAAGGAATCGTATTTGCATTGAAATATGGTTTCGATGTTTTACAAGGGATGGGATTAAAGACCAATGTAATTCGTGCCGGAAACGCGAATATGTTTCTTAGTCCGCTGTTCCGTGAAGCTTTTGTAAATACGATCGGTGCCCGATTAGAGTTGTATGATACCGATGGTTCGAAAGGTGCAGCGCTTGGGGCCGGTGTTGGTGCTGGTATATATGGTTCGTTTGAAGAAGCTTTTAAAGGATTGAAGATTATCAAATCAGAAGAACCTGATGCAGCAAAATCTTCTGCCTATAAGGAAGCCTATAGCGGCTGGTTAAAATTACTGGAAGGACAGCTTTAAAAATGCGTAGCTTTTAATAGGAATCTTTTCATGAAGGACTGGATAAAATCCATGACTATATATAGAACAGATTGAGACAATAACGGATATATTTCAATAAGTAGGATCTTAATAAATTAAAACAAATGAAACTTACACTCGGAGACAAGGAATACTTCAAAGGCATTGGCCAGGTGAAGTATGAAGGTAAAGAATCAGACAATCCACTGGCATTCAAATTTTATGATGCTAAACAAAAAGTAGGCAAAAAGACGATGGAAGAACACTTCCGTTTTGCTATAGCGTACTGGCATACATTCTGCGGAACCGGTGGAGATCCGTTCGGACCTGGAACAAAAAATTTCGCATGGAATGAAGGTGACGATGCTATGCAACGCGCCTATAATAAAATGGATGCAGCCTTCGAATTCATCACCAAGATTGGTGCTCCTTTTTATTGCTTTCACGATTTCGACCTGGTAGAAGAAGGTGCTACGTTGAAAGAATCCTCTGAGCGCATCGAGAAGATCACTGAGTATGCTAAGAAGAAACAAAAAGCCTCTGGTGTAAAATTACTGTGGGGAACAGCGAACCTGTTTTCGAATCCTCGCTATATGAATGGCGCTGCTACCAATCCTGATTTCAATGTAGTATGCTATGCTGCGACTCAAGTGAAAAATGCGTTGGATGCTACCATCGAATTGGGTGGTTCTAATTATGTGTTCTGGGGTGGACGTGAAGGCTATATGTCTTTGCTGAACACGGACATGAAACGTGAGATCGAAAATCTTGCGCGCTTCCTGCACGCATCCAAAGACTACGCGCGTGCACAAGGTTTTAAAGGTACTTTCCTGATCGAGCCTAAGCCGATGGAGCCTTCTAAACATCAATATGATTTTGACTCTGCTACCTGTATAGCTTTCCTTCGTGAATTTGATTTGATGGACGATTTCAAATTGAACATCGAAGTAAACCATGCTACATTAGCACAACATACATTCGACCATGAGCTTCAGGTTGCTGCAAACTCAGGTGTACTTGGAAGTATAGATGCTAACCGCGGTGATAATCAAAACGGTTGGGATACAGATCAATTTCCGAACAACTTATATGAGTTAACAGAAGCGATGCTGGTAATTTTACAAGCCGGTGGTTTTAAGAACGGTGGTGTAAACTTCGATGCGAAGACCAGAAGAAACTCAACAGATCTGGTGGATATATTCCATGCACACATCGGTGGTATGGATTCATTTGCTCGTGGATTGTTAGCTGCACAAGCTATATTGGATGATGGCACGTATAGCAAACTTCGTAAAGAGCGCTATGCATCATTTGATTCAGGTAAAGGAAAATTATTTAATCAAGGTAAAGTAGGATTGGAAGAACTGGTTACACTTGCTCACAAAAATGGCGAGCCTGCACAAATCAGTGGTAAACAAGAATACTACGAGAACCTGTTGAATAAATTCATTTAACATTTTTCCTCCCGCAGACTATAGATGAATGGCCTTTATAGGCAATCGTCTGATTAAATCTGCGGGAGATTTTTTTTGTGTACTCAGCACTCGCAGATCCTTTAAACGGTATGATCTGTTAAACCGCGAAATCTTTTTGGATTGCTCATCGAAAAGATTTTAGTATCTTGTTTACATAACAAGTACTCTATGAGAACATTTATAATGTCACTGCTTGTCATCAGCTCGCTTCACGCCTCAGCTCAAATAAAATCTTCGGAAAGCAGCAATTCACTTCTCGGTTTCTTCAGGACAAAAAAAACTTCTGACACTTTTAGCTTCCGCGCTTTAAGGCATGCTCCTGTTTTAAGCTCTGCAGATTCGTATGCCCCAGGACGATACTGGCAAACATCCAGCTATACCACGTATTCAGAAAATGGCAGAATACGCACCACACATATATTTGATGTAAACGGACAACTTCGTGAATCACGGCCTTCCGTGAGTCTCAAAAAATCTGGCGCCCTTTCATACCTGCGCGTCCAGTTTTCGTTCCAGCGGCAGCCGACATTATTTACCTATACGATCCATTAATTTCTTATCCATCCACTTGTGCTTCTCAGGCGTTCCTGGCAATTGGGTTTTGTTAGTTAAATAGTCCGCCTTTCCTGTGAATCGTATTTTTCGTTTCACTATGTTCTGTACCTTTGATCAAAGTCATCGCATGAAAAAACTATTTACTTTTCTCCTTATCCTTGTTCCATTCTTTATCCAGGCACAAGGCAATACAGCGTACGGCAATTTTAAATTGGTTGACCAGGAAATCATTTATCAAAAGATCTTTGTTCAGGATTCTGTTACTGCTACCAAAGTTGCTGAATACTACAAGACGTTACCGTACTTGTCCAATCTTCAATCCGCTGGCGATGAAGTGACTTTTGATCTGAACGATTTGATTGTCGACTATAAGAAATTTCAATTCACACAAGTTGCTACACCTCCCATTATTCAAACCGGAAAATATAGCGGCAAAGTTGTGATCGGCGTGAAGGATGGTAAATATCGTATTACGGTTCACGCCATTCAGCTAACGGGTAACATTGGTTATAAAAATATCACCGAGAAGGATAAACTTACCAGCTATGCAGCCAAGAATAACGGAACAATCCTCAATCCAGAATGGTGCAAACCCAACACGCTAGGACTCCTCGACAAAGCTTTTACCGATAAGCTTCAATATATACCACAAGAGAAAAAGATTGCAAAAGATGACTGGTGAGAGACAGCATCTTGACTTCCGGTTGGACTGTTAGTGTATCAGGAAAAATCTCGCAATGAGTGGAGTGACGAATGTGGTACGCTTACGTTATCCAATGCAGCGTCTTCTCCTTTACAGGATTTTCAAACGGTGTATTGTTCTGCTGCGATAGATCCCATTGACGTTTTAGTTCGTGATACCAACGGGCTTGTGCATCGGGTTCGCCCAGTAGCATGAGCGTTGGTTTTGACTCAAGACCCTTCTTGAGTTTTCGAAATATACCCAAATCCTGGTGTATAAATTGTTTTCCTAAATAGCGCAGCGGCCACCAGAAGTATTTTATAAAACCAAACGATGCATAGAAGATATGATTGAGTTCGGTTTCATTTTCGTTGATAGGAGTGAGGCACGTAATGGAAACAATCTCGTGCTTACCAACCCGTATATGCTCAAAGCGATTACCCGGAAGCTGGAAGTTGATCTCTGTTGAAGTTTCTCCTTTCAATATGGAATATCCCTTCGAATTGGAAGAAGGTTTGTGACGCACCATCTTGAAGCCAAGATCCACCGGAGCGAAATGTTTTTCCTTTAGTTTCAATTTTTTAGCAGAACGCCAATACCAGGATTGATGCACGAATGTAACGTGAGCCGGGTCTATAAGGCCGATCACAGATTGATCTATATCTGCGGGCATCGTTACCTTTTCAACGAATCTGAATTTTTCGGATGAAGGAATCAGCAGATCAGGTACACGCTCTTCTGCACCTTGCAGTTGTGTTTTGTTTGCAGGTATATAGATCCAGATCGTTCCATTTATATTCTTGCAGGGATACTTGAACACCTTGATTTTCGAGCAATCGAATTTGTCATCCGCTAAGGCTGGTATACTTGTACAGGTACCGGTCTGGTTAAACTTCCAACCGTGATAAGCACACTGTATTTCTTTGCCATCATACCATCCTTCGGAGAGCGGCACACCGCGATGTGGACAGTTGTCACGCAGTGCGAAAGGCTTATCATTTTCGTCTACTCCGAACACGATTCTCTCTCCCAGTATTTCCTTCGACACGAGTTTTCCAGGCTTAAGAAAGGAGCCGTGCATGGCGAAGTACCAGAGGTTTCTGAGGAAGAGCGATTCAGTCATTTTCGGAAGTTGGCTAAATAGCAAAAGTAACGATTTCAATCGTAAGCTTACGGAAATACCAAATGCTCAAAAAATTAAAAAATTGTAACCGTCAGCTTATAGCGCAATCGATTCCGGTAATTTTATTTGTTTACTTTTCGCCCCGATAATATTTTATTGCAGCAAATCTCAAACGAATGAAATGTCCATCGGTTTATCTTATGCTTCTTACTGACAGCAGTGATGGATTCTCCATAAATCTTAACTTTTAACCAATTATAATACAGATGAAAAGAAAATTGCGCATGGGAATGGTAGGAGGTGGCCTGACCTCTTTTATTGGACCAGTTCACCGTAAAGCTGCCGGCATTGACGGAGAAATAGAATTAGTATCTGGTGCCTTCAGCGTAGTACCTGGTGAATCGAAAGCAACTGGTGAAGCTTTGTATCTGAATCCCAATCGCGTGTATGAAACTTATCAGGAGATGTTTGAGAAGGAAGCTAAACTTCCTGCCAGCGAACGCATTGATTTCGTGTCGGTAGTGACACCGAATCACGTGCACTTTGGTCCATCGAAGATGGCATTGGAAAGTGGATTTCATGTGCTTGTTGAAAAGCCAATCGCTTTCTCTCTGGAAGAAGCAAAGACATTGAAAAAAGTAGTTGATAAGACTGGATTAATATTAGGACTTACGCATACCTATACCGGCTATCCACTGGTGAAAGAAGCGCGTAACATGGTAGCGGCCGGTAAACTTGGCGCCATCAGAAAGATATATGTAGAGTATCCGCAAGGATGGTTGTCAACGTTGTTAGAGAAATCTGGTAATGCGCAAGCTTCGTGGAGAACGGATCCAAAGCAATCCGGTATGGGTGGTGCTATTGGAGATATAGGTACACATGCTGCGAATCTGGCAGAGTATATAACGGGCTTGAAGATTACCGAGGTGTGCGCGATGTTGAATACGGTAGTGAAAGGTCGTCACCTCGATGATGATACTTCCATGTTGATCCGTTTTGAAAATGGTGCTTCCGGAATTTTGATGGCAACGCAAGTTGCTGCCGGTGAAGAGAACAACCTGAATATTCGTATCTACGGAGAGAAAGGTGGTTTGGAATGGAAACAGATGGAACCAAATACACTGGTTGTAAAATGGCTTGGTAGACCGATGGAAATTATCCGTGCAGGACAATCCTATTTGTCTGATGATGCGAAAGCTTTCACCCGTACACCTGCAGGTCACCCGGAAGGATACCTCGAGGCCTTTGCAAATATATACCGCGCCTTTACAAAAGCAGTACGCGATTACAAACCCGGTAAAAAAATCAACTATACGAAGTATGATTTCCCCGATGTTGAAGATGGCGTACGCGGAATGAACTTTGTACAAACCGTAGTGAAGTCTGCAAACTCAAGTAAGAAGTGGACACCGCTTAAGTAGCAGCTTTCCGTTGCCAGCTGCTTAACGTCAGCAGTTGGCAACTATAGTATAAATGTTAGTATAACGTTGCTGATTGAAAAGATATTTAGCAGCGCATGGCTGGCAGCAGGCCGCTTAAATTGCGGAGTGTATATAAACAAACAAGCATCGAAAGGAAATGAAAACTATAAAAGGACCTGCGATATTTCTGGCGCAGTTCATGGGCGATCAGCCGCCCTTTGATAATCTGAAGACTATATGTAAGTGGGCAGCTTCACTGGGTTATGTTGGGGTGCAGATTCCTACATGGGATGCACGCTGCATTGATCTGAAACAAGCGGCCGAGAGTAAAGATTACTGCGATGAGTGGAAAGGTATCATCGAATCATGTGGATTACAGGTAACAGAATTATCCACACATCTTCAAGGTCAATTGGTAGCCGTACACAATGCCTATGATGAATTATTCGATGGCTTTGCACCGAAAGCACTGCGCGGAAATCCAAAGGAAAGAACCGCCTGGGCTGTAGAACAATTAAAGTATGCAGCAAAAGCAAGTCGTAATTTAGGATTGAATGCACATGCTACATTCTCCGGTGCATTGATGTGGCATACAGTATATCCGTGGCCACAGCGTCCCGCAGGATTAGTAGAAGATGGCTTTGCTGCATTGGCAAAACGCTGGCTTCCGATCCTGAATGCTTTTGACAAAGCCGGGGTTGACCTTTGTTACGAGATTCACCCAGGAGAAGATCTTCATGATGGTATAACTTTTGAACGCTTCTGGGAAGCTACCGGTAAACATGAGCGCTGTAATCTCCTGTATGATCCAAGTCACTTTGTATTGCAGCAACTTGATTACCTTCAATATATAGACTTCTATCATGACTTCATCAAGATGTTCCATGTGAAGGATGCAGAGTTTAATCCTACCGGGAAGAGTGGAGTATATGGAGGATATCAGGATTGGATCGATCGTCCCGGAAGATTTCGTTCATTGGGCGATGGTCAGGTTGATTTTAAATCCATCTTCAGTAAACTTACACAGTATGGTTACGAAGGCTGGGCAGTGCTTGAATGGGAATGCTGCATGAAGCATCCGGAACAAGGTGCTGCAGAAGGTGCTCCTTTTATCAAGAGTCATATCATCCGTGCAACGGATAAGACCTTTGATGATTTTGCATCGGTGGGTAAAGATCAAAAACTCAACAAAAGAATTTTAGGAATATAAATACTATACAAACAAAAACAGAACATGAAAAAACTATTTGTACTCATTGCCTTGGTCGGAGTGGCGGGCATGTCTTTGACATCATGCGGTTCGAAAAAAGAAGAAAAGAAAGAAGAGGCAGATGCATACAACGATTATGAAACAGCAGAACCTAAAGCAGCTTCTGCCGAAGATCAGATCGCACAGGGTCAGGCATTGGTAGATGGCAGCGATTGCAAAACATGTCATCATCCAACCAACAAGATTGTTGGTCCTGCGCATATGGAAGTTGCTAAAAAGTATGAATTTACAAAAGCAAATGTAACCATGCTGGCGGGTAAGATCATCAACGGAGGAAGTGGTAACTGGGGTGAAATCCCAATGTCGCCACACGCAGATGTTTCTCAGGCTGACGCAGAGAAAATGGCGATGTATGTGCTTTCGCTCGATGGCGAAAAACCAAAGGACTAATATAGCAACAGGTGCCTCGGTATATATATCAGGCACCTTTGTTTTTTTAGATAACAACAACCAATCAATTAACCCAAACCAGAAATGTCCATCATCTTAACTGTTGTGTGGGCATTTCTTTTTCATCCACCTAAACCCAAATGCAGATGAAATGTTTCCGGACGCTCGTAATTACGCTTATGATTCTATCTTCTCTGGATAGTTTTTCACAGAACAAATTAACACCTGCTGAAGAAAAAGCAGGATGGAAACTTTTGTTCGATGGAAGCACCACAAAAGGCTGGCATGTTTTCAATAACAAATCAGATGGTGCTGCCTGGAAAATTGCTGATGGTGAATTATACCTCGACAGTTCTTCGAAAGAAGGAAGAGGTGATATTGTTACCGACAGCGAGTATGAAAATTATGAATTAACACTGGAGTGGAAAGTAAGCGCCTGTGCAAACAGCGGCGTTCTTTTCAATGTAGTGGAAGATGCAAAGTATGATCATGTATACCTTACCGGACCAGAGATGCAGGTGCTTGACAATTCATGTCACCCCGATGCGAAAATTCACAAGCACCGTGCAGGCGATCTGTACGATCTTATACCTTGCTCTAAAGAAACTGTAAAGCCGGCAGGAGAGTGGAACGTTGCCAAAATTATAGCCAAGAACAGCAAATATGAATTCTGGCTCAACGGAACAAAAGTGGTGACCTTCACCATGCATGATGCTGCCTGGGACGAGATGGTAAAGAATAGCAAGTTCAAGTCCATGCCTGATTTTGGTAAAGCGAAAAAAGGACATATAGCACTGCAAGATCACGGAGACAAAGTTTCCTTCAGAAACATTAAGATCCGCGAATTGAAATAACATATGAATGCCTGAGATATATACTTCTCAGGCATTTTAATTTCTACCCAATATGAAACACTCCTATTTAGCAGTAGTTATATTGTTCTGCCTTTTGCTATCATGCAAGCAGGATAGATCACGTGGACGCGTACTGGTTTTTTCAAAAACCAACGGTTTCCGCCATGAGTCCATCAGCACTGGTAAAGTAAAGCTGATTGAGCTTGGCGCGAAGAACAACTTCGATGTAGACACTACGGAAGATGCCAGTGTATTTAACGAAGAGAATCTGAAGAAATATAGCGCGGTAATTTTTCTGAACACTACTAGTAATGTTCTGGACCTTCAGCAGCAAAGTCACTTCAAGCGCTATATACAAGCCGGAGGAGGATTTGTTGGTATTCACGCAGCCGCGGATACGGAATACGAATGGCCATGGTATGGTCGATTGGTAGGCGCTTACTTCAAGAGCCATCCGCATATACAGGAGGCAACCGTGAAGAAAGTAAAACCTTTCGGTCCGAATACATTGCCCGATAACTGGGCGCGTAAAGACGAATGGTATAATTACAAGAATATATCAGAGGAGATCAATGTGATCTACAACCTGGATGAGTCTTCTTATGAAGGCGGACAAAACGGAACGAGTCATCCGATTGCCTGGTATCACGAATTTGACGGAGGCCGGTCGTTCTATACCGGTATGGGCCACACGCATGAAAGTTATTCCGACTCACTATACATGCAGCATGTATTGCAAGGAATTCAATACGCTATAGGAGAAAGCGCAACGCTGGATTACTCCAAAGCAACAGCCAAGGTGGCGCCTGAAGATAATCGCTTTACAAAAACTGTTCTTGACTTTAATCTCAATGAACCAACAGAAATGGTCGTGCTAAAAGATAGCCGGATTATTTTTGTTGAACGCAAAGGCGATGTAAAACTATATGATCCGAAAGACGGAAAAGTAAAGGTTGTCAACACCATGAATGTAGGCACCAAGTTTGAAGACGGTGTGCTGGGTATAGCAGCCGATCCGGCCTTCGATCAGAATCAGTGGCTATATATATACTATTCCCATCCTGAAAAGTCCGCGAACGTTTTGTCGCGTTTTATCTTTACAGATAAAGTGGACATGGCTTCCGAAAAAGTAATATTGGAAGTGCCCACGCAACGCGAGACCTGCTGCCATACAGGAGGATCATTGACCTTTGACGCAAATGGAAACCTTTTCTTATCCACCGGTGATAACACTTCTCCCTTTGAATCAAATGGATTTAGTCCCTCTGATGAACGTGCAGGACGCAGCCCGTTTGATGCACAAAAGTCATCGGCCAATACCAATGACCTGCGTGGTAAAATCTTGCGCATTCATCCTGAAGCCGATGGTACCTATACTATACCGGAAGGAAACCTGTTTGCAAAAGGAGAAGCTGGTACACGTCCTGAAATATATGTGATGGGTTGCCGCAATCCATATCGTATTTCAGTAGATCAAAAGACAGGTACATTATTCTGGGGAGAGGTTGGTCCCGATGCAGGTGAATCAGATTCCCTTCGCGGTCCGCGTGGTCACGATGAAATCAATATGGCTACGAAGCCCGGTAACTATGGCTGGCCATACTTTGTCGGGAAGAACTTTGCCTATATGAAACACGACTTTGCAGCACAGAAAAGTAATGGCTCGTGGGATCCTGCAAAGCCACTCAATGAGTCAGCAAACAATACGGGCAAAAAAGAATTGCCTCCTGCACAACCCGCATTGATCTATTATCCATACGCCAAGTCAGAAGAGTTCCCGATGGTGAAAGAAGGTGGACGCAACGCTATGGCCGGACCTATATACTATAGCGATCAGTATAACGGTAAAGATGCGGCCTTCCCCGATTACTTCGATGGTAAACTGATTGCATACGACTGGATGAGAAACTGGATCTTCCTGGTAAGCTTTGATGCTTCCGGTAAGATTGCAGACATGGAGCCATTCATGGCCAACACGACTTTCAATAACGTCATCGATATGTCGTTCGGCCCTGATGGTAAACTATATATGATTGAATACGGCACCAAGTGGTTTGCACAAAATCTGGATGCACGCCTGGTACGCATCGACTATAACGGAGGCAATCGTACACCGGTAGCGAAACTTTCTGTTGATAAAGCATCGGGCTCGGTTCCGCTCACCGTTACATTTTCTTCGAAGGGAAGTATGGATTATGATACTGAAGATTCACTGGTATATGTACTCGAAGCAGCAGGCAAGACCTATACTACCAACGATGGCAATTTTTCCGTTACGTTTGATAAGCCGGGAGTATATACTGCCAAACTGAAAGTTACCGACGACAAAGGCAACAGCAGCAACGCAGCTACACAGGTAACAGCAGGCAACGAGCCTTCGGTAATTGAAGCGTCCGTGACGCAAGGAAATAAAACGTTCTTCTTCCCGAATACAAAAATCAGTTATGCTGTAAAAGTATCGGATAAAGAAGACGGTTCTACAACGGAAGGCACCATCAAAGCAGATGCTGTTACTATATCGTTCGATTACCTCAAAGGTTTTGATATCACGAAAGTGGCACAAGGACACCAGGTGCCGACAGCCGAGTTGCCTGGTAAAGCATTGATTGCTAAAAGTGATTGTAAATCATGTCACATCATTGATCAGCGCTCTGCAGGTCCGAGCTATAAAGAAGTAGCAGCAAAGTATAAATCACAAACCGGAGCCATTGATTACCTCGCAGCGAAGATCATCAAAGGAGGTTCAGGTGTGTGGGGTAATACAGAGATGGCCGCGCATCCTCAGATAAGTGTTGAAGATGCCAAGGAGATGGTAAACTATATACTTTCGTTAGCCGATGAGAAAGCAGCAAAGAAACTTCCATTGACTGGTAGCGTCACTACCGGAAAAGAAACGGAAGGTGCTTACTTGCTTACCGTTTCGTATTACGACAAGGGTGCTGCTCCGGTTCCTTCGATCGGATCAACTGCCACCTTGGTACTTCGCAGTCCGATGCTCAAGGCAGATCAGGCTACCGATCTTCATTTAGTTCGCGTGTTGAACTGGGGTGGAAATATTGCCCTTGAAAATGTAAGGCACACAGCACACGCAAGCTTCAAGAATATAGATCTTTCGGGTGTGAAGAAAGCCAAACTGCTTCCGTTCCTCGGTGACGATCAACCCGGTGGTGAAATTGAAATACACCTTGATAAACCCGATGGAAAACTGTTGGGCAAAGGCCGTGCTTCGGGTAAAGGATTGCAAGCCATCACCACTAATCTGGAACCTTCAACCGGATATCACGATTTATATATTGTCTTTAAAAATGAAGGTGCAGGAAATAAAACTTTGTTTTACTTTGGAGGTATAGAATTATTGAATAAATAGAGCCCATTAATAACCTACAACCATGAAAAGAAGAGAATTTGTACAAACAGCATCGTTCGCGGCAGCGGGTTTGCTTTCGCTGCCCACCTTTCTGGCGGCGGGTAAAGTAAAAGCATCTGCGCTCGGGCTTCAACTTTATACTTTACGCGATACCATACCTGCCGATCCGAAAGGTGTATTGCAAAAGGTAGCAAGCTTCGGTTATAAAGAGCTTGAAACCTATGGCTATAGCAATGGCAAAATATTCGGAATGGATTTTCTGGAGTTCGGTAAATATGTGAAGAGCCTGGGAATGAAAGTAACAAGCGGTCACTATGGTTGGGACATTGTTCGCGGTGATTGGGAGAAAGCTGTTACCGATGCGAAAGCTATAGGACAATCCAATATGGTAGTGCCCTGGATTGCAGCTGAAGAACGTGGCTCCATTGAAAGCTTTAAGAAACTCTGCGGAGAACTTAACAAGGCCGGTGAGATCTGCAACAAGCATGGCATTCGTTTAGGCTATCACAATCACGCATTTGAATTTGAAAAAACAGATGATCAGATTCCATATGATGTGATGCTGGCAACACTCGATCCGAAGAAAGTAGGCATGGAGATGGATATTTTCTGGGTGGTAAACGCAGGCTATGATCCGATTAAATACTTCGAGAAATATCCAGGACGTTTCGAGCAGTGGCATGTAAAAGATATGAGCAAGGAAGATCGTGGCAGGAATGCTGATGTTGGAACAGGAACGATTGACTGGAAAGCGATTTTCGCGAAAGCCAAAGTTTCTGGAATGAAGCATTACTATGTAGAGCAGGAATCATATCCAGGCGCTCCGATTGATAGCGTTGGCGCGAGCGCCAAATATCTGAAGACAATATTATAGTTTTTTTGTTTTTTGTTTACTGGGAAGATGTCGGGCGTTATTGCCCGACATTTTTTGTTTTATACCGCTCGCTATTTTACATTGACACCATTTTCATATTAACGGTTCACTATGCGTGTTGTCAACTTCATTCTGGCCATTATGTTTATGGGCTTTGCCTTTCTTCAGCTCAACGACCCTGATCCTGTAATCTGGATTTTGATCTATGGTGTGATGGCTGTTTTTTGTGTGATGGCCATGTTTGATTTTTATTCCCGGAAGGCTCTTATAGCAGTCCTCCTGATCTATACCGCCTATAGTTTTTTTTATATACCGGGTGTGATAGAATGGCTTCAGCACGATAAACGTTCTGCTTTGTTTGATGACGTGGCGAAAATGGAGCACCTCTATATTGAAGAGTCACGCGAATTTTTGGGCCTGCTCATTTGCATTGCCGTGCTTGCAGTTTATCTGTATCGCGCGCGAAAGACACGTGCAGCTTCACGCTGAAAATAGTATAGTCATGATGCAGGCTCTTCATGACTGTGTTTCGAGCAACTGTCTATACACGATAAACTCTTTACCCTCAATACTCAAAACTCTATCTAATCCTGTGTAATTTATTATCTTCATGTCTTTATGAGAAGAGTTTTTGTGTTCCTTTTTGCAGCTTGCCTGTTGGTGAGTTGTTCGAGATCAAAAGAAAAAATTCCACCTGTTATACCTATGGAAAAATCCTCAGGGAAAATTGTGATCTATCAGTTGATGACTCGCCTCTTTGGCAATAAGAAGACGACCAATACACCGTATGGCACCATTGAAGAAAATGGAGTAGGGAAGTTTAATGATATCAACCCAACCGCACTCAAATCTTTGCATGCACTCGGCATCACACATGTGTGGTACACGGGCGTACTCGAGCATGCCGTGTTAACCGATTATACCAAGTATGGAATTCCCCTGGACGATGCTGATGTCGTGAAGGGGCGAGCAGGTTCTCCCTATGCTATAAAAGATTACTATGATGTTAACCCCGACCTTGCTTCGGATGTTAATAGTCGCATGACGGAGTTTGAACACCTGATCGAACGTACACATGCAGAAGGTTTAAAAGTGATTATCGATTTTGTTCCCAACCATGTAGCGCGCTCCTATAAATCAGATAAAAAACCTGCCGGTGTAAAGGATCTCGGTGAGACTGATGATAAGAATGTTGCCTTCAGTGCTTCCAATAATTTTTACTATCTGCCCGGACAATCATTCCAGGTGCCAGCAGGATATAAACCATTGGGAGGCGGCACGTTTCCAACGCTCGATGGCAAGTTTGATGAAACACCGGCAAAAGTTACCGGCAACGATCAGTTCACAGCAAGCCCGGGAGTAAACGAATGGTTTGAAACCGTGAAACTGAATTATGGTGTTGATATCCAGAATGGACGCAGAACATTTTTTGATCCTATACCTGATACATGGGTAAAGATGAAAGATATACTCTTGTTCTGGGCTGGTAAGAAAGTAGATGGCTTCCGGTGTGATATGGCCGAAATGGTTCCGGTAGAATTCTGGAGCTGGGCTATACCAATCGTAAAAGCACAACATCCGAAAATAATATTTATAGCAGAGATCTATAACCCGGCACAGTATAACAACTATATACATACCGGGAAGTTTGATTTTCTCTACGATAAAGTTCAACTATACGATACACTTCGATTACTGGTACAAGGCAAGGCAAATACCCACGACATTCATTCGATCCGCCAGACGCAGGAAGGTATACATCAGAACATGCTGCATTTCCTGGAGAACCATGATGAACAACGCATTGCCTCTCCGTACTTTGCCGGTGATCCGTGGAAAGCTGTTCCGGCTATGGTTATCAGTGCCACCTTGGACAGCGGGCCTGTCATGATATACTTTGGACAAGAGGTGGGCGAGCCCGGTGCCGGTACAAAAGGTTTTCAGGGTGATGATGGACGTACTACCATCTTTGATTATTGGGGAGTTCCTGAACATCAAAAGTGGATGAATGGCGGCAAGTTCGATGGCGATTCGTTGTCACTTGAACAAAAGCAATTGCGTTTGTTTTATAGCGACTTGTTGAATCTGGCTTCTAAAAATCCGGCACTGGTGGCAGGAGAGTATATTGACCTGACAGCTTCGAATATAGCAGCTGGAAATTTTACAGATCAGGTGCATGCTTTTCTGCGATTCTCTGGCGAGGAACGGTTATTGATCCTCACAAGCTATAATGCAGCCGAGCAGGTGGTGAAAGTACAGATACCACGTGAAGCATTTCAGCAGGCAGGCCTTGATCCGGCAGGCAGCTATATTGCCCGTGACCTGCTGTGGCGTGAAGCTGAAGTAGGGTTTGATCAGAACCTGACCTTCGAATTGAAATTGAAACCGTATAGCTCGTTTATATTCAAGATCAAATAGGGTGCTGCAAAGTAACTATAGATCGTGAAGTGTGGTGTAGAATAAAAAATGTTGAAATATAGAGTTCCGATTATATTCATCAGATGAATAATCGGAACCTCGTAATACAACAGCAACGTATAGCATGTATAGCGCATAAAAAATTAGCAGGCAGATGCAAGAACGCAAAGGACAATCGCGAGTAATGATTGAAAATGTACAGCCACAGGTAGATGGCGGGCTGTACCCGGCAAAACGGACCGTTGGTGAACGGGTAGATGTAACGGCAGATATATTTGGTGATGGCCATGATCATATCCGCGCACAAGTATGGTATAAAAAGGACGGTGATGCAGAGTGGACAACCGTAGAGATGCTGCACGTGATGAATGACTCCTGGAAAGGTACATTTCATGTTCAGCAGAAGTGTTCATATTTATATACGGTAGTCGCCTGGATCGATCACTTCGAAACCTGGTATGATGGTTTCAAAAAGAAAGCTGCAGCACATGTAGATGTGAAAGTGGAGCTTCAGGAGGGTGTGATCATTTTAAAGAAACTTGCCAAAGATAAAAACAACGAGCTGCTGAGCGCAGCGACGAAACTCGAAGCCCCCTATAACACAGCGATCGAGTATGTATTAAGTGAGGAATTTAAGGAGATCGTTCATCACTATCCACTGGTTGAGTTCGAGACACTCTATGATAAAGTTCTTCCCATAACTGTTGAGTATAAGAAGGCAAACTTCTCCTCTTGGTATGAACTGTTTCCCCGTTCGGCTTCACTCGAAGGAAAGCATGGAACGTTTCAGGACGTGATAAAGCTTCTGCCCAGAGTGGCGGCCATGGGATTTGATATACTATATCTTCCACCAATACATCCCATTGGAAAACTTAATCGCAAAGGTAAAAATAACAATGTGAACGCAGAGCCCGGTGAACCTGGTTCGCCCTGGGCCATCGGCAGCGATGAAGGTGGACACAAATCTATACACCAGGAGCTGGGGACACTGGAAGATTACAAGCGGCTGATACGCGAAGCAAAACATTATCATATAGATATAGCGCTTGATCTGGCCTTTCAGTGCGCGCCTGATCATCCATATGTAAAAGAAAATCCGCAGTGGTTCAAGCAACGTCCGGATGGTTCTATTCAATATGCTGAGAATCCTCCGAAAAAATATCAGGATATATACCCGTTTAACTTCGAGACAGACGACTGGATGGCGTTGTGGCAGGAGCTTAAATCGGTGATTACCTTCTGGATTGATAATGGCGTTCAGATCTTTCGAGTGGATAATCCGCATACCAAGCCTATACCATTCTGGCAATGGGCAATCGCTGAAGTAAACAAACTATATCCCGATATAATCTTTTTATCCGAAGCGTTTACGCGTCCCAGGATCATGGCCTCATTGGGAAAGATCGGCTTCACACAATCCTATACTTACTTCACGTGGCGCACAAGCAAAGCGGAGATCATCGAGTATATGAATGAACTGGTAAACGGACCATCGCGTAATTATTTCCGTCCTAACTTCTGGCCCAACACACCGGATATTTTACCATGGCATTTACAACACCAGGGTGAGAATATATTTATAATCCGCCTGGCGCTGGCAGCAACACTATCTTCTAACTATGGTATATATGGGCCTGTATATGAGTTCTACGACAATATACCGATGGAAGGTAAAGAGGAGTACTATAACTCTGAAAAATACGAAGTAAAGCAACACGACTGGAAGCGCACAAATCGTATGACGGACATCATTACGATTATCAACAAAGCACGTAAAGATCATGCAGCACTTCAGTCAACCTGGAATATACATTTCTGTTTTATCGAGAATCCAAACCTGCTGGCATTTGTAAAAGCTACCGATGACCTTTCCAGTATTGTATTGGTAGTGGTAAATCTCGATCAACACAACAAGCAAAACGGGTATGTTCAGTTACCTAAATCATTGCTAAAGATTGGCGATCATGTCAATGTAAAGCTGTATGATGTAATGACGGATGATCATTATACCTGGACACAAGAATGGAACTATGTGGAAATCGATCCTTATAAAATGCCGTTCCACTTGTTTAAACTGGAAGTACACGAATCTTATATGTAACGCATGAGTATACCGATTAAATCCGGAGATCCGCTTTGGTTCAAAGATGCTGTTTTTTACGAAGTATCAGTCAGGGCTTTTTTTGACAGCAACGGCGATGGTATTGGCGATTTTCCTGGATTGATCCAAAAGCTGGATTACCTTGAAGACCTAGGTATCAATACACTTTGGTTGCTGCCTTTTTATCCGTCACCATTAAAGGACGATGGCTTTGACGTAACCGACCATACAGATATACATCCGGATTATGGTACACTTGCTGATTTCAAATTTTTCCTGAAAGAAGCACACCGCAGAGGAATTCGCGTTATTATAGAACTGATCCTGAATCATACTTCCGATCAGCATCCGTGGTTCAAGCGTTCACGCAAAGCCAAATCAGGTTCGCGCTATCGCGACCTATATGTCTGGAGTGATACAACGGATAAGTATAAAGAAGCACGCGTCATGTTTTCAGATGCTGAAGCTTCTAATTGGACATGGGATACAGAAGCGCGCGCATACTATTGGCACCGCTTTTACAGGCATCAGCCTGAATTGAATTTTGAGAATGCTGAAGTCCAGATGGAGATGATCAAGGTCGTTGACTTCTGGATGAAGATGGGTGTCGATGGATTTCGATTGGGCTCTGCTGCATTTCTCTTTGAAGAGGAGGGAACAAGCTGCGAGAATCTTCCGCAGACACACGTGTTTTTAAAGAAGCTTCGTTCACACATTGATAAGAACTATAAAGATAAAGTATTGATCGCGGAAGCGAATCTCTGGCCGGAAGACGCAGCAACTTATTTCGGAGGCGGTGAAGAGTGTCACATGAACTTCAACTTTCCGTTGATGCCGCGTATGTTCCTGGCATTGCGTACAGAAGATAGTTATCCCATTGTAGACATTATCGAGCAAACACCTGTCACACCCCCCAACTGCCAATGGGTTGTATTCTTGCGTAACCACGATGAGCTCGGCCTGGAGATGGTTACCGAAGAGGAAAAAGATTATCTGCTGAAAGCCTATGCGAGTGATGCTAATTCGAAAGTAAATACCGGTATACGCAGGCGATTGGCTCCCATGTTAAATAACGATCGGAGAAAAGTAGAATTACTATATACTATTTTGCTTTCGCTGCCCGGCACGCCCGTTATATACTATGGCGATGAGATTGGTATGGGAGACAATGTATACCTGGGAGACCGTTTTGGTGTGCGTACGCCGATGCAATGGAACATGAACCTGAACGCAGGCTTCTCAACGGCAAATCCTCAGCGCTTGTTTCTTCCGATCATTACCGACCCGGTATATAGGTATGAATCGGTGAACGTAGCCACACAGGAAGAAAATCCTTCGTCATTGTTATGGTGGCTCAAACATGTTATAGCCATGCGCAAGAGGCTTAACATTTTTGGAAGAGGAACGATGAAATTCATCGAGAGTAATAATGCTAAAGTGTTAGCCTTTGCACGTACCGATGAAAAGCAACGTGTGATTGTCGTAGCCAACCTCTCACAATTTTCGCAGGCAGCAACACTCAATCTTTCTGAGTATAGAGATTGTGAAATGACCGAAGCGTTCAGTCAGAATCGGTTCATGAATGTAGAGGAAAATGATTACCCGATAACGATCGGACCATACGGATATTTCTGGTTCCAGGCGGACACACCGGAGAAGAAAGAAAAGGCTGATGCCAGTGGAGAACTTCCGTTGATTCGTACAGACTTATCGTGGGAGCGTTTACTTGATAACTATAATGAAGTACGCAACCTTGAACGCAAAATTCTTCCACCGTTTATGCGGAAGTGCCGATGGTTTGGTGGTAAAGCAAAAGTGATCAACAAGATCGCCATTCACAAAACCATTCCGGTAAAAGTAGAAGGCGATACACACTATCTCACCATCATTGAAGTACATTATGTGCAGCGTTTGCCGGAGCTATATTTCCTTCCGCTTACGTTCGTACCTTCTGATAGCATTCTTGAACGCGTAGAGTATACCACTCAAAGTGTAGTGTGTCGTGCTGAAATTCAGGGGCGCTCCGGTTTCATCATGGACAGTAGTTATGATAAAGTGTTCCGCGATTTTCTGTTCATGGGAATGGAGAAGGAGATTCGCCTGAAAGACGATAGTGGAGGAGAGCTTGAATTTAATTCCAGTGTATTTGCGCGACTCGGTAAAAATAAAAAAGTTGATTCTAAAATTCTCAAGACGGATCAAAGTAATACGGCCATCATTTACAACGATGAGTACTTCTTTAAATTCTATCGTAAGCTTGAGAAGGAAATCAATCCCGACCTTGAAATCATTCGCTTCTTGTCCGAGCATACTACATTTCAGAACTGTCCCAAGTATGCAGGAAGTATAGAGTACCATGATCACGAAGGCAAGACTATAGTTTTCGGATTACTACAGGAGAAAGTAGAGAACCAGGGCGAAGCATGGGCTATGTCTGTTGATTCTGTCGGACGTTTCTATGAACGCGTCATGGTCAAAGGTAAAGCCGTGAAGCCTCCCAAGTTAATTAACAAGTCAGCTATAAAATTTGAAGACTCTCCGGAGATCATTCAGGAATATATAGGGCGTGGCTTTTATGAGCGCATCGTACGATTAGGACAACGCACCGCAGAGATGCACCTTGCCTTAGCATCGGACGCAGCCAACCCTGCATTCTCAGTAGAGAAATTCAATGCGAATTATCAGCGGTCCATGTACTCATCGCTTCGTAAAATGGTGCGTGATCGCTTTAGTTTATTGGAGGCAACATTGCCCAAGCTGGATCCGCAGGTACAGGAACTTGCCAAGAAAATATTGGCATTGGAAGACAACATCCTCGAATGCTTCAGTGAAGTATACCAGGTAAAGATCAACACGTTCAAGACGCGAATTCATGGAGATTTCCATTTGGGACAAGTGTTGTTCACGGGCAAAGATTTTGTGATCATAGATTTTGAAGGAGAGCCCGGACTTGCCTTTAGCGAAAGACGATTGAAACGTAGTCCGCTCAAAGACGTGGCCGGTATGATGCGCTCGATTCATTATGCAGCCTTCGGCAAAATTCTGCTGAATGAAAATTACCGCGACCGTGATTTGGAATTCCTCGAATCGTGGGCAGAACAGTGGCAACATTATATCGGGCGCTATTATTTAGGGGCATATATGGAACGAATGGGCATGGGCACGGTATTATCACCTGAACATGATGTGTTGCTGAGGACATTCTTGCTTGAGAAAGCGATTTATGAACTCGGTTACGAACTCAATGGCCGCCCTGACTGGACTGTGATACCGCTGCGCGGAATTTATTATCACATGAAGCGCTTCCAGGAAGAAAAAGAAGAGCGGAAAGAAACGAAGGGTAAGAAGTAAAGTAAATGAAGGTAGAAGTATAAAGAATAAAAAGTAGAAGTATAGTGTGGTTTAACAATGTGTAGTAGGAGATGAGGATGAGCGTTTAACCGTATTGTAAAACTGGTTTTGATTTTTTTTAAAGCAGTAATCCACGAGACACCATGGCAAAGAAAACGAAACAGGTTGAAGACAATGCTTTCAGTTTATTAACGGACTTTGATATATATCTTTTTAAATCCGGCAAGCATTATAAGTTGTATGAAAAGCTTGGCGCACATGTCGTAAGCAATGGTGACACAGAAGGTACATACTTTGCGGTATGGGCTCCCAATGCGCGCGCAGTTTCAATTATCGGATATTTTAATAACTGGAAAGATGGTGTTCACAAACTTAATCCGCGCTGGGATCAGTCGGGTATATGGGAGTGTTTCTTTCCCGATGTTAAACATGGCGAAGCCTATAAATACGCTATACATTCCATCACCGGAGATTACCTGGAGAAGGCAGATCCCTTTGCTGCCTATGCAGAAACACCACCGCGTACAGCATCTATAGTATGGGAGCCGAAGTATGAGTGGCAGGATAGCGCATGGCTGGAAGAACGCAAACAGCTTGCAGGCAAACCGAAACCATACGCTGTGTATGAAGTACACTATGGTTCATGGCGCAGAAAAGCAGAAGAGAATGATCGCTCATTGACCTATCCGGAAATGGCGGAAGAACTTGTGGCCTATGTAAAAGATATGGGTTTCACGCATGTTGAATTCCTGCCGATCATGGAGCATCCATTCTATGGTTCATGGGGATATCAGCTCACCGGATATTTTGCACCGACAAGCCGATACGGCAGCCCCGAAGATTTTATGTATATGGTGGATTGCTTCCATCGTGCCGGCATTGGTGTTATTCTCGATTGGGTTCCTTCGCATTTCCCTGGCGATGCTCACGGACTATATAAATTTGATGGAACATTTTTGTTCGAGCATGAAGATCCCCGCAAAGGATTTCACCCCGATTGGAAGAGCTATATATTTAACTACGGACGAAATGAGGTAAGATCCTTCCTCATCAGCAATGCTTTGTTCTGGCTGGAGCGTTATCACATTGATGGCATTCGTGTGGACGCTGTGGCTTCCATGCTATACCTCGATTACTCTCGGAAAGATGGTGAATGGATTCCGAATCAATACGGAGGAAATGAGAACCTTGAAGCCATTTCATTCCTCAAGGAAATGAACGAAGTGGTGTACAAAAATTTCCCCGATGCGATCACTATTGCGGAAGAGTCAACGTCATGGACAGGCGTGTCACGACCTACGTATGTTGGCGGACTGGGCTTTGGACAAAAGTGGATGATGGGATGGATGCATGATACACTGCATTATTTCCAGACAGATTCCATCCACCGAAAATATCATCACAACGAAATTACATTCAGCATTATTTACGCTTTCACTGAAAACTTTATGCTGCCGCTTTCACATGATGAAGTAGTGCATGGTAAAGGATCACTGCTCGGGAAAATGCCTGGTGATGAGTGGAAAAAATTTGCCAATCTGCGATTGCTATACAGCTATATGTATACTCACCCGGGAACAAAGCTCTTGTTCATGGGAGGAGAATTTGGACAATCTTCAGAATGGAATCATGAAAAAAGTCTTGATTGGCATTTGCTGCAATACGATGTCCACAAGGGAGCGCAAAATATATTGCGTGATCTCAACATGCTTTATAAACGCGAACCGGCTTTATATCAGCATGCTTTTGATAACAAAGGATTCCGCTGGATCGATTATGGTGATCGAGACAACAGCGTAATAGCCTATCAACGATTGTCAGATCATAAGGAAGATGTACTTGTTATCGTTTGCAACTTTACTCCTGAGGTTCGCTTCCATTATAGAATCGGTGTACCCTACCGCGGTCAGTGGAAAGAAATATTCAACTCTGATGCCAAACAATATCACGGAAGTGATGTAATAAATTCAGGGTTATTAACGACTTCCCCGGTTAAATATCATAGTCAGGATTATTCCATTTCACTAACTTTACCACCGCTTGCGATTTCTATCCTGAAGCTTGATAAAGAATTGAACGAATTTGAGTTAAGGGATATTGGGACATAACTGTTTTCCGTTGTCAGTAAATTGTTATCGTGAGTAGGAGAAAACGTAATCTTCTTTATACAGTTTATTACGTACACACATCACACTCACGATAACAACTAACGGATAACGATTTACGGATTTGGAAAAGTACATTTGCATTCACGGACATTTCTATCAGCCTCCCCGTGAAAATGCCTGGCTTGAAGTTATTGAAGTTCAGGATTCAGCGCATCCTTATCACGACTGGAATGAGCGTATCTCTGCCGAATGCTACGGGCCGAATGGCGCCTCGCGTATTCTCAACGAGGGCGGTGTCATCAAAAATATAATCAACAACTATTCAAAGATCAGCTTCAACTACGGAGCAACGTTGCTTTCGTGGATGCAGGAAAATGATCGCAAAACATACGATGCGATCCTTGAAGCCGATCGCGAAAGTATTAAGAACTTCGGTGGACACGGCTCTGCTATAGCGCAGGTATATAATCACATCATTCTGCCATTAGCAAACAAGCGCGACAAGGAAACTCAGATCACCTGGGGGATTCGAGACTTCATTCATCGCTTTGGACGTTTACCGGAAGGAATGTGGCTGGCGGAAACAGCAGTAGATATAGAGTCACTTGAACTGCTGGCAAAGCATGGTATCAAGTTTACAATTCTGGCGCCACGTCAGGCAAAGTCAATTCGTAAGATTGGTGAGCTCATGTGGACAGGAGTCACTACCGAAAGTATAGATACACGAAGACCGTATACTTGCAAGTTACCTTCCGGGAAAAGTATAGCACTATTCTTTTATGATGGACAGATCGCGCAAGGTGTTGCCTTCGATGGTCTACTGTATGATGGGATGAAGTTTGCCGATCGCCTGGTAAATTCTTTTAACGAAAAAAGTGATGGGCCTCAATTGGTACACATCGCTACCGATGGTGAAACGTACGGTCACCATCATAAACATGGTGATATGGCGCTGGCATTTTGCCTCGACTATATAGAACGTAATACACGATTCAACCTGACAAATTATGCGGAGTTTCTCGCCAAGCAACCTCCGGTATACGAAGCCGAAATTCACGAGAACAGTTCGTGGAGTTGTGTGCATGGTGTAGAACGCTGGCGCAACGACTGTGGCTGTAACTCCGGTGGTAAACCAACCTGGCATCAGAAATGGAGAAAGCCCTTACGGGAATCGCTGGATTGGCTGCGTGATGAATTGGCAATCATCTTCGAACGTGAAGCTTCCAAAGTATTAAAAGATCCGTGGAAGGCCCGTGAAGACTATATCAATGTAATCCTTGAACGCAATGATGATACGATTCGGAAATTCCTCAAGGAGCATTGTCTCAAAGATGTAGAGCAGAATCACGTGCTACGGCTCATGGAAGTACAACGCAATGCCATGCTGATGTATACCAGCTGTGGCTGGTTCTTCGATGAGATCTCCGGTATAGAGACAACACAGATCATGCAATACGCATGTCGCGCTATTCAGCTGGTAAGTCAGATTAGCGAAACAAACCTCGAAGAAGAATTTTTACATAGACTGGAAACAGCACCAAGCAATGTTCCTTCATTGGAGAATGGTGCACAGATCTATCGTAAGTATGTATTGCCTTCGAAGACCAACCTGCAACGTGTAGGTATGCACTACGCAGTAGCATCTATCTTTGAAGAAGACCCGGAGTCGTTCCCGGTATTTAACTATACCACGCAGAACGAGATCTTTATCCGGAAGGAAGCAGGGGAACAGAGACTTGTTCTGGGCGTTACAAAAGTTCGCTCGAATGTTACACGTTCCGAAAAGAAGTTTGCCTTTGCTGTTATATACATGGGGCAGCATAACATTATCGGTAATATATCGCTGGATATGCAGGCTGATAAATTTTCGGTTATGCAAACGCAGATCGTAAAAGCTTTCGAGGAAGGAAGGTTAGGCGATATCATCGGGTTGATGCAAACCTATTTCGGCTCGGAGAAATATACTATATGGCAGTTGTTCCAGGATGAGAAGCGAAAGGTGTTCAACCTGATCACGCAACAAAGTATGAACGACCTGGAGGAATCGCTGCGCAGAATTTATAACCGCGATTATCCGTTGGTCAATGCACTGGCAAACAACGATACGCCTATCCCCACTGCATACCGTACTACGTTTGAGTATATTTTGAATGCTGACCTGGTTCGTTGTTTTCAAACAGAGAAGATTAACATTCGCCAGGTAGAGCGCATCATGAATGAGCTTTCGAAATGGAAATTGAGCATCGAAGATGCCGGTAAAGTTGAGCGGCTCGCAGGGGAGAGTATATTTAAAGAACTCAAGCGGATTCATGGTGAAGGTCAGACGATCAGGCGCATCGAACGACTCAACAGGTTGTTTCCATTGCTGCGCGATTTTAAGATCAATCCCAATCTTTATAAAACGCAGAATCTATATTTCGAGATGTCGGTTCAAAACAGAGAACACAACGGTCACTCCGCAGAGTGGATTAGACAATTCAGCTTGCTTGGCGACAACCTGGGCGTAAAGGTAGAGTAGTTGCTTTCCTGAAAAGGTATCGCTAATTTTTACCGTGAATTCATCCGCCTCTCATGACGTATACATTCGGAAAGTAGCAGCATGTTTTGCATGGATGATCGTGATCCATGTTCTGGCATGTATCTACTTTACGGTAACCCCTAAATACTATCCGCTTCATCGCACCGCTATAGCTTTACTTTACAAGCGTGTTTTTTTGATTGGTCCCTTTTATACCGAACATCGGATCAGCATTTCTCCAAGCCTATATATACGTTATAAAGAGAGCGTAGGGGAGTGGTCTCCATTGGTAGACTATGGATCTGATTTGCATCGCCAATATTATAGCGCTCCCTGGCGATACGACAGACTCAAGCAGGATGATTTGATGCGTCACTTCATGCGCGAGGCTTTTAATACAAAATGGAAGCATTCACATGATCCTGCTGAAATAAGCAATACCAAACAGTTCTGTACGCTGAGCGCATTTATTACTAAAGAGTTAATTGGTAAGGAGAATGTTGATTCGATACATCTCATCTATAGCTTCTCTGCATTTTCAGCAGAGCAATCTGCTTTCAAAGTAGATACGGTTTGGAATATAACGTTTAATCCAAAGCAGACCTGTGACATACGATAGGCTCATCGCATGGTTATCATCAGGCTTTCAGAATCAGAAGGCTGTCACTGTTTTTTGTAAAGCAGTACTCATATTAACCTTGCTCCGGATATTGTTTTTGTGGAATGCTTCGCTTGTCATGGTGAAGTATCATCATCTTTCAACACCACGTTCGTGGTCCGGTAAGATTATGCTTGCTCCTTCGGTGTTAGCGGGGGACCATTTTTCGCTGGTATATATATTCTTTATTACACTGCTCATCATCGGAGTCTTTATACGCTGGAATTATTTATCCGGGGCAATTTTTTTCTGGATCACGCTCAATCTATACCGCATTACCATGCCCCTGACAAATGGTGCCGATCAGGTTCAGCTTGCGCTCGCGGTTTGTATGATCTTCATGGTATCGACTCCATATTTTAAATCTCCGAAAATGATGGCATGGCAAAACGTTGTTTTCAATGCATCCGTTTTGGCAACGCAGCTTATTATAGTCTTTGTTTATTTTATTTCAGGATGGGATAAACTTATGACGGCTTCGTGGCGTACGGGTGATGCGTTTTTAATGATCTCTAACCTCCAGCATCTGATCAACCCTTTTTTTAAAGACCTCCTTACCAACTCCATTATAAATATAGCACTCGCGTGGATCACGATATTATTTGAGCTTACGTTCGTTGTATTCGTATGGTTCAGAAGTACGCGAATATTTACGCTTATTGCAGGTGTACTTTTTCATGTCACGATCGCCATCGTACTCAACCTTCCCGAGTTTGCACTCATGATGAGTGTATCATACCTGGTGTTTCTAAAAGACACAGACTATGTCTTCATAAAGAATAGATTGCCAGAAAGCAGTAAATCTTAATTGATAGAGAAACGAATCGCGGCGATTTTTTGTAAAAATCCATTAATCTTAGCGTGCGCATCACAATATAATATGCTTCGGTAAAAAGTTTTAAATGCGCATTTAATGTGGGAATGAATGTAGACGCTTTATTCTTAACGCAACAAGTTTTGTAGGATGGTTCTCCTGTAATATTTATAGGCAAAATCAATATTTGAGTCATTTGAGTCTGGCTACCGTAAAAATACCGCATTAATCGATAGTTTTCTTTTCCTTCAAGGGGTACCTTCTCTGTATGGTCTTGCGTCATCTGAAAAATAGTGTGATGTTTTAATATATAGTTGTTTTCATACGCAGAGTTCTTAAGGTATATATTGAGCATCCTTTACGTATTTTGGGTAAGTATAAATACGGATGCTCCTCTGTGGAATTAACCTGAGCAATTTATTGGCTAACAATAACTTCATTTGCGTTACTAAATATGAATGATTGGTATGTGTATATTTTATACATATCCCTCATCATCGTATTAGGTGTATTGTTTGTTTTTTGAGATTATATCATCAATAGTAAATACGTATGAAGTCACAAACAGAAAAAGCGTGCAGAGTGATGCTCACACTTTTATTACTCATGCCATGGTGTGCATCTGCACAGAATGAGAAAATTCAGGCAATTTTCCTTTACAAATTTATTGACAACGTTAATTGGCCTGATTCGAAAAGAAATCTCCGGATAGGTATTATTGGAAATACGGAAGTACTGGAAGAATTTCAAAAAATTCTGAAGGTACGATCAACCGCTAATCTCACCGCTCAGAAAATTTCAGTATCAGAAGTAGCGACTTGTGATGTGATTTATATACCTCAATCACACAGCTCCAATTTTAACAAAGTTATAGAGTATGCTAAATCTAAAAGTATACTGATTGTAACGGAAGAAGCCGATTTTGTGAAGAAGGGTGCTGGCATAAGCTTCTTGCAAGAAGAAGACAAGCTGGGGTTCATTGTTAATAAGCATGCATTGGATGTGAAGGGTTTAAAGGTGTCGACTTTACTGTTGACCTTGGGCAAAGAAATCTGATTTGCATCACGATTCATTATTGAATTTCGATTTATATACTAACTATGAAACAACTCTACATTGTTTTCTTTCGAAAAGTATTTATTCCTCCTATACTATGCCTTTTTGTTTTAAGCGGGCCGGCTTTATTGGCACAAGAGAGTGTTGAAAAAGAGGAGGCTTCTGATCAGGAGTTATATGACATGTCTCTGGAAGATCTTCTGCACGTAAAAATAGTGACAGCCTCCAAATCGGAAGAGACCGTGCGCGATGCACCTGCTGTAGTCTCCATCGTAACAGCCAGGGAAATTGAGTCGTATGGCGCCGCTAATCTCGCTGAGGTGCTTGACCGTGTAGCGGGACTATATATGACCGGTTCGTTTTTACTGACGAACAATATGCCTACTATACGCGGAGAGACCAATGCGATTTGGTCTACCAAAGTATTGGTGTTGATCAATGGTCGTCCGTATAGAGATAGTTACCTGGGAGGGAATCAGGTTGAGGTTTTTAATGCCTATCCACTCGATGCAGTCGAGCGAGTTGAAGTGATACGTGGTCCCGGGTCCGTGCTATATGGAACGAACGCTTTTACAGGCGTGATTAATGTGATTCTTAAGAAATCAACTAAAAATATTTTTCGTACTACCACGCGTTACGGTAGCTTCAATACCAGACAAACCGAAATTTCTGCCGGTGTAAAACACAATGATCTTGTAGTGGATGCAAGTATAAATTTTTACAATACCGATGGATGGAAATTTACCGCCCGAGATGAGAACGCGATCATCAGAAGCAAGACTACACCGGTTTACGATTCTATTATTAACCCGGCCCGCACAATTCATTTAGATCGTACTGGTCTGGGTGCAGTTATAAGCAGCTCGTATAAGGGATTTACATTGAATACCTTTTACGGCTATACCCGTGCTCAGCCTATGTCTAATGCAGCGCAGTGGCTTATTCCTGTAAACGGGGGGGCTAATGCAACGCCAGTCGCATTTGAAGTATATACCAGCAAACTATTTGCTGACTTAGGGTATAGCAAAGATATCACGCCATATTACTCTACAGCCATTAACGTAACTTTTAACCGAACGGCATTTGATATCTCACGCGCTGATTTTAAAAATAAGCCAGTCATTACATTGAGTAATGATGCCCTAACCGAATGGTCAAACGTTTTGAAATTCCGTAAAAACTTAAATGCTATCGTTGGGTTGGTAATGAATAATCAGCGTGGGAATGCATTGGATAAAACAAAGAATGCGGATGGTACGGCATTTCCAAACAATAGAGAATTTGTGAATTCCGATGGATATTACTTCGTGCCGGATTGGAATGAAACCTGGTATAGTGGTTATGCTCAACTTGCTTATTCTCCATTTAAATTTCTGAAATTGGTCGCGGGAGCGCAGGCCAATAAAGTTACCGGCGTTGACTTGAAATATAGTCCGAGACTGGCGGCAGTACTGCAAACCAAATCGGGCTTTGGCGGTAAATTACTTTATGGTAGTGCTTTCCGTTCGGCAACTCCGGGGGGCGAAAAAGCCATTGACGTATCAGGCGTAATTCGTGGTAATCCCAACCTGTTACCGGAAGTAGTCAGCACTTCAGAAGTTCAATTTTTTTTAGTGAAGAAGAAATTCGAGGCGTCTATCAATTATTTCTATAGCGATCAATCGAATAAGATTGTGCGAACGTCCGCTGCCGATCCGTCAAATGAAATTCCAAATACACCGCAGTTTGTAAATAGAGGTAGCCAGACTTCTCGCGGTATAGAGGCGGAAACTAAATTTTATATTTCTTCACGATGGAGTACCCAGGCATCTTTTGCATCCCAGACAAGTAAAAATGATTTAGGGTATAAAGACTATTCCGGTACGCCTTTATATATGGGTAAACTCGGTATTGACTATAAAAATAGCCGTGGCTTGCAGGTTGGTATTTTCAATTCATTCTATAGTAAAGGAGGAAATATACGTGCTAAGTTTTCTTCGGAGAATGTACCCAGTAATTTTGCAGGTACTCCAACGGATGCCAACCCGAAAATGAAAGCAATAAACTTCCTGACAGCAAATGTGAGATTGTCACTTCCTGAATTCCTGGAGAAACCAGATATGCCGGATATATCTTTATTCTGCTATGGTGTTAACCTCCTGGATCAAGAAGTTTACTATCCTGAGTTCTCCCGCAGGAATATAAATACATATCCGGGAAGAGCTGGATTTAATATTCATACAGGGATTACTGTAAAAATGTAGTGTCACAAACAGTGTCGGTCGATTAGGTGGCCGGCATTGTTTCTTTTTTTACTGTAGAAAGGAATAGGTGTATACTATATCTGTTGACTCAGATTGAGCAATGTGCTTGATACCCGCAGACCGCGCAGATCAAGCGTTGATTTATTTACTGCAAATCCGAGCTTGTTCTTCTCTCTTTGAAAGCTGATATAGGCACCTTTCCTGGTAAGCCCAGGAGCTTTCGGTAGCAATCAGTATACTTTTCCTGCTGTGTTCTCCACGATGGTGCTGAACATCGAATTTTGCTCCTTAGGCAGGAACGCGATGTCGCAGGTAGCCTCTTCTGCCGATGTAATTTTCTTTACCGAGGTTGTACTGTTGTTACGGCTTTGCAGTATTTTCTCTAACTCATCTTGCACATAGGTTTGTCCCACGATGACTACCACTAAATTTTTCCTCGCATCGGCCAGTTAATGTTCTCCATGAACTTATAGAGATTGCCTGAAACTTTTCATCCTGTGCTTCCGATATTTTAGGTATAAAAAATAAGAGCCGACAGGAAAATGAGTGATACGTTTTTTTATACCGCAGTTGGAGGAGTGACGAGATGGTAACATTCATTCCCAATTGAATTAAGAAGGTATACATGTCGCAACTCTATACACTTGTACTGTTTCTTGATAAATACAAGCAAATAACACCTATAGTAAGGTATACCTTTGATATCAATTTATGACCCTCAGTAGAATATACATCCTGTTAACGTTGGTGCTGCATACTTCATTCTGTGTTGTGCAGGCTCAGAACAGGACGATCGATAGTCTTACAGCAGTTCTTCAAACTGTTCCCGATGACACCAATAGGGTGAATTGCCTTATTAATTTATGCTATGCTTACGGTGAGACAGATATAAACAAGATGCTTGAAACAGCGCATGAGGCATTGGCATGCGCGAAACGAAATAATTTTGAGAGAGGCATGTCGGATGCGTACGGGTTACTGGGCTCTGCTTATGCAGACGCGGGAAACCAGCGTAAAGCCGTTGAATTCTATTTGGAGTCGCTACGCATCGCAGAAAAGCGAAATGATTTAAAGTTGATGGCCATTAATTATCATGACCTTGGCTCTTCATACCAAACCGAAGGTAAATACGACGTAGCTATTCAATACTATCAAAAAGCAATAGCCATTTGGAAGCAAACGGGAAATAAGAGAGGTCCGGTTACAGTCATGTACAACACAGGGTATGTCTACCAGCAACAAGGCAAAGATTCCCTTGCATTGTCGTATTACCATGAAACTGTAAAGCAAGGCACTAAAATAAATAATCACTATCCCGTACTGTTGTCCATGATCAATATGAGTGGCCTTTATTTGAAGCAAAAAGACTACGGGAAGGCTCATGAATATATAGAGAAAGCTTTACAGTTTGCGGCCAATAAAGAAAATACAAATGTACTTTCTGAGATATATGGTGTCTATAGTGAAATATATGCAGCGGAAGGCAGGCTGGAAAAGGCAAAGGAGATGGCCGAGAAAGGATTGGCTCTGGCGAAACAATATAATATAAAGCTATATACCTCACAAAACTATAAACGCCTTGCCGATATATATCATTCCCTTGGTAATCCTGCAAAGGCGTATGATTTTTTGTCATCGTATGCTGCATTAAACGATACTATTAAAAGTGAATCCAATCAGGCTGCCATCGATAAGATGGTGCATAGCTACGAATTGGAAAAGAAGGATATAGAGCTCGCTGCGCAAGTACAGCAATATGAGTCGGGTATATTTCGTAGAAATGCATTTATAGGATTACTGATCTGTTTGTTGCTGTTGGCGTTTTTACTGTATAATAGAACAAAATTAATACTGTCCTCCAGGCAACACCAGCTAAAACACTACACACAAATACTGCTTGAAAAATCAACAATTATATCCAGCATTACTGAGGAACTGGAAGCATTGAAAAGTAATGCGACAGTCGTTGATGAGAATATGGAGAAGTTTGGAAAAATACTTCATCTGAAAATTCATACTGAAGATGAGTGGGAGAATTTTAAAAAAGCATTTGACGAAGTGTATCCCGACTTTTTTAATAACCTTCGTTACAAGTATCCTGGTATAACGGCAGCTGAACTCAGGCTTGCTGCCATAACGAAGCTGAATTTGTCAATCAAAGAGGCTGCGTCTATGCTCGGTATCTCGGCGGAAAGTGTGAAACAATCGCGTTATCGCCTCAAGAAAAGAATAGGCGTTCCGGAAGACTCTACACTGAAAGAGTATTTAGAAGTCACACGGTAAATATATCATATATAAGTATATATTTTATCTCAGTTACCTGATACACCAAGCCGCATAAATCAATAAGCATCAAGTTGCAGAGAACACTGCCCCGATAAAGGGAGCAGGATCGCCCGTGTTTGCAGTTACCTGTAATGTAATTATCAAATCAATTTGATGTATATCTTGTCATATTTTTTGACTCTGACGAAGTCGGGTTCATTGTAATTCTCCATCGGGATGTAATCGTTATGATGTAGTTGCATGCCCGTTCTACACATGTTAGTTAATAACGCATCTGTCATTTTTAGAGGTATATAAATACGGCCGTGTTTTCATTTCCGACTACTAACTAATCTTTTGTTATGTATATGGTGTATGCTGGGATGACCAAATAAGGGTGATTTATTATTCCGGTTGCCATGGATTGGTAGTTGTAATTTTTTAGCGAATTCTTTTAACGATCGTTTTTTTTATATCAAATGATATAGGATATGTCGTGATGAAACAGTGCATTTATGCGGTAGCCTGAGCCAGTGCCGGATTCTGAGATGTGCTTCGTTACCTTTGCCGGTATAATGTTGGAATAATATATACTCAGGGAGAGCGATTTGATACGTAATGGTCAAATTAATTAGCGGATTGCTTTTGTATCAGGCAACATGTAGGGTTGACTAATTGATTCTCTGTGAACTGAACCGTAATCGCACTGTTTTATTAATACTATATATAAATATGAGGCAATTCTACTATTTGAGTCACAGAATGTTTATTCAGGTATCATGTGTTATCTTCTTTTTACTATGCTGCTTTTCCTTGAAGGCACAGCATAGTTCAATGGATTCCACCTATACGGATACACAATTGTACGACATGTCTCTTGAAGATCTGTTGAATTTGAAAATTACGACCGCATCCAAGCAGGAAGAAACAGTGCGCGAGGCTCCTGGTATTGTTTCCATTGTAACGGCAAAGGAAATTGAATCTTACGGAGCAACCAATCTGGCAGAGGTGCTTGATCGGGTAGCGGGTATATATATGACCGGATCCTATACATTAACCAACAACCTTCCGGTAATCCGCGGTGAATCAACAGCACACTGGGCAACCAAGGTGTTGATATTGATCGATGGACGACCCTATAGAGACAGTTATCTTGGCGGCACACTCATGGCGGTTATGAATGCCTACCCATTAGAGGCTGTTGAAAGACTGGAGATAATTCGTGGTCCGGGATCTGTATTGTACGGTACTAACGCTTTTACAGGTGTTATTAATATTATTTTGAAGCATGCCGATAAAAACGATTTTCGCATGAGTACGCGGTATGGAAGTTTCAATACAAGGCAGGCACAAGTATATTCCGGCATCAAGTATAAAGACCTGACGGTAGACGCGAGTGTAAATTTATATACTACGGATGGATGGCAATTTACAGCGCGCGATGAACGTGCGATCATTCGGAGTAAAACGGTACCGGTATTTGATTCGATTATAAACCCGGCCCGAACAATCAATATGGACAGAAATGATGTAGGGGCTTCGTTGCGGGCAGATTACAAAGGCCTTACTGTTAATACATTTTTTGGACGTTCAAGCTGGCAGGCCATGAATAACGCATCGCAGTGGGTGGTGCCTGCCAATGCAGGACCGAATCAAACACCAACCCGCTTCGAAGTATACTCCGACAAAGTGTTGGGAGATATAGGCTATAAAAAAGATATTACTTCGTTTTGGACAAGCTCGCTTAACCTTACCTGGAACAGAACAAGGTTTGATTTAAGCCAGGCTGATTTTAAAAACAGGCCGGTAGTAACACTTGCCAATGATCTGCTGGCCGAGTGGTCTAATACAATAGCGATAAGGAGTGATTTGAATGGAGTGATTGGTTTCACGCTCAATAACCAGCAGGGCTCTGCTAATGATGAAACGAAAAATGCTAATGGTACTGCATTTACACAGAACCGAGAGCAGTATAATGAAGATCCGTTTTACTATGTGCCGCACTGGAATGAAACCTGGTATAGTGGCTATGCACAGTTAAGCTATACGCCTTTTGATTATCTGAGGGTAGTCGGGGGAGTACAAGCCAATAAAGTTACGGCACTTGATATGCACTATAGTCCGCGGATAGCTCTGATTCTGAAAAATAATTCCGGATTTGGTGGTAAACTGCTATATGGAAGTGCGTTCCGCTCAGCAACACCCGGTGGAGAAAAGGCAATCGATATACCAGGTGTTCTTCGCGGTAATCCGGATCTTTTACCAGAAGTGGTTAATACATCCGAGGTTCAGGTCTTTATGGCTAAGCGTAAGTTTGAGACATCTATAAATTATTTTAGAAGTGAACAGTCAAACGAGATTGTACGAACTGCAGCCAATGACCCTGCCAACGAAATTGCCAATACACCACAGTATACCAACAGAGGCAGCAAGACATCCTACGGTATTGAAGCCGAGGGTAAATTTTATTTCTCTTCACACTGGAACAGCATTGCTTCATTTGCAATGCAGCGTAGTAAAAATGATGCCGGGTATAAAAACTACGGAGGCACGCCACTATATATGGCAAAGCTCGGTGTAAACTATGAGAATGCCCGTGGTTTAGACGTAGCGGTATTTAATACCTTCTATAGTACAGGTGGGAATATACATGCAAAGTTCTCGTCTGAAAATATACCCGTTAATTTTGCCGGTACACCAACCGATGCAAATCCTGTAATGAAACCGGTCTGTTACCTGACAGCAAATGTGAGGCTGGAACTGCGTGAGTTTTGGCAGAACCCGGACGTTCCGAATGTAACTGTATTTTGTTATGGCGTAAACCTGCTGAATCAGAAAGTATATTATCCGGAGTTTTCACGAAGGAATATTAACACATACCAGGGAAGGGCAGGGTTTAATATTCATGCAGGGTTGATGTTAAAAGTATAAACGAAGTATATAGATCACCAGCAAACAAAAAAGTCGGACTCACATCCGACTTTTTTTATTTGTAAAGTTTTGCTTCAAATTAATATACCTCTTCTTTTAATTGTTTATTGTCAAGGTAATTCCATACCAGGCTGCTGGCGCCTAATATAGGGGCTGCCTGATTCTGTAAACCAGAAGGCAGAACTTTTACTTTGCCACGGAACAGCGGCATCAGGTTTGCCTCCATATGTTTGATCGTTGGCTTGAAGATAAGATCTCCTGCTAATGAAAGTCCACCGAATAAGAAGATTGCTTCCGGATCAGTATGAACAACCGTTTCAGCGAGTTTCATCCCCAGTATCCTTCCGGTATATTCAAAGGCAGCCAAGGCAACAACATCACCGCGTACGGCAGCTTCTGTTATCATCTTGGTAGTAAGGTTATCGAAGCTTATACCACGAAGTTCACTTGGTTCAAGGTGATCGGCCAGTAACTTATATACTGTACGTTTTATACCCGTTGCCGATACATAGGTTTCAAGGCATCCACGTTTACCGCAGTTACAGAAACGTCCTGCAGGGTTTACCGAAGTATGTCCTACTTCACCAGCTATACCATGTTTACCATTGAGAAGATGTCCGTTGCATACAAAGCCACTGCCTAAGCCGGTGCCAAGTGTAATGACAACAAAGTCTTTCATTCCTTTGGCAGAACCATATACCATTTCACCAACCGCTGCAGCATTCGCATCGTTTGTTACAATAGCAGGAATATCAAATTCTTCCCTGAACATATCGGCCAGGGGAATGATGCCTTTCCAAGGTAAATTGGTAGCACGTTCAATCGTTCCTTTGTAATAGTTTCCGTTTGCTGCACCTACACCTACGCCGATAAGTTTATGAGCAAACGAAATCGTTGCTGTAGCCTTACGAAGCGCTGCTGCCAGGCCGCCAAAGTAATCTTTGAACTCTTCGTACTCGGTAGTTGAAATGCTGCCCTGGAAAACAACATTGCCATCGCGATCAACGATACCATACTTGGTATTCGTTCCTCCGATGTCGATTCCAATGGTTAGTTCTTTCATGGTAAAATTTGAATTATTGATTGGTTTGGTTGGACTCTATCAGATCGACAAGATCTTTGCTATACGCATCGATTCTTCGTCAATTTCATGGTGATTCTGCATGATGATGTCGAAATTATTATAAACAATCTTATTGTCCTTTATACCGACCATCACATCACTTTTTCCATTCAATAAACCTTCTACAGCTGCTATACCCATACGACTCGCCAATACACGATCGAAGTATGTAGGAGCACCCCCGCGCTGAAGGTGTCCGAGAACTGTAACTTTAATGTCGAAATAGGAAGAGCGCTCCGCTACTTTCTTGGCCAGCGTATGCGCGTCACCGATCTTCGATCCTTCGGCAACTACAACAAGATTTGACTTCTTGTTGGTTTCTTCTCCTTCACCTAATATTTTATATAGTTCCTCGAAGGACATAGTCTCTTCAGGTATAACGATTGCAGCTGCGCCTCCTGCTATACCACTGTTAATAGCAATATACCCGGAGTGTCTGCCCATTACTTCAATAAAGAAAAGTCGGTTGTGGGAGAGGGCCGTGTCGCGGATTTTATCTATAGCTTCAACAGCGGTGTTGGTAGCGGTATCATATCCGATGGTATAATCCGTACCTGACAAGTCGTTGTCAATTGTTCCAGGTATACATATAGAAGGTATACCGAATTCCTGGTGGAACTTGTGGAGTCCTGTAAACGTACCATCACCACCGATAGCAATGAGTGAATCTATACCTTCACTTCTAAGTTTACCCAAAGCTTTCAGTCTACCTTCCGGTGTACGAAATTCTTTGCTGCGTGCTGACTTCAATACTGTTCCGCCACGCTGCAGGATGTTACCTACCCACCGTGCGTCCAGTTGTTCGAAGTCACCTTCAATCATCCCTTCATAACCACGCATTATACCTACGCATTCTGTCTTGTAATACGTACATGCACGTACTACTGCACGGATGGCTGCGTTCATTCCCGGAGCATCGCCACCCGACGTGAACACCCCAATCTTCGAAATTTTATTGCTCATCTGGTTGAAAAATCCATCAAAAATAATGTACTGTTAATATTTTACAATCAATTAGTTTATCATTCCGATTTCAATCGTTTGAAATAATTGATTAACCCGTTTGTAGAAGAATCGTGAGAAGTGATTTCTTCGGTTGTCGTGAGTTCCGGAAGTATTTTCTTAGCCAAAACTTTTCCAAGTTCAACACCCCACTGATCAAAGCTGAAGATGTTCCAAATGATCCCCTGGGCAAAAATCTTATGCTCGTATAAAGCGATCAAACTTCCCAACGTTTCAGGTGTCAGCTTTTTGAAGAGTATACTGTTGCTAGGTCTGTTCCCTTCAAACACACGGAACGGTGCATGAAAGGCAATAGAATCTTTATCGAGTCCCGCTTTAGCAAGTTCTTGTTCAACTTCTTCGCGTGTCTTACCGCGCATCAGCGCTTCGGTTTGTGCGAAGTAATTGGAAAGCAATTTATCGTGATGATCGCTGATCGGATTCTGACTGACAGCAGGCGCTATAAAGTCGCAAGGTATAAGTTTAGTGCCCTGATGGATGAGTTGATAAAAAGCATGTTGACCATTTGTACCCGGCTCACCCCAGATAACAGGACCCGTCTGATACGTTACAGGCTCACCATTGCGATCAACAGACTTACCGTTACTTTCCATATTGCCTTGCTGAAAATAGGCAGCGAAGCGATGCAGGTATTGATCGTAGGGTAAAATTGCTTCGGATGCAGCACCGAAGAAGTTATTATACCAGATGCCGATCAGGGCAAGTATGACCGGTATATTTGTTTCGAACGGTTCATTCTTGAAATGATTATCGACAGCGTGTGCTCCACTCAACAGCTTCTCAAAATTCTCAAAGCCAATGGTACAAACGATGGATAGCCCTATAGATGACCACAATGAATAGCGGCCACCTACCCAATCCCAGAATACAAACATATTCTCAGGTGCTATACCAAACTTGGTTACTTCTTTTTGATTGGTAGATACAGCAACAAAGTGTTTTGCAACTTCACCTTTACCTCCGGTTTTTTCAAGGAACCATGTGCGTGCTGATTCAGCATTCGTCATCGTCTCTTGTGTGGTAAAAGTTTTGGATGCTATAATAAATAAAGTCGTTTCAGGATTAACACGCTTTAGCGTCTCTGCTATATGTGTTCCATCTACGTTGGATACAAAATGAGGTGTGATGTTTTTCCAATAGGGGCGAAGCGCTTCCGTTACCATATAGGGACCGAGGTCTGATCCTCCTATACCAATGTTGACAACATCTGTGATCGTCTTGCCGGAAAATCCTTTCCAGGTTCCATTGTGAAGATTAGTGGAAAAGTTTTTCATCTGATCCAACACCTTGTTAACATCCTGCATGATATCAGCATCGTCCACCAGGATAGGAGTGTTGGCCCGATTACGCAATGCTATATGTAGCACCGAACGGCCTTCCGTCTGGTTTATAGCCTCACCACGAAACAAGGCATCGATAGCATCTTTCAATTCTACTTCGCGTGCTAATGAAATCAATTCCTTAATGACTTCTTCATTGATTATGTTCTTGGAATAATCGACCAGTATATCATTGAACTGTGTGTGAAACTTTTCAAAGCGACTGGGATCTTCGTCAAACATTTCGCGCATAGGAGTTGCCTGCATTGTTAGAAAAAGCATTTCAAGTCTTTGCCAGGCTGCGGTTTCTGTTGGATTCTGGTTTGGTAACATAAGTAAAAAATTAAGGATGTGCGAAGATAGAGTTTATCGTCAGAAAGCGAAAAATAGCGCAATGATCAACGCTTTAAGTAGAAGTTAAATTCAACAAGCTACAGGGCCTAAAGCGTAAAAGCCCGAAGCATAAAGTCACACTAACTTTTGCTTCAGGCTTTTACGCTTACTTTATACTTCTGATTTGAAGCATTCAGCTTTTTATTTCTTAAACTTACTCACCAGCATAGCGAGCTTCTCTTCCATGCTTACCTCTTTCTCTTTTTCCTTTTCTTTCGGCTTGTCTTTTTTGCCTCGTGATGGAGACGTGCTCGCTGAAGGTTGAGGCTGATCGGCAAATGGATTACTCTTCATGGAAAGCCCGATACGTTTGCGAGGTACATCTACCTCGACAACAGTAACTTTTACTTTCTGTTGAACTGTAACAACCTCCTTGGGGTCTTTTATAAATTTATCCGACAAGTGACTGATGTGTACCAGTCCATCCTGGTGAACACCGATATCGACAAATGCGCCAAAGTTGGTTACGTTCGTAACAATACCTGGAAGTGACATCCCGATTTTAAGATCTGCAATTGAATTTACACCATCTGTGAAACTGAAGATCTCGAATACTTGTCGTGGGTCACGTCCTGGTTTTTCAAGTTCTGTAAGTATATCTGTCAATGTAGGCAGACCAACTTTTTCCGTTACATATTTTTTAAGATCAAGTTGCTTGCGTAACTCTCCACTGCTCATCAAATCTTTTACAGAGCAGCCCAAGTCGCTCGCCATTTGCTGAACGATACGATAACTCTCCGGGTGAACAGCACTGGCATCAAGGGGATTCTCTGCTTCGCGGATGCGTAAGAAACCAGCCGCTTGTTCAAAAACTTTTTCACCAAGACGCGATACTTTCATCAATGACTCGCGGCTCTTGAATGGTCCGTTTTGATTTCTATACTCAACGATGTTCTTGGCTAATGATGAACTTAATCCGGAAACATAGGAGAGGAGTTCTTTACTCGCGGTATTTACTTCAACACCTACAGAGTTCACGCAACTCATCACCACATCATCCAAGCCTTGCTTTAGTTTTGTCTGCTCAACATCGTGTTGATACTGACCTACACCAATTGATTTTGGATCGATCTTTACCAATTCGGCCAATGGATCGGTGAGTCGTCTTCCAATAGAAACAGCGCCACGGACAGTAACATCTTTATCCGGGAATTCATCGCGGGCAACTTCAGAAGCAGAATATACCGAAGCACCACTTTCATTAACCATCACAATGATGATCTTGTTATTGAGACCTATAGCTTTAGCGAAAGCTTCTGTCTCACGACCTGCTGTTCCATTTCCGATAGCAATGGCCTCTATATCGTACTTCTCACAAAGCATTTTAATGAGCGCTGCTGACTTCGCCGTTTCACGCTGAGGCTCGTGTGGGTATATAACATCGTGGTGTAATAATTTACCCTGACGATCGAGGCATACTACTTTGCATCCTGTTCTGAATCCGGGATCTAATGCAAGTACATTTTTTTGTCCCAGTGGTGCAGCCAGCAACAGCTCTTTCAGATTGGAAGCGAATACTTTGATGGCTTCTTCATCGGCCTTCATCTTCGACTCCATACGTACTTCTGTTTCCAGTGAAGGACGAAGCAGACGTTTATAACTATCTTTTATAGCGAGCTTCACTTGTTCAGCCGCTGCGTTTTCACTCTTCACATATTGACGCTCCATCGAACTGATAGCCAGTTCTTCCGGAGGATATATATCCAGCGCAAGTATACCTTCTTTCTCGCCTCTGCGCATGGCAAGCAAGCGGTGCGAAGGAGTTTTGGATATAGGCTCACTCCATTCGAAGTAATCTTTGAACTTTTGTCCTTCTGCTTCTTTACCTTTTAGTACGCGCGATTCCACGAGACCTTCAGTCCAGAAAATTTCACGGACATTTTTACGCGTGTCCGGATTTTCACTCACCCATTCAGCAATGATATCGCGTGCACCATCCAAAGCTTCCTCCAATGTAGCGACACCTTTCTCCGTATCGATAAATGATTTCGAGAACTCTTCGAGATCAAATTTCTCCTGACCGAACAATCGCTGTGCGAGAGGCTCAAGTCCTTTCTCTTTAGCGGCACTGGCTCTTGTTTTACGCTTCGGTTTATACGGAAGGTAAATATCTTCCAGTTCAGCCAGCGTTTCTGCCGTCACGATCGAAGACATCAAGTCCGGAGTAAGCTTGCCTTGTTTTTCAATGGAGCTGATAACAGCTTCCCTGCGTTTATCCAGTTCGCGTAATTGCTCAATGCGGTCACGGATATTGGCAATCATTACTTCATCCATGCTGCCGGTCATTTCCTTCCGGTAGCGCGATATAAAAGGAATGGTGGCACCTTCAGCTAAAAGGTCACCAACAGCTTTGACATTCTTAAGGGGTTGTGAGAACTCTTTTGCTATCTGTTCAACCCACCGTACGAGATTCTCTTGTTCCATAAATTTTAAACAGGTCGGCAAAAATAGAAGAAGGAATGTAACCTGCAATACGTATTTTTATCTGTATTTAGTTTGAATATGATACGGAAGAACATAGCCCTTGTGGCTCACGACAATAAGAAGAAAGAGTTAATTGAATGGTCGAAGCAACATCGTGACAGTATGGAGAACTTTGACATCTATGCTACGGGAACTACCGGCAGATTGCTGGAGCAGGAATTGAAGTTGCCCATCAGAATGTTGCACAGCGGACCGCTAGGAGGCGACCAGCAGATTGGCTCACTGATCTCGGAAGGAAAGATTGATGCTCTTGTTTTTTTCTGGGATCCGCTGGAACCTCTGCCACACGATCAGGATATAAAAGCGTTACTTCGAATTGCTACCGTGTGGAATATACCCATTGCCTGTAACCGGTCTACCGCGGATCTTTTATTTTCCACGCCAGTTCTTTTGAGAGATTATGACCGCTTGAAACCGGATTTTTCTGAATACGAGAACCGGAAGCTGTAATTATTATTTTCAAGAGTTCTTGAAAATTTAATACAACGTTGTAAGTTTGCGCTCCCATTTACAAAGCGTTGCCAGGAATGGCATAGTTTTCAAGTGGTTCGATAATAGGAATGGCGCGGTAGCTCAGGTGGTTAGAGCGTTGGATTCATAACCCAAAGGTCGGGGGTTCAACTCCCCCCCGCGCTACATTTAAGATTTAAGGCCTGAAGTCTTTATGACTTCAGGCTTTTTTTGTTGCAAAGATATCCTGTTCGTTCAAATGGATTCTTCGAAATCCTTGCAATTTCAAGTCTTCTTAACTTTGATTAAGCAAGAGTGTTAGAACCTCTCAATTGATATAGCTATAAATAGACTTGTGGTGTACTTAGTATAGGTTGTATGAAGCTGACAAAATAATTCTGGCGCGCAGGGGTATATATTAAGCAATGTATTTAACCCTTGATTGTCTCAATCGCTAGTAGTACCATCTTACTTAAAGAGCATCAAGTAAATCTGTTCCGTTAATCTATATTTTATCCATTGCTACGTGGTATATAGTATTACTTTATATGATATGTATACATAAATATCATATAAAGTAATATTACGTATAGGTGGGGTTTTTTGTTGTAAATTTAGGGTTTCTAAAATACCTGTTTCTGACCCTTGACACCTTAAACCAATACCTTAATGAAAATTGTTGTCTACGCCAAGGCTATATTGCTGATGGTAGTTTTACTCGTGTTTAATTCGTGTAGCGATGATGACTCTTCAACAGCTCCTCCGTCCATAAATGACTTCTCACCAACGGAGGGAATTGCAGGAACAACCGTAACGATCAACGGCACAAACTTCAGCGCCGTGACAAGTGATAACATTGTCAAGTTTAATGGTACGACAGCTAACGTGACGGTAGCTTCGACTACAACGCTTACTGTAATGGTCCCTATCGGGGCGACCTCAGGCAAAATAGCTATTGAAGTTAACTCACAAACGACCACTTCATCTGGCGATTTTAAAGTACTCGCGATGCCAGCTATAACTGGTTTTACTCCTATGGAGGGAATTGCAGGAACAACCGTAACGATCACTGGCATAAACTTCAGTACTGTCATAAGTGAAAACATAGTCATGTTCAATGGCGAGGTAGCAAGCATAACTGGAGCTACAGCTACAACACTTACGGTAACTGTGCCTGCCGGGACTACTGGAAAAATAACGGTGCAAGTAGGCGCGCAGAAAACCACTTCATTGGATGATTTTGTATACAAACCATTGGTAATGGTAAGCACGCTGGCCGGAAGTGGTACAACTGGTTTTGCCGATGGTACTGGTACGGCCGCTCAATTTGATCGCCCTTATGGTGTGGCTGTGGATGCCGATGGAAACGTGTATGTGGCAGATGGGGTAAACCAGCGTATTCGCAAGATTACACCGGTTGGAACGGTTAGTACGTTGGCTGGAAGCGGCACCGCAGGCTTTGCTGATGGCATCGGTGCTACAGCACAATTTCGTAACCCTACTGGTATTGCTGTAGATGCTTCCGGTAATGTATACGTAGGAGATGTTACGAATAATCGCATTCGCATGATTACCCCCAATGGCGAGGTTAGTACGCTTGCGGGTGGTGGTACGTCGGGATTGGTTGATGGTACTGGTACAGCCGCTAAATTTTATAACCCAACTGGACTGACAGTGGATGCTTCGGGCAATGTTTATGTGTGTGATACAGAGAACAATTGCATTCGTAAGATTACACCCGATGGTGTAGTGAGTACGCTGGCAGGAGATGGAGCAGCAGGAGCATTCGGCTACGCTGATGGCGTTGGAACGGCCGCTCGATTTACTCTGCCTCGAAGTATAACTGTAGACCCTGCAGGTAATTTATATGTGGTCGACTATGGCAACCATCGAATCCGCAAGGTTACGTCTGGAGGTGTGGTGACTACGCTGGCAGGAAGCTCAAAAGGTTTTGCCGATGGCAAGGGTATAGCTGCTAAATTTGATTATCCCCTCGGCATAGCACGGGATACCGAAGGCAACTTGTATGTAGCAGACTATAATAACCAACGCATTCGAAAGATTACGCCAAGTGGTGAGGTTAGCACACTAGCAGGAAGTGGTACACAAGGCTTTGTCGATGGCACAGGCGCTACCGCCCAGTTTGAAGGCCCCTTCGGTATAGGTATAGATGTCTCTGGCAATTTATATGTATCAGATAGATTGGGCCATCGCATCCGCAAGATTACAATTCAATAAGCTTGTTACTTTCTCTTTCAGGGCCTTAAATGTTTATTCCGTCAATTTGAGCTTCCGGAATTTGATTTTAAGTAAATCCTGAAGGAAAGGTTCGAATTAGCGACCCTCCAGCCTACATTTAAGATTTAAAGCCTGAAGTCTTCATGACTTCAGGCTTTTTTTGTTAGAAGATATCCTGGTTCACTATCTCCCTCGAAATTCTCACAACGTCTTAAATTGACTAATCAAAAGTTTTTGGAACCATTAATCCGATATAGCTATAAATCGATTCGAGTATAGCGCAGCGAATACACGCTTGCAAACAAAGTCTTCGTAATCTGTCATGGTAGAAGATGGTATTGTGTGCTGATAATATATTTCGCATAAACATCATTACGCTATATATGTATAGTGTCTATTGCATATCCTTTTAGCGCGATATACATTATGGATGGACAATTCGTCTTGGGAAGAACTTAAGAAATTAATAAAACAATTTTGAGATGCTTGAGATTTCACGGATATTGGGACTTAACTGAATTGGCTACTGGTATTGCAAAGTCATGACAGACAAAAGGAATATATCGCATGGTATATATAGCTAAATGTATTGCGACATGCGGTTAGCCAATTGTTTGCGATAATTCTGTAAACAAAGACTCGATCTTGAAATTAAAAGAACTAAAGACAGACAAAGGAACAATCTATCAGTGTTCCTGTTGCGGACAAGTCTATGATGAGTTACCACTGACTTTTGGAAACGATTTCCCGGACTATTACTTCTCAATCCCACATAGCGAAAGAGAAGCAAGAATTGAAATAAAAGAAAGTTTATGTGTTGTTGACGATAAACACTTCTTTCATCGTGGACGCCTGACTCTCCCTATTGTTGACCGCGGCCAAGACCTTGTATTCAATGTGTGGACTTCAATAAGTGAAGACAACTTTATTAAAAGAAATAACCTTTGGAATAGTTCAGAACGAGTTAATGAAGATCCATATTTCGGGTGGTTACAAACTACTATCCCAACATATGGTGACACTCTAAACTTAAAGACTATAGCGATTGAAAACGAAGCTGGATTAATTCCGACAATAAAAATGATTGAAGACAATCACCCATTGACAGTTGATCAAAAGAACGGGATAACGTTTGACAAAGCATTGAAAATCGTTGACTTTATTCTAACAAGTGGACATGAAAGAACCGCGGAAAAAGATCAGTGAAGCAGAACTACGGCCAACACAAGCTATAAGCTTTGGCGGCACATTGATATTTAATTTCCATACAAAAAAGACATATAACAAGTATATAAAACATGCGGCACGTTTTATATACAAGCGTTAATAGCATAAAAAAGCTTATGATATGATACCAATATTTTTGGACGAGTTTAAATCTGAAATTGAAAAGTACAAACTTGAGACCGTCAGGATTTCAGCAATGAAAATTGCCGGTGATGAGATTTTATCATTAGAGCAAAGTAAGTTTTTAGGAAAACCGTTTTTGCCCCTGGACTATAAATACCCCAGAACTAAAGACGGCACACCAATGATAATGTTAGCCCAGATTAATTTCGGTGAGGTACCATCACTAGACATTTATCCAACAGAAGGAATCTTACAGCTTTTTGTATCTCCGACTGAATGGTATGATATTGAAAGATTATAGCATTTTATTTCATGAAGACTGTAACCAGGAATTTCAAACGGACTTCACATTTCTTACACCTGACCTATATGAAGAAAGCCCAATCAACTGCGAGCATAAATTGACGTTCAAAAAGGAAACGGAATATGGAGGTACAGAAGACTTTCGTTTTAAGATGCGTTTCAACAGGAAAGATTATTACGACTATCAAGCAACTTGGCCAAAATCACAGCAGGAAGAGATGGATAAATTATTTTACACAATAGGACATAAAATTGGAAGCTATGCCTACTTTACCCAATCTGATCCAAGAGACTATGATGATAAAAAGAAGAATGATCTATTACTTTTTCAAATTGACACAGATGATGAAATAATGTTTGGAGATAGCGGTGTTGCAAATGTATTTCTTAATGCTGACGACTTGAAACGTAAAGACTTTGACAGAGCTTATTTCAGTTGGGATTGTTGTTAGAGAATATTATTAGTCAATTGTTGCCAATATTTTATCATGAGATTACTGTTACTGATTTTATTACTATTATCATTTTGCAGTTGCAATCAAAAACATTCTGACACGGGAATGATGACGTTATGCGAACTCGGAAGACAAGAGGGACTAGATGATTATAAGAAAGGGATTCTCCATTACATCAATGGTGAGCCATTGAGATACGAATCAGAGATGGAGGACCTACTGCGGCAAAAAGGGATCAAGTATAGCATCGACCCGTTTGGACATGCATATGAATGTTACGATCTAGTCATGGACAGTTTAATAAAAGTTAAGTTCGGTGACGACTTCGTTGACAAATTAAAATTAGTGGCCGACAGTTTATTTTTTGAAAAAAGGAAGAACGGGACCTTTGACTACTACGAGGTCGACACTTGGGCCTTAAGAAAAAATAGTAACTATCAACTTGGAGGGGACTTTGTAATAAATTACCTGAACGAAAAACTGACGCCAAAGTCTTCATTCAGATTTGTTTCAAACACCGTGGACAGACCATACTATTTAATTGAATTCACAGTTGACAAAGACGGAGAAACAAAAAACGGTGAAATAAAAGAGAGAAATAATACAGAGAAGTTTAAGGATGCTGAGGAAATAATACTTAGAGAGATAACCAAGATTAAAGACTGGACTCCCGCGACAATTAAAGATCAACCTGTGACAGCTAAGTTTCAAATGGGTGTTGCCATTGAGAGCGGACAATAAAACGCTGGCAAACAATGTATATAAATCATGTCGGTAAAGTTTGATGATTAATTTGATTGCAGGCACGCTTTATATGCGAACGTTGGCGGCAAGCACATTTAAAAGAATTGAAAATAAATGTATGGAATTCACCTTTACACTTGGGGACAAGGAAAAAACTGAAGTGCAACTCAGACGAAATCAATTTACTGGAATGTTCACGTATAGAGTAAATGGAGAATTGAAAACACTTCGAAGCCCAGCAGACGCTTCTACACACTTTCCTACTGAAAATATAGCGTATTATCGTTTTGCTGTCGGAGAGACAGAGACTTTTGACATACGTGTCATCCATACTTGGCCGGAGCGTTTCCCGGCCTTCAAGCGACAGAAGTATGACATTCTCGTGAACGGGGATTTAGTCAAGACAGTAATAAGCTATTGACTTGCTTGGCCGACTTGGTGACAACATCGTTGTGTCCCACTTTTTCACTGCTTTAAATAGTTCGTCAGAATAAATATTCCATAAATCCAAAAGTTATAGAGAGCCGTGTAAGTGAACCCCCATTTCATACTCTCGAACAAGTCACCTTTACTCTTATTAGAATTTTTAAACACGAGCCTTAAG
>CABHOV010000062.1 GCA_902168185.1 uncultured Bacteroides sp.
GCAAATCAGAAAGTAACATGAAGAATTTATTGATCGTAACCTTACTTATAACCTGCCTGACGGGAGTGTCAGCTCAGACAACCCAGAACCGAACGATCGGCTCTTTCACGGGTATAAAAGTAGCAGAAGGGGTTAATGTTTACCTGAAAAAAGGTGACAAAGAAAGCTTACGCGTGGAGGTGACCGGTACTGACCCTGATAATGTTGTGACCGAAGTTTCAGGCTCATATCTGAAAGTACACATGCGTGAAGCAAGGTACCGCGGAAATATAGAAGCCAAAGTATATGTCACGTATGTACATCTTGATAAGCTCTCGGCGAGTTCTGCCGGAAGTATTTATTCAGAAGAAGCTGTGAAGAGTAACTCGATAGATATCAGCGCTTCCAGTGCAGGAGAAATTGAAGTGGCGTTGGATGCAGAGTCGGTAACTGCCAGCGCTTCCAGTGCGGCAGAGCTTGAGCTGAGTGGTAAAACGAAATCACTAAGCACCGATGCCAGCAGTGCCGGTGAAATTGATGCCTATAATCTCGAGGCTACAAAAGTACAGGCCGAGGCCAGTAGTGGAGCCTCGATCAAAATCAGCGTGACCACGGAGTTGACAGCCCACGCCAGCAGCGGTGGAAGTATACGCTTCCGCGGAAACCCTAATAAATCTGTAACCGATTCAAGCAGCGGAGGATCCGTAAAGAAATCGAGTTAATATATATAGTGTAAAAACAAAAGAGGCTGATTTTGATTGATCAGCCTCTTTTGTTTTCAAGTTTATTATATATATGAAAGGTGTGATGATAAGCTAATGTTTATTTGCAGATCACTCCATAATTAGATTTTTTCCATAAGAATGTAATATTACACACTTTCTTAGGCAGTGTCTGATCATGAACTCTTTAATGATTCTTAGAATACCACTCATCTTCATAAAGCGAGATAATCTTTTCAATATCTTCCCATTCAGTCATTGACGGGCAATCTTCTTCACGGTTATATAGTTGATAGGTGAGGTTTCTGACGTTACTTCCATGAATTATATAAAAACTTGAAAAACCCAGATCTGTATATTCAGGCACTTTGTTATCAGTTCTTATTTCTTCACATCTTTTTTTTAGTTGAAATTCCTCCTGCATTGTAAAAAGGTTGTAAGTCGTAAGTTTTTTTAGAAAAGATTCTCCTTCAATTTTTCGGCAAACCTTTTTAAGGATGATATCTTTTTCAACAACATCCGGGTCTCCTTGAGTGTACAAAGAATCTAATTCAATAATGCCTCTTCTTATCTCTATTTTTTCCCAAGTACTATCTTTCAAGCAGAACATCTTGATAGGATATACTTCTAGATTCATATCCCCCGGAATTATAGTGTAGACTACTGCGAAATCTTTTTCGTCAGTAATATTCCGTATTGACTTACTAATTTCTGATATACTTTTATTTGTCTCGAAATCCGGAAGTATATAGTTTTTCGTTGCATTATGTCGGCATCCAATTATTAGTTGTGACATTAAAATCATTTTTATCACGAATGAGGTATGATTAATCACATGCTGTACCTGATGTATGGAAAGTTTCATATCGTTTGAAAATTATGTCTATTTGACTTCTGGTAAAATGCGAATAGCTAAGAACTTTGTCAACAAAAGGAGTGGGCCACTTGTCTCCCTCGGGAGACATACCTCCATCTTTAGCTATGAGACCAACTAATATCATCCCCTTAGCATCACCAAGGCTCATTGCTGGATATACTGCAGCTAATGCCTGAGCTAATAGATCAAGCTTGTTTGTAAACATAACTATATGCTGTTCATCACCTGAATAACTATTATTTGATAGGGAGTTCACAATTGCGTGGAAGCATTCATGGTAAATAACAGACGCAATGCGCTCCTGTGAACTTTGTGCCAATTTAGTTGGATCAAGAGTAACGGTTACACTCATTATACCATTCTCTATAGCTGCTGGATTTGTGCTGCCAATTGCAGCATCCTTCGTTAAGCTTCCCTCTTTTATGATTAGGTTTACCTTATCATTCTTATTAAAGATATCCTGAATCAAGTTATTAAAAGTACTGGCTAGTGCAGGATTCAATACTTTTTTAGCGACCATTTTCAGGCAAGGATTCTTCAATAAATTCTCTATGCAGGCCACACATTTGTCTCCCACATATAAATCGTTTTCAGGCACCACTATTACTACCGGGTTTGTCTTGGGTTTTATGGTGCCTGTAGTATTGCCTCCGCTTCCACCTCCACCTGCTTTAGGAGATGGTCCGCTACCCATTGCTACATACGTACCTCCTCCGCCGGGAGGTGCAGTTGTCATGTCATCGCACATGCCCATATTAAATGAAAAAGTACATACGCTACTCAATTGTGTCCTACGATCATATTGACAATGGCAAGGATAATCTGTAACCGTCTCGACTTTGTAGGTGGTAACACATTTCTGTTCAATGCTTTGAACACACTGGTTAAGCAGTTGTGTTCTTCCACCGGCATATATACTATCTTGCTCAAAAGGAATGGTAAACTCTCCGATCAGGTTTTCTTCCAAATCAAATTGCTGAAGGGTCCCTCTAAAAGATTCACCTTTGATATAGTTTTCGTCCGGAATATAGCGGTATATAAAGCCATAAAACCCGTCATCATACTTTGATAGTATCATGTTTTCAAAATACTCCGGAGATTTGTCAGGGAGCGGGAAAGTATAATTCAGAACTCCACTATCAGGATCTTCGTATTTGAAAAATGCATCTTTAATTTCGAGGCTGCTTATTCTTCCGTTTGAAGCTTTGCCCTGTAGTTTCGATAGCAGGTCTTTGGCGATTGGTTCATGGTCAAGGTCTGTAACGATAATTTTTTCCCGGGAAGTTTTCGAAACGGGAGTCTCTTCATTACAGGATGAAGCCCACAGGAAAAGAATGGCGAAGAAAACAGGTAAGCGTTTTTGCATGAGTATATAGGTTATGGTAGAAATGGGTTCTTAGTAAAAACGCATTACGTAACAGATTAAAAACAAAAGGGCATGCTCTTACTTAGAACACGCCCTCTTAACCCTCAACACTTTTCCCCTTCTGTTAAACCAAAACTATATAGCGGGCATAGTAATGTAAAGAGGGCTTTCACGGAGAAGGATATACAAAAAATATTGATACTCGTGTCTGTATTAGTACGGAGAAATGAATACTGGATTTGTAGGTATATAGTATATCTTCTGCGAAGAAGTCAATAAGCGTTGCAACTTACATCGGGTCAACATCAATTACAATCCGCACACTTCTAAATTCTTTTTCAGTAACCAGCTGCGTGGAGAGTGTAACAATAATCTTTTTGATAGTGGCAAGATCAAATTTACCGCGAGGCACCTTCAGGAGTATATTCATCAGGAACTGATTGCGGATTTTAGATATAGCAGGTTCTCCGGGACCAAGTATACGTATATAGGAGAGGTTCTGCTTTAGTTGATCCGTTAACGTTTCAGAAGCGGTCTTGCAGATTTTTTTATCGGTATGCTTTACGGTTATTTCAATCAGTCGCGTAAACGGAGGATAATCATGCAACTGTCGATCGGCAAGTTCGGTATTGAAGAAATCTTTATAATTATGCTTTAATATAGTTTTCAGGAGTGGATGATCAGGACCCGAAGTTTGTATAACTACCAGTCCAGGTTTATCTCTCCGCCCTGCGCGACCACTCACTTGCGTGATGAGTTGGAATGCCCGTTCGTACGAACGAAAATCCGGAAAGTGAATCATACGGTCTGCATTAAATATACCTACGAGACTTACATGATCGAAGTCGAGTCCCTTTGTAACCATCTGCGTTCCTACAAGGATGTTTGTCTCACCACGCTCAAATTGATCGATGATGGTTTCATAGCCGTTCTTTGACCGCGTTGTGTCCAGGTCCATTCGCTGTACTTGTGCCTCTGCAAAGTGCAGGCTCAACTCTTCTTCCAGCTTCTCTGTTCCATAGCCAACGGTCTTGATACGCGTTGATGTACATGTAGGACATTGCTGCGGAAGCGATTCTTTATAGCCACAGTAGTGACACACCAACGCATTTCTGAATTGATGATATGTAAGACTGACAGCGCAGTTCACACACTTGGGTACCCAGCCACAATCTTCACAATTTACCATCGGCGAATAGCCTCTGCGGTTTTGGAAAATAATGACTTGCTCTTTCAGCTTTAGTGCTTCGTCTATTTTCTTCAACAGTAATCCGGAGAATTCTCCTTTCACTGTTTTCTGTTTTCGCTCCCTGCCCATATCGGCAAGCATAACTTGTGGTAGCTGTGCATCGCCAAAACGTTTGTTCAATTCGATCAATCCATATTTACCTTGCTGTGTCTGGTAATAGGATTCGATCGAGGGAGTAGCGGAGCCAAGCAAAACTTTCGCATGGTGCATCTGCGCCATCATCAAGGCTACATCGCGGGCATTGTATCGTGGAGCGGGATCTTGTTGCTTGTAAGATGAATCATGTTCTTCATCAACAATGATAAGGCCGAGGTTATCGAACGGTAAAAAGATAGACGAACGAACGCCTACTATAAAATTGAATTTACCCTGCAGCACACCGTTCCATACTTCAACACGTTCGGCATCGGAGAATTTTGAGTGATAAATTCCCATAGCCGATCCGAATACTTTTTTCAGCCGATGTACGATCTGTGTAGTCAGCGCTATTTCAGGAAGCAGGTATAGCACTTGTGTATTGCTATCAAGCGCCTTGCGGATCATGTTGATATATATTTCGGTCTTCCCACTACCCGTGATGCCGTGAAGCAATGCTACAGTGTGTGACTCAAAACTTTTAAATATATAGGCCTGCGCACGCTCTTGTTCTTCGCTTAGTAAAATAAGAGGCGGATCAGATTTATCCTGAATGTCAAATCGCGGAACTATAATATCGAACTCTTCAAAGACATTATTTTTGACAAGTGTACTCAATGAAGATTCAGAGATTTCTTCCGTTAGTAACTTCTTTTTGGAAAGTCCATCCTTGTTGGCTTCCGGATGATGGATCACGGAAACATGCTGCAGATATTTTAAAACTACATCTTCCTGTTTCGGTTTGCTGGCAATCAGGTTGAAGAGTTTCTCGAGTGCATCGGATGTTGCATATTGAGCCGTGAGCCTTATTTTCTTCTCAGTCTTCGGTCTATATTTCTCTTTTACCTCCTCGAAAAGAATAATAGCCTCTTTTCCTGTCAGAGACTTTAATATAGTATATAGATGTTTTGTTCCCAACAGCTTGGCTATATCCGAGTAGGCCAGTGATTCGTGCTGAAGACGCTTCAGGAGTATAAGTTCTTTTTCGGAAAATGCATGATTCGATTCATCGAGGTTGAAAGCAGGATGCAACTGCACCATCGATTCACTGGAAAGTTTTAATCCCGAAGGCAAGGCAGCATTCATCACTTCGCCCAACGTGCAGAGGTAATAATCAGCCATCCATTGGAATAACCGGAGCTGCAAATCATTTACAGACGGAAAGTTGTCGAGCAGCTCAAGAATATATTTCGCTTCGTAATCTTTTGGCGCCTGCTGGTGGATGGACAGTATAATACCGGTAACAATCTTGCGATCACCAAATTGGACAATGGCCCGCTGTCCGATCAGCACATGATCATTAAATGCATGCGGAACCCGGTATGTAAAAAGCTTCGGTATAGGCACCGGCAACAGAAGCTCTGCAAATTGTGTGTTGACTGTATCGGGTTGATCAAAAATTTCCACTCCTCAAAAAAAGCTATTTTTTTCCGGCAATAATAATGATGTCCTTCCGGGAGGATTTACTCTTTGATAGTAAGCGTTTTAAGCTTCGAGTAAATACGTTGTATATCGCGGGAATGATAACTATCGGTGATCCGGAATACGCGCGTAGGATTGGCTATTTCTACCTCAAAGAGAAAGACCACTTCATCATCGATCAGAAATACCAGGTGGTTGAAAGCGAAAGTGGCTCCAATCTTCTTCAAGGTTTCATGTGCTTTGCTGGAAAGCGTGACATCAAAAAATGAAAAGTTCTGTTCCTTGATTTCGAATAAGTCACTGATGGCTTCAAACTCGTCAATCGTTACTACCGGTTGAGCGGTAACACAAACCGTCATTTTCTTTTCAGCGAGTGTAACGGGTTTGGGTTTTTGAGTATACTTCGAACACTCTACTGTAAAATAAAAACCGGTCGCTTGTTGACTATACGCGTAACACGAAGCCAGCATAAATGCAAGCAGAAGGACCACTGGTCGACAGCATCTTGCCTTAAAGTATAATGCGATGACACGGTATAGAAGCATTATACCGAAGGTAATCAATTACCCGTAATCATATTATAAGTATTCAGGATATAGTTTACTGTGTAGCAATCATCTGGTTGGCGGCTTCTGCGGTGTGCACGGGCAACAAGCATGTTTTGTTTCGACATACATATACAGTGCTTTTACCGTCTACGAGATCTTTATCAGCCATCAGCGGAAGCTCACTTTTATCTTTTGTTCCCATGAAAAGTGCAAAAGGATGAAATGAAGTCTGAATTTGTTTTCGCAGACTGTCGTAATCGTCTCCAACGATCACCACTTCGGCCATGCCTTTTTTAATTTCAGTATAGGCGATAGCCCAGTACGACATATAGTTTGGTTCGCCTTTAATGAGGTGTGCGAATGAAGTTACCATCGCAGTAGCTTTTGTTTTCCATTCTTCTTTGTCGAGTATAATTCCGAGGTGAAGGAGGTTTTGCGCCATGATGGCATTCGAAGACGGAATCACATTATCAAAGATTTCTTTTTTACGGGCGATCAAACCTTCTGCATCGCTTCCGGAATAAAAGAAGTATCCCTCGGCTTCATCGAAGTATTTTTCAAGTGTAAACTCCAGCAGCAACGCAGCACGCTGTAGCCAATACTCTTTAAACGTGACCTGATATAGTTTCATGTATGCCTGAATCACATAAGCATAATCATCCAGGAAACCTTCCGTGTTGGAGCGATGACCTTTAAATGAACGAAACAGTTTTGTTCCCTCCATCAATTCATTCTCCAGGAAGCGCATCGCGCGGGTTGCGGCATCCAGAAAAATTTTGTCGTTGAAAATTTTGTAAGCATCTGTTAATCCGACAATCATCATGGCATTCCAGGCAGTAATAATCTTATCGTCCAGTCCGGGTTTGATTCGCTTTTCGCGTTCACGTAAAAGAATCTCCTTACTTTGTTTTAGTATAGCCTGCCACGATTTGTCATCGAGTTTATGTTCTTTGAGAAATATACTATCGGTTTGAAGGCGTGTGAGTATATTATTGCCATGCTCCCAGTTTCCGGAAGGACTAGCAGCATAATACGATGCGATAACTTCAGCATTCTCTTGAAGTAGTATATCCAGCTGTTGCTTTGTCCATACGTAATATTTACCCTCTACACCTTCACTGTCGGCATCCAGTGCAGAATAGAATCCGCCATCTACACTGGTCATTTCACGCTGAAGCCATTGAAACGTTTCATATACTATAGTTTTGAATTCTTCATCGCGGGTGATTGCATATGCTTCTGCATAGAGACTCACCAGTTGTGCATTGTCGTATAGCATCTTCTCGAAGTGAGGAGCAAACCATTCACCATCCACCGAGTAGCGCGCGAAGCCACCACCGATCTGATCATATATACCTCCCATGCCCACTTTTTTCAACGTCAGTATAACCTGGTGAAGTGCGCGGTCGTGCTTGGAAATATGATAGTGACGTAACAACCATTGCCATACCGAAGGCATCACAAATTTAGGAGCACGCTCCATGCCACCCCATGTAGTATCAAAACGGACCGCCAGTTTTTTATAGATCTCTTCGAGATCGCTGCCAAGTTCAGTATCGCCTTGCTCTTGTTTGAAACGCGCTACATCTGAGCGCAGTAAATGTATACGAAGTTCTTCTGCAGTGCTCTCCACTTCTTTCCGGTTCGCATGGAAGGCGCGACTGATATTGTTCAGGATCTGAACCCACGCAGAAGGGGAGAAGTATGTGCCTCCGAAGAAAGGCTTTTGTTCTGGTGTGAGGAATACATTCAAAGGCCATCCCCCGTTTACACCCAAGGCCTGTACAGCATCCATATAGATTTGATCAATATCGGGACGCTCTTCGCGATCTACTTTGATGCATACAAAATGCTCGTTCATCACGTCTGCTATATCCTTGTTTTCAAATGACTCACGTTCCATTACGTGGCACCAGTGACAGGATGAATAGCCAATGCTTACCAGGATGGGTTTATCTTCCCTCTGCGCTTTCTCCAGCGCTTCCTTTCCCCACTCAAACCAATCCACAGGATTGTGCGCATGCTGTAAAAGATAGGGGGAAGTGGAATTGATAAGACGATTCATGGCAAATGTTTGATATATAGATTGAATAGTAAAACGTGTACTGACTGGTTGCTATACTTACGAAGTATACATGCAAATAATCATACCCGCTGTTCAGGAAGTTAAGAGTTGAGATTTCACGAACGCTATTTCCTCTTCAATATTAACCATTGATTTCAGTTCGTCCATTTTTTTTAATGTGTCGCGAAGAAACTTCTGATGCGCATCGGAAGTCGGATGAAAAGGCTTATGTGCTAGTGCCTGTCGGATGGGCTTCCATTTCTCTATGAAATTCTTCAGGTTGTTGTCGAAATAGCGGGCAGAAAACTGGTTCCATATATAGTCTTCTGCTTCTTCGGAAGGATGGATCATGTCACTTTTATAAAAACGATAATCCCGTAAGTCATCCAGTTGCATTTCATATGCCGGAAAATATTCAACATCTGGAAATGTTTCCTGTATAGTATGACAGGTAACGCGTAGTATACTTTTGCTCACACTGTTTAACTCCAGAGTATCTTTGATGTGCCTTACCGGACTTACCGTGAGAATGATCCGGATTTCAGGGTTAAACTCTTTCAGTGCTTTATACATTCCCTCAAACGATTCAATGATCTTCTTTTGTGTGAGTAGTGATTTCTGAAATTGACTGGCAGGTTGTTTATGACAATTGGCCACCACTTCTCCGGTATCCGTGCGTTCATATACCCAGGCGGTTCCATAGGTTATCAACAGCCATCGTGCATCTTTCAGAAAGTGATGCGTGGATCCGATCGTATTGTTCAGCTTGTGCTGCAAATTTTCTTTATCCAGGGATGAGATTTCTGAATGGAAATCGTAATGGAGGTAGATGTCCTGGTGCTTGAGGTATAGATGCTCTGGGACAGTCTCGTTAAAAACACTGTACTGGATTATCCGGTGGATCGAATGCGGGTTATATACCACACCAAATGGATTAGCCAGTGTTTGAGTTTTGAAACGGGTTAGCCGTGAGCCGATGGCATCGGCAAAGCATGACCCGAGGGTCAGGATTTTCTCTGAGAGCGAGACTGTGTGCGTTGACACACCCGCATTTATGATGGTTCTGAATGGGTTCATAAATTATGTTACCGCAAACACTTGAAAATTTCGCGTGTTTTAAAGTACTTTAGACTTAAATAGAGTTAATCATTCAATCAAAAATATGAACAACGACCTTATTGCTTCTGAAAAGATCCCCGTAAAAATTTTTAAAGGCTCGACAGACGCCTCGGAATTTGTGGCGCAAGAGATTGCTGCGCTTATCAAAAACCGTCAGCAGGAAGGAAGAACTTGTGTGTTAGGCTTAGCGACTGGTTCAACACCTACGCGCGTATATGCCGAACTGGTTCGGATGCACAAGCAAGAGGGTCTTAGTTTTAAACATGTATATACGTTCAACCTGGATGAATACTATCCAATAGCACCGGACTCGCTGCAAAGCTATGTCCGGTTCATGAATGAGCATTTGTTCAACCATATAGATATACCCAAGAATCAAATCCATATACCTGACGGAACATTGCCGAAAGAAAAAGTGTCAGAGTTCTGCAAGAACTATGAGAAAAAGATCGATGAGCTGGGAGGTATAGATATACAGGTGTTAGGTATCGGTCGTACAGGACACATCGGTTTCAATGAACCTGGATCTACTGAAAAATCTTTTACACGTCTTGTTACACTGGATCAGGTAACACGGATCGATGCGGCGAGTGATTTCTTCGGTGAAGAGAATGTTCCGCGTAAAGCGATTACAATGGGGGTAGGTTCTATTCTCAAAGCCAAGCGCGTGATCATGATGGCGTGGGGTGAAGGCAAAGCGAGAGTGATCAAGAAAGCAATTGAAGGACCTGTTACCGACCAGATTCCGTCTTCATTCTTGCAGAAACATGACAACTGCCTGGTAGTATTGGATGATGCTGCTTCTTCTGAACTCGTTCGCATCAAAACACCATGGGTACTTGAAAGTATAGATTGGAATGAGACACTGATCCGTAAAGCGGTTGTGTGGCTTTGCCAGGCAGTCGATAAGCCTGTGTTGAAACTCACCAACCATGACTATATGGAGCATGGTATGGGCGATATCATTACAGAGTATGGTTCAGCATACCAGGTAAACATCAAAGTATTTAATTTCTTACAACATACAATCACCGGTTGGCCCGGCGGTAAACCGAATGCTGATGATACATATCGTCCGGAACGTGCGAATCCTTTTCCGAAACGTGTTATCATTTTCTCACCACATCCTGATGATGATGTGATCTCTATGGGTGGTACATTCATTCGTCTGGTAGATCAGGGACATGAAGTACACGTAGCGTATCAGACTTCCGGAAACATTGCTGTGTTTGATGATGACGCTGTTCGCTTCGCTGACTTTGTTCGCGATTTCAACGATCAGTTCGGATTGAGCAAAGGTGATGGAGAGAAATTTTATAAGAAGGTTGTTGAGTCGATCAAACAAAAAGGTCCTGGACAAAATGATACTCCTGAAGTATTGGCGATCAAAGGATTAATAAGAAGAGGCGAAGCAAAAGCGGGTGGCCGTTACGTTGGTTTACCGGATGAGCAGATGCACTTCCTGGATATGCCATTCTATGAGACGGGTGCCGTCAAGAAGAAGCCTTTGAGTGAAGAAGACATCAAGATCACGATGGATATAATTGAAAAAGTTAAGCCACATCAAATATATGCTGCCGGTGATTTATCTGATCCGCATGGAACACACCGCGTTTGTCTTGCTGCTGTAATGGAAGCTGTGAACCGTTTGAAGAACCAGGCGTGGATGAAAGATTGCTGGGTATGGTTATACCGCGGTGCTTGGCAGGAGTGGGACATTGATCAAATCGAAATGGCTGTACCGCTTAGCCCTGAAGAATTGATGCGTAAGCGTAGAGCAGTTTTCAAACACCAGTCACAAAAAGATAGCGCGATGTTCCCGGGAAGTGACAAGCGTGAATTCTGGATGCGTGCTGAAGACAGAAACCATGCTACAGCAGAAGCCTATAATAAACTTGGTTTAGCAGAGTACGAAGCGATGGAAGCCTTCGTGCGCTATAAATTCTAAGCTATATATATACCAGCTGCGGGTATGCACATGCTTTGAGTTTGAAGAAGCTCGAAGCATGTACATAACCGCAGTTTGCATTTATTGCTGCATCTGCATTTCCTGGTGTCTTCGGAAAGAGTTATTATAGTTTGATGTTGTAACCGGAGGCGCAGGCTTGATGATACTTTCAAGGGTGATGCTGTCGCCATCTTCATAGGCCACGGACACCGTTACATCCAGTGTGTGATTCGAAGTGCCCCGGTATGTTCCTTTTACCGGAGAACAATCCGAGAAATTCTTTCCAACCGCTAATCGAACATGCGTCTCATTGACGATGCAATTGTTCGTGGGGTCAAGTCCGAGCCATCCATAGAATGGTATATAGGCTTCCACCCACGCGTGCGTGGCACCTTCTCCGCGCATACCATTCTTCTTCGGACATATATATCCGCTGACATAACGTGCCGGTATATTCATCAACCGTAACATTACCAGCAGAATATGAGCAAAGTCCTGGCAAACGCCCGACCTTAAACTCCAGATTTCATCCGATGTTGTTTCTACCGTAGTGATACCGGTTCTGTATTCAAAGGTCTTGTATATATACTCACTAAGATTACTCGCTGACTGCAGTGGCGATTGCTTTTTAGCAAGCTCCTCATTTACGATCGCTTGAATCTCGGGGAGCGCATTGAAGCCTTCCTGCTTCAGGAAGTCAACAAACTCAATTTGTTTTTTCAGTTCTCCGAGTGCTATCCACTGTTCTCCAGGAACAACTGTATCTTCTGGCATTTTCCGGGCTCTGGTGAGTACCATTAACTGTGAGTCGATAATCAGTTCACGGTGAGGATGCGCATTGGTAAAGGTTCCCACCTGGTTCCCAAAGTAGTCCGTATGTATATGGATCATCGGGTTAGCCGTAACCTGTATAGTATGTTCCAATACATCCTGAAAATTATCACGGATCGGATAGAGCATCAGCTGGTTGGCGCTGTCACGTACAGTATCTTCATATATATATCGCGTAACATGGCGGATCTTGAATTTAGACATAGGGCCTTGGGTTAACTGTAAGCAAAGTAATGTTGATTCAGAGTAGTTCCGATAGTATATATATCCGTTGTAATCTCTGTGAGATAGTGGTGAAGACCGATCTTCGAAACGCTATCTACATTCGAGTATTGAAGTTTACTTCGGAGTTTACCAATCAGGAAATCTACTTTATTATACCCTTCCATATTCTGATCATTTTTCAATCGCCCGAAATACCGGTGCAGTTGATTGATAGAATATAAAATGGATCTTGGAAAATCATTGTTGAATAATACCTGGTCAACAATGTTACGGGCTTCAAAACCAGATCGATATCGTTTCAGGTATAACGCATACCCTGAAACCGATTTCAGCAGATACTTCCAGTACGTAGTATCGGTAGTTTTATCAAGGTCGTAGGAGAGGTCACTGAATTTAATATCCAAGATGTCTGCGGATTGAATCGCGCGCTCGAGATACTTGCCGAGGTTCATGAAACATAAACCCTCACCTCTGAACATCGTAATATCCGTTACGCCATAATATAGCATGCATTGTTTGATCAATGAATCGAGTACCGTAACGGGATCATCATATTGCAGTGCGTGCTTGAGGCGAGGATCGCGTACTACGTGATAGAACTCGTTGAGACATTGCCACAGTTCTTTTGTGATGTTGTCTTGCACCGAGCGCGCATTTTCGCGCGCCTGTATTATCAGACTTGAAACGGAGTTTGGATTATCCCGACTCAGGACCATATACTGCAATACCTGCCGTCCGTTTTGCTCAATCGCAGTGATGTCATCTTCCTCCATTGTACTGAAAATCCGGAGTACCGGGCGCCAGGTAAATTCCTCCTGGTTATCCTGCGAAGAGAGATGGTTTATCATCAATGTTCTCAAGGTGCTGTCGGTGCGCTCGATGTATCGTGACATCCAGTAAAGTGAATCGGCTACGCGGCTGAGCATATATAGTATCGGTGTTGTGTATATTTATAGTTAATGAAATAAGTACAGTAACAGATGCTCGTTTGCATCTATACTATAATGTATTAGTGCGACAGTACCCAGGTATCTTTACTACCTCCACCTTGTGAAGAGTTTACCACCAGCGAACCTTCACGCAATGCTACACGCGTGAGCCCACCGGGTACAATCTCAATTCCGTTAGGTCCGCATAGAGCGAAGGGGCGAAGATCTACTCTGCGGGGTTGTATCTTACCATCTATATAGCACGGTGCTGAAGATAAACTGATCGTTGGCTGCGCAATGAAGTGCCTAGGCTCTTTCATAATTTCTTTTATGTAGGCTTCGATTTCCTGCTCCGAAGAAGCATGTCCCATCAGCATTCCATATCCTCCTGATTCATTCGTTTTCTTTACTACCATTTTATTGATGTTCTTCAGAACATACTCGCGTTCATCAGGTTTACCAAGTTGATAGGTAGGAACGTTTTTCAGGATGGGGTCTTCGTTGAGATAATAGCGGATCATATCCGGTACATATACATATACGGCCTTGTCGTCAGCTACTCCATTCCCGATAGAATTTACGATGGCTACGTTTCCTTTTCTATAGGCAGATAGAATTCCGGAGACTCCCAGGATACTGCCCGGATCAAAGACCAGGGGATCAAGGAAGTTATCGTCAACCCTGCGGTAGATTACATCTACTTGCTGAAGGCCGGATGTAGTCTTCATATATACATGGTGATTCTCGACAACGAGGTCTCTGCCCTCCACCAGTTCAACACCCATTAACCGGGCAAGGGTAGTATGCTCGAAGTAGGCAGAATTATAGATGCCCGGTGTTAACAAGACTATATTTGGTGAGGCAATCTTTCTGGGCGAAAGCGCCATCAGGTTTTTGTAAAGTATATTTGGATAATGTGTAACCGGTCTTACATAATTCTGCGGAATGAGATCGGGAAAAATACGCTTCGTGATTTCACGATTCTCAATCATATAAGATACTCCTGACGGGGTGCGGAGGTTATCCTCCAACACATAGAACGTTCCATCATGATCGCGGATAAGATCAATGCCTGCGATATGCACATATATATCGTACGGAACATTTACGCCTTGCATCTCACGGAGGTAATGCGGGCAGGAGTAGACCAGGTCGAATGGTACAACACCATCTTTTAAAATGAACTGCTCATGGTACACATCGCGCAAAAACAGGTTGAGGGCGCGAAGTCGCTGCTTGATGCCACGCTCAATAAAATCCCACTCGGAAGATGTGATGATGCGCGGTATAATATCGAATGGAAATATTTTTTCGATTCCTTCGCCACTGGAGTATACTGTGAAAGTTATACCCTGGCTCATGAAAAGTCGCTTCGCTAAATCTTCTTTTTTAACAAGCTCGTCTTGCGGGGTGTCCAATAAGAAATTCGCTACACCCTGATAATGTTGACGGATATCAGTTGTTCCCGCGAACATCTCATCCCATACAGAAGAATGACCATGATAATGTTGAAAAAGAGATGGTGTGGCCATAGGTTTCAGGTTCAAATGAACCTAAAATACCAAGGCATGAAGTAATTATT
>CABHOV010000063.1 GCA_902168185.1 uncultured Bacteroides sp.
ATCAAATGGAGTACGAGGCAATTAATATGCATATGGCTTGCTTAGTTGACGACGATAGTGACTCAGTAGAAGTTAAAAAGCTTTTGATAAACTCATTAGGATATTTATTTCCTGACTCCAACGAAATAGATCTACTTGATAAAATTAAAGAAAATATTCAGTTGAATCAAAGTGAATACCAATCAAATGCTCAACGAACAAAAGATATTCAGAAACAAATCGAAGATAATGCGCAGCTATTAGAAAATAGCTCGAAAAACCTTCAAGAAAAGAAACAAGCTTTAATAACCACTCTGCACAGTCATCATATACCGCCAAAAATTATAGATAAAATGACACCTAATTAAACCCACAAACATGGCTATAAAACTATACAACGAAACTTATTTAAACGCACTACTGTTCCGTTATCATGCACATTATATCCAACAAAATCTTCCGAGTAGGTGATCATGTAGCCGATCCTGAAGGAAACTTAGGGGAAGTTACATCTAATGATTTTAGTCCACTATGGGATTACGAAATAAGGTATGACAATGGCGATACAGTTTTAAAAACTGAAACTCAGATGAAACAGTTTTCCAACCTCAACAAGTCGCGGAATTTTAATAACCTTTATTCAATATTGAATGATAAAGCGGCCTAGCAAAATCATTTGTATAATCCTGTGAAACCAGGCTAGAGTCGTTTGAACTATTTCTCCGAGCCCTCAAAATAATTCTCAACATTAGTTATACCTGCTATAGGCTCCAATGTTATAGTTCACAACAGGAGTATTATCCGCTAACAAGTGTCGTGGTTCGATATGATATAGTCCAGATAACAATTCTGCTTGCTTAGAATTCAGTTTCAACTGACCTTCTTCTAACTGCTCGTAATCCTCGATGGATAAACCCAATTGTGCTGCAACCTGGTCTTTGCCAAACTTATGACTCTTCTTAAGAGGATTAATAAATTAAGGTTGTATTTTATACTTCTTCTATCAACTTCAAATCTTTGCAAACATAATCGAGAAGATCGCCAGGGTTTACTCCTATCGCTAATGCTATAAGATATAGTTCGTCAGCTCTCAATTTAGCGCTTTCATTATTAGACAGTTCATTGAGTCTTGTAGTATGTATATCTGTCTTACGTGAAATGGCTGCCCTGTTAACTGACCGTTTGGCTAAGTATTCTCCCAGTTTTGTCATGAATAATGTTTTTTGAAACAGAAATCTAATAAAAAGGACTACTTATAAGTAATTTCGGAATAAATCATTTGAATCAATTCCTAATTTCATTATAATTGTTCCTAATAAACATATAAATCCACCATGATTATACACGATGTTCCAAACAATCAAATAAGAATCGAGATACCAATTTCAAGCATCGAAGAGGTCGGAAGATATCGCAAAAGTCTTCTGTGCATTCTTAATAGAGTAGAAATAGACCCGGGTGATCCTTCCTTTAAAAACGACTTAAAGTCAGTGTATGAATTGCTGAATCATCTCATTCATGAAGATTTAAGCGCCTAGTAACTATATATATACTTAATCATTAAAATTATGCAACACCTCACCAAATCACTGCCTCGGCCAACAACCGATCAACTTCCTCCTGCATTAGAAGAAGCGTTCCTTCACTTCCTCAACACCACACACCCTGGAGAACTTCGCGACAATTTATTTTGTCTGCTCTTCGATTACCTGATCGACCATCATGATGCGCTCCCTAAGGATTTCAACCATTCACTCGAAAATATATACAACCTGTTTATACTGCTCAATTCGTCTGCCGGGCATGCGCATCGCTGGCATACGCCTGAATCCGCATAACACATTGCCATCGCTATAGCTCTCCTATACGTTTGCCGTCATTCTGATAAAACCCTCCAGGCTTTTTTATACTATATCTACTAATCCCTTTAAAGTCATGGAACACATGAAGACGGGCCGCTATGCCCTGCTCAGTATCGTATTTATTTTATTTTTCGCCCATTGCAAGGAAGAGCTGGCGAACAACGTGCGCCACCGGGTGCTTGAAAACGACAAGAGCTTATTGCAAACACTCACGCCCGCGGAGCAATATGCATACCTCACCCATCACCTGGATGTACTGCGCAACGGTATACTTTCACAGGTGGACGATGGCGCGTTTCGAACGTTGCTATACCGCGAGGTAGAAAAACGTTTCGATGGCGACTATAATGTTCTGCTTAACGTACTCGCCGAGCGGTCGTCATCATTATTTGAAACATTTGCTGCCTCGCGGTATACTCAGCCGGGGGCCTTCGGCGTTTCATTGGAAGCCTTCTCCAATATACCCGATAGCACCACCATGATTTCGCTCTACCCGCAGATCTATATACCGGAATACGAACAGCTTAAAGCAAAGGGCTTGCTGAACAGCAACCCTACGCTGGTGTCGTACAGTGGCGATGAAGAACTTACGCGCTGGAGTGGTGTGCGGATCAATGCCATGGGCGAGCCGGAAGAGGTAACGGTTGATGAAGAGTATGTACGCTCGCACGAGGTATGGGTCGTATCGCTCAGCGAAAGTTATCACGGTGGTGCTATAGTATATCTGCCGAAGGAGGCAGAACCGGAAAATGATGCAACCAGAACTTCTCTCTGTCTTGTTGCTGGTTACTGTCAGTCGTCTAACACCGCGTGGAATCACGGCAAGCTGCGCAACTTCAAATTAAAGTGCGACCTTGATAATATACTTTCGGGTGCCAATGATCTTTCGGATCACTCGTATAGTACATTCAGTTCGCGCATCAATCCTTTCAATGGTGCGCGGCACGATCCGCAGTGGATCGGTGATCCCGATCATCGTCTGGTAAAAAAGGCTAATCCTACGTATTGCTATTCAGCCTTCAACAAAATGTTTTTCGAAGAGTGGCGCACGGCAGGTTCCAATCCACCGAACAATCAAGGGATGCGCGGCAACCTGGTGTTCTATGTTTTCTTTGAATATGACAACTGGCCTGCACGGTTAAAGCCGCAGAGTGTATCTATAGCCGAGTATGGATTAAAGGGAGATGGCAGTTGGGGCATGATCACTACGAAGCTCGACATTATGTATCGCTCGTCACAAAAGGCACTGGCTGCAGGTGTAATGGATTCAACGCCTGTATGCGATGGTAAAGTATGCGGCAACACGCGCCACCCGTGTGTGCACCGTATCGAGACCAGTTGTTTTGAAGCTCAATTCTCTACCGAGTAAATATATACCTATAAATATATACCTATGCGCGTTGCCCTGATCGTATTCAGTATTACAAGCTTGTTCACCCGCTGCTATGCACAGCACGATGATAGTAAGTTCTTTGTAGATGTCGGTATGGTAGCTCGCACCACGATACTATATACACAGAGTACTGCTGGCTCTGCTGGTGGATCGAGTATAAATATACAAGCACCCTTTAATTACCAGGCAGGCGTTAACGGCACGGGTATAAACGTTACTCCCGGGTATACACTTCTGCCTTCGGTTGCTGTACACTATGGCACTACGCTTCGTTATGACTTTTACTATTTTAAACCCAATGGTATAGACCGGCAGAATACATTTTATGTTGATCAGTCGCTGTTCGTTACCAAGTCATTTTTCGATGCATTCTATATAGGGGCCGGTTATACTTTCTATAATGTAGGCAAAACGCTGCACTATACTTATAACGGTGAGCCAGAGGAATTGAGATTGCAGTTCAATGGCGTTGATCTGCTGGCGGGCGTTTTCTTTCGCCGTGTATATATAGAGCCGAAGGTGTCGATTGTTCGTAAACATTTTCCGGGTACTATTAAAGACCACGCTACGTTGCTCGGTGTGCGCGTTTATTACCGGTTTCATTTTTAAATCGAGCTTGCGTGTATTCTCTATTTCTGTCAACGATAGTATAAATGCAGGTTACTCCATAGAAATTGGAAAGGGGAATTAACAGCGTTAGACTGGCGTTTCATATTTAATGCTGGTTTACGGATGATTGTTCCCCTACCTTTTAAAAGTATACACTCGTTGGTTGGTAGTAAAAATTACGCTACGCTAAACTTGTGACAGTTTGTGCCTATAATTCAATATATAGCAGCAATAGGGCTAGAACTAATATAGATAAATTTCGATATGCGAAATATTGGTGAGTTCATTTGGTGATACCGCTTCACGTTGCCAGTAATCCAGGTTGAGTACTGTAGTTTCTGCAATACCCTTTAAGGCCTCACATGTAAGGAATGCCTGATGACCTGTTATCAAAACATTGTCCAGGGCAGAGAGTCTGAGATAAAGCTTGTCCTCTAGTATAGTATTTGAGTGATCTTCAAAGAACAATCCTTTTTCGTTTTCATAAACGTCAAGGCATGCTCCTCCTAAACGACCATTTTCAATAGCCTCAATCAGGTCTACTGTTTTTACAATTCCACCCCGCGAGGTATTTATTAGAATGCAACCTTTCTTAATCCATGCAAACTGAGGATTGGAAAGCAAGTACTTCGTTTGTTTATTCAAAGGACAATGCACCGATACGATGTCACTCTTTTGTAATAACTCCTCCAGTGAAACGTAACGCACCCCCAACAGTATAGCATCCGGATTTACTATAGGATCATACGCCAATATTGCAGTGCCGAAGCCGTTTAGTATTCTGGCAAACGCCATCCCAATTTTGCCGGTACCAATTATACCAACAGTTTTTCCATGCACATCAAATCCGGTTAAACCATCCAGGTGAAAGTCATGATCCCGAATGCGTGACTGCGCGACTATAAACTTTCTATTAAAACTCATGAGCATAGCAACAGCATGCTCGGCTACTGAATACGGTGAATATTCAGGTACGTTTGCAACGGAGATACCAACCTCACTTGCTTTGTTGATATCCACATGATCATATCCTACCGAGCGCAACGCAATAAACCGAACGCCTATCTCATGTAATTTTTCAATTACAACACCAGAGCAATCATCGGAGGTGAAAACAGAAATTGCATCACAATTTTTAGCCAGGTGTACTGTATCAACATTCAATCTCGCTTTGGAAACCTCTAACTTGTGTCTGGGCGCTACAGCTTCTACCAGAAACGGACGTTCATATTCGCGAACACTATATGCAAATGTCTTCATGATTTATCATTGTTATTTTTGACCAAATGCTTTGCAACATTGAATGGTATCGGGGCCGATTGCGAACTCATACAACGATGTGGATACAGCATATCCTATACTATCTATGCAATTAGCGAGCCTCTATAGTTTGTATGTGAATTAAGAGTACCACGCCTATATAATGATGATTTGAAGGGGATACTGATTTTAGCGATAAATATTGTGAGGTAGTTCGTACTCAATCAGGTGCTATAGATGACCAGTACCAGTAATGACGTTGAAGGTGAGATCTTCCAAATCCGTGCATGATTAAAATGAATTGTAAATCTTCAGCTGCTGGCTTTCGCAGAGGAATTGGATACAACAGGTATATAGATATCGAATCTGGCACCTTTGTTTGGTTTACCAGTGGCGGTAATGATACCCTGATGGTTTTCAACAATTCGTTTACAAATAGCAAGTCCAATGCCGGTTCCCTGATATTCTTCCTGGCTGTGAAGGCGTTGGAACATTTCAAAGATACGTTCATTGTATTTAGTCTCGAAGCCAATACCATTGTCGCTATAGATGATATGGCAGTAATCCATTTTAGCCGAGAGTTTGTCCACGGGCAGAGCAGGGCTTTTGCCCGTTCGTTTACCGCCTCGAATAGTATTGGATTCTATTGTTATACGCGATGGTTCCCCGACTTTGGAAAACTTAAGAGAATTGCTGATAAGATTCTGAAAGATCTGGTAAAACTGAAACCTGATAATATTGACTTTACAACCTACATGAATTTCTATTGTTGCATTCTTTTCAAGTATTGCTTCCTTGAAATCACTTATTACTTCGTCTATAATTATAGCGAGATCGATTTCTTCAAATTTATGTTCAAGATTCTTTGCTCGTGAGTAAACCAACAGATCATCTATAAGCATCCGCATGCGCCTGGCTGTCTCATACGTTCTTTGTAAATAGGCTTTACCGTCTATAGATAAGTTTTCTTTTTCTTCGTTTAGCAGGCTTACAAAATTCTGAATTTTCCGTAGTGGTTCCTGCAGATCGTGACTGGATACATAGGTAAAGGCGGTCAGATCTTTATTTGCAATTTCCAGTTCAACATTCTTCTTTTCCAGTTCTGCGGCTCTGCGCTTCAATTCTTGCTGATTTTTATTTTGAACCGTTAAATCCGTCAAAATTATACTTAACACAATTTTATTATCCAACGACAAGGAGTTTATAGACATGAGCACCAGCAGATCTTTAACCGTCTTGGAATACAAATATACCTCTTCGCGTATAGCGCTCTTTCGGCAGCGCTTAAGCATGAGTTCAAAATCTTTCTTCGAAACATCATCGATAAAATTGTTGAATGTTGCTCCGATTACCTTTTGTAAAGGACAGTTTACCATGGTTGCAAAGTATGAATTACAATACAGGATAGTTCCATCTTTATTGAGTGTCACCGCACCTTCATGCATGTTTTCAACCAGAATTCTATAGCTCTTATCTGATGTTACTTCAGTATATAC
>CABHOV010000064.1 GCA_902168185.1 uncultured Bacteroides sp.
CTAAGCGCGAAACTCACCTCAAGATGAGACTTCCATTAAGGGACGTCAGAGATTATGACGTTGATAGGCTGCAGGTGTAAAGGCAGAAATGTCAAAGCTGAGCAGTACTAATTACCCGAACGCTTCAGGCCCCGGGTTCTAGCAATAGGATCCGGGGTAACAACGAAAAACAATCTTATGTGCTTGCTTTACATTACTAACTTTAATACTTCTACTCTTTTGCCAATACTGTCAAAGAAATATTGAAAGGGTTGCTTTTAGATAAGTGACGAACCTTTAAGATTTTAAGGTGACTATAGCGGTGGGGATCACCTCTTCCCATTCCGAACAGAGCAGTTAAGCCCGCCAGCGCTGATGGTACTGGGATAATACCTGGGAGAGTAAGTCGTTGCCTTTCTTTTACTAACTAAGCCTTTGGATAACCTCCAAAGGCTTTTTTTTGTTTATAGACTCCCGACAAACAAAAAACATCTTTGTGTAAGCTCACATGAAGTAACCCGGAATCACTTCGGTAGTAAAACCAAATTCAAGGAAAGATACACAGTCAGAGCCCTGCTTTAAGCTGTAGACTATTAACCGGCAGGCTCTTCGTTTAGGTGAAGATAGAATAGAGAAAATAGTCGACTTGATGTAAGCTCCATAGAACGGAGCACGTTGATGTGAGACAATTAGTTGACTGAAGAACAATCTGAATTCTGCTGGTCGTAAACTAATCAACGGAGAATATAATACTATATGCTTGCGAATTGAATCCAGTCGACAAGCATAAAGTATATGTATAGTTAAATTGGGAACTTAACTACAAACTCACTTCCCTTCCCTTCTTCGGAAGTCAAATCTATTTTGCCTTTCAGGCGATCGACCAGCGTTTTTACAATGGCTAAGCCCAATCCGTTGGACGTTTCTCCTGCTGTTGGACGTGCGCTTAATTTTTTAAATTTTTGAAATAGGTGAACCTTGTCTTGTTCCGAAAATCCCGGCCCATGATCTTTCACGGATATCCAAAAGTGAGAGGAAGAGCGACCGGCAGACACTTCTATACTTGAATTCCTTTTGGAAAACTTGATGGCATTTGAAATCAGATTATCGACGATACGATTAAGATAGTCAGCATCTATATTTACTTCTTCATTTTCGATGCGTGTAATATGAAGATGTATATTTTTCGATTCAGCGGATGGTCCAAAAGCATCAATCTTATCCAAAAGAAAACGACTGACATCGAAGACCGAATAGTTAGGCTCTGCATTTTCTTCGAGCATATGTACATCAAGTAAATCTTTGATAAGATCCAACCCTGATTGAGTTGCATTCTTGGTCATCTGCACATATACTTTATTATCTTCTGTAAGTTGCCCCTCAAGTTCCATTAGGTCAGCTATACCCTTTATCCTGTTGAGTGGTGACTTTAAATCATGCGCGACAATACTCATGATCGTATCCTTTTCATGATTGATATCGGAGAGTTCCTGATTTCTTCTCGATAATTTTTCGTTTTGTTCTACAATCTCTTCACGTTGGTTAGCAATAAATTGATTTTGCTGTGCAAGCCGTTCGTTAATCTCTCTTCGCTTCTTGCCATTACGCCATTGCACTAATCCAAGTATACTTACAAATCCTATAATGACAATGAGTACTATATTTTGAAGCTTCTGTTGCTGTATAATGGCTCCGTTCTTTTCTTCATTTGCTTTTAGTAATTGATTCTCTTGCTCTTTTCGTTGAATCTCAATTTCAAACTGAAGCCGCTCAACCTGTCGGGTTAGATCAAGATCCTTTATGGAATCCTTTAGTATCAAGTATTGATTTTGATGTGAGAGACTCCCTGTTTTATCGTGCTTCTTCTCTGATAATTTCCATAGCCAATAATAGGCTTCCATTTTAGAGGACAGATCATTTGACTTTGCTGCCATGTCAAGTGCCATGTTAAGGTATCTCTTGCTTTCTGGTAGATCATTTTTAGTATACATGATCTGGCCCATGGTAAGATAGGCCTGCGGTAAAATGCGTACGACATTTTTCTTCAGTATGACTTCAAGACCTTCTTTACATATAGATTCCGCTTCTTCGAGTAGTCCTTTGCGCAGATAACTTTGAGATATATACGTCTTGATGTCAGCAAGATTTACTTCATCATTGATAACGTGCCCCGCAGAATCTGCTAAATGTAAATAGCGAAGTGCTTTGTCGTGGTCGTTTGTTTCTTGCGATAGCCTTCCCAATTGACCAAGCGCTGACATGATATCACGTGTGTTATTCAACGACAACCTGATATTGTAAGCTTTCAGGTAATTGCTTTCCGCTTTAATATAGTCATGCTGTAATTTATATAATGCGGCGAGGCTTTGATATGTATATGCCAGGCCTGATAAATCATTTATTGCTTCGAACAGAGACAATGCACGAATAAAATGTTCATACGATCGGGAGAGTAATCCCTGTTCAAAAAAAAGTCTTCCAAGATTATTATTCGTATGTGCAATTTGTGAAGAATCCTTTTGGGCTGCGGAGACACGAAGCGCCTCATCGTACGTTTCAAATGCCGTGATGCGATTGCCTTTATAGTTATAGGCAACCCCCATGAAATTAAGTGGCTTTGCTAAACCTTTTGAGAGGTTTAGCTTTTTGCCCAATGCTAATGCTTTTTGCGAATAATAAATTGTGCTGTCAGGATTAGCCCAGCGATGTTCCCAGGCCAGGTCATTCAGTAATTCAAATTTCTTTTGGTCTTCCGCTGTATATGATTTGACACGTAATCTAAGACTATCAATTAATTGAATATTTTGCGAAAAGGAAGATGTCCAATAGAATAGTAGAGAAGAGAGGAAAATGAGGGTTTTGTTCACTATGGGTTGGGGTCTTTACAAATAGAAAGATTGTAATAAAGTTACGATTTCCCAAACGTAAAGCGGAACACAAAGGGTTAGTCTTCCTCAACAAAATTCATATCGCGGCCATAAGTCTCATCGATTAATCGCAAGGCAATTAAAGCAATAACAATCGTAAGGAGTCCTACGATCAACGCTCCATAAATCATTCCGGCATTCTTCGCATTTACATCACCTAACGAAAGGCTATAGTGCTGATGAATACTGTCACGCAAGAATTTAAAAAGCAGCGTAAGCGGGATAACAGTTCCACGAATAAAGTTAGGTACAGAGGTAGCCACCGTAGATCTCAGGTTGGTACCAAACTGCTCTGCAGCAATTGTTACGAACAACGCCCAATACCCTATACCAACTCCAAGAATAAAACAGGTTATATAAAAGAAGCCTGCATCTTTTATTGGAGTGAAGAGATAAAAGACAATGAAACAAAGCGTCAGTAAAATAAATATTAAAACAATTTTTTTACGCGACTTAATGATCTGGCTGGAAAAACCACTTGCGAGATCACCGACGGCAAGACCTATATAGCTATACATAATAGCATTCCCTGTAGTTACAGTTCCTGTAATAGACAGCGCTGTAGCAAATTCGGGAGAGAACGTGACAAGTATACCGATGACATACCAGATTGGTAAACCTATAAATATACATCCAAGGAACTTGACCAATCGTGTACGGTTTGTGAATAGCTGAAAGAAATTACCTCGTTCAAGTTTTCTTTCTTTGGATTTGAGAAACACATGCGACTCAAAAACACTTACGCGGGCGATCAGCAATAATAGCCCCATGCCACCACCAATAAAAAATGATATCTGCCACGACTCAAAAGACGAAGACGCAAACTTAGTTTGAGAAACAAGATTGCCTACCACTGCGCCCATTAGCCCTACCGTTGCAATGATCGTTGTGCCATATCCCCTCAAATTTGAAGGAAGTGACTCGGATACAAGTGTAACACCAGCTCCCAATTCACCGGCTAATCCTATACCTGCTATAAACCGGAGAACTACATATTGATCCACAGTAGTGACAAATCCGTTCGCTATATTTGCGAGAGAGTATAATAAGATAGAGCCAAACAAAACCGATAACCGGCCGCGCTTGTCTCCCATGATTCCCCAGATGATACCTCCCACTAACAAGCCGGCCATCTGAACACGAAGAAGATGTTCACCTTGATCGAACAACTGATCTTCCGGTATACCCAATGAAATTAAACTGGGTTTTCGTACAATACTAAAAAGAAGAAGATCATATATATCTACAAAGTAGCCCAACGCAGCAACAATAACCGGCAGGCTCCACAGCGGCTTGAACTTACTTTCACTCATAACTTATTCTTTCCAATAAGGTAGTATAAAATTGGCCCCAATATAGGCAACAGTATAACAACAATGATCCAAAGTATTTTCTTCTCCGTTTCTTTATTGCTCCGAAGTATATCCATAATTATTATGATATCGATAATCAGGATTAAAAGCGAAATTAGTCTTCCCATAGTTTTTAGTTGTTTTCAAGTATCCTGAATAACTCGTCCAGGTTCGGAGTGATTATAATTTCAGTTCTTCTGTTCTTTTGTTTATTCTGTTGTGAATCATTAGATGCTAACGGCATAAATTCTCCACGGCCAGAAGCTGTTACTTGCTGAGGTGATACACCTGACTTTGTTAAAATCTTAGTGATGGATGTAGCACGCATCACACTCAGATCCCAGTTGTCTTGCATATACTGTGATTTTTTGGAGATCGGTACATTATCAGTATGACCTTCGACCATAATATTAATATCCTTCTGATCTTTTATAGCTTTTGCCAGTTGCTGTAGCGCCGTAACTCCTTTAGCATCCACTTCAATACTGCCTGACCCAAACAGTAATTGCTCTGCGAGTGACACATATACTTTACCATTCTTTACTTTCACAGTAATGTCGTTCTCTTTAAAGTTAAGCAATGCATTGCTAATTTTATTCTTAAGGTCCTGAACAGCTTTGTCTTTACTTGCAAGTACCTGCTCCAGTTCTTTTACTTTCTTTTCACGTTCTGCAAGACTGTTGCTTAATGAATCATTTTCTCTTCGCGTCTGCTCCAGATTTTCCTGGATCGAAAGAAGCTGCTCTTGTTGTTGTACAAGATCGCGCGTCTGCCGACCACTGCTGGTAAGTAAATTCTTATAGTTGCTATTCAGTTGACCGTGTTCCTTTTCAAGTTCTGCAAGTCGCTGGCTCTTATTTCTTTTTTCAATTCCAAGTTTAGTAGTGTCTTCTTTAAGTTTTTTCAACTGTTGTGATAGCGAATCAAGATTGGCATTCGCCTTATCAAGTTGAGATGAACGATCTCCAAGGTCGGCTTCCGTTCTTACTTTCTGTGCCAGGAGTTCATCGTATTTCTTTTTGCTTACAATACAGGACGAAAAAATAAGGGTGATGAAAAGTGGCAATAATACTTTCTTCATAGGTTAAGAGTGAGTTCAAAAAATGTGACACAAATTAATAATTATTATTTACTTCCAACCATCTGCTATAGCATTGTGTCTAATGCCCGAACCTGAAATAATTCAACTGGTTTTTGAAACCATCCTAAGCCGTTTCTCCGTAAAAGAGCTATTGAATTTTTAACCTATATAGAAAACAAATTTTCTAAATAAAACCCTTATGACTATTACAAAACGACTGCTCTCTATAGCAGCCCTTGCCGCTGTTATCGGATTCTCTTCATGTGACAATGATGATGACAACAAAGACAGCAATCAGCTTTCCAAAGATCAAGCGAAAGCTACTATCTCTACATTCAATTCGGATGCTAAAAACGATCTGCAAGATTTATCGGAAGCAGATGGTTTAAAAGCTGTTAAAGATCTGTTTAATCTTGTCGATACAGATGACCCTTTCGGAAGAATAGGAACTGATCGCAAGAAGATTCGTCACTTCTTCCAACAAAAAGGCACAGACTTCAGAAAAATATTTACTAAAAATACGAATGGCCGGGTAGCACAAGAAGCATTTGATTTCGAAGCGAACCTAGGTATATATGTATGGAATCCGGAATTAGGTGAAGCCGGAGAGTTTGAACGTATCAGCGATGCTGAAGTTATTGAGATTCAGTTTCCAACAGAGGGATCTTCTACCAATGATGCAGAACTTACGCTCGAAGGATATAGTGAAATAGAATTCTTCGATGAAGAATTTCAGGAAACATATTATGAACCAGAATTACTTGATGCACACCTCCATGTTGATGGAGTAAAAGTAGCATCTATATACCTTGAAGCAGAGTGGGACGCAAATGGCTTCCCGTTGGCAGCTTCGGTAGTATTCAACGTTGCCCCCTATAAAGTTAGCATCGAATTCGATGATAACGCAGCAACTTCATCCTATATCAATATCTCCCTTCTGCAAAATCAACAAACGTTACTGGCTACAAGTGCTACGCTTAAGTATAAGAACAGTTCTAAATCAGAAGAAAGTCTTACAAGCGTTGATGGTTATGTTCAACTGAAAAACCTGAAAGTGAAAGGTATAATTAATGGCGAAGAGTTGAACAAGCCTGAAATAGATTGGAATAAAATTATCAAGGTTGCACTCTATGATGGTAATGATAAGAAGTTAGGTGATATAATTCATGTTGAAGAAAACGGAGCATATATTCCTTACATCCAGTATACAGATGGCTCGAAAGAAAAACTGGAGACTGTTCTGCAACCTGTTGTAGATGAAATTGAAAATCTGAAGGAAGATTTTGAAATCAATAGCTAAGCACAATACCCCTCTCTATCTCAAAGGACTGTTTTATACAGTCCTTTTTTATTTACCCGAAGCCGTAGGAAAGATATTCTTATTCGCTACTTTCAATGATCTAAAAAATCAATGACATGGAAGGAATGTTAAAACCCGGAAGCTTGAAAGATAGAACCATCATTATAACGGGTGGCGGAACCGGACTAGGCCGATCAATGGGGAAATACTTTTTGGAACTCGGTGCGAACCTTGTAATCACCAGCCGTAAAAAAGATGTATTGGATAAATCTGCTGATGAGTTGATGAAAGAAACAGGCGGAAAAGTATTGGCTGTTACCTGTGATGTTCGTAAATATGAAGAGATCGATAATGTTATTAAAACAACGGAAGCTACGTTCGGACAAATTCACGGAGTACTTAATAATGCAGCCGGTAATTTTATAAGTCCAACAGAGCGTCTTTCGCATCGCGCATTTGATATAGTAGTAGATATAGTATTAAAAGGCACATATTATACAACACTTGCCGCGGGTAAAAATTGGATTGAAAAAAAGCAGCCCGGAGTTTTTCTAAATATAGTTACAACTTATGCGTGGACGGGTTCCGGATATGTAGTGCCCTCTGCGTGTGGTAAAGCAGGTGTGCTTGCCTTAACAAGGTCGCTTGCAGTTGAGTGGGCAAAGTACAAGATCAGAAGCAACGCAATTGCCCCCGGACCGTTCCCCACGGAAGGTGCATGGAGCCGCTTGTTACCGGGTGAGTTAGTAGAAAAATTTGATCCTGCACAACGTGTTCCATTGAAGCGCGTAGGTGAACATCAGGAACTTGCGAATCTGGCTGCATATCTAATGTCTGATTATTCCGCGTATGTAAACGGTGAAGTAATTACCATCGATGGCGGTGAGTGGCTACGCAATGGAGGTGAGTTCAGTCACCTTGAAACTATACCAGAGACAATGTGGGACATGATTGAAAAAGGGCGAGGTAAGTAACCACGTGTTTCATTGAAGCAGAAAGCTATATCTTGATCAAAGATTTATATTTTTGACGCATGGATGCATGGAGAAAAGAATTGCAGGGACGTTTAAAGGCTCGCGAAAAAGAGGGATTACTCAGAACACTGAAGTATACTTCTGATCAAATTGATTTTTCTTCCAATGATTACCTTGGCCTTTCGCGTTCTGAATCGTTGTTCAATGAGATTCACCAGGAACTTGATGCGCTTACTATAAAAAGAAATGGCGCAACAGGCTCACGACTGCTGGCTGGCAACACGGAGTATTATGAAGAAATCGAGTCCCGTCTCGCTAAGATTTTTAAGGCAGACGCATCACTGATTTTTAACTCCGGCTATACTGCCAACCTGGCTGTATTATCGTCACTACCCCAACGTAATGACACTATACTATACGATGAGCTTGCACATGCCTGTATAAAAGATGGTGCGCGGCTAAGTCTCGCCAAACGCTATAGCTTTCGGCATAATGATTTGAATGACCTCGAAACTAAACTCAAGCGGGCAGAAGGCAAGGTATATATAGCAGTTGAATCCATATATTCTATGGATGGTGATCAATGTCCTTTGCAAGAGCTGGTTTCGCTTTCAGAGAAGTACAATGCCTTTATAATTTTGGATGAAGCTCACAGCACCGGTGTGATGGGCGAACAAGGGAGCGGTCTTGCTGTTTCGCTGAACGTGCATTCCAAAATTGCAGTGCGGGTATATACGTTTGGTAAAGCAATGGGTATACATGGCGCTTGTGTTGCAGGGGGCAATGATCTGCGTGACTACCTGATTAATTTTGCCCGACCTTTTATCTATACCACAGCATTGCCCCCACACAGCATTGCCGCTATAGACTGTGCTTTCAAATATCTAAACAATAATATATATCTGCAGGAAAAGCTTCGGAGTAATATCCAGATTTTTTTACATGCTGTTCAGGACTTGCAAAACAGAACGATCAGTACAAGTGCCATTCAGACGGCTATATATCCCGGCAACGAGAACGCAAGAATGGCAGCAACAGAATTGCAACAGAAAGGTTTCGATGTTCGCCCTATACTTTCTCCCACTGTGCCGAAAGGATCTGAACGACTGCGCATTTGTCTGCATACATTTAATACGAAGTCTGATATTGAAGCACTCGCTTCCACATTGAAATCATTTCAGGCAGTGATGCATTCGTAATTTACTATTAACTTTCCGCATGAATTATTTTGTCACGGCTATCGACACAGACAGTGGTAAGACAATGGTATCTGCTATACTGTGTGAAGCATTGCAAGCTGATTACTGGAAGCCTGTACAGGCCGGCTTACCGCGGGATGCAGACACGGTACAAAAACTTGTCAGCAACAACACAACAATTTTTCCGGAAGCATATTTATTAAAAACTCCGGCCTCTCCACATGCAGCCGCTGCGTTGGACGGTATCACCATTAAGCTTTCGGGATTTATAGTTCCGCCGACGAAGAACGATCTGGTGATCGAAGGTGCGGGTGGATGCCTGGTTCCATTGAACGACACTGATTTTGTTATTGACCTCGCAGCGAAAGTGGCTGATGCTGTTATACTGGTCGCTGATTTATACCTCGGTAGTATTAATCATACATTACTTACGGTTGAAGCATTGCGAAAACGAAACGTCCGTGTGAAAGGTATAATATTCAATGGTCAGCCGAATCCGGAGAGTGAAAGAATTATACTTCACCACTCAGGATTGCGTTGTCTGTTACGTATTACCCGCGAAGAAACGATAGATCAGAATACAGTAAAGCGGTACGCTGATCTTCTAAAAGAAAATTGGAATGAATAATGATTTAGCAGCACTGGATAAAAGAAACATCTGGCATCCATTCAGTCCGTTGCAAGGCGGTATAGATCCAATCCTGATCACAGAAGCAAAAGGCGTTTATCTTACCACAGACGACAATCGTAAAATTATAGATGCTGTTTCCTCGTGGTGGGTGAACCTGCACGGACACAGCAATGAATATATAGCGGATGCTATAGCAGCACAAGCCCGGAAACTGGAGCACGTAATCTTTGCAGGATTTACACATGAGCCAGCCATACAGCTCTCAAAAAATCTGCTTTCAATTTTGCCATCGAATCAATCGCGCATCTTCTTTTCTGATAATGGAAGCACTGCCGTGGAAGTAGGACTTAAAATGGCATTTCAATACTGGTATAATCACGGTATTAAGAAAAGTAAGATCGTTGCCTTCGATGGAGCTTATCATGGTGACACATTTGGAGCGATGTCTATTGGAGAGCGTGGTATGTTCACGGATCCTTTCAAGCCTTATCTGTTTGAAACCATCTTCATTGATTTTCCAACGGTTGAGAATGAAGAATATATCCTTCAGCAATTTAAAGATATAGTATCACGTGGTGATGTTGCAGCCTTCGTGTACGAACCGCTTGTACAAGGTGCTAGCGGTATGCGTATATACTCGCCCGCTATTCTTAACAGCTTGCTTGAAATGGCAAAAGCGAATGATGTGCTATGTATTGCTGATGAAGTATTTACAGGATTTGGACGCACAGGTAAATTATTTGCTTCCGACTATTGCGAGAGCAAACCTGATATCATTGCGGTATCGAAAGGGATAACCGGAGGAACAATGGCCTTGGGTGTAACAGCATGCTCTGATAAAATACTGCAGGCTTATCAAACTGATGATTTTCTGAAAACATTTTTTCATGGACACTCCTATACTGCGAATCCTATAGCCTGCGCTGCTGCCAATGCGAGTTTTGATTTACTCACGGCAGATGCGTGTCAACAAAGTATTCAGCGGATTGCTGACCAGCACAAGCAATTTGAATCTGAAATAAAACAACATAGCCGTGTAGGCGTAGTGCGATCTCTGGGGACTATACTGGCGCTGGAAATAAAAACAGATGCTCGCACTTCGTATGATAACGCGATCAGGAAAAAGATATATCCTTACTTTATAGCGCGAAACATCCTGCTAAGGCCACTGGGCAATGTTATCTATATACTTCCACCGTATGTGATCACCGCTGATCAGCTTGTCGTAATATATAATGCTATTCATGAATTCCTGGATCAGCTCGATCGTTAAAATGACACAGCGACTATTCGCCTATTTTTACAGACGTCATTGAAATTGAACCCATGGCTAGCTTATCGCTAAAGATGCTCACATTATCTTTTCCGCCTTTCATTCCGAGTATATATAGCAGTGGTAAATAATGCTCGGGTGTTGGTATAGAAAATTTCGCGCCTTGTCCGAGGCTTTCAAAGTTGATCAGGGGTGTATGATTATTCGATAGAATTGCTTCTTTGAATTTTTCGTTCATGTCAATGGCCCAATCATACCCGGTTGTAGGACGTTGCCAATCGAGTATACGCAGGTTATGCACCATGTTTCCACTACCAATAATCAGCACACCTTTTTTACGAAGTGACTCCAGTTCCTTCGCAAGCTCATAGTGGTATTGTGGCCCTTTCGTATAGTCGATGCTGAGTTGAAGCACGGGTATAGTTGCTTCCGGATACATCCGTTTTACAATAGACCATGTACCGTGATCCAATCCCCACTCATGATCGAGTCCTACAGTAGTTTTGTGAATAAGCTGAGCTGCTTCTTTAGCCAGTGCGGGGCTTCCAGGAGCAGGATACTGAACATCAAATAAAGCTTTCGGGAATCCACCAAAGTCATGAATAGTCTGAGGATTTTCCATCGCTGTTATATGGGTGCCCTTGGTAAACCAGTGTGCTGAAATACAAAGCACAGCCTTTGGTCTTGGAATCTCTTTGCCGAGTTGTTCCCACTTGTGGCTGAACTCGTTGTCTTCAATCCCATTCATAGGTGAGCCATGACCAATAAACAACAGGGGCATTATGTGTTCTTGCTCAGACAATGTGTTCGTAAACTTTTCAAATGCTTTAATGGAATTCATAGATTCAATATTCATTTGTGTAAACATGAATATCAGGAGATAAAGTTCATATTTATAGAGCGAAGTATGCCTTATGGATCAGATCAGAACCTATAGAGTTATATTCCGTAATAACATTTTTTAGTAAGTTCGAATATGCGATTTATTTATTTTCTCTTCCTGTTGCCGGTGCTTTCAATGGGTCAGTCTATAACCGGTGTACAACAAAAAGCAATCAATGCATACGCAGACTATGCGAACCATTCCGCTGAAGAAGTGGATAGAGTTGTAAAGTCGATGATTGCATATTATCCAACCATTCACCAGAAAAGTTCATGGGGTTCGCCGCGCTATACTTGTCCGGTACAGTTGGAAGACTATTATCTGACCAATGCATTAACCTTGAGCAAGAACCTGAATACTGCGCTTTCAACCAACCTGAATGCGAAGCTCAAGGACCTTCGCGCTGCCGCGGAAAAGATTGACGTAAATTGTAAATCGCTCGACACCTATCACAAACTTGAAGATTACAAACAGGATAATTTTGCAAAAGCTGAGCAGCTGGTAAACGAATTGCCTTTGTTGCTTCGCGACTATCAAAAAAAATATAGCGCGTTGAGGTTTGAGCTTGATGCCATTCATAAAAAGATAGTACAGTCCACGACAGCGCCCGCGGCTTATCGGAATGCCGATGCCTTTATGAGAGGTGAGATTGAACGCGAACGAAAACTTCTTGACTCATGGACATTCAATGTAAAGGAAGATGTTCATACCGGGTGGCCGGTGGATAAGCTGGAGCAAAGTATACTCGAAACAGATCAGCAGGCTATAGCAATGCAGAAATCAAAACCGGCATTGAAGTATCCAGCATCCAGTATGTGGCCATCGTTTCAAGAGAACCTCAATACTATACTTGAATTGAAACGTAACGGCTTAAATGGGTATAACTTTGAGGCCAAGAAATCGGACAAGCATAGCAACGATGTATACTTTGATCTGATCAACTATTTTAACGGAACGCTCGTATCCGATTATAATAGTTTCATTGATTTTGCAATGGGTGATTACGTTGGTATAAAAACGATTAAATATTTTCCGCTTTTTGAATCCCGTACACAACCTGCATCAACGGCCGTACAGGTTACTCCCTTCCGGGATGCTGCGCGAGCACCAGTGACTATAGCGCCACAGAAGACGGCTTTACCAAAGGCACAGTTCGAAGCATTATCAAACTATATTGCCTATATAAATGAAACGTGGCGCCAAACACGAAACCTGCAATCAACGCTGGAGAATTTCAGTTCCAGTGCTTCTTATTTTAAAACATTGGATTCGTATGAACGACACGGGCCGCTTAACTTCGATTACAAAAATTATCAGTTACCCAAGGCAGAGTATCAAAAGACAATCACCTATAGTAAAGCGCTTCCTCCTGCTATAGCGAAATCATTGAATGATCAGACGGAAGTCTTGCAGAGCATTTTAAAGGAGATGGATGATCTGAGCGCTTCACTGGTTCTGGAGGTTAGTGAAAAGCGATATGAAACAGATCGGTTGGACAACGTTTACAAAACGCTTGAACGGCAGAAAGTATTATTCAGAGAATGGGACAAACGAAAGGAATGGTTGTATGAAGATGTCCGAAAAGTATTTGATGCTTATCCACAAACGGTGACTTCTTCATGGTATATATCTGGAAAAGCATTACAAAATCTGACAGACCTGGATCATGATGCGCTACTGAAAGCCAAGGCATACTATATGGGCGATAGCACGATAAAGATATCAACACAATCTATTGATGAAACCCTTCGCGAAGTAATTGCCAAAGAGTACGACAACATGAAAGGGATTGAAAAGATCGGACGCAATAATGGTTCGTGTCCCTATACTCCGTATGAAGATATTCCGGAGACTTCTAAATCTTTAAGTGAGGAGATCAAGAAGTTGAGGGCTGCCAACACATCCCGATACGAACACCCTTATCATACAATGGTATACCGATACAACGACATCGTGGATGATTACAATAAGTTTTGTGAGTTATCTACCAGCGTACAGCACTTGCCGACAGTACGTCAGCCGGAGTTGTTTTTTATTAAGTACCCGGATAAGGAGAACCCCAAGTCAACCGCTACACGCACCACGACTTCAACAAACGCGATATCCAACGCAGGTACAACAGAAAAACCAGCAACACAGAAAACTATCGCGCAACAAAATACTTCTCGTGAAAGCACAAGTTCAAAAGTATTACACGACACAGTATATATTGAAAAGCGTGACACGGTATATATTTCAGAACCGGGAGAGAATCTAAGGTCAATGGAAGGCTATGCTACTAACAATATGATCTTATTGTTGGATGTGTCTGGTTCTATGAATTCTCCAGAGAAATTGCCATTACTAAAGAATGCTATACTTAGCCTGGTATCTATGATGCGGCCGGAAGACAGAGTATCCGTTATTGCTTTTTCAGATAAGCCGAAAGTGCTGTTGGAATCTGCTTCGTTTAAAGAGAGTGATAAGATCACCAAAGCTATAAACAATCTGAAGTCATCCGGAAAAACAGATGGCAACGCAGGTATAAAGCTGGCCTATAAAACTGCGGATGAAAACTATATACGTGGTGGTAACAACCGTATTGTACTGGCTACGGACGGTGAGTTTGGTACAAGTGACGAAACGCTTCAATTGATTGAGCGATTTTCCTCTGAAGATATTTTTCTTTCGATCTTCAATTTCGGTAAAGGAGCTGGTGCATCTAAAGCCCTCGAGCAATTAACAAAAAAGGGGAGAGGGAATTATGCACAGATATCAAAGGAAAACGTAGATCTGAAATTGATCCGCGAAGCGAAAGCAAAGAAGAAGAAATAGATAAGTATATATAATATACGAAAAATGCTTCAGGCTGCAGCATTTACCTGCAGCCTGAAGCTATTAGTTTCTATTTATACAATTTCTCATAATACTCATTCGCCATTCTTCCTGAATCAAAGAAAGGCAGTACATCCGTCATACTGTTCTTAACAATATTCAACCACTTATCAGGGTTATCATAATATAGCGGAATGATTTCATGTTCAAGCAGGTCGAGTAACGCATGCGCTTCGATCTTGTCTTTCGATTCCTGCGTCAGCTGATCATTTGCAGTATCGATGATGAAGGCATTCTTTCCATGCTTGGAAAATTCAGGAACCCATCCATCGGGAATAGAAAGGTTAACCGAGCCGTTCATTGCTGCAGTCATGCCGGAAGTTCCGGAAGCCTCATGATATAGTCTTGGATTATTCAACCATAGATCAGAGCCCTTCTTTAAATGTGCCGATAGCCAGAGTTCATATCCCGTTACAACGGTACAGTTAGGCAAATCTTTCGTCTTCCAATAGATCTCATTGAAAATATTGATTGCCCCGTAATCTTCAGGGTAAGGTTTGCCGGCCCATATAATCTGAATGGGATACTTTGTATTCTGTGCAATGCGCAAGAACCGATTATAGTCTGACAATAAAAGATTAGCCCGTTTGTAAGCAGCGAAACGTCTAGCCCATACAATGGTAAGTACATTCTCATTGAACAACTTTCCCGTTTGGTTAGCAACCGTGCGGAAGAGTTTATACTTCAATTCTTTTTTTCGCGAGACAAGAGCTTTATCATTTCCTTCGCTCAGAGATTTACCCAGCTCTTCGTCAAGCCAATAAGTTTTATTCTGCGCATTTGTAATCGCGGTGATCTCACAGATCCCTTTGTAATCGCCCCACATTTTTCTCGAGACTTCGCCATGCAATTGGGAAACTCCGTTAGCACGTTTTGCCAGGCGCAATGCCGTTAGCGTATAATTCAACACTCCGTTTTCGGGATGAACGTATTCTTCAACTTGCTTTACCGTTAGTCCATTGAAGAAACTCATGCTGTTTAACAACGGAATGCTATGCTCTTCATTGCCGGCTTTTTCAGGAGTGTGCGTTGTAAAGGCAACGCGTTTCTTTACTTCATCAAGATTCTTATACTTATCCAACAGATAGAAACACATCGGTAGCGCGTGCCCTTCATTCATGTGGTATATATCGGTTTCACGTCCCAGAATGTCCAGCAGCTTGGCACCACCTATACCTAACAAAATAGACTGCGCAATTCGGGTTGTCTCATTTGGATCATACAACCGATGGCTGATCGTTTGTGCGAGGTAGTCGTTCTCTGGTATATCCGTTGAAAGCAAAAATAGCGGAGCGGTGTGAAATACATCAGGCTTCAGCAAGTATGCCTTCACAAATACTTTTGCACCGTGAATCGTAATGGGGAACACTATATTTGTGTCCGTAAGAAAGAAATATTCTTTGTCGCGAAAACTTACACGAAGCGTTTGGTCTTGATTGCGTTCCTGATCGTAATATCCTTTCTTCCAAAGAATACCGATACCGATCATGTTTTGTTTTAATTCATACGCGCTGCGTAAATGCGAACCTGCCAGAAAGCCGAGTCCACCACTATAAATCTTCAGTGGTTGATCAACAGCAAACTCCATTGAGAAATATGCTACGGGCTTTGAATATTTCTTATCGAACTGATAGGGGAAAAGCTCATTTAGTTTAATCATATACTTTGAAAAGAAAGTACAAACTAATAAAAGAGATTGGATCCAGATTAATGAATCTGGATAAAGAACTTACAAGAGTTTGTTGCAAACGATTGTCAATTGGTTTAACTATCAATACTATTTTTTGAGAAGTGATTATTGTCTCATGGAAATCAAATCGTAGAATTTGATGCACATGAATTTTAATCGTCAAGTAAGCACTCCACACTTCATTTTATTTACAGCGGCAGGTTTCCTATATTCGAAGGAGCAAACCAGTTGATGCAAGTTGATGCCATCGAAAAGATCTTCCCGTAAAATACTATTACGCATTGCTGTTGCTATGATTCCGTTGGCTATACTGTTTGGTGTATTGGTGTATGCGAAGCTCTATGGTTTTAAACGTGCCTTGTCGGAACTGGTGCAATCCAAGACCAATGGCTTATATACCCTAAGTATAGGCCACTCGTCCATCGATTGGCTTGCACTTACATTTACCCTTGATGACGTGAAGATCAGCAGAACATCTGCTGCTCCTGCGAAGGGGATTCGTGAAGTAACCATCCCCTATATGCAGCTTCAGTTTGGGTCCATCGCTTCAATCTCCATGGTGAGGCAATTTGATATACAGAACCTCATCATCGATGAACCCGTCATCGAGATTGATGCGCAGCAACGCAGTACAGTAAAGCATAGCAATACAAATTTATCGTACCAGGTGGTCAAGCTATACCCTGCTATTGAATCGTTGCTAGGCAGGTTTGATATCGAATCACTTTCCATACGAAGAGCAACAGTCGGAATGAAGAACGTTGCGAATACATCTGTAAAGCTTAATCTTATAGACCTGCTCGTAGAGCATTGGAATATACAGGAGCTTACACCCAAAAGTCAGTTTCAACTAAAGGTTGGCGGACAAGCATTGGCTTTCCCCAAAGCATCTTTAAATTTTTCAGGCATTGAGTTTAATTTCCGCCAACATCATTTGCTGTTTTCAGACTTCAGTTTTTCTTCTTTGGATACCGTGTCTCAATCAAAAGTGGAAGTATCCGGAAAATCTCTGCTCTTGCAGAAGCTCGACTATAAAGCGTTGTATGAGAATCAACGTTATGCTATCAAGCGTGCTGTGATTGATCGGCCCAATGTTGTGGTTGAGTTTAAATTAAAAGAAAACGCAAAAGTGAAAGACCGCGATCTGTTGACGCGCATTGTGAAGCAGGCAATAGGGGAGTGCTCGATTGATAGCACCGTGATCCGCGATGCTCGCGTTCACCTGGTGGTACAAAAAGACAGGGATTCTGTCAAAATAGATCTACCACATGTTAACATCAATGTATATTCTTTCAAAGTCATTCGTGATAGCAGTGCGTTTCAAGTGGGGGGACTTGAGGTGGGCCTCGACCGTACAGCCATAGCGTTGAAGCGAAATTTTTCTTTTAACTGCAACGCAATTCTTTTTGATCAGCATCGCGATCTCACACTTACAGATGTAGTGCTATATGATTCATCGATACATAAAAACATTGCTACATGCGGTAAGCTGAAATTGAAATATTTCAACCTGTTGGACTTTGCTTTTGATAAAAAAATTCGCGCCGATGGATTAACACTTGAGGATGCAGAGATTAACATAACACCTGAACGTGTTAGGCAAAATGCAGCCAATAAAAAAGAAGACGACAGGATTGAAGATATAGCGATACGATCACTCGCCCTGAAGAATGTAACCATGCGTTATGCTGATGCCCGGCAGACGATTCGAGTAAATAAACTTTCGGTCACCGTAAATAATTTGAAACGCGGTGCTGTTGGTGATTTCCAATATAACCTGGGGATCATTCGCTTTTCGGATGCTTTTGTAAAAAATACCTCCAGCCATCTTGAGTCCCGTATGAAAGGTGTTGACTTTGATGGGAAATTGTTTCGTGCAGCGGAAGTTGATGTGAAGAAAGACAGTCTTCATTTCTACGCTCGCAACATGATGGCTTTGAAAGATGGTGAAGAATCGATCCGGAAAAATCACAGGCGTTGGGTAAACCTATATTTCAACCGGCTCGAAATTACAGGAAAACTTCCGCAGCAAGCCAATAATAAAAACAAGCCGCAAGATCTTCCTTTTGAAAGTATAGATCATGTATCAATTGATAATATAGTTATTGCTGCACACCAGGGAAATAAGCGGCTATCATTTTCGGGGAAGAATCTTATCGCAGAAAAAATAACTGCGAAGGAAAACAAGATCACGTTTACTTCTGCACAGGGCCAGCTCTCGGATGTAAACATGCATACTCCTGATCTTGCTGTATCTGCCGAACAAATAAAAATGGATTATCCCAAACAATTCTTGTTAAGAGAATGTCAGTTTAGAAAAAATAATCTTAGGGTTGAATTACCATATCTTGAACTGGAGACGATTGAGCAAGACGAAAATTTCTGGGCAATCCATAGTCTCAAAACAAAAAAGATTGAAATCTTTAAAAACGAAAAATCATTATTCGTGTCAGATAGTATTCGTCTGTTAAATGCAGAAATGGCAAGCGATGAACCACCTTTTATAAAGGATATAGAGGTATATAATCCATTGTTAACCTTGCATGAAACAAAACAGCATCATGTCAGGAGAAACGAGGATAAAGCTATATCACTTGCTATGGTTCGGCATTTTATTATTCATCCCGGTAAAGTGAAATGGAAAGGTGATAAGAGTATACTGTTTGGAAGGTTAGAAGGTGATACAAAAAATGGTACACTGAATTGTGCTTCACTTCGATCTGAAACGGAAAGAATGACCATCCAGGCATATGATATACTGTTGAAAAATAATAAGATAAGTATAGATTCTGTTCGACTAAAGCCACGGAAAGACTGGATCGCGTCTAACGCCATCGAAAATGATATAATCGATGTAAGCTTTCAGGGGATTACCATGCAGGGTTTCTCAACTGAGTATATAGTGGAATCGCGAAAGATGAAAAATGTTGCTGTAACGATAGATCGGTTTTCGTTCGATATAAAACGCGATAAGCGAATGCCTGATCCTGCTATATTTGAAAAGCCTGTTACCTTGGAAGGATTGTTTAAGCTTCCTGCATCCGTTGCTGTTAATACAATCGATCTGAAACAAGGGAAACTTCGCTATACCGAAACATCTGAAAAGACGGGCGAAGATGGCATCGTGGAGTTGGACAATATAGCCGCTTCATTGAAATTTGATAATACCCGGAAGGGGAGACCGCTTAGTATGACGGCTACTTCCCGTTTATACAGTGAAGGCAATTTACATGTAAAGTATGAAACGATCGATTCGTCATCGTTCAATTTAACAATACGTTTAAAGGACTTTAATCTCACCGCGCTCAACCGTGTAGTGCTACCGTTGCAATCTATCCAGATCAAGTCAGGTTATTTAAAACAATATGATTTACAGATAACCGCTACCGCAGAGGAAGCAGCCGGCACCTCTTCCATTACCTATAACAACCTTCATCTGGAAATCCGGAGGCCGGGTGAATCAGATAAAAAAAGATTGGGTAACGAGCTCCTTACATTTTTAGCGAACGGCATTTTGAAGAACAAGCGGGAAAATGCAACGGCCGTTATCAGCCAGCCTCGCATTAAGCATAAGGCAATCTTTAATTATTGGGTTAAGTCTGCCATTCAGGGAGCCATGGGAGGTATCAGACGTGGTAAGAATAAAAAAGTGGGGAATGTACATTCCTAACGAGTTTGTTCTTTATTTTTAGCGTTGGTGTTAAGTATACTATATATCTGGACATTGCAGAAATGTCCTAAAAAAAACGTTGCAGGCCAGTTACACTTTGTTATCCTTGTCTAATAAAGGATACAGTCAAAACGTATCCACAACGAAATTATAGTGTCCTATGGTAGGTTCCCGCAAGGAACGAGCATACCTGTTTGGAGGCGTAAATTTTTAGACGACAATGAAACGATTTGAAAGCAGTTTGATAAAAGCTTCCCTTAGCATTCTAAGAAATCACGCCTTGATTTTGTTCGTACTGATTTCCGTGATTTATATGCTCAATGGTTTTGAACTTCCTGCGGTTGAAAACAATATACTGATTGGATTTCTGGTGCTTTATGTAATCGCCATTTATACCTATATAGGTATCACGAATAATGATTTTATAATAACGGATAATGCGTTGGAGGTTGTAGGGAAAGTACCTCTTTTTAAAAGGAGACGAAGATTTTTGCGACAACATATAGGCCTTGTTTTATTCAGGCATGACTGGACTGATACCATTGGCGAGGGAATGAAACCGCGAATCTTCAGACTTGTTGTTAAGGAGATTTCACAACTGCTTTTTCCTTTCGATTATAAATGGATTGAAATCACAACGAATCACTCCTTCCGGTTTTATTGTTTTGGGTTGGAATACAATTACTTTGATAATAAAGGACCGTTGTTTGAGGATCTTTTCAAAACGTTACAAGCTAAAGATCTGAACGTAAAGTGGACAATCGCAGCGGTGGACAAAACAGAATTCCCAAAGAATTTTGGGAATTTGGAGGAAAATCAATCGCACAAATATTTCAGTAAGCCCTGAATAGAAGTATAGCGTTGGTTGTTCATTACCCATACGCAAGGTTGCGTACCACGTTCTATCTTTATAGTGATACCGTTCTCACTTGTCACTGCAAAGCCATTTCTCTCCAAAGCGTTTTTCGTCCATAGGTATTCAAAGCCATCACCAATCAGGTGGATGACTTTATTTCGATGAGCTTCGTGCATCATTTTACCAGTCTTGAGATCGAAACCTTTAAACTGAAAGATTTCGTCAAACGATCCGTTTAGCACCAAGTCCTCAGGAATTCCTGGAATAACGTTTTTCTCCTTCCCGGTTAACCAGATATAATCAGCGGTTTGTAATGCCAGGTCCAGCTCGTGCGTAGCAACCAGAATTGCTTTCTTGTTTTTATGAGCAAGGTTACGCAGAAGCCGCATAATCTCTACCCGGTTGTTAAGATCAAGATGCGCTGTAGGTTCGTCCAATAAAATGATAGGCGTAGTTTGAGCCAACGCCCTTGCAATCATTACCATTTGCAATTGGCCATCACTTAGCTGATATAGCTTTTTCTGAAGTATATCTTGGATATGTACCTGCTCGATGGCCTCCTCAATGATTCTTTTGTCTTCTTCTTGTAATCGAATATTCCAATCAAGATAAGGATAGCGGCCAAAAGTAATTAACTCATAGACAGACATGCCGGGAGTCGAGACTTTGTCCGTAAGAACAACGGCTATAGGAAACTGAAGGTCAGTCGTTGTGTCGGTACGTATAGCACCACGCGTAGCTTTCTGCAAACCCGCGAGTGTTCTTATTAATGTGGATTTACCAACACCATTAGGTCCCATGAAGCAGATCAGCTCTCCTTCACATAGCTGCAGATTCAAATTTTCAAACAATGGCGCTTGAGTTGTTGAATATCCAACAGCCAGATCTTTGGTCTCCAGTAATATTTTTTTTTCAGGAGCGCTCATATCCGAATTCTTGAGTGTCTTACAATTACCCAGATTACAACGGGCGCTCCGATAAGGGCTGTGATCGCATTGATGGGTAACATCTGCGTACTGCCTGGGAGTTGTGAAAGTATATCACAGAAAAGCATTAGCACGGCACCACCAATCATTACTGTAGGAATAAGTACTTTATGATTGGTAGTCTGGACTAAAAATTTTACAAGATGAGGAACCGCCAGTCCTACAAAAGCGATTGGCCCGCAGAAAGCAGTAACACCTCCAGTAAGAATACTCGCAGAAAATATAATCCAGAATCTGGATCGCTTTATATTCACCCCAATACTTCTCGCATAGTTATCGCCCAGCATCCAGGCGTTCAAGGGCTTCACAAGACGAATGGCTATGATTGCTCCTATAAAAAGTACGACTGCAAGCACCATAAGTTCAGTCCAGTTTAATCCGCCTAGGCTTCCAAACGTCCAGATTAAATAAGTCTGCATTTCTTCTGCACGACTTATATATTGAAGTACACTAACAATAGAAGATGTGCCCGCGCCAATCATGAGTCCAACTATCAGCAGGGATACGTTATCAAGAAGTTTTTTAGAGATTGCCAACATGATCAAAAAGACACCGGTGCAACCCAGGGTAGCTGCTATAGCAACTGTCCATGGACTGGGAGTACTTAAAAAGCGAAGACCTGCTGCCTGACTCATAAAAATTAAGGACACCGCGAGGCTGGCTCCGGAACTCAGGCCTAGTACATCAGGCCCTGCCAGCGCATTTCGAAAGAGCGTTTGCATTTGTAGCCCACTCAAAGCCAAAGCTCCCCCGGCAAGAACACAAGTCAATGCTTTTGTCATTCTAAAATTCCAAACGATATCATTCCATATCGACTGCGAGCTCTCGCCACCCATTAGAATTGTGATAATTTCACGAAAAGGAATGCGTACGCTACCCAACGAAAGGTTAAGACCAAACAATACGACTAGGAGGACAGGAAGCAGCAACCAGCGGTTTTTATGCATTGGAGAATATCCGGATTTTCAATCCGGGCGGAAATTTAGTGAGGCTTCAACATTTAATTCCCTTTTTTTCAGATAAAGAAACCTGAATTTGAAGTGCTTTTGTGCTATTTAATATTTCAGTATAAAAGTTAGAATTAAATTATATATACAGTATAATATTCTGATTTTGTAGTTGAAATGCTTGATTTCAGCTGTAAATTTCAATGTGATTGAGCGACACAAATCCCTGAAATGGTTCGTATTTTCAGCTACTGCATTCGATGAACCCTGGATTACCTGCAGATTTCCTAAAAATTTTGAAACCTGCATTTGGTAACTATTCTTTAGTTCCTATCTTTGCAGTCCTTTTTGCAGAAAGAGTCTATTTAAAAGACACTTCTGAGAGCAAAAAGTCCTGAAAAACAAGCATTAACGAGGGTTTCAACCATGCCTGGCATTATAGGAAAAAAAATAGGAATGACTAGCGTATTCGGCCCAGAGGGTGAGAATATCGCTTGCACAGTGATCGAGGCTGGTCCCTGTGTAGTAACACAGGTAAAGAGTGAAGAAACGGATGGATACCGCGCTGTTCAACTTGCCTTTGGTGAAAAGAAAGAGAAGAACGCTACAAAAGCGGCTATCGGCCACTTTAAGAAAGCCAACACAACTCCTAAAAGAGATGTAGCTGAGTTTCGCGATTTCAAAACTGAGTATGACGGCTTGGCCGAGCTTGGAAAAGAAATCCGCATCCAGGACATCTTCGTTGAAGGTGATTTCATAGATGCTATCGGTACCTCTAAAGGCCGTGGTTTCCAAGGTGTTGTAAAGCGTCACAACTTTGCTGGGGTGGGTGGTCAAACTCACGGACAGCATAACAGGCTTCGTGCTCCTGGGTCAATGGGTAACGCTTCATTTGCGTCTCGTGTTCCAAAAGGTAAGCGTCTTGCTGGCCGTATGGGAAATGACCAAGTGAAACTTAGCAACCTTAAAGTAGTTAAGATTCTTGCTGATCAGAATTTGATCGTAATCAGTGGCTCTCTTCCTGGAGCTAAGAATTCAACTGTAATCCTTCAGAAATAATGGAAGTAGCAGTATTAAATAATAGTGGTAAATCAACCTCAAAGAAAGTTACGCTTTCTGCGGATGTGTTTGGTATCGAACCAAACGACCACGCTATCTACCTGGATGTAAAAAGCTTTTTAGCAAATCAACGCCAAGGTACACACAAGTCTAAGCAGCGTAATGAGATCTCTGGTTCTTCTAAGAAATTGAAGAAGCAGAAGGGTACAGGTGGAGCTCGTGCGGGTAACATCAAAAACCCTCAGTTCAAAGGTGGTGGACGTATTTTCGGTCCTGCTCCTCGCGACTACTCATTCAAACTGAATAAGAAAGTAAAAGATCTGGCTCGTAAGTCAGCTCTATCTTATAAAGCAAAGGATAATTCTATTGCAATTTTGGAAGATTTCTCTTTTGAGTCTCCTAAGACAAAGCAATACCTGACATTGCTAAGTGCCCTTTCATTGGGTGATAAGAAAACGCTTCTCGTGCTTCCTGAACTTAATAAGAACGTTGTTCTTTCTGGAAGAAATATTAAGAATACGAAAATTACTACAGCCGATCAGATCAATACATATGATGTGATGAATGCTGACAACGTAATCTTTGTTGAGAGCTCAGTTAGTAAAGTTGAGAACTTATTAAATAAAGCATAATGAGTATCCTGAAACAACCATTAGTAACGGAGAAAGTTTCTGCTCTGAACGAAAAAGGAAAATACGGTTTCATCGTAGATTCTGATGCCAACAAAGTAGAGATTAAGAAAGCCGTAGAAAAACAATACGGCGTTAACGTTGAGAAAGTAAATACCATGAATGTAATGGGCAAAAAGAAAACCCGCTACACGAAGACAGGTATCCTTTCCGGTCGCAGACCTGGCTACAAGAAAGCCGTTGTGACTTTAGCACAAGGTGAAGTAATTGATTTTTATAGCAACGTATAATTTTTGAACGATGGCGTTGAAGAAATTAAAACCAGTAACTCCAGGAACACGTCATAGATTGGCGCCTTCTTTCGATGATGTAACAACATCGAAACCTGAGAAATCACTGGTAACAACCGTAAAGAAAACAGGTGGTAGAAATAGCAATGGACGCACTACCATGCGTTACATTGGTGGTGGTCATAAGCAGAAGCTTCGTGAGATTGACTTCAAACGTAATAAAGCAGGAATACCTGCAACGGTAAAGTCAATTGAATATGATCCTACAAGAACTGCACGTATAGCTCTGTTGTATTATGCAGACGGATCAAAAGCATATATCATTGCTCCTAATGGATTAGTGGTAGGACAGCAACTTATCTCTGGCGCTGATGTAGCTCCTGAAGTAGGAAATGCTCTTCCTCTTTCTAAAATTCCTTTGGGTACGATCATTCATAATGTAGAAATGAAGCCAGGAAAGGGTGGTGCAATTGCACGTTCTGCTGGTACATTTGTACAATTGTTGGCTCGTGAAAACGGGTTGGCAACTTTGAAAATGCCTTCTGGTGAGATGCGTAATGTAATGGATGTTTGCATGGCAACCATCGGCACTACATCAAACGCTGACCACATGAATGAAAGCGTTGGTAAAGCTGGACGTAGTCGTTGGAGAGGTGTTCGCCCACGCACACGTGCGGTAGCGATGAACCCTGTTGATCACCCGATGGGTGGTGGCGAAGGACGTGCATCTGGAGGTCACCCTCGCTCACGTAACGGTCTGTATACTAAGGGTAAAAAGACTCGTCATCCTAAGAAATATTCTGATAACCTTATAATATCCAGAAGGAAAAAATAATGGGACGCTCGATTAAGAAGGGACCGTATTGTGACTTCCGTCTTCTCAAAAAAGTAGAAGCAATGGAAAAATCAGGCAAAAAGTCTGTAATTAAGACTTGGTCCAGAAGATCAACCGTAACGCCCGATTTAATCGGTAATACGTTTGCTGTTCACAATGGAAATAAATTCATTCCGGTTTATGTAACGGAAAACATGGTAGGTCATAAACTCGGTGAGTTTGCTCCTACGCGTACCTTCCGCGGACACTCTGGAAACAAGAAAGATAACGCTAGGTAATCATGGCAGAAGTAGCGAAAAAAACTAAACGTTCAGTGCTTAAGCGCGAACAGCGTGACGCAAGACAAGAAGCTGCTAAAAACGGACCTTCTGTAGCGAAACTGAAAAATGTACCAACGTCTCCACGTAAGATGCGCTTAATCGCTGATCTTATAAGAGGTGAGCGTGTAAATAAGGCTCTCAATATTTTGAAGTATGAGCCTAAAGTAGGTGCTCCGAAGCTTGAAAAGCTTTTGTTGTCAGCTATTTCTAGCTGGACAGCAAAACACACAGATCTAAAGCTTGAAGAAGCTGATCTGTATGTTAAGGATGTATTTGTTGATGGCGGTCGTATTCTAAAAAGACTACGTCCAGCTCCTCAAGGAAGAGCTCACCGTGTTAGAAAACGTTCAAATCACGTTACACTGATCGTTGACAGCTTCAAGAAGACAGGTGCAGAAGTAGTAACAACTGAAAAAGAAACGAAGGAATAATGGGACAAAAAATCAATCCAATAGCCCTGCGCCTTGGCATCGTTCGTGGTTGGGATTCTAACTGGTACGGTGGAAAAACATTCGCTGATAAACTGGTTGAAGATCAAAAAATCAGAGACTATGTAAAGGCTCGTATTCCTAAAGGCGGAATCGCTAAAATTGTTATAGAAAGAACATTGAAGCGTATTACCCTGACTATTCACACTGCTCGTCCGGGCGTTGTGATTGGAAAAGGTGGTACTGAAGTAGATAAAATTAAAGAAGAGTTAAAGAAGATCACCAATAAAGATGTTCAAATCAACATCTTTGAGATTAAACGTCCTGAATTGGATGCGAAATTGGTTGGAGAATCAATTGCTCAACAGATAGAAGCTCGTATCTCCTATAAGCGTGCAATGAAGCAAGCGATTGCTTCAGCAATGCGTGTAGGTGCGGAGGGTATTAAAGTTAAAACATCAGGTCGTTTGGCTGGAGCAGATATGGCTCGTACCGAACAATATAAAGAAGGTCGGATTCCATTGCACACACTTCGTGCTGATATAGACTATGCACATTCTGAAGCACAGACTGTATACGGAAAAATTGGGATCAAAGTATGGATCTTCAAAGGAGAGATATACGGTAAACGTGATCTTTCACCGAATGTAGGTCTTGCAAGTAACGCAGGCCAGCAGGGTGGTGGTGAACACCGTGGAGGAAGAGGTGATCGCAATGAACGCGGTGGCGACAGAGGCGGACGCAATAGAAGAAGTGGTGGTGGCGACAGACGTGAAGGCGGAAGAGATGGTGGTGGAAGACGTGGTGGAGATAACCGCGGTGGAGGCCAAAGAAGAAACGGTTAATCAAAGTAACAAACGCATTAAAGCCAGGTAACAATGTTACAGCCTAAAAGAACGAAATTTAGAAAAATGCAAAAGGGCCGCGTGAAAGGCGTTGCAACAAGAGGTCACTCTATTGCATTCGGTTCATTTGCATTGAAATCTTTAGAAGGTGGATGGATCACAGCGCGTCAATTAGAGGCAGCGCGTATTGCCGTAACCAGAGCGATGAAACGTGAAGGTCAGGTATGGATCCGCATATTTCCAGATAAACCCATCACTCGCAAGCCAGCTGAAGTACGTATGGGTAAAGGTAAGGGAGCTCCGGAATATTGGGTAGCCGTTATCAAACCTGGTACTATCCTGTTTGAAGCGGGGGGAGTAAATATGGCTACCGCGAAGGAAGCTTTGAAATTGGCTGAAGGTAAATTGCCAATCAAAACAAAATTCACAGTAAGACCTGATTACGTAGAACAATAAGCGCAATGAAAACAACAGACATCAAAGGATTGACTGTAACCGAATTAAAAGAGAAAATCGGTACCGAAAAAGAAGCTCTGCGCAAGTTGCAATTTGCACATCAGATTTCATCTGTTGAAAATCCGATGAAACTGAAAGAAACACGTAAGCTGATCGCACGCCTCAGCACGGAGTTAACCGTAAAAGAACGTGCAGCTAAATAGCTTAATAAGAAAATAGGTTATGGAAGAACGTAACGAACGCAAAGAGAGGATCGGTAAGGTTGTCAGCAATAAAATGCAGAAGACCATCACTGTCGCAGTTGACAGAAAGGTAAAGCACCCGATCTATGGTAAATTTGTGAACAGAACTACTAAGTTCAAGGCTCATGACGAACTGAATACTGCTGGTATCGGTGATACAGTACGTATTGCTGAAACTCGTCCCCTGAGTAAAGAAAAGCGCTGGAGATTGATCGAGATCGTTGAGAAAGCGAAGTAATCTCGATATAGCTTGACAGCAAAAGGATAAACAGAGAACTGAAGAATATAAAGATATGATACGCACCGAATCCAGACTTACCGTAGCAGATAACAGTGGAGCAAAGGAAGTACTTTGTATGCACGTGCTTGGCGGTACCGGAAGACGTTACGCTTCTGTAGGCGACAAGATCGTAGTTACAGTAAAGTCTGCACTGCCTAGCAGCCAGGTGAAAAAAGGAACTGTGACAAAAGCTGTTGTGGTGAGAACCACAAAAGAAGTTAGAAGAAAGGATGGATCATATATCCGCTTTGAAGATAACGCAGCAGTCCTTTTAAACGCTCAGGATGAGCCCCGTGGAACCCGTATTTTCGGTCCAGTGGCACGCGAGCTTCGTGAAAAACAGTTTATGAAAATTGTTTCATTGGCCCCAGAAGTTATTTAAGCCATGGAAAGAAAAAGCAACAAACAGCCTAAATTGGGCATCCGTAAAGGCGATAAAGTAAGAGTTATCGCCGGAGATGACAAAGGTAAAGAAGGTACAGTACTAGAAGTAATACTTGCTAAGAATAGAGCAGTTGTAGAAGGTGTTAGTATTGTTACAAAACATACGAAGCCATCAGCAGGTAAGCCTGAAGGTGGGATCAAGAAAGTAGAAGCATCAATACACATCAGTAATTTACAACTGATTGATCCTGCCAGCGGGAAATTAACCCGTGTTGGTCGCAAGCTTGATGAAAAAGGTAAGCTGAAGAGATTTTCTAAGAAAACCGGAGAATTTATTAAGTAATGGCAACTCCAAGATTAAAGGACAAATACGCTAAAGAAATTGTCCCTGCTTTAAAGCAGAAGTTCCAATATACATCTGTTATGCAAGTTCCTAAGATCGAGAAGATCTGCATAAACAAAGGTATGGGCGTAGCTGTGACGGACAAGAAGTTGATTGATGTTGCTCTCGAAGAGATCACAAATATCACCGGTCAAAAAGCAGTATCTACAAAGTCAAAAAAGGCGATCTCTAACTTTAAGTTGAGAGAAAATATGCCAATCGGTGTTCGTGTAACCCTTCGCGGGGATAAAATGTACGAATTCTTAGATAGATTGATGAGCATTGCTCTTCCTCGTGTGCGTGATTTTAAAGGTGTTAATAACAAAGGCTTTGATGGCCGTGGAAATTATACTTTGGGCGTAAAAGAGCAGATCATTTTCCCAGAGATTTCTATTGATAAGGTAAACAAAATCAGCGGTATGGACATTACGTTCGTAACCACTGCAAATACAGACGAAGAGAGCTTCGAGCTTTTGAAAGCTTTTGGAATGCCCTTCGCTACTAAAAACTAATAACTGACATGGCTAAATTATCAGTAATAGCGAGACAGACAAAAAGAGAAAAACTTGTTGCTACTTATGCAGCAAAGCGTAAATCTCTGAAAGAAGCTGGTGACTATGTAGCTTTGGATAAACTTCCCCGTAATGCTTCTCCAGTTCGCCTGAAGAATCGTTGCAAACTGACTGGTCGTCCGAAAGGATACATCGGTAAGTTCGGAGTTTGTCGTAACGTATTCCGTGAAATGGCTTCAGCTGGAAAGATCCCAGGCTTAACAAAAGCTAGCTGGTAATACACAGCCTTCAGCTTCACACGCACACAACTTCGATATATACCATAATAAGTATTTATCGAGAAAAATAAAAACATACGGTGCTGAGTATCAAGGTCTCCTGACAGCCCTCAGGATGAAACCAGATAACAGTTTGGATAATATAAATTGTTATATATCTTTGCAGCCCGGTTTAAAAAACGCGGGCTTGCTTTTTAATATAAAAGGACGAATAAAATGACTGATCCGATAGCAGATTACTTAACCCGGTTGCGGAATGCCATTAAGGCAAATCACCGCGTAGTGGAGATCCCTGCATCTAACCTCAAAAAGGAAATAACTAAAGTTCTTTTTGACAAGGGTTACATTCTTAATTACAAATTTGAGGATGTTGCTGATAGACAAGGTAATATCAAAATTGCTCTCAAGTACAACCCTGAGACAAGACAATCAGCGATTACAAAATTAGAGCGCATAAGTACACCTGGCTTGAGAACCTATGCAAACACAAGTTCTCTCCCCCGTGTAATGAATGGTTTAGGAGTTGCAATCCTTTCTACTTCGAAAGGTGTAATAACAGACAAGGAAGCGCGTACGCTGAATATTGGTGGTGAAGTATTGTGTTACGTTTATTAATAAAGAAATAAGCAATGTCACGTATAGGAAATAAGCCCGTGTCGATACCTTCTGGTGTTACCTTCAATTTTACCAATAACAAGGTAAGCATTAAGGGCCCTAAAGGAGAATTGCACCAGGCAATAGACCCTGATTTTAAAATTAAACAGGAAGAAGGCACCGTACTAGTTGAACGGCCGACAGAACAGAAGCGTCATAAGTCAATGCACGGTTTATACCGCGCTTTGATTGCGAATATGATAGAAGGTGTTTCTAAAGGATATAGGCATCAATTGGAATTAGTGGGTGTAGGGTACAAGGCAAACGCTCAGTCAAACGTTTTGGAACTTAGCTTAGGATATTCCCACAACGTGTTCCTCGCAGTTCCTTCAGAAATCAAAGTTCAGGCAATCCAAGAGAAAGGACAAAATCCGACAATTATTTTGGAAGGCATTGATAAACAATTGATTGGTCAGGTTGCGGCTAAGATTAAGTCTCTCCGTAAGGTTGAGCCATACAAAGGAAAAGGTATTCGCTTCACAGGTGAATTCGTACGCAGAAAAGCTGGTAAGGCTGCTGCTAAATAGTTAAAATAGTAAGCATCATAGAGCAATTGAAAGCTATGGCAGGCAAGAATAGAGAAAGACGAGAAAGAATAAAGGCTGGTGTCCGTAAAAGAATTACAGGAACAACTGAAAGACCGAGATTGTCAGTATTCAGAAGTAATCGTGGACTTTATGTTCAGATTATTGATGATTTGAAAGGTGTTACGGTAGCGGCTGCGTCAACTACAGAACTAGGTGAAGCAAGTAAACTCAATCTTGAGAACTCGAAGAATGTAGGAAAGAAGATTGCTGAAAAAGCCATTGCTTCTGGAGTTCAATCAATCGTGTTCGATCGTAATGGGTACTTGTATCACGGAAATATTAAAGCTTTGGCTGAGGGTGCCAGAGAAGGTGGATTAAAATTCTAAGAACTGAAATATGTCAGTAAGCAATATTAGCACAGTAAAAGCCAGCGAAATCGATCTTAAAGAACGCGTAGTAGCCATTGAGCGTGTTGCAAAGGTGGTAAAAGGTGGTCGTAGATTTAGCTTCGCAGCGATCGTTGTAGTAGGTGATGGAAATGGAGTAGTAGGTTACGGACTTGGCAAAGCCAACGAAGTAACAGACGCTATCACTAAAGGTATTGACGATGCCAAGAAACACCTGGTTAAGGTTCCTATTATTAAAGGAACTGTTCCACACGAATCGCTTGGTAAGTTCGGGGGTGGTTTTGTGTTATTGAAACCAGCTTCACCAGGAACAGGCGTTATCGCCGGTGGTGCAATGCGTGCGGTATTGGAAAGTGCCGGTGTGCATAATGTATTGGCGAAATCAAAAGGATCTTCTAATCCACACAACGTGGTTAAGGCGACTTTTAAGGCACTTACAAGCATGCGTGATGCTTATACAGTGGCAAAGAATAGAGGAGTTTCATTATCGAAGGTATTTAATGGCTAAGCGTCATGGCGAAAGTAAAAATCATCCAAACCCGAAGCATGATTAAAAGACCTGAAACACAACAACGCACTATAAAGGCGTTGGGTCTTGGAAGAATCAATAAATCAGTAGAGGTGGAATTGACACCACAGATTGCTGGCATGATTTCAAAAGTGAATCATTTGATCACCGTAAAAGAATTGTAAGATGAAGTTGCATACACTTAAGCCTGCAGAAGGTTCTACAAAAACTAACAAGAGACTCGGCCGTGGTCAGGGCTCTGGTGGTAGTACAGCTGGACGTGGTCACAAAGGTGCCCAGTCTAGATCAGGCTACGCTAAGAAAGCTGGTTTTGAAGGTGGTCAAATGCCACTGCAGCGCCGCGTTCCCAAATTCGGTTTTAAGAATAACAATAAGGAATATTTCAAAGCTGTTAATCTTGACATTCTGGAAGGGTTGGCAGAGAAAATAAAAACGAACACGTTAACTCTTCAGGTATTAGTAGAGAACGGTGTTGTTGGTAAGAATGATAAAGTGAAAGTGTTGGGAAGAGGCGAATTAAAAGCTAAAGTAAGTGTTGAGGCGCACGCGTTCTCTACATCTGCTACGCAGTCGATTGAAAAAGTAGGTGGAACAGCCACAACGGTTAAGTAATGAAGCGATTCTTTCAAACCATAAAGAACATTTTTTCAATTGAAGACCTGAGAGTCAGGATCCTTAATACAATTGGATTTCTGGTGATTTTCAGACTTGGGTCTTTTATTGTATTGCCTGGCATTGATCCAAACTTGCTGGATCCTAGTAGGAATACGAGTGGTATCTTAGGATACCTCAATACATTCTTGGGCGGTGCATTTAACAACGCATCGATATTTGCGCTTGGAATTATGCCGTACATTTCAGCTTCGATCATTGTACAGCTTTTGACATTTGCTGTTCCGTATTTCCAGAAGCTGCAAAAAGAAGGTGAGTCAGGCCGCAAAAGGCTTAATCAGTTAACACGTGTACTGACAATAATAATAACAGTGTTCCAAGGATACAGCTACTTGAAAGGTACTATAGACCCTGCGGTTATTACAACTCCAGGTACAATGTTCTATGTGACATCTCTTGTGCTGATTATTGCAGGAACTATGTTCTGTATGTGGTTGGGCGAGCGTATTACGGATAAAGGTATTGGTAACGGTATCTCTATGTTGATCATGATCGGTATTGTATCAAGATTGCCATTAGCGTTGGTTTCTGAGGTTACTGATAAATTTCCTGGAAAGGCGATTTTCTTTATAATTGAAATTTTTGCCCTCTTTGGTATTGTGGTGGCTGTAATAGCTTTAACCCAAGCAACTCGCAGAATTCCAATTCAGTATGCCAAGCAAGTAATTGGAAATAAACTTTACGGTGGTAAGCGTGACTTCATTCCATTGAAGTTAAATTCTGCAGGAGTTATGCCAATCATCTTTGCTCAAGCTCTAATGTTTATCCCGGCTTTACTGGCGGGTATATGGAATGACAGTGACTTAGGCGCATACATTGGATCGACTTTTTCAGATCCATATTCATGGCAATACAGTGTATTGTTTGCGAGCATGATTTTGATTTTTACCTTCTTTTATACAGCGATAACCATTAACTCAAATGATATCGCTGATAACTTGAAAAGAAATGGTGGTTTTGTTCCAGGAGTTAAACCGGGAAAACAAACAGCTGAATTTATAGATACCGTGTTGTCACGAATCACCTTACCAGGTGCAATATTTCTTGCCGCAATTGCAGTGCTTCCAGCATTCGCAGTGAAAGCAGGAATTGGTCAAAACTTCGCGCAGTTTTACGGTGGTACTTCTTTACTGATTTTGGTTGGTGTTGTGTTAGATACACTCCAGCAGATAGAGAGTTACCTACTGATGAGACACTATGAAGGTATGATGAAGACTGGAAGAGTGAAAGGGCGTTCTCAATTTGCTGCGGCCTAAAACCGAATGGTCCATTTAAAGACGGAAGAAGAACTGAACATTATCCGTGAAGGCTCCTTAATACTTGGGAAAGCTCACGGCGAGGTAGCCAAACTAATCAAGCCTGGCGTCAGAACTTCAACCTTGGACAAAGTTGCCGAGGATTTTATTAGAGATAACGGTGGATCTCCATCGTTTAAAAACTATAATGGATTCCCTGCTTCGCTCTGCATCTCAGTTAATGAGGTTGTGGTGCATGGTTTCCCTGGTAACTATGAGTTACGTGAAACAGATATAATTTCCGTTGATTGCGGAGTGTACTATAAAGGTTATCACAGTGACTCAGCCTACACATATCCTTTGGAGGCAGTAGGAAAAGAGACTTTACTTTTGCTAGAGCGTACATATGATTCTCTACAGAGAGGAATCGATCAAGCGAAGGCGGGTAATAGAATAGGTGATGTAGCTTATGCAATTCAGAGTTATGTTGAAAGCTTTGGATACGGAGTAGTGAGAGAGTTGGTAGGACATGGGGTTGGAAGAAAACTTCACGAAGATCCAGAAGTTCCAAACTACGGTAAGCGAGGAAAAGGAATCAAAATAGTGGCTGGGATGGTGTTTGCAATAGAGCCCATGATTAACCAGGGAACAAAAAATGTAGTGCAGGAACGGGATGGCTGGACCATCCGAACCTCAGATAAAAAACCTTCAGCGCACTTTGAACACACTGTGGCTGTGCATGAAGATAGAACTGAGATATTGACAACGCACAAGTATATAGAAGAAAATTATACGTATAAGTGGCGAAGCAAAAGTCAATTGAGCAAGATGGTACTATAAGCGAAGCGTTGTCGAATGCGATGTTTCGGGTACAGTTAGAAAACGGGCACGAGGTATTGGCCCATATTTCCGGGAAGATGCGCATGCACTATATCCGGATCTTACCAGGAGACAGAGTCCGTTTGGAAATGTCGCCTTATGATTTAACAAAAGGTAGAATTGTATTTAGATACAAGTAGATAGATAGACAAAGACATGAAAGTTAAAGCATCCATAAAGAAGCGTAGCGCTGACTGTAAGATCATCAGACGCAAGGGCAAACTGTATGTGATTAACAAGAAAAATCCTAGGTATAAACAAAGACAAGGGTAACAGACTATGGCACGTATAGCAGGTGTAGATATTCCTGATAACAAGCGAGGCGAAATTAGCCTTACTTACATTTTTGGTATTGGCCGTAGGTCAGCCCAAAATATCCTTACTGAAGCCAGTGTAGACTGGAGTAAAAAAGTAAAGGACTGGAATGATGAAGAATCGAATACGATTCGCGCAATTATTGCCGAGAAGTTCAGAATAGAAGGTGCTCTTAAGTCTGAGATTCAGCTTAGCATCAAGCGTCTGATGGATATCGGATGTTACCGTGGTCTTCGTCACCGTAAAGGTCTTCCCGTTCGCGGTCAGACTACGAAGAATAACGCACGTACTCGTAAGGGTAAGCGTAAGACGGTAGCGAACAAGAAAAAAGCAACTAAAGGTTAATTAGATAAACTTTTCAATAATGGCAACCGCTGAAAAGAGAAAAGATAAAGCAAAGAAGAGAGTCGTGAATGTTGAGGCTGTAGGCCATGTACATATCCGTGCTACTTTCAATAACATCATCATCTCCGTTACCAACTCAACTGGTCAAGTAATTTCTTGGGCATCTGCTGGTAAAATGGGCTTTAAAGGTTCAAAGAAGAACACTCCATACGCTGCTCAAACAGCAGCTCAGGATTGTGCTTCAAAAGCCTTCGAACTTGGTTTGCGTAAAGTAGAAGTTTTCGTAAAAGGTCCTGGAGCCGGTCGTGAATCTGCGATCCGTACAATTCAGAACTCTGGAATCGAAATCACTGCAATCCGCGATGTAACTCCGCTTCCGCACAACGGTTGCCGTCCTCCTAAGAAAAGAAGAGTTTAATAAAGACAATTGAAGACATTGGATTTGGGTTAAAGCAAATCCGATATCTAAAATTTAAAAATTAGAATAGAATGGCACGATATACAGGCCCAAAAGTAAGAATATCAAGACGTTTCAATGAGCCGATCTTAGGTGATAATAAGGCTCTGCAAAAGAAAAACTATGCTCCTGGTCAGCATGGTCGTGGTAAAAAACGTAAGCAATCTGAATACGCGACGCAGCTTGCTGAGAAGCAGAAAGCGAAGTATATCTACGGATTACTGGAGAGACAATTCGCAAAATTATTCGATACTGCCACTCGTAAAAAAGGTGTTACTGGCGAAGTTTTGCTTCAATTGCTTGAGTCTCGGTTGGATAATACTGTATATCGTCTGGGCGTAGCGCCAACCAGAAGAGCTGCTCGTCAATTAGTGTTACACAAACATATCCTGGTAAATGGAGATGTGGTTAATATACCGTCGTTCTCTTTAAAACCTGGTGACTTGGTTGGTGTGCGCGAACGTTCTAAGTCTCTAGAAGTAGTTACAAATAGCCTTTCTATACAGAGCTCTAAAAAATACAACTGGTTAGAGTGGGATAACAGTGAATTGGTTGGAAAGATCATTAACTTACCTCCACGTGAGGATATCCCTGAAAACATCAACGAACAGCTGATCGTTGAATTGTACTCGAAGTAATAGTAACAGTTAATCAAACAAAGACTATGTCAATATTAGCATTTCAAATGCCAGAGAAGGTTGTAATGGAAAAGTCTGATGATTTTCACGGACTGTTTACATTCAAGCCTCTGGAAAAAGGATATGGAGTTACGATTGGCAATGCGCTGAGAAGAATTCTGTTATCCTCCCTTGAAGGTTATGCAATCACAGGTATTAAAGTGCCAGGCGTATTGCATGAATTCTCTACCATAGAGGGTGTAGTAGAAGATGTAGCGGAGATAATCCTGAACCTTAAAATGGTTCGCTTTAGAAAAATAGCTGATAATTTCGATAATAAGATCACAGTTAATATCAAAAAACAGAAGCAATTCAAAGCTGGCGATATCGCTAAGTTCACTTCTGCTTTTGAAATTTTAAATCCTGAGCATGTCATCTGTAACCTGGATGAATCAGCTCAGTTCGAAATTGAATTGACGATTGAGAAGGGCAGAGGATATCTTCCTGCAGAAGAGAATAAACCAACGGAGCAAGTATTCGGATTCATTCCGATTGATGCAATCTTTACACCTATTAAAAATGTAAAGTATAGCGTAGAAAACACTCGCGTTGAACAGAAGACTGACTACGAAAAACTTGTAGTAGACATTGAAACAGATGGTTCAATCCATCCTGAAAAAGCTCTCGAAGGAGCTGCGTATATTCTGATTAAACACTTTGCGCTGTTCTCAGACAAGTCAATGGAGCTTGAAACAGGCAAGGATGCAGAAGTAGAACAGGTAGACGAAGAAATGCTTCATATGCGTAAGCTTTTGAAGACTCCTCTTCATGATCTTGACCTGTCAGTGCGTGCATACAACTGCTTGAAGGCTGCTGATGTTAAAACATTGGGTGACCTTGTTGAGCTTGAAATTTCTGACATGATGAAATTCAGAAACTTCGGTAAAAAATCACTTGCTGAATTAGAACAACTTGTTGCCGAGAAGAATCTTACGTTTGGTATGGATCTCGGTAAGTATAAATTAGATGAGGATTAAGAAATCATGAGACACGGTAAGAAAGTTAACCATTTAGGCAGGAAAACAGCACACCGCGAAGCTTTGCTTTCGAATATGGCTTCATCGTTGATCCTTAATAAACGGATTACAACGACTGTAGCTAAAGCTAAGGCGCTTAGAAAATATGTGGAGCCGTTGATTACAAAGGCTAAGGATGATACAACACACTCAAGAAGAACTGTGTTTTCATACCTTCAGAACAAGGAGTCTGTGAAGACATTATTTGGAGAAGTTGCTGGTAAAATAGCTGAACGTCCAGGGGGTTATACACGTATCATTAAATTGGCCGACACTCGTGTTGGTGACAATGCTGAAATGTGTCTCATTGAATTGGTTGACTTCAACACTCTGTATACGAAAGATGGTGCAGTGAAGAAGGCTAAGACTCGCAGAAGCCGTAGAGGTGGTAAGAAAGAAGGTGCTGAAACAGCAGAAACTTCAGAAGCTCCTGCAGCAGAAGTGAAGGCAGAAAAGAAACCTAGAAAATCTGCTCCTAAAAAGGACAAAGAATAGTGTTAAAGAATATTCTATATAAAGGATTGAATGAAAGTTCAATCCTTTTTTTTTGCCCGATTGGTAATGAGTTTACAGTTGCAATGGCTAAGATTTTTAACGAAGAGACATTGCAAAAACGATTTTCTATTTTAATCCTCAATTTCTAACGTATTTTTGTCACCGCAATGCAGAAAAAAGCTTATCTACTTCTTGAGGACGGCCTTCTGGTGGAAGGTACGGCCATCGGAAAAATTGGTACTTCCGGTGGGGAAATCTGTTTTAATACAGGTATGACTGGTTATCAGGAAATATATACTGACCCATCGTATTATGGACAGATCATTGTAAACACAACGTCACACATTGGTAACTATGGTGCGCTGGATGAAGAGCAGGAATCTGCTCAGGCTCAGATTGCCGGATTAGTGGTGAACGATTTCGCTAAGGAATTCAGCCGCAAGTCTGCAAAGGAGAGCTTGCAGAGTTATCTTGAAGCAAAGGGAATTGTAGGTATAGCAGATGTAGATACGCGCATGTTGGTTCGCTACCTGCGCAGTAAAGGAGCGATGAACGCAATTATATCTTCTGAGCTATCTCCGGATCAGTTGATGCAAGAACTAAAGAAGATTCCTTCGATGGATGGATTGGAACTGTCCTCTCGTGTAACAACGAAGGAAGCATATTTTGTGGGAGATAAAGATGCTTCGATTAGAATAGCTGTTCTCGATCTTGGCATTAAGAAAAGTATTGTGGAGAATCTGGCGGAAAGAGGTTGTTACTGCAAGGTGTTCCCTGCGAAAACAACCTTCGAAGAGATGTCCTCTTGGAAGCCTGACGGATATTTTATTTCGAATGGCCCTGGCGATCCTTCTGCTATGGACTATGCTATAAAAACAGTAAAGCAAACATTGGAGTCTGAGAAACCTGTGTTTGGAATTTGCCTCGGTCATCAATTGCTGGCACTTGCGTCCGGTGTCTCAACCTATAAAATGCACCACGGACATCGCGGATTAAATCATCCGGTGAAAAATCTTGTAACAGGCAAGGGTGAAATGACTTCACAGAATCATGGCTTCGCGGTGAGCGAAAAGGATATAGATAAAAATCCAAATGTAGAAGTGACTCACGTGCATTTGAATGACAGTACTATCATGGGTATACGGAGAAAAGATAAGAAGGCTTTCTCTGTGCAGTATCACCCTGAAGCTTCACCAGGACCACATGACTCGCGATACCTTTTCGATGACTTTGTAACAATGATAAAGTCAGATGTAAAAGATCCTTCAACGGTTTCGTAATCTGACAATCTTTAAAATCTACAATCCATAAATCTAAAATAACTATGAGCTTAATTGAAAGCATTCATGCCCGGCAGATTCTTGACAGCCGCGGTAATCCTACAGTTGAAGTTGATGTGGTAACTGAATCTGGTGCCTTCGGACGCGCAGCAGTTCCATCAGGTGCTTCAACCGGAACTCACGAAGCTGTTGAGCTTCGCGATGGCGACAAGAAAGTATATGTTGGAAAAGGTGTTCTGAAAGCAGTTGAAAATGTTAACACAAAGATTGCTTCTGAAATTATAGGCTTTGATGTATTTGATCAGAACCTGTTGGACAAGATCATGCTTGAGCTCGATGGTACTCCTAATAAAGGTAATTTAGGTGCAAACGCAATCCTGGGCACATCACTTGCTATAGCGAAAGCTGCAGCTGCTGAAGCAGGTTTACCTTTGTATCGCTATATAGGTGGAGTAAGCGCAAATACTTTACCGGTTCCAATGATGAACATCTTGAACGGTGGTAGCCACGCTGATAACTCTATCGACTTTCAGGAATTTATGGTAATGCCTGTAAAGGCTGATACATTCTCTGAAGCGTTAAGAATGGGAACTGAAGTATTCCATACTTTGAAAAAAGTTCTGCACGATCAAGGTCTGTCTACGAACGTTGGTGACGAAGGTGGTTTCGCTCCTAACATCAGGTCGAATGAAGAAGCTATCGAAGTTGTATTAAAAGCAATTGAGAAAGCCGGCTTCAAGCCAGGCGAAGATATATTCATCGCGATTGATGCAGCGAGCTCGGAGTTTTACGATGCTGCAACGAATACATATACTTTCAAAAAATCAGATGGTAAGAAATTAAGCTCTGCGGAGATGGTTGACTACTGGGCTACATGGGCTGCTAAATATCCGATCATTTCTATTGAAGATGGTATGGCAGAAGATGACTGGACTGGATGGAAAGGTCAGACTGACAAGATCGGTAAGAAGGTTCAACTTGTAGGAGATGATTTGTTTGTAACGAACGTTAATCGTCTGCAAGATGGTATAGATAAAGGTGTAGCAAACTCTATCCTGGTTAAAGTAAATCAAATCGGTTCTTTGACTGAAACCATCGCTGCTGTTAACCTTGCAAAACGCAATTCTTATAAGAGCGTTATGTCTCACCGTTCAGGTGAAACAGAGGATAGCACGATTGCTGATCTTGCTGTCGCTCTTAACACAGGACAAATCAAAACGGGTTCAGCTTCACGTTCTGACCGGATGGCGAAATACAATCAATTGATCCGCATTGAAGAAGAATTGGGAGAAGTAGCTTACTTCCCTGGAAGAAAATTCTAATTATATAGTATCAATAACGAAGGCCAGAGCAACACGCTCTGGCTTTTTTCGTTTCTAAAAAAAGTCAGATCACACCTTGCACACCCGATACCGGCTTGCGAATAACAATAACTTTTTATCTATCTTAGTATCACTTTTTAAACTCGTATGCTGAATAAATTACCAAAGCCGTTTCGTAACTTTTATGTTCTGACAGCCATTGTATTTTTTCTTTGGATGCTGCTGCTCGATCCTAATAACCTGATCGCACGATTTCAGTTAGGAGCAAAGCTTCGTTCACTGGAGAATGAAAAAGAATATTACGAAGAGAAAATCAAAGAGGTGGAGAAAGACAGAGATGAACTTTTTGGGGATAAAGAATCAATCGAAAAGTTTGCCCGTGAGAAGTACCTGATGAAGAAAGAGACGGAAGACATCTTTATTGTCGAGAAAAAAGACTGAAGTATTGATACCCGTTGCAATAGGGGGAAGTCTTATTTTATCTGTCTTAGTATAAACCGACTAATGTCTGCATAACATGAAAAAGACTCTATTAACCTTGATTGCCTTGTCGCTGTGTACGTTTGCCATGGCGCAATGGGGAGAAGAAGAAATGAGCGATGAACCTACGCTGCGTGAAAGAATTTTTACCGGCGGTGGATTCGGGCTTAGCTTTTCAAGCTATAATGATTTCGTTTCAGTGTCACCACTCATCGGCTATAAAATAACTCCCAAGTTGGCGGCAGGAGTTCAGGTACAATATCGCTATACCCGCTATAAGCAAGTTACTCCCAAGATTTCTACGAATGATTACGGCATAAGTCCTTTTGTACGATACAATATATATAGTCCCTTTTTTTTACAAGCTGAATACGAGTATTTGAATTACGAGTTTCCGATCACAACAAGTGAGAGTATACGGAAACAGTATAATAGCTTTTTAGCCGGAGGTGGTATATTTCAACCCCTTGGAAGGCGTGCAGGATTCTATGCGATAGCACTCTACAATTTTAGTTATAGAGCAGCCGGAGTAAACGAAATAACTCCGTATGACAGCCCGCTTGTATTACGTGTTGGAGTAACAGCCGGCTTTTAGAAAGCTATACCAAGTTTAGCACCCAGTTGTTGCAGGTCTTCAACAACCTTATGATTAAGAGGTATACCTTCTTTTAATCGTTGTGCACTCATTTCTCTTTCAGGATCACCTGGTATCAATACACGTTCCTGTCCTTCTATAGTTTTAGCAGAACGGAAACGATTAATCCAGTTATCCATATGCTGTTTGAATTCATCAGCAGGACGAAATGCATCAACGCGCATTGCTCCGAAGAAGTGACCTATACCTTCACCGACAGGATCGCTCGGAGGATTTAGGAATGCAACAAAAGGCGGAACCCAGGGGCCATAGTTTGCACCGGAGAGAACAGCAGAGAATATATCGACCCATGCTCCAAGACAATATCCTTTATGACTTCCATGTTCGCGATCGCTTCCTAAAGGAATAAGTGCACCACCACTCTTGGCTTCATTCGGATCTGTAGAGGGTTTACCATCTTTAGTTTGTATCCATCCTATAGGAGCATTCAGATTTTTTCGTTGAAGGATTTCAAGCTTGCCATTCGCGGCAGTAGTAGTAGCAAAGTCGGCAACAAAAGGAGGTTGCTGATTGGCAGGTATAGCAACCGCTATAGGATTCGTACCGAGTAATCGCTCAATTGAAAAGGTAGGAGCTACCAATGGACTCGCATTAGTCATCGCTATACCAATCATATCGTGAGGCAAGGCCATCATCGCATGATGCCCGGCAATGCCAAAGTGATTGGAGTTCTTAACAGCAACCCAACCCGTACCAGCAATTTTCGCTTTTTCAATAGCGATATCCATAGCTTTGGGCGCTACTACCAACCCTAATCCACTATCACCATCTACTACAGCCGTGCTGGGCGACTCGTGCACAATGCGTACGTTTGGTTTTGCATTCACACGCTTTGCCTCCCACAGCCGCACGTAACCAGAGAGACGTGCTATACCATGAGAATCAATACCACGTAAATCTGCATTGAGCAATACCTCCGTAGCAAGCGTTGCTTCCTCTTCCGGGCAACCGATGTGCCTGAAAATATCCAATGTAAAATTCTGTAGAGAGGCGAGTGAATAAATCTTGTCCATAATAAATTGATAGGGACAAATATATAGGTCTTCCTGAAATATCAGTATACCTAATCTTATACCACCGAAGATATAGGGAAACGAACCGTAAACATGGTGCCTTCTCCTGGCGTGCTGGTTACATCAATCGTTCCGTTCAGCGCATTTATTTGTGTTTTCACAAGGTAAAGACCGAGTCCTTTACCTTCTACTTCCAGATGAAAGCGCTGGTATAGTGTAAATAACTTATTGCTGAATTGTTCAAGATCTATTCCTATACCATTATCGCGTACAAGAAACCCAACGTGCGTGCTGGTTTGAAAAGTTTTGAGTTCAATAACAGCGCTCCTGCCGGGGGACCTGTATTTTATAGCATTGGAGATAAGATTGTAGAGGATGCTATAGAAGTAACTTTTAATTGAAAAAAAATGTATGCACGCAGTGAAGTCAGTTATTATTTCAATGTCCTGACTTGTTAGCTGCAGCGCAAGCGTTTCTTTTATAGTGTTGAAGAGTTCACCTATATCGAGCCATTGCTTGGACTGTGAGTGATCGCTTCGGATTTCAAGAATTTTTGTTAAGTCATGAATTACTTCATTGAGTTTTGTTACCGAAGTAAAAAGGTGATTCAATAATGTATTGAGTGCTTCATTTTCTATAGGCTGTAATTTGATCAATTGCGCGAGACCTAATATAGTGGCCACCGGTCCACGAAGGTTGTGAGACGCTATAAATGAAAATTGAAGAAGATCATTATTGTGCATCACCAGTTGTTGAAGAATCCTGGTTCGTTCTTCCTCTTGCTTTTTACGCAAGCTCACGTCCTGCCCTATACCAATGATAGAATTATCAGACAATTGAATCATGCACCAGCTCATGTCCAATATATTGCCGGAAGGAGTGGTGATTTTAAAGTCACGCCATCTGCCATCATGCAACTTAATGAACTCAATCGCTTCCTGCTGTTGTTGATCATCCGGAAAAAGTTCTTTTAATATATACTTGTCGGCTACGTCTTTCATAGGGCGCTGCAACGTACTCTCCCAATATTTATTGATGAATTTGATTCTTCCGTTGATATCAAACAGCACAATGATAAGTGGTAAGTTATCGATGAGTCGTTGCAACGCTTCCTTCTGCCGGATCAACTCAAGCTCGGCCTGCTTTCGGGAAGTTATATCTGTAATGATACCATCCAGTCGTATAGGCATACCGGTATAGTCTTTGGTCATCCAAATTCTGCTGGTAACCCACTTTTGTTTTCGCTGCTTGCTGATAATTCGATGCTCAATTTCTGTATAGGATTTTTTAAGCAGTTGCTTATGCATATCCTCTATCGTTGCTTCCGGATTATCATCGATCATGGTTTCATTTAGCAGCTTGTTGTTTTCATAGAACTCACGTGACGAGTAACCGAAAATTTCTTCCGCTGCATTGTTGACAAAATCAATCTGTATTTCTTTCTGCCCTACAAATTTTGCAGACCACACCATATCTTTTAAGGTGCTGAGTATACTATGTAGTTTTTCCTGGCTTTGGCTTACGAGCGCATCTGCCTGCTCCTGAATTTTTTCTTGAGCCGCAGAGAGCTGATCATTTGTAGAAAGCAATTCTTCATTTGTAGTCACAAGCTCTTCATTGGTACTTACAAGGTCACGGTTCGCATCATCCAGCTGACGTGTTCTTTCCTTTATTTTATTCTCAAGGGTAGTATTCAACTCATGAAGTTGCTGTTCAAATTTTACACGTGCCGTTACATTGTGCGACAGGATCAACTCAGCATTCTTCCCGTTCCAATCCATAGCATATGATGTGATCTCCACCCAGATCATCTCACCGCTTTTTCGAACATGTCGCCACGTACCGGAAGTATATATACCTCTTGGGATATTCATGATAGCTTGTTCCAGCTTGGGTATATCTTCTGCAGGTCTGATGTCGCGAATCGTACGCGCTAGGAACTCTTTTTCGGTATAGCCATACTCACGTATAGCGGCTTCGTTTACAGCTAAAAATGAAAGTGTATTAATGTCATATACCCACATCGGATTGGGATTCTTCATAAACAACTTTTCATAATCGGATATCTTTTTATGAAGCCGTATACTTAAATTATTGATGAGTATATATAGTAGAAAGGCGGAAAAGATTAGGAAGGAGAGGCGAACAACCGCCTGTAAAAAACTCATCTTTTGCTCTGATGCTGTACTTAAGTATGAGTCCAATAGAATTGTACTACCATAAATCCATGCGATGCCTACTGTTAAATAGATCAACGTAATTTTTAATGACTGCCCCGATTTTTTAAACATTTGGATAACTTTAAATACACCGTTCGGGTAAATGAGCTTTGTAGCATAGAAAAGTAGCGATTTCCTGCTTATTTTTCCTTTTTGTGGTCAGATTATACACTGAAATACGTATGAATAAATAAATCGGACTACACCTATGGAAAAACGATCCCACATACATCTTACTAAAAAATCAATCCTGATATGAATAAAGCGATGATATGTTTTCTGCTGTTATTGAGTTTTCCGGTAATAGCACAAAAACAAAAAACTGTTGACTCCAAGATCAATCATGTAACTGTATTTCTCAGCAGAGCGCAGATTGAACGTGAAGTAAGAACCCAGGTGGAAGCGGGTAAAACTGATTTAATAATTACAGGCCTCACCTCTCAACTTGATCAGCAAAGTATACAGGTTGCAGGCAAAGGCAATTTTATAATACTCGGCATTACACATCAGCAAAACTATTTGAGTGAATTGAATACACCGAAGTCGCTTCACATATTAAAAGACTCTGTAGAGTTTTTCCAGAAACAACTTTTGATAGAACAAAGTCAGAAGGAGATATTGAATAAAGAAGAACAAATGCTTTTGAGTAATCAAAAGATAGGCGGCACTAATCAAAATTTAACCGTTGCTGAGTTAAAGGGCATGGCAGATTTTTATCGCACGCGGTTAGGCGAAATTGTCATCGCCAGAATGAAGCATGACGATAAGATAAAAAAAATAAACGAACGGTTGACCAAAGTGCAACAACAGATTCAGGCACAGAACGAATTATATACCCGTAATACAAGTGAGATTGTAGTGAGCATCTCGGCTGATGCTCCTGCCACGGTTCAACTGGATGTAAATTATATAGTGGCAAATGCAGGTTGGCAGCCGCTATACGATCTGCGGGCGCTGGATACAAAAAGCCCGGTGCAACTGAATTACAAAGCAAATGTATACCAGAGCACTGGTGAAGAATGGAAAAACGTAAAGCTGAAGTTATCGACAGCGAATCCCAATCAAGGTGGATTAAAACCGGAGCTATATGCGTGGTATCTCGACTTTGATCAGCCTATATATAAGATGCTGAAAGGTAAGGCAAGTGGCGTTGCAATGAGATCAGCGGCACCCGCGATGGCCATGGAGAAAGAAGAAGACGCCATGGAGCCTCCCGCTGAAACAACTGCTGATTTTGTAAGCACAGTACAAACTTCCTTGAATACGGTATTTGATATAGCCTTGCCCTATACCGTAAGTTCGTCCAATAAACCAACGTTGGTAGACATCCGTAAGCACGAGTTAAAATCCGATTATCTATACTCCGTTGCGCCCAAGCTTGACGCAGATGCTTTCTTAATGGCGCGCATTGTTGGCTGGGAGGAACTGAGCTTGCTGCCCGGAGAAGCCAACGTTTTTTTTGAAGGTACATTTGTGACGAAAACGTTCATCGATCCGAATAACATTAAGGATACACTTTCCATCTCTCTGGGAAGGGATAAACGGATTGTTGTAAAGCGTGAGAAGTTGAAAGACTTCAGTTCGCGTAAAGCTATAGGTTCTAAACAATCGGATAGTTATGCATACGCGATCTCGGTGCGTAATGCGAAGACAGAGGCTATAAAAATTATAGTGGAAGATCAGGTGCCGGTTTCACAAAATAGTCAGATCGAAGTCACCGCTACAGAACTTAACAATGCAAATTATACTCAAGAAACCGGTAAACTTATTTGGGAGATGACTGTGCAGCCAAACGAGACGCGGAAAGTGGTTTATAAATTCGATGTTAAATATCCGAAAGGCAAGATTATCCCTGCATTATAAGCCGTTACGTTAAGTACTATATCATTATTCGGGTAGCAATTTCATTAAGAAGTTGTTACCCGATTTTCTTTTTGGGTATATATAGGCCTTTCCGTTCCATATATAAAAAAATAGTTTTAATTTGGGATGATGAAAGGACTGTGTGGTTGATTTTTAAGCGTAAATGAATTGAAGGCCAAACCCTGTAAACTATTTTGGCCTTTTAAGAGAATACTAACCTATATGAATTTTACCTGTATGCAACGGAGGTACATCGCTGTGCTTCTGTTTAGTTTTTCATGCTCTTATCTCCCAGCTCAAGATCTTGATTCACTTCTCAACCTTAATGCTTTCACCCAGGAGAGTGATCTGCAAAAAATCCTTAACAAAAACGTAACGGTTTCATCGCAGAAACTTTCGTCTCGCGAAACACCCGGCATCCTCAGCATTATTACGGCAGAGGAGATTCAAAACAGTGGCGCGCGCGACATGATTGATGTGCTTCGTCTTGTACCCGGTTTTGATGTGATGCAGGATCTTCAATTTGTAATGGGCATCGGTCTTCGCGGCAGTTGGGCGAATGAAGGTAAAGTACTGGTGATGCTCGACGGTCAACCCTTCAACGACCTGCTATACCAATCCGTTGCTGTTGGCAATCGCTTCCCAATCGATGCGGTAGAAAGAATTGAGATTATCCGTGGACCAGGCTCCGCTATATATGGTGGCTCCGCAGAATATGGAGTAATCAATATCATTACGAAAGCAGCCGAGAGCCTGGATGGTGTTATAGTATATGGCACAGGAGGTTTTCATGCCGATGCAGTAGGTCGCACGAATGTCGGTGTTATGGCCGCTCAAAAGTCAGATATATTCTCCTGGGATCTTTCAGCCTTTAAAGGATCTGGAATTGTAAGCGATGACAAGCATCACACCGATCCCATACAGAATTCTTACAATGGAAATTCAGACTATACCGATCAGAATTTGTCAAATATATCGCAGGCAGATCCTATAAATTTAAATTTGGGATTAAAATATAACGACCTTTCTTTCCGTGCGATGTACGATGCCTTTGAGACATCCGATCCATCGGTAAACGTTTCCTTTAAGAGTCTTTTTACAGACCTGCGGTATACCTGGCAGGTAAGCGATAAGCTCAAGCTGATTCCACAGGTAAAATTTATGCAGCAGCGCCCTTGGACATACGGCCCGAAAGAAAATGAAAGCCCTGATTTTGAGGTGCAGGCGACACGTATATATTCACAAGTAGATGGGCAATATGAAGCTTCCCGTAAGGCAAGTATAAATTTCGGTGCTATTTATTTTAGCGATCATGGCGATTACGAAACAGTTCTAAACACATTTACTGGCGATCGTTCACTCACACTTTCAAATTATGCGTTCTATGCACAGGCATTGTTCAAGCACCGCCTGGCAAATGCTACCATCGGTTTTCGTTACGAGAAGAATAATCGCTATGGCGGAGCCTTCGTACCTCGCCTGGCGCTCACCAAGAAAATAGAAAACTTCCACTTTAAGGTTTTATACAGCCAGGCATTTCGCGCGCCATCGCTGCAGAATATAAATATAGCCCTTGGCGGGAAAATAAAGCCCGAGAAATCTGATGTGTTTGAGCTCGAGCTGGGATATCAGTTCACACCGGAAATGCTGCTCGCTATAAATGCGTTTAGCATCAGTACACGCAACCTCATGATCTATGGATCGCAAGGAGAGAATGAGACCTTCGAAGAATGGTATGAGAACTCCCAAAAGAGCGGTAGCAAGGGAATTGAGTTCGTATATACTATACGCCAGAAAGTATGGTATGCAAACCTGACGTACTCCTTTAGCCAGGCAATCAAAAATAATTCGGTGGAGGTTTACAATGTTTCACAAACCAATAAACAATATGTTGGTTTCCCTTCGCACAAAGTAACCTTGAATACCAATTTCAATTTAACCTCAAGGCTTACCATCAACCCGACCTTTATCTATGCAAGCACGCGGTATGCCTACACAACCGTAGATGATGAAGGCAACGCAATCAGTACAGCGTTGGATCCCTATATACTTACCAATGCGTTTCTTAACTATAAGAATATCCTTCCAGGTCTTACAGGCGGTATAGGAGCGTACGACATACTGAATGAACGTCCTGCTACACCACAAGCGTATAATGGAGGCTATGCTCCAATACCGGGAAGAAGTCGCGAGTATGTAGTTAAGCTTTCGTACCAGATCAATTTCACGAAATAAGATATGAAGTATCTCAGATTGTCCATTGCCCTTTGCATGGTGATGTTTGCATCATCCGCTAAGGCACAGACTACAAACTACCACGTATATTCCTTGTTTGTTATCAATATAGCGAAGTATTCTTCATGGCCGGTACAGAATGGTGAAATGCAGATAACCGTATTGGGGAAATCAAAAATATTTGAGGAGCTTTTAAAGCAAAATGGTAAAACTGTGAACGGAAGCATCGTCAAGGTAAGCCAGGTGGATAACGTTACCGCCATTGAGCTTCCACATATACTATATATTGCCGATGGTAAGAGTGGAGCGCTGGATGATGTGTTGAAATCCCTGCTGGGTAAGCCTGTTATTATTATCTGTGAACGCGAAGGTCTCTTTAAAAAAGGTGCAGGCTTCAGCTTTGTAGTGATGGAAAACAGCACACTCCGCTTCGATATCAACAACACCGAACTGGATAAGCGCCAGATCAAAGTATCAAAGAATCTGTCTGCGCTGGCAAACCAATCTATATAGTCAAAAACACACAGGGCGCGAGTCTCTCCACTTACTGTTTACTGTAAGCGTACCAGGTAAGACTTCGGCCAAAGCTTTCCGGTAAGCAAAAGTGCTTTTGATTTCGGATCGTACGCTATACCGTTTAGTACATCTGTATTGGGATACATACTTCTGATTTCATTTCCAATCGGAGAAAAGTCCAGGCGACCGACAACTTTCCCGGTGGCAGGATCGATCTTCAGAATCCAGTTGGTTTCATATACATTCGCATATATATACCCGTTTATATACTCAAGCTCGTTTAGTTTTTTTACACGCGTTCCGCCATCCATCACGGTGATCGTCTTTACAGGCTTAAGGCTCGTGGTATCCAGAAAGTATAGTTTCTCACTGCCATCACTCATGATCAGGTTTTTGTTATCATGCGTAATGCCCCAGCCTTCTGTGTCGTACTTGAATTCGCGAAGCTGTTTGTACGTGCTGGCATCGTATACAAATCCAACTTTGTTCTGCCACGTCAGGTGATAAATCTTATCATTTAAAACCGTAATGCCTTCACCAAAATACTGTCCCGGTAATGTTACTTTTTTATCATGCTGCCCCGAACCCGGATTTACTTCTGCAATCCAGGAATGATTGTTCTGGCCTGTACTTTCAAGAATCTTATTTTGATAGATGGTTAACCCCTGAGTATACGCTTCCGAATTGTGCGGTAACGTACTGATAACAGTATAATGAAGCGACAGACTATCGCGTACGGGTTGATCTTCTGTACCCTTTTTATTCCCGCAGGAAGAGATTACAACACAATAACCGATAACGATCGACAGCCGCAGGAAATAGTTTTTCATTCGCATTTAATAATTAACTTCGAAAAGAAATAAAATTATCGCTAATACCCAACAGGAGTTTTACAGAATAGTCATACCGCCCAGTAATTGTGTGGCCCGTTGAATGTTAATGACTCTGACAGACGCTTTACCTGTTATGGGGGCTGTTCTCTTGGTGTATGTTATTCGTTGAATTTGACGATCAGCCGTTTCACAAGTTCTTTATCTTTACAATCAACCCCATAAAAAGATGTATTCCACCCCTCTGAAAAGTTTACACTACCGCTGGCTATTCCCCGGTATACAGAACTCCATACGCATCGCGCTAACCCGACACTTCTTCGTTCTCTTCTTCAGTTTATGCGTGGTGTCTCTACAGGCACAACAGTCGCAGACCATTAATTTTTATCTGACACCATCTATATCTGCGGAGCTGTTAAACAAGAATGGAACGTTCATTAAAGACTTCCTGGAAAAAGAGACAGGCCTTTCTATCAAGATGGTTATACCTTCTTCGTACGATGAAATGGTTGATTACTTTGGCGCGGATGGTTCATGCTTTGCTATTATGAGCAGCCAGAGTTATATACTTGCCAACAAGAAGCATGGCGCAGTAGTTAAACTTCGTACTGTAAGGTTTGGCCATTCAGTATATTATGGACAGATTCTGACGCGTGCCTCTTCAGGTATAAAGACTATTAAAGATCTGCAGGGAAAATCAATTGCCTATACGGATGAACTTTCAACATCTGGATATCTATACCCTAAAAAAATGCTGGAGAAAAATAATGTGAAACCCTCCAAAGAGATCTTCGCCAAGAAACATGATGAAGTCGTGAAGCTGGTATACGAAGGGAAGGTAGATGCGGGTGCAGCATTTTATTCGCCACCGGCAACAGACGGAACGTTACGCGATGCCCGTGTTCGCATCAAGGATAAATATCCGGATGTAGAGCAGAAAGTGATTACACTTGTAAAGACGGATGCTATCCCAAATGATCCAATCGTGTTCTCTAAGAACTTTGATCCGGAAGCCGCGCGAAAGCTATACGTTGCATTGGTGAAACTGGCCACCGAGGCGAAAGGGAAACAAACTCTACTCGAACTATACGGCACCGAAGGCTTCGTAAAAGCATCGGACTCGGATTACAATTCGCTGCGTGTCGTGATGGGAGTAACGCGGTAGATATATAGCTATGCTGTTATCGTACGCATCGTAGCAACAAATGCCCAGATCAAAACCCAATAGAATACAATAAAGAGTATTCGTATTAACAACGATTTGAAAATAACCAGCGCGAGATTTCCCTTGTAAAATTGTTTATAAGCAATGATGAGGTATAGTTGAAATACCAGCGAGAAGATCATCTCATTCATGCCGATGGTGTGCGGTGCAATCAGAAAAGCAGGTATAAATATTATAACCCGCAGAATGTTGGTTTGGCCAATCACAAATGAATGAAGTACAAAGCTTTCAGCAAAATTATACTGCGAGCGCTTAAAGAAGATCCAGGCAAAGAAGGCAAGCAGCGGCAGAATTAATATAAGACCGAGCATTTTTCCATGCTCGACCATAAATTGCATACTCTCCCGATAATAGGGAAGAGGAGGTTGCTTCGCAGAATTCTGATACGTCAGCGCTTCAAAGTAGCCACTTTTGTAACCGATATAGGCTGAGAATGCTGTCGTGATAACTATAAAACTAAGCGGGTTAAAATACTTCTTCCGTTTACCTTCTATATACTGCAATGCCACTGCGCCAGGTTTTGCAACCAGGTCTTTCATCAATAGAAAAAATCCTTTGTCGGCATGAGTAACCGCATGAATAAGTTCATGCGAAAGATGAGGGATTGTGATACGATGCGTATCAGATTTCTGTCCGCAGGCAGAACAAAACGTTCCTGCTACAGCAGCGTCACAGTTTTTACAATTCATGTGAGGTTATGAGATTAAGGGCATGTTTAAGATCTTCCGGTGTATCAATCCCTACTGTCTCCTCCGTGGTTTCGGCAACCATAATTTTAAATCCATTCTCCAGCCAGCGCAATTGCTCCAATGACTCTGCTTTCTCCAATGAAGAAACCGGGAGTATGGTAAGCTGTTGGAGTATATCTGCGCGATAGGCATACATGCCAATGTGTTTGTAGAATGTATGCTTCGTCAGCCACTCTGCCTCCGGTATATTTCGAAGATGCGGAATGGTAGCGCGACTAAAGTATAATGCTTCATTCAGTTTGCTGATCACAACTTTTACAAGATTCGGATTGAACAGTTGTGTCGCATTGTCAATGGCTTTAATGAGCGTGGCAATTTCGGTTTTACCGTCGAGTCGTGATGCGAGCAGTTCAATTTGTGATGGCTGTATAAAAGGCTCATCGCCTTGGATGTTGATCACGTAATCATATATATCTTTCTGGATTGATAAAGCTTCGAAACAACGGTCGGTTCCACTCACATGACTCTCCTTCGTCATGCATACATCTCCACCAAAATTCTTAACGTGATCAAAAATTATAGTATTGTCGGTTGCAACGACAACGGCTGAAATGCCCGATGCTTTTTTTACCTGCTCGTATACCCGTTGTATCATCGACTTACCAGCGATGTCTACCAATGGTTTCGCGGGGAAACGTGTGGAGGCATAACGAGCTGGTATCACTCCTAAAATTCTCATGCAGATATTCTTTTTACTTTTAAAGATGTAGTTTCATCATCGACCACTTCAATCGCTTCACCTCTTTCTATATACTCTCCACGGGTAAAAGCATCATGGAGTTTGTCGTTGATCATGACTTTCCCGCTAGGGCGTAATACAGTATGTGCTATACCTTGCTTTCCCTTCATCGGTTCTTTGAAGCTGGCGGTAAATCCTTGCGAACTATCCTGTGTATCGGTTAATGCAACGCGTTTGTACATCCGCGTGTTGACGAGTTTCGCTCCTCCAACAAACAAGAGCACCGTACCTCCGAGTATTCCTCCTATAGCAGCAGTGAGAGCAAGCAGTATATCGTTCATGTGCACGAACTCAAAATCGAAAGCGTCATTGTTGATCATGATCAGCACGAGCGATCCGATAATAAGTGTAATGCCGGCAACGCCTGCAACACCAAAGCCGGGAAGTATAAATACTTCGACTGCAATTAATCCGAGCCCGACAAAGAGCGCGATGATTTCCCAATGCTCAGCCAAGCCATTTAGGTAGTATGGTACGAGGTATAGGATCAGGGCGACAAGAGCAGCGGCTCCCGCAAAGCCAATGCCTGGCGCTTGCATTTCAAAATATATACCCGCGATGATTACAAGAATGAGAAGTCCACTGATGAAAGGGTTCAGAAAGAAGGTGATAACTTTATCAGTAGCGCTAAGTTCATAACGGTCGATGGTATACCCTGTAATTTTATTCCGTGTAAGGATCTCTTCTACCGACTCAACTTTTGCTTCGCAGTAACCATATTTGATCGCTTCCGATGTTGAAAAAGTGATGATCTGTCCTTCTTTCTTTATACTGTCGAGTACAACGCTTTCGTCTACCATACCTTCAGCGATACGCGGGTCGCGTTTATTTTCTTCCGCGGTAGCGCGCATGATCGAGCGCATATAGGATTGATATTTATCAGGAGCCTTGCCACCACTGCCGTCCACAACGGTAGCAGCGCCAATGCTCGCGGCCGGTGACATATAGATACTATCACACGCAATGGAGATCAATGCTCCTGCAGAAGCAGCATCTGAGTTGATGAATACCCAAACCGGATTTTTAAACGCCATGATTTTGTCAACGATATCTTTCGCATCGGTGAGCACACCACCGTAGGTGTCCATCTCGATAACGACAATGTCTGCTTTTGTTTCCTCAGCATGCTTCAGGGCGAGTTCAACGTAGCGCGTCATGCGGGGATCAATTTCATTTTTGATCTCCATTATCATCACTTTCTTCTGGGCAAAAGCCGAAACAGAAAGCATGATAAAGCAAAGCAGGAATACGGGCAGGCTCTTCATGAATTTATTTTCCGATCCAAAGATCAATCTTTTTATACTTGCACTAAAATAACCAGGGCATTTTGAAAAACCTTGCGATTTAGAATGTTCACTAACTAAAGAAGTTGATACAAAAACTGAAACATAAATTTTCGCATACCTTCAACGGCATCATCTGGAATACAGTGGTGTTGCCGGAAGAAGAAACGATGCTGATAGAAGTTCGTAACCACGAGCAACGTCAGGTTATGTTTTCGGCATGGCAATATGTGCAGGATACATTTCGCTGGAAAGATGTGATGTTGGAGGAATCCTGGTGGATTAACCTCAACGCGGCAGCGCACGGCATCATTCTCTTTACGATTTATCTCGATACGAGCAATCCTGATAAGAAAGGAATTCTTGCTTACACGGCAAGTGATTTGAAATTGCTTTGGTGGAATAATGATTTTTCGATCTCATCGATCGAAGGCAGTAATGTACTGGGTATCTCCACGAAAATGGGAACGAAGGATGTGGTGCTTGATTTACTTTCAGGGAAAGAGATTCCGTTAGCTCAATCTGCCCAGCAGCCATCATTTGTAAAATTAGCCGATCCGTTTTTGAAGCCGTCACTTTACTATGAAGGAACTGCACATTTCAATACGGTTAAAACATTTTTAGAGAGCAGACTAAATTTAATGCCGGTTGTTGCGTTGGAGTACTTGGAGCATGATTCAAAGATTTTTATCTCGTATTACACGAAGGAAAATGATCTGGCGAATTATTTGTTAGTATTGTCACATGCAGGAGAGACACTGCTGCATGAAAAACTGGATGAGTCCTTAAAAGGAATCGGCCAGGATACTTTTTTCATCCTCTCAGGATGCGTAATTTTCGTGAAGAATAAACGTGAGCTGATAAGTTATTTTTTATGATGAATGTATTGATATACGCGGGTGCTTTATTTTTTCAGCCGCACGCTCAGGACTCACTGGGCATTGAAACTGTAAATGGAAAAATCTTTGTTGTTCACCAGGTAGGCGAGAAGGAAACGCTATATGGTATTTCGAAGCGCTATGGCACAACCGTGGACGCTATTGTCCAATACAATCCAGCGGCAAGCACAGGTTTGTCTATTGGACAAATTCTTAAAGTGCCCTATACGGCGAAGAGTACTGCATCGAACACTGTTGCTAAAACTACCGGAGGAATTATTCACGTAGTGGCTGCTAAAGAAACGATGTTCTCCATTTCAAAAGCATACGGTGTTTCGGTAGATGATATCCGACAGTGGAATAATCTCGCGGACAACTCCCTTACTATTGGACAGGAGATCGTGATCAAAAAAAGAAATACTGCGAGTACATCTGCGAATCAGTCCACGACCACATCAACTCCGGCGGTTACAAATGCAGCCGGTACACATACCGTGGAACCGAAAGAAACGCTTTACTCCATCGCGAATAAATATGATATCACGGTTCAGCAACTAAAAGAGTGGAACAATCTGCAGAGTAATGAACTTGATATTGGGCAGACTATTAACGTGAAGCAGCCTGCGCAAGGTACTTCCCCGGTGAGAAGAGATACTTCGGTAACAACGCAACAACCTGTTGTTACTGCACGCCAGACGACCACTACTAATACTACTACACCACCGGTTAAGAACGATCCGCCTCCTGTGAAGAATGATGCTCCTGTGAAAGAGCCTGTAAGAAATCCAACAACCGAAACTATACGCATCTCCGAGTCTGTAAAGAATGGTGATGAGATTTTAGAGAAAGGTATAGCCGAGTTGATTGAAGGAACGGATGGAAACAGAAAGTATCTCGCACTGCATCGCACGGCTCCGGTAGGAACAATTCTGAAAGTAAGAAACGAATTGAATAACCGCGAAGTATTTGTACGCGTAATGGGTAAACTTCCGGATACAGCTTTAACCGACAAAGTAGTTATCAAGATTTCGAAATCGGCCTTCGACAGACTGGGCGCTATAGATCCGCGCTTTAGAGTTGAAGTGACTTATTATAAATAAGAAGCAGGTGTTATATAGGTGTATGCACAACGTGTATACACCTATATTTTTATCGGAGAGATCCACGAGTAATAAACTCAATAACCATGAATATCGAAGTGCTGCGCAAATTTTGTCTTTCTCTTCCTGCCGCGACTGAAGATATTAAGTGGGGAAGCGATCTTTGTTTTAGTATAGGAGGAAAAATGTTTTGCGTTTCCTCCATGGAAAGTCCACTCCGAATTTCATTTAAAGTACCTGATGAAGATTTTGAAGAGCTTGCTTCACAGGAAGGATTCATACCAGCTCCCTATATGGCACGCGCCAAGTGGGTATCGTTAACCGATATCAAGAAGCTTAAACCGAAAGAACTGGAAAGCTATATCCGTCAATCTTACGAATTGAAAAAAATGAAGCTTACCAAGAAGGTGCGTAAAGAACTACACCTTGACTAAAGTATAGATCAAAAAAAAACTGTGAGCCTCTTTCGAAACTCACAGTTCATAAGTCAAAGCTATATATTAATGTTGATGTCCACCTGCACCATGCACGTGGCCATGAGAAATCTCATCACTCGTAGCATTACGAACATCTACAATTTCAACATCGAAGTTAAGTTCAACGCCAGCCAATTCATGGTTAGCATCCACTGTTACAGATTCTAAACCTACCTCTGTAACCGTAACAACATTGCCATGGTTGGTTGAGAACTTCATGCCCTTGCGTACATCCTGGTCGCCAAACGCAGAACGTGGCACTTCCTGAATCATGGCAGGATCTTTTTCTCCATATCCTTTAGCTGGCTCGATTTTCAATTGAAGTTTATCGCCTTTGCTTTTTCCTTCCAATCCTTCTTCCATTCCGGCTATCAGATTTCCTGCACCGTGCAGATAATTTAGAGGATCACGACCATCACTGGTATCGATAATGTTTCCTTCATTGTCGCGAAGTGTGTAGTGGATCGCAGCTACTTTGTTTTTAGTGATTTGCATTGCTGAATAATTTTTAATGTTTCAATGAGATTATCCTCGGTTTCCGGGATGAAGCAGGAAGGCGAACCTCTATTGGTACCGCAAAAATAGTCTCTTTTATCTTCTTAAGTTTTAAGAATCTCAGAAAAGGATTCAGAGCCACCAATTTTATGATTTTCCGCACACGTTAGCGTATGGCGCTGATTTGGAAACGTTTGTCCTGCGTTTTTGGAAGATTTACCACCCCTTTGATCCCCATTTAACCCTCAACTTTCATCCCGATTTAACCTACAAGAGTTCATGTTGAACTGGATTGCCAAAGTATTACTCATCCAGAAAAGATCTGCCGAAAAGGACCTGCGCAAAGTCAGAGTACTCTTTTTCCTCGAAGCATTTTTCGGACTGATAGTACTGATCATTCTGTTTACGCTCTTGAAAATTTTTCTATAACCTAATAACACCTTTATGAAAAGAAAATCATTACCAGGTAATGTGATCCGGCTCAGCTGGTTGCTGGCAAGCTTCTTCCTGCTGGGGCAGCTTGCATACGCACAGACCAACACCGTGAGCGGAGTAGTTAAAGACGCAGGAGGTCAGTCGATGCCAGGGGTCAATATTTTGATCAAGGGAACAACGATCGGTACCGTTACGAATGCAAACGGTGAGTATACGATTGACGCTTCGCAGAGTAGCATACTTCAATTCAGTTTTATCGGATACAAGCAACAGGAAGTTTCTATAGCCAATCAAACAGAGATCAATGTTGTGCTGGAAGAAGATGTATCTACTTTGAATGAAGTCGTAGTAATTGGTTATGGCTCTGTTAAAAAGACGGACATCACATCATCCATATCTTCCGTATCTGAAAAAGATATTAAGAACTTACCGGTTGCAGGTATAGATCAGGCTATACAAGGCAAGCTCGCTGGCGTAACAGTAACCAGTAATGGAGGTCAACCCGGAGGAGGCATTTCCATAAATGTAAGAGGAATTACTTCTGTTAATGGCAATCAGCCCCTATATGTAGTGGATGGCGTGATCTTAAATGGGAGCAGAAGCAGTATATCTCAAGATCAGCTCGGAGGAATGGCAGGACAAAATGTACAGAGTCCACTAGCAGCCATTAATCCAAATGACATTGAATCTATAGATGTATTAAAAGATGCATCAGCGCAAGCTATATATGGTGCAAGGGGTGCCAATGGAGTGGTTTTAATTAAAACAAAGTCTGGCAAGGCCGGTGAACCCAAAATTACATACGATGTATACTATGGGGTACAGGACCTAAGGAAAAAACTAAGTTTAATGGATTTGAAGCAGTATGCTGGCTATCAAAACTCACTGGTACCCGAAATCAGAGCTGCAGGTAGCACTTTGGATACATTAGCTGAATTTAAAAATCCTGCTGTTCTTGGACAAGGAACAGATTGGCAAGACGAAATTTTTCAACAAGGATCAATTCAAAATCATCAGTTGTCTTTTTCAGGCGGCAAAGACAAAACCACATACTATACTTCCTTTAATTATTATAAGAATGAAGGGATTGTAATTGGCTCTGACTTCGAACGGTTTAATATAAAACTCGGTATAGATCAGCAGGTAAAGCCCTGGCTTAAAACCGGTATTAATCTTAATGTTTCAAAATCAAATCAGAAAATTACATTAACCGATGGATCGGATGCCGTTATTAGTTTGGCAGTTTATAATAGTCCCGCAGCGCCTGTAAGAGGGCTGGATGGACAATTCGCTTCAGTATCAAATATAGGGGGGAGTAATTTTGGTAATGCCAACAATCCGGTAGCGATGGCTACCATGCGAAATGTTAAAGCGATACAGTATAAAGCATTTGGCGCACTATACGCTGACATTAATTTCCTGAAGTCATTTACATTTAGAAATGAAATAAATTATGATTTTAACGTTGGTCAAAATTCTGCATTTCAGCCGCTCGTACAGAATACAACAACAGGGGAAACTATATTATCGCCAAGCAAATTAGTTGAAGACAGAACAACAGCATTGTTTTGGGCTTTAAAAAACTACCTGACTTTTGATAGAACATTTGGCAAGCATTATGTAAATGTGGTAGTTGGTCATGAATCGACCCTAAGCAATTTTGACCAGATTACTACATCAAGGCAGAATCTTACAAATAATTTGCAGTCTATAAATGCTGGTTCCGCCACCAATCAAACTATAAGCGGAGGTAAATATCTTACTGCATATGAATCATATTTTGCAAGAGCACTATATTCATTCAATAGCAAATATTCTCTCTCGGGTTCTATCCGAAGAGATGGTTCTTCTTCTTTTGGTCCTAACAAAAAATGGGGGGTATTCTCGGCAGTGTCTGCAGGATGGACACTTTCTGAAGAAGAGTTTATTAAAAATATTTCAGTTATTAATTATTTAAAATTAAGAGCGGGGATAGGATCCGTTGGTAACTCTAATACAGCCAATCAGAATAACGCTTATGCAACGAACGTATCACTAGTTGCAATCAGTCCGTTTGGAAACGGTGCTCAGAACTTCAATGTGGGTAACCCCGATTTGCAATGGGAGTCTGTAGTGACTAAAAATGTGGGAATTGATGCCACTGTGCTAAATGGCATTATTGACCTGAGTGTAGATGTATATCAAAAGGTATCTACTAAAATGCTGGTGCAGGCTAAACTTCCTGTATATAGTGGTCTTAATTCTGGCAATACATATAACCCTGTACAGCCTCCGGTTACAAATGCAGGTAAAATGACGAATACCGGTATAGATATATCTTTAACTACGAACAACATTACAAAAGGTAATCTTACATGGAAAACCAATTTCATATTCACACATTATAAAAACGTTTTGAACGATAATGGTGGTGTACCACAACCGGCATACAGGGAATACGGCAATGCAATTCAGGTAACGAATTCTCCTTCGGGGCAGGCAGTCGGTTCGTTTTATGGTTTAAAAACAGATGGACTATTCCGCACACAAGGAGAGTTAGATGCATTTGGTTTGGCAAACAGCAATAATCAATTAGCGGTAGGTCCACAAGGTATATACTTAGGCGATATTCGTTTTAAGGATGTGAACGGAGACGGTCTAATTAATTCCCTTGATTTAACAAATATAGGTAGCCCTATTCCAAAGTTTACCTATGGAATGACTAATACGGTAAACTACAAAAATTTTGATCTGTCTATACTAATTACGGGAAGCTATGGCGCTAAAATCCTGAATTACACAAAACGTCTTACAGAAGGTCTTTATAATTCTTATTTGAACCAGTCGACTGATGTGTTGAACAGATATACTGCCGAAAATCCGGATGCAAGTATTCCTCGCTACAATCAATGGAACGACAACAATAGAAGGTTATCCGACAGATATGTAGAAAGCGGTTCTTATCTGAGAATTCAGAATGTAAGTTTAGGATATAATATCCCGGGCACTCTTTTAAGCAAGACCAAGTTTACATCCGCACGCGTTTATATATCTGCGCAAAATCTGAAAACATTTACAAAGTATTCAGGATATGATCCTGAGATTGGTGCTTATAACAATAACGTGTTCAATATGAACATTGATGATGGGCATTATCCAAACCCGAGAACATTTACCATCGGAGGTAACTTTGTATTCTAAGGAACATTTTAAATATAAAAAAATGAAGTACATATATATATTAACGTTATCACTATTCTTTGTGGTAACATCTTGTGACGAGTCTTTCCTGGAGAGACCCTCACAGAATAATCCGACAGAAGAAAATTATTATAATTCGGCTATAGAAGTAAATGGTGCCACGGGCTTACTGTATAATAAGGTTTGGTATGACTATCAGGATAAAGCTTTCCATGCTATAGGTGAGGCACTCGGCGGTAATATGCTCACTGCTAACGATCCAAATTATGGAGGTTTAGTATATAATAAGTTCACGTTTACAAGTAGTGATGTTTTGGTTGCTTCTAGCTGGGCTTCACTATATTCTGTTGTTGGAGCTTCAAGTTCATTAATTCAAACACTTGAGCAGAAGAAGGCAAACGTGTCTGATCCGGCTTATCTGATACAGGGTATAGCCGAAGCGAGATTTATGAGAGGGGTTGCTTTTTTCTTTCTTGCCAGAGCCTTTGGTGCTGTACCTATTGTTGACGACCCTGTTGCTTTTGCTTCTTCAGGTGTATTTAATTCACCTCGTTATCTACAGTCTGATGTATTACGATATGTATTGGAAGATTTACAGTATGCAGAAGCGAACTTAGCAAGTGAAGCTAGTCAGAAAGGGAGAGTTACAAATCTCTCAGCGTCTGGTATGATGGCTAAGGTTTACCTGTATATGGGAGATTACGCAAATGCTAAAATCAAAGCCGCGTTAGTAGTTGATTCTAAAAAATATTCACTCTACCCAGACTACTATGAAATGTTTACGAGTTCAAAGGCAAACAATAATGTTGAATCATTATTTGCATGGCAATGGGCCGCTGCGGGAGGATATTCAATTGGAAATCCAATTCAAGCTTACTGTGGAACGCAAGCTTTGTTGAAACCCACAACGGGTGCAGGTTACGGATCTGTAATTCCTACTATAGATCTGATAGAATCATACGATCCGTTGGATAAAAGAAAAGACTGGTCAATCATGCAGCACGGATTCTTTAGAAAGGATTGGACCAATATAAATTTCCCTAACGGATATACCTATGATACTACATCTGTAGGTGGTGATGACGCCTTCAAAACAAAAAATGGTTCACGTGCAAATGCCATGAAATATGTTGTTGGCCCAGGTTCTAACGGGGAGAATGTAAATGGGACTTCGACCGACATCTGCACATATATACTCAGATACGCAGATGTTGAATTGATATATGCAGAGGCAATTCTGGGTAATGATGCGTCTACCAGTGATGACGCTGCATTAAAAGCTATAAACGATGTAAGAAAGAGAGCTGGCTTACCAGATTTAACATCAATAACCAAAGATGATATATTAACGGAACGCCGACATGAGTTTGCCTTTGAAGGCGACTACTGGTTTGACATTCAGCGGCAGGGATTTGATAAGGCCAGGGAGATAATAAGCAAACAAGAGAGAGGCTCGTATGACTTCAATGGTAAACTTCAAAGTGAAAAAATCATGTTAAGTTCTCCTGATCAAATGTTCCTGCCTATTCCGCAAACAGATTTATCAGCTAGCCCTATGCTAAGAGAGCCTGCTGTTCCATATTATCAATAAACCTTTCTCGAAAGTTAAAATATCAACTATGAAAAATTATCTGAATATAATATTCAAGATGGTGTTGTTTGCAGGAGCATTGTACTTAACCTCCTGTAAAGACGATGAAGTCTCTCCATCTGTTGCGCAGATCTCACCAGAGTCTGCGGCTGCTAGATCTCTCTTGACTGTCACGGGCGCAGGCTTAAAAGACATCAAGAAAATTACATTTGAAAATGGAAGTGTTCCCACCAACTTTACTTCGACATTTAACACTGACGGGGCCATTCTTTTCAGAGTACCGGTTGATGCTGTGCCCGGCCAACAGAATATCATTTTTGAGAATGCTTCGGGTCAAACATTTACAGTGCCATTTACGGTTTTAGGATTGGCAACTATAAATGAAGTGTCAGACTATAACTTCAAGAAGGATACTGAAATTATACTGACGGGTAAAAACCTGGACGATGTAACGAAAGTTACTTTTACCGGGACGACTACAGAGCTTGAAGTCGTTAATAAAAGCGCGACAACACTCACGGTAAAATTTCCACAAGCTGATCCGGGTTTCTATGAATCTACCTTAACCATTACGAATGCTGCTGGCCCTGCGCCTACTACACAATCATTTGTAGCTATAGATAATGCTGTGCAATTATTTACAGATGATTATGGTATAAATCCTTCGGGTAATGCTTTCCAAAATGCATCATGGGGTCCTTCATCTATTAGTACAACGCAGTTTAAGTCAGGAACCGCTTCTTTGTCTTTGGGATATGCTAAAGGTAACTGGAGTCAGGATGGATTTGGTTGGGATAATATATCGAATGACGGTTATAAATATCTGTCGTTCTGGTTGAAAGGTGCATCAAAAGACTATACGCTTTACGTATGGTCTTCGGCCCAGCCAGGAACCTTCAATACATTTGATGATTTTAAGAAAATTACTGTGCCCGCCAACGTATGGACGTACTATAAACTTCAGGTGAGCAGTTTGAAAATTTTTGGTGAAAATAATACTACAGCCTGGAACCAGATTGGATGGAGAATTCAGGGGCCGGATGATCAGGATGAAACCTTCTATATAGATGACGTGATCTTGGTAAAATAGATTACCATAAACCTGCAGGACTATGTTCTGCAGGTTTATACATATAGTTATCTTTCTCACTCTATATATAGCACTATTGACAGAGAATTTGAGATTCATTGCATGTATCTTTAAACATATTATCGCACCTGAAGTGTTTGATTGTATCAACAGGTGTTGCAAGAAGTCAAATTATTTATGTGAATAGAGAGTATAGATTTTGTAAATATAGATGTTGAATTATTTTTTATAAGATGAACAACAAATTAGCTATGGTTTGGGTAATCCCAATTTTTTTTTATTTTGCTTGTTCGAAAGACAAGGAAGCTGACGTTACGCCCCAACCTGAAAACCCAGCATCGCTAACCAAGCAAAATGTAGCAACGTATATGGTGGACAAAAATGCGACAGTGGAAACAGTCGCCTTGTTCTATAATTTAAAAGTAATGGCTAAAACAAGTTTTGCTGTGGGCCAGCAAGACGCGTTTGACGGATTCTATAAAAATACCGGAGGTATATCTGATATAAAAAAGACAACCGGTAATGATCCTGCTTTATTAGGATCAGATTTTATGTTTATTACAGATAAGAATAATACAGGTCAAAGCGATAATTGGTTTTTCCAACAGGAAGAAAAGATCATCAACAATGTTAAGCAAGCCTATAACAATGGGATGATAAATATTTTTTGCTGGCACCTGCGTGAACCCTATAAGGAAGAATCATTTTATGTATCTGACATGACTGCTGATGCGAAAGCAAAAGCCTTCAAAAGTATTTTGCCAGGAGGAGCGAATCATGAATGGTATAAAAAGAAATTAGATAAAGTTGCATCTGTTTTTAACAACCTGAAAGGAGCAAACGGAGAATTGATTCCAGTAATATTTAGACCATTCCATGAGTATGATGGCAGTTGGTTCTGGTGGGGTGCTGAGTTTTGTACGGCCGATGAATATAAAACAGCATATCGCTTTACCGTTGATTATTTGAAAAATACAAAAGGTGTACACAATGTTTTGTATGCTATGTCGCCAGATAATAGTTATGATACAAAGGATAAGTATCTAAGCCGATATCCGGGTGACGATTATGTTGACATTTTGGGTATGGATAACTATGGTGACTTAAGTGCAGGCAAAGGACAAGCAGGATCTGACCTCGCCAATAAAAAGTTAAAAATCATATCCGATTTGGCAATTGAAAAAACAAAAATTGCAGCGATGTCTGAAACTGGCTACCAGATAACACCGTCCACTACACCCATAACAGGATGGTTTTCAAACTATGTATATAATGCTGTTACTGCAAATGACATTGAAGTAGCCTTTGTTATGTTTTGGGTTAATGGAGGCGATAATTATTTTGTTCCTGTACCTTCATCTTCAAATGCTTCTGATTTTGTTGACTTTACCAATAAGCCAAAAGCATTATTGCAAAATGAATTACCGGATATGTACGTCATCCCAAATTGATAGTCCTTCTGTTCGTACCTCTGTTATGAACAAGTAAAAATTAAAGTGTTTAACAGTTCCCTGACATTAGTCAGAAGTCATGCTTTAAATTAGCGATGCTTCTTTTTCGATGCTATAGAGGTGCTATAGCATTGTTTTTTAGTATAATTGTTATAATAAAGTAGAATTAGGGCTATGAAAGTAATATTGATTTGTTTGGCGTTGGTATCCGGTTCGTTGCTACTGTCAGCACAAGAGTTGATTGACAAGCGCGCTACGGAGCAAACAAAAACGCTTTATATAAACTTAAAAAAAATCTCCAGCCAGGGAATTCTCTTCGGCCATCAGGACAGTGACGCCTATGGCGTTCGATGGAAAGGACAACAAGGCCGGTCCGATGTGAAAGACGTGTGTGGTCAGTACCCTGCTATACATGGATGGGACATTGGCAATCTCGGTAAAAAGAGCGATGGTCCCTATCAGAATAAACTGCATGAATGGATCCGGAATGTATATAAACGCGGTGGTATCAATACGGTATCATGGCATGTTGATAACCCTGTTACCAGACGTAACGCATGGGATACTGTGCAGGCAGTAAGTGAGATCTTGCCGGGCGGAAAAGAACATGCATACTTCCTTACACAATTGGATGCTGTCGCAGAATTTTTGAAGAACTGCAAAGATGGAACTATAGATATACCAATTATATTCCGTCCTTATCATGAACACAATGGCAGTTGGTTCTGGTGGGGAAAGGGTGTGTGTTCTGAAAAGGACTATATAGCGCTGTGGAAATTTACGGTAACGTATCTGCGTGAAAAGAAAAATCTCCATAACATCATTTATGCATTCTCGCCCGACAGAAGCCGAATGAAATTAGAAGATGCGCAGAAATCATATCTATATGCATACCCGGGTGATGACTATGTTGACGTGTTAGGCCTCGATGACTATATGGATGTAGGCGTTACCTGGAACCGGAAATCAATATCAGAGCAACAGCAGGACTTTGTTACCGTGATGCGGACTATATCTACCCTTGCAAAAGAAAAAAATAAAGTAGCTGCGCTTACGGAAACAGGGTTGGAAGGAGTGACCAATTCGCAATGGTTCACGCAAGTTATACTCAACCCCTTAAAAGCAAACAGCGATATACAGGTTGCATATTTTATGGTATGGCGCAATGCGAGCGACAAGCATCACTATGCTCCCTATACCGGCCATGCTTCCGCCAAAGATTTTGTCACTTTTTTTGAAGACAAGTATTCGCTTTTCGAAGGCGACATTCAGAATATGTATCTGCCCGGTAAGCCTTTGTTGAAATGAAGATTATATGAAAACAAAAGATGCAGTACGAAATTAATTTTCGATTGCCGATATTTCCGGCTGATTACATCTAATGTTTTAAATAACCCACATGGTAACTTTTTCAAACACAGACTCAAAGCAACAGATTTTCAACACCGTGCAATCCTACCTGGATCAATTGGGATTAAAGGTAGTGGCAAAGGATTTTGAACGCCCTTGGGGAGGCTTCTTTGTTATTGATGAAACACAGGCACGGAAATTCGCCAGTCATTTTTTTCCTGGCATCGAAGTAAATGATCTGAAGATCAGCGAAAAGCTCAGTCCTAAAATTTTAATGGTACAACCCGACAAGCGTTTGTCGTGGCAATATCATCACAGACGTGCAGAGATCTGGAAACTTGTAGCAGGAGAAGCTGGCGTTATTACCAGCGAGACCGATAAAGAAGGTGAACTTCGCTCGCTTGAGATCGGAGAAATAATCCGGTTGAATTGCGGACAACGTCATAGGCTGGTAGGTTTAAAAGGATGGGGAATGATCTCCGAGATCTGGCAACATACCGATGCAAATCATCCTTCCGATGAAGATGACATCGTGCGCGTGCAGGATGATTTCGGAAGATAATATATAGCATGTGTGATGTTCGGAGACGATATTGGACAGTAGTAATTCTTTTCTTTCTTGTAAGACTTGCTACTGCCCAACCGTCCGGACTTCCTGAAAAAGAAATCATCTTCGATCAGCTTCCCGAGAAGCTTGGACTGTCTCAAAGTTCAATCAATTGTATCCTCCAGGATCGCGAAGGTTTTTTGTGGATCGGCACATGGTCGGGCTTACTCCGCTATGATGGCTACTCCACCGTTGTATACCATTCTGATAATGCTCCCAATAAAATAAAGAGTAACAAGATCTCCGCGATCTACGAAGATAGGCAAGGATACTTGTGGGTGGGTACACACATGGGGGGGCTATTCCGCTATGATAAAAACAAAGATATATTTACACAGTTCAGTCACCACGAAGGTGATGCGAAAAGTCTTTCACACAACAATGTCAATTGTATAGGTGAAGATCAGTATGGGGAACTGTGGGTTGGTACAGAGAACGGACTAAATGTATTCGACTCCGAAAATAAAAACTTCACATCTTTTTTTTCTACTCCCAATGACACCACTTCGCTTGCCCAAAATATAGTTACCGATATTTTTCTTTCTTCTTTAAAGGAACTATGGATCGCCACAGCAAATGGTTTGCAAAAAGTTTCAAAGGATGGTGCATCCTATAAATTTAAAACCTATAGATATACACTTGATCCTGCAAACCAATATCATCATAATTATATTTACAAGATATGTGAGCTTCCCGCTAACGGAAAGCCTGCGATATGGTTCTGTACGATTCGCGGATTAAAGAAGTTGCAGGACGGTGTGATCACGAATTACCAGGTTCCGGATAAACCCAGCAGCTTTAGTTTTATCCGCTCGATGTATGCTGTGAAAGGAACGCGTCCCTATATAATCACAGGTTCTGAGAAAGGGCTCAGTTTTTTCGATCCCGCTACAAATATATTTACAAAATTTCTGGATGATTTTGATCAGCGTGTAAACCTTTCGCACGGTACAGTAACTGCCCTATACCTGGATCGCAGTGGCGTGTTTTGGGTGGGTACGAAAAAAGGTCTCAATAAATTTGATAGCTACTCGAAAGACTTTCAGTCTTTCAAAACAGCTTCCTTTGATACAGGTAAGAATATTATAACCGGATTACAAAGTTCAACCGATCAGGGGTATTGGATTTCAACCATTGGCGGAGGACTCTATAAATTAAGAAGAGAAAAGTTTCAACGTGTCCGCATCATCGATCGTGATGACAATGACTTTGTGAATTTTATTCAGACAATATATACCGATACACGGGGCAATGTATGGCTGGGCACTGCTGGAGCAGGTGTTTATCGTTTTCACGAAGATGATGTTGAAGCTTCCACAGGGCTTGTAAAGAAGTTTGAACATTACGCTGCATTTTCTACTCCTTCTTTTAATAGTAACTATATCATGTCGCTGACAGAGGATAATATAGGCAACGTATGGGTTGGAACGTGGAGTGGAGGACTTTACAAGGTCACACCGGAAGGAAAGGTAAATTCCTATAGCGATGCATTGTTGCGTGAAGCTCCTCTTGTTGTGATGCACGCCGATCTTGCTGGCACACTTTGGGTTGGTACGCGCGGTAACGGATTATATAAGATCAAACCAAAAGGCGACTCGTTGGACATTCGCCAATTCCACAGACACGATAGCATCAAGGGAAACCTTTCCAACAACTTTATCAATGCTATATATGAAGACCATGCGGGGCTGTTATGGATTGGGACAGAAGGCGGACTAAACTCTTTTGACCGAAGAACAGAATTATTCAAATACTATAAAATTGAAGAAGGACCAAGCAGCGATGTCATCGTAAGTATATTGGAAGATGATTCCGGTAAACTCTGGTTAGCACATTGGGACGGACTCACCGTGATAGATCCTTTGGATGCAAAGTTTGTAAAGCATTACGATCATCATGATCGCTTAGGGGGTGGCTTTTTTTATAACAACGTAAGCTATAAAGACGAAAAGGGTCGCTTGCTATTTGGCGGATCAGAAGGATTTAACATCATTGATCCAAATGCTGTGGTAACCAATCCTAATTTTCCGAAAGTTGTGATCAACGATTTCCTGATCTTCAACAAGTCTGTTCCAACCGGAAGTGAATTTGACGGACGCGTGATTCTCGACAAACCTTTGTCAGCTATAGATCAGGTTACTTTGAAATATAGCCAAAACTCTATATCATTTGAGTTTACGGCACTCGACTATGCCGCTCCAGAGAAAACGCGGTACGCCTATATGCTGGAAGGTTTTGATAAAGACTGGAATTACACCGATGCTTCTAGGCGCTATGCAAGCTATACCAACCTGAACGAAGGCAAGTATACATTTAAAGTAAGGGCAGCCAACAGCGAAGGTGTGTGGGATGGAAACGTAAGCAGCGTAACGGTTGTAATCAATCCTCCATGGTGGAAAACCATGTGGGCAAGAGTTATATACTTTGTTTTGGCATTGGGAATGTTGCACCTCTTCCGCACACTCGTTTTGATGCGGGCGAACTTTAGACATGATCTCCGGCTCGAACGGTTACAGCGTGAAAACATGGAGCAGCTTAACTATGCCAAGTTGCAGTTCTTTACCAATATATCGCATGAGTTCCGTACACCGCTTACACTCATTCTTGGTCCATCACAAAGTTTACTGGATAAAGGTGAGGGTGGGAAAGAAACACGCGACCAGCTATTGAATATAAATAACAATGCACAACGCTTGTTGCGCCTGGTCAACCAGTTGTTGGATTTTCGTAAAGCAGAATCCGGTAATCTGAAACTTGAAGTATCAGAAGGTAACATTGTCAAATTCATTAAAGAAGTTAAACTTTCGTTTGATACACTGGCAGAGCAGATGCGAATTGATTTTTTTCTATATGCTTCATCCAATATTATCAAAGCATGGTTTGATCGCGACCAGTTCGAAAAGATCATGTTCAATCTTCTTTCAAATGCCTTTAAGCATACTCCGGAAGGAGGGAAAATCACCATGCAAATCGTGGAAGGACAGGATGAGATTTCCGTTACGGTAGAAGACAACGGTAAAGGAATCAAACGCGAACATTTTGATAGTATATTTCAAACATTCTTCAGTTACGATGAAGATAAGCATAACACTGGTACCGGTATAGGTCTCGCATTGGCGAAGAGCCTGGTGGATATGCATCACGGAAAATTGATGGTGCAAAGTGAAGAGAATTCATTTACACGGTTTGTAATAACGTTACCTAAAGGATCTGCGCACTTCGATGCAGCCGAGTTGCTGTCGGTGTCAAAAGATATTGAGAGTATGGATCGTTATCCGGTACTCACACCACAGCCTTTATTTATACCCGGGAAAGATACCGAGCCCATTGCTGAAAATCTGAAAGACCTTCCGAAGTTGTTGGTGGTAGAAGACAATGATGAAGTACGTACCTATATCAGATCCATCTTTGACGGAACCTATATAGTTCTGCAGGCATCAGAAGGAAAAGAAGGGCTGGATATAGCCTTGGAAGAAATGCCGGACCTGGTGATCAGCGATGTGATGATGCCGGTGATGGATGGTATAACGTTGTGCACCCAACTGAAATCAAATGTAAAGACTTCACATATACCCGTAATTCTGTTAACGGCAAGAACTTCACTAATCTTTAAAGTAGAAGGACTTGAGACTGGTGCCGATGACTATATAACAAAGCCATTCAATCCCAAAGTACTTCAACTGAAAGTTCGCAACCTGATGCGTATGCGTGAACTCATGCGCAAGATGTTTCGGGACAACGGAGTACTCACAATAGAGCCGAAGCGGGTAACGCTTACTTCTGCCGATGAAACATTTGTGCAGCAGGCACTGGAGAGTATCGAGAAAAATATGAGCAATCCTGATTATGCTGTTGACGATTTGGGGCGTGATGTAGGGATGAGTCGCACGCAGCTATACCGTAAGCTTAAAGCGCTCACCGGACAATCTGCCAATGAATTCATTCGGGTTATTCGCCTGAAGCGTGCAGCACAATTGCTCGAGCAAAATCAACTTACCATAGCCGAAGTTACATATGAGGTAGGATTTACCGATTTGAAATACTTCCGTGAGTGCTTTAAGAAACTCTTCGGAGTTACACCTTCCGAGTTCGTTCAGAGAACAAGTGACGATTATCAGTTAGAATGACGTTACCCTTATAATTTATATACTTACGGATCATACCGCGTCATGGTCTGAAAAGATGAATCGCTATAAGTGAAAACAAAAATCCCGGTTATATACGATCCTTCTATTTTTGTCCTTCCTATTTTTTGGTTATAAACAGGCTTATGGCTAAACCAGATCTTCGTTGAATCCGGACTAAAGAATATAACATCCAAATTATCAAAACCTGCGGCACGCATTTCCTGGATTGATCTTACAGCAGCTTCGCCAGAGTTGCTTAATTCCCACATACTTGAAGGGAAGGCGCGCCTGTCTTCACGATAATTTTTAAGCGCATCTCTGAATTTTATACTTGGCGTGATATGGCTTTTAGCTTTTTTGATTCCATTGGGTATAGATATTCCTGCTTCACTATCGCGTACTTTGGTATGTGCAGTATAATCATACTTATAGAAGCCGAGTAATGTGCAGCCTTGAATGATTTGTATCGCTATAAGTACGTATATAAGATTAATCAAACGCATATTAATATAGTATGTATCCAAATTTTATACTCAAATTTATACTTTTACTCCACTCATTGCGCTGGGTGTCAAGAATGAAAGCATAACCAGGTGCTAATTCAAAACTTATTTTCTTTCCGATATTTCTTTGAATGCCCCACGCAGGAATAATGGCCAGAGCAGGATTATCATATAGATTTTTAGATGTAATTGGTGAAGCGCGGTAACCTGCTTTTATACTTAGGAAGTTACCAGAATTATTGGTTATTTTTTTTCCTTTTCGATAACGCTTGTTCAGGTTATAGTACCATCTATTTTCGATTGAAAAGATAGGTGAGAGTTCATATCCAAATCGCTTGCCGTAAAGTGCCCCACCTCCTACATAAAAACTGTAGCTGAGACCTGCTTCATAATTAATGGTTAAATTTCTGCTTACGGATTTCTCATAACTTATACTCAGTCCTATTATACTAGCGTTTATCTTGAGTTGTTTGCTTTTTACCATATTCGCACTATCTATTTCTTGGCAAAAAGCTTCTTTTGAAAAAAACATTAATACAATCGCTATAAGCCCGCGTTTTAAGACAGATTGAATAAACTGAATATTAATAGCTGCCATAAATAGAATGCTTTATATTTCATGAAGGCTTGTGAGTCTCAAAACACACAAGCCCCTTCATTGAGTTTACTAATTTTTATCGACTCGGGCTCCTTTCCAAATGTTATCATGTTTACCTGCGCCATAAACACTGCCGCTAATGATTTTATATGCAGTGGCAGATCCACTTGCACTAAAGTCTTGAGTGTCTACAGAAGTTCCATTTGGTTTCCATTTTACAGTTAAGCCTGCATTCCAATCGAATACCTTACTAATGCTATTTGTATTATTCTCTGCAACTTCATATTTTCCAAACACAAGTTTGATTCTATCGGGATATACAACCCTAAACATTTTAACGTAGTCTTCTTTATACTGGAATTGTCCGGGAGCGAGTGTTATAAACGCATAATTATAAATTTCATTAAGAGCATTTCTAAATTGCCCTTCCAATACTCCATTTAATGCATCATTTATTTTCCCTTTCGGAATAGTATAACCGGCTACTGAAATGGAGTGTGTCGCGAAATTTATATCGCCAAGTTTAACCTTTCCAAAATCAACGGTAGGTATATTGGGTTGCGGAGCATTTGGTAGCATTAAATCAATAATTAAACCATCCCAACCTAAGCGCAATTCTTCGGCATCATCGCTTCGCCAAATTCCGGTCCAACCCTTTCTTTGAGTTTTAACATTAATACCTGCGGAAGCATACACTCCAAAATTAACATTGTAAAAATTTACTTTTACGCGATGCTTGCTATCGAATTTTTCTGTATGCGGCTTAGTTCTTCCAAAAACATCTTGAAGTAATGATCCAGCCCAAGTCTTTGCATCAAAATTATAGGTTGGAAATTGATCGTAAATATATTGGGGTAGAAGATCGTTTGTTGTCTCCCTTCCATTTGATGATCCTGTTGTTTCAGATTCAGAATTTATAATCTCTATTTTTTGACTATCATTAAAGCTATCAAGTCTATATATTCCTGCTTCAACAAAATACATATTTTCGGATTGTTTTTGTTCTCCAGGGATTGCTCTATTCATTGGAGTAAGCTCAAAGTTGTTAAGGAACAGTGACGCTAAGATTTCATTTACCCTGTCGCGTTTTTCGGGGATGCAAATATAAGTTCCATACGGTGTTACTTTATACAATGTGCCTTCAACCTGAATCTCATGATTTTCATTGAGAATACTCTCAAAATGTGGATCGTTAACTAATGTGTCAGCCTCAATGAGATCAGCACTATCAGATTCTGTTCTGGCTAAGGTCAATGTTTTTTCATCCCGGATGTCACGAAGCGATTTGAACTGGCCATTCCCGATATACTTTTCAAGAATAATTTTAGAATTGCTGTTTGTTTCAACCAATTCTGTCATATAATTCTTAAAGATTTCCTTAGAAGCAAAGTTTAGGCGGTCGTCAAGAATGGTTACAGGTTTAATAAAACTGACTTGTTGGGAGTTTAAACTTTCTTCTGGCTCATTACAAGATAAAGTAATAAGTGCTGCAGTAATGATTAATTGCAGGCTTAATAATTTTTTGATTTTTTTCATTTGATTAACGGTTATTATGATATAACAATCAGTATTTTACTGCTATACTGATGTTGCAATATATCCCGTCTACAAAAAAAATGAACTAATGAAGATTACCCAGACTCGGTTCAGTATTTATATTTATAAATGTATACTGAAAAAAATTATGCGTCAGGAAATATAGTGGAATTATTTCCTGGAGAAATTGGATCAATCTCAATACTACTCTTGCTCACTTTCTGTTGATACTCCTTTGGAGTAACACCGAATTCAGCTCTGAAGCATTTCGAAAAGTAGGAGAGATTTGAGAACCCTACCTCATACATGATCTCCGAAATGTTACCCTCTTTATTGCCCAATAATAGTGAAGCTTTTTTGATCCTGTATTTACGAATGATATCGTTTGGTGAAAGTTGCGTAGTGGATTTCAGCTTGCGGTATAAATGCGTTGAGCTCATGCCCACTTCATCACTCAGCATCTCGACACTGAAGTCCGGATTTGAAATATTCGCTTCAATGATGTTCATTACTTTTCGTATGAACTTATCATCTACATTTTCACCCGTTGCTGTTGACGAAGGTTGTACGAGCAATTCATGCTTAAAGTAATCTGCAAGTTCTTTCTTACGCTTTAGTAAATGATCTATATGCGCTTCCAGCAAGTCGATCTCAAAAGGCTTGGTAAGGTATATATCGGCTCCAATGGTAAGGCCTTCGATCTGTTGTGAGGTCAAGCCTTTCGCCGTAAGTATAATAATGGAAATATGAGTCGTCTTGGGATTACTTTTTATTTTCTTGCACATGGAAAGCCCATCCATCACCGGCATCATAATATCGCTGACAATTATATCGGGCAAAAAATTGCTCGCTTTATTTAAGCCCTCTTCACCATTCAATGCCGTAACGAAATTATACTTCTCTTTCAGACTCACCTGAATAAATTCAATAATGTCAGGATTGTCTTCAATAATCAACACCAGCGGTTTGCCCGATTCCAATCCATAGCGATACGCTTTTGAATCATCTTCTGCTACAGATGATTTAACAGCGACCAGCTTCACTTCTGAATGATCTGTAGATTCGAATGGGAAATGTTGTGATCCCAATGGTAGTATCAGCGTGAAGCAAGTGCCTTTACCAACTGTACTTTCCACTTGTATTTCTCCATGGTGAAGCTTCGCGTATTCTGCTACAAGTGTGAGCCCTATACCAGAACCTGCTTCAAGTTTTTTGGCAGCGTTCGTTTGGTAAAAGCGTTCGAAAATTTTAGAAAGTTCATCCGGAGCTATACCTATACCAGTGTCCGTTACCTTAACTTCAATCGCACCTTTGGTATAAGTATCATTTTTACCGAGAAGCTCTACAGTCAGATCAACTACACCATCCTCCCGAGTAAATTTGAAAGCATTGGACAGTAGATTGAAGAGTATCGTTTCTATTTTTTCAGTGTCAGCCCATACCAGGCATTCGTCTACACCTGCATGAAAAGTAAAACTGATTTCCTTGCGATTCGCTTTATCCGTAAAGAGAGAATACATCTCACGACAAAACTGTACAAGGTCAAACGAAGTAACTTTTAATTGCACGCTATCATTTTCAAGTTTTCGAAAATCAAGGATCTGGTTAACGACACGCAGCAGACGTTGTGAATTCTTTTCTGCCAAAGTTAGCAGGCGCCTGTTATCATCCGGAAGATGGCCACGCTTTATTAATTCCTGTATAGGAGGAAGAATGAGACTGATCGGTGTTCGCAGCTCATGCGAAATATTCGCGAAAAATTGCTGTTTGGTTTGTACGATTTCTTCAGCATGTTCTTTTTCGATGCGTGTGATCTTCAACTCATTTCTTAAATGTAGTCGGGCGGAATATGTGCGCAAGGCGACAATTACAACCGTGATCAACAAGAATATATAGAGTGCAATGAAACCCGTGCTCAGAAATAAAGGCGGCTTCACCCGAATATGGATAGTCGCTACATGATCACTCCATATACCATAGTTATTCGTGCCTTTTACAGTAAGGGTATAGTCACCAGGCGACAAGTTAGAATATACGGCAAAGTTTTTCAGTCCCGAAACATAGTTCCAGTCATGATCAAATCCCTCCAGTTTGTATGCATATACATTGCTTGAAGGTTGCCAATAATGCAAGGACGAAAACTCAAAAGCAATGGAACGCTGCGCATACTCCAGTGTCAGTTCATTGGTAACGGAGATGTCTTTTTGAAGTAACACTTCTCCATCGATCGCTTCATCGGTAGTGATGATTTTATTGTTGATCTCCAAAGCGGTGATGTATATATTCGGCTCGAACACGTTTGGCTTTACACGTGGTGAAAGCGTAATATACCCATTGTCGCCACCGAAAATAATTTCACCTTCAGGTGTATTGGCAACGCAACCATCAAAGAAATTTTTCAACGGTATATCTTTATCCAAAGGGAATATTTCGAGTTGATGATCCGGCACGGAAAACTTTAAGATAAAATTACTGGCTGCACACCAAATATTGCCTTCTGCGTCTTCCGTAATGCTGGCAAGCGTGATTTCATTTCCGGTAGTAACAGGATAAAATATAGCCGAGTCGGTTTGTGGTTTATATTCGATCAATCCATTGGCAACACCAGCCCACAAGCTTCCCCTTCGTGAAAAGTATAGGCAGGCTATATCTTTTTTATGAGATATAGAATTGAAAGCCTGAATGCTTGTGCTTTTATGTGATTGCAGATCAATACGAAATAACTCTGCGTAATGCGAGGCCCAGAGTGCATTGGCACCACTTACATTTTTCGGTGACCCAAAATCACCAGCCAGCTCAAAATGAATGGAAGGTATCTCTTGAAAATTTCCGACTACTTTAAAGAGCCCGCCTTCCCATGCACTAACCCAAAACGAGCCGTCTGTACCTTTGGTAAAGCGTGCTATATAATTAGAGGTAAGTCCATTGGTGGCATTCGCGCTGATAGCGTGCATTTTCTGTTTGGCTTCATCCCAGATATTTATACCTCCCGCGGTACCAATCCAGATGCGTCCATAGTCATCCTCTTCCAGCGCAAATGTGTTGTTGAGTTGAATGCGATTATTTTCGGGAGCACCGGTCTCAAATACCTGACGCGTTTTTTTTACCGGGTCAAAGCGGATTACTCCATGGAGCGTGGCAAGCCAGAGAATTCCTTTACGAGTAACAAGCACAGCCTTTACCTGGTTGCCTATCGTTTGATTGTTGATCGGGTAAGATACTTCGTGATAAGTATAAAAGTTTCTGAATTTGTTAAGCCTGCTTAATCCATTGGAGGTAACAAACCAGATAACACCTCCGGTGTCTTCAAAGATCTGCCAGATCACATTGTTCGCTATAGAATACGACAACTGCGGATTGTGAAAATATACTGTATTGTTCTTCGAAGCAGGATTAAAAACATTTAGTCCAAAGTCGGTACCGAGCCACAGATTTCCATTCCCATCCGGATATATACACTTGATAACTTCATTGCTAAACGGTATAGTTTTCTCGGTAAAGTTCTCAAAAGTATAGGTATAGGTGTTAAAAAGACAAAGGCCGGTTTCGGTTCCAATCCACAGCAATGAATCTGATGAAGGCGAAGCAGGTTTGATATCACCACAAATCAGGTTGTTCTTCAACGAAGGTTTATAGTTTCCTTTCAGGTCGAACGTAGTAAATGTATTCCTCCCTTTAGCAAGCTTGTTAAGTTTATCGTACGTACCTACCCACAGGTTCCCACGCGAATCTTCAAAGATCGAACGGATGGTATTGTGACTAAGATGATTGTTGCGCGCTGTATATAGTATATATTTTCCATCGGCCAAGGTGTACTGGACGAGGCCGGTGGCTGTGCCGATCCATAGTTTTCCATTCGTACCTTTATATAGTGTGCGCACCACTACATTTTTTCCAAGATCAATACGCGTCACTTCAAAAGTAGTCGTGTTGATTTTGCAGAGTCCCTTCCAAGTGCCTACCCATAAATAATCACCAACCACCAGCAGTGAGCTCACCTCGTTGGCGGATAGGGTGTTCGTTGCCTCTCCTTTTTTTAAAGTGATAAACCGGTATCCATCATAGCGGCAAAGTCCATTGGAGGTGCCGATCCACATAAAATTGTTTTTATCCTGGGCTACCCAGCTGATGATGTTGGATGGAAGTCCGTCACGCATGGAGAGCGTGGAAAAGAAAGGTGAATCCGCAAAAGCGACCGTAACTACGGTTGTGATCAGGAGCAGGAAACTGATTGAAAATCTTTTAATAAAGGAGCCTGTCATACGGCAAAGTTCTTTCTGGCGAAATGAAGTACGCTACATTTTAAGTGGGATGCAATCGTTTTTTGTGCGCCCGCACGCCCGCTGTTGCGGATGACTGAAAATTCATGCAAAAAGAAGGATTCTAACTTCGGGTGGTTGGTTTTTTGTCGATTCCTGTAAGATTTGTGTCAAGTCTTGCAATCGTTTGAATATACATTGCAATCGGTTGAGAAAATTAAACCATCTACGTATGAGCAGAAAATTACTCTTTACAATTACAATGCTGATAACGGCCTGTTATAGCCTTCAGGCGCAGCAAAAGGTTATCAACGGAAAGGTTACAGACGAGAACGGGAGCGAGCTTCCGGGTGTAAATGTTCTTCTGAAAGGGACGAGCCTCGGAACCGTAACAGATCAGACCGGATCGTACTCTTTGACTGTTCCTGAAGCGGAAAATTCTTCGGGTATATTAACCTTCTCTTTTATCGGATACTTGTCGGAAGAAATCGCGATCAACAACCAGACAGCGATTAACATCCAATTAATGCCAGACATTCAAACACTGAGTGAAGTGGTTGTAGTCGGGTACGGAACACAACGCAGGGAAGATATTTCAGGAGCAGTGTCTTCTGTTAAAGCAGCCGATCTTCCGCAGGTTGCCAACACTTCGATCGATAATTTATTGCAAGGCCGTGCTGCTGGTCTTAACCTCACACAACGCAGTGCCCAGCCGGGCGGTGGACTCAACGTCAATATACGGGGTGCTATATCTCCGAATGGTAACAATACTCCGCTATATGTTATTGATGGCGTGCCCGTATTAAACAATGGGACTTCTGAACCTTCGCTTACGGATAGCGATCTTGGTTACTATGGTGGTATAGATCGTAATCCGCTCAGCAGTATCAACCCTTCTGATATCGAGTCCATTGATATTTTGAAAGATGCTAGTGCTACGGCTATATATGGATCTGCGGCCGCAAATGGTGTAGTGCTCATCACAACCAAACGGGGAAAGGCAGGTGCTGTAACCACCGAGTATCGCGGAAGCTATACTATACAATCGCCCAAAGACTATTACAACCTGATGAATGCAACGGAGTTCATGCAACAGCAGAACCGTTTGGCGGGAGATAAATATCTATATGATAATGGAATTGCCCCCTATGGAAATACAGATCCGTCTTCAGTAGGAGCATTCGTTCCGAAATTTACGAACGAGCAAATTCAACAAGCTGGTGTTGGTACTGACTGGCTCGATAAAGTAATGCGCAACGGAAGTATACAGGAACATAATATATCTCTTTCCGGTGGAACGGATAAGACTAAATTATATACTTCGTTCAACTACTATAACAACAAAGCGATTTTAGAGAATTCTGATTTCGTGCGCTATACCGGCAGAATCAACCTGGAACAGAAACTTGGTGGCCGCGTTAAGTTCGGACTGAATCTTACATTAAGCCAGATCAATAATAAGAATGCATCGTCAGGCGCAAATGCCGGTGGTGTGGAAAAGTATAACATGCTGCAATCTGCATACGCATATTCTCCAACGGTAGGAGTATACGATGACAATGGAAACTATACAAAGACTTTTGATCCACTGATCACGAACCCTGTGGCATTCTTAAGTATAAAAGACAAAACACGTACAAGCCGTATCATTGCATCACCCACATTAGAGATTAAAGTAACAGATGCGTTGAAGGCGAATGTTGTAGTCGGTATAGACAAGCAATCATCAACACGTAACTTTTATTTACCACGTGCTGTACAAAATGCGCAGCTTCCACAAGGTATGGCGCAGTTAGGTTCTGGCAGTTTAGATAATTATACCACGGAAGCATACCTCACCTACGATAAGAAAGTTGGCCCCGGAAACCTTTCATTGGTGGCCGGTGCAGGATACTATAATAGTATACAGGAATCGTTCAGCCTCCAGGCGGTTGATTTCTTTACAGATGCGCTGGACTATAATAACATTGGTATAGGTGCCAATAAAGACAAGGCAATCATGAGTTCATACCGCTCTCCGAATGCTACCAAGATATCACAGTTCTTTCGCGCGAATTACTCACTGCTCGATAAGTATATCATTACGTTTACCGGAAGACGTGACGGGTCGAGTACATTTCCAAAAGACAAATACGGATTCTTTCCAGGTATATCTGCAGCGTGGCGCCTCAACCAGGAAGATTTCCTGAAGAGCTCTCCGCTGATTTCTGATTTGAAACTCCGTGCAGGTTACGGTACTGTAGGGAACGATCGCATCTCTCCAACCAACGCACTGGATCTTTACGAATCCGGATTCTATTACCTCATAGGCAATACATACTATAATGGTGTTACCCTTGCGCAAGTAGGAAATCAGAATCTGACCTGGGAAACAGATGTGATGATTAACGTAGGTCTTGACTTTGGTTTGTGGAGTGACCGCATTAGCGGATCATTGGAAATATACCAACGCACGGCAAAGGATCTGCTCGACTTCAATAAACTTCCTTCCAATAATGCTGACGGACAAGTGGCAGCCAACGTAGGATCTACACGCAGTCGTGGTTTCGAACTTTCCGTTACTTCCCGTAACATCGACAACGGCTCGCTTCGCTGGTCTACCACACTGAATCTTTCAACCTTCAAGAGCTATTGGGTGGAGCGCAACCCGCAGGTAGCGTTACCTGAATATATAGGAGCGAATGATCCCATCAATGCAGTATATGGCTGGAGAACGGATGGTATCATCACCAGTACAGCAGATGTACCCGACTATATGGCCGGTGCAAAACCTGGTAACATCAAGTATATAGATAATAATGGCGATGGTGAATTGAACAGTGAGGATGTAGTGCTTCTCGGTAACACCAGCCCAAAATGGAATATCGGTTTTGGTAATACAGTGTCCTATAAGAATTTTGATTTGAACTTTTTCTTCTATGGATTCCTGGGACAATCTGCATTTAACAACTATTCAGGTTTCTATGATCCGCTGCGTATCGCGAACAGTAATTCACAAAATACACTGACGGATGTAACGAATATCTGGACTGCTGAAAATCCAACTGGAACATTGCCCGGTGTTGCAAGCAATCCGTATAGCGGCAACAATCCTACAGGCACGCACGACTTCTATTTAGAGAAAGCGAGCTTTGTGCGATTGAAGAATATTACCCTTGGATATCGCTTACCGGATCAACTGTGGGGCAGCAAGAAATTCATTCAGTCTGCCCGTATCTTTTTAGATGTACAAAACCTGGCAGTCTTCTCTAACTATAAAGGATACGACCCAGAGTATACGGAAGTAAACCCGTATCCACAGGCATTGTCCACAACCTTTGGTGTTAATCTTAAATTCTAAAATGAACGTACGTATGAAAAATATTCATCGATATAGTAAGCAATCTGTGATGCGTACACTGGTGGTGATGGCCATGTTGCTGGCACCCCTGGCAAGTTGTGATGATGCGCTGGAAACGAAAGTATATACCCAGGTGAGCCCTGAGAACTTCTTTAAAACTGAAGCTGATTTCAATGTTGCAGTGGTAGCCTTGTATAGTCCGTTCTCTACGAATTGGGGCATGGCCGATCCGGGCGACAACACGTGGTATAATTCACTGTATAATGCTGATAACAAAACGTACCTGATGCGCAGCATCCTGACCACAGACGAAATGTTGAATGGCTGGGACCCGAATCTGGAGAATTTTACATTTGGTCCTTCCACATGGTCCGGTAGTAATGAAACGGTATACTATAAAATACGGTTTGTTGCCCGCGCCACAGATGTTATCAACAAGATCAGCAATGCTACCGATGTTAGCGAATCCATCCGTAATAAATATGTAGCAGAGGCAAAAGTGCTGCGCGCCTGGCTCATGTATATACTGTATGATTTCTTTGGCCCGGTAAACGTGAAGCTTGATCCGGCTACTTTGAATGACACTGAAATTCTTCCACGCTTGAGTGATGAAGCATATACGGCACAAATGGAGACTGATCTGACAGAAGCTATTCCTTTTCTCGCAGAGAAATATAATGGAAATACAACCGAGTGGGGAAGAGTGTCGCAAGGTGTAGCGCGCATGGTATTGCTAAAGCTATATATGCATACAAAGCAATGGTCTAAAGCGGAGGCGATCGGAAAAGAAATTTTGAATATGGGCTATGCACTCGAAGACAACTATGCGGATGTGTTTACAAAGAAAGGTAACAATGAGTTGATCTACGCGGTGCCATCAAGCGATGCAACACCAAACTACTATATACAAGAAGTTCTTCCTTCGGATTTCCGTCAGGCGGGAAACATTACTCGTAAGGCAGGCGGATGGAGCGGCTATAATATGCCGTGGAGTTTCTATGATAAATTCGAAACAGATGATGAACGCAAGACTGCAATCATCGATGCATATACTGCAGACTGGGGCGAAGTAGATCGCACGGATACCTGGTGGAAAGGTCCGCTACCGTTAAAATATACTTCTTTTACAGGCGATGGTCCCGGGTATGCGATCGATATGGTTGTATTCCGTCTCGCGGAAGTATATCTGTCAGTGGCAGAAGCCATCAATGAACAACGCGGTCCTGCGGAAGCATACAATTATGTGAACGAAGTGCGCAGACGCAGTGACGTTGCCGATTTTGAAGATATGACGGAAGATGAATTCCGTGATGCAATTCTTGATGAGCGTGGCCGTGAATTATTTGCGGAAGGTGTTCGCAGGCAAGACTTGATTCGCCATGGTAAATTTATATCGGGTGCTATAGCGCGTGGTAAAGATGCGAAGCCTCACCAGGTTCTGTTTCCAATTCCGAGTGCTGTGATTATCGAAGGCAAGGGGATCATCGAACAAAACGATGGCTATACCAACTAATTAATTCCTGATGATACATGAATCGCGCAGGTTTATGTATCATCGACCTTAATCATGATTTAAACCTCAAATCAACAAACCATGAAAAGATATATAGCTATATCATTGGCTGCATGTACATTGATATTTTTGACAGGTTGCGAACAAGAGGTTGTTGTAAAAGATGGGCGCGTGGAGCAGGGTATAGTACAGCAACCAGGCACTTCCTCTGCGAACGCAAAGGCTAGTGGTCTCACGTATCGGGGCATGGATTTATCTTTCGCGTATAAAATTGAAACGCAACGTGGCGGTAAATTTTATTATGCGAATGGTTCGGCTGGTACCGTGTTTGACATTGCGAAAAGCTCGAATGTAAACCTGGTGCGCTTGCGCCTGTGGGTTAACCCTGATGCAAATCATAAAGAATGTAGCCTCGGAGCAGTAAAGGAACAGGCGAAGAAAATTGTAGCGAAGGGTATGCAATTCATGCTCACATTACATTACTCAGATACCTGGGCTGATCCCGGTACGCAAACTAAACCGTCTGCCTGGAGCAGCCTCACGCAGCAACAACTGATTGATAAAATCTGGTCCTATACCACCGATGTTATGAACCAGTTAAAAAGCCAGGGTACAGCGCCTGCAATTGTACAGATCGGTAATGAAATCAACGGAGGCTTTTTATGGCCAACGTTCAAAGTATCTGCTGACAGCGACACGAATTGGGACAACAGTTTCGAGTATGCTATCAACTCCGGGTATAATGCTGTAAAGACTGTATTCCCGAATACAAAAGTGATGTTACACTATGCGGGTATATGGGCTGATAATTTTTTCTGGCGCTGCAGCAAGTTCGGAATACAATATGATATCATGGGTTTCTCCTGGTACCCCGAGTGGCATGGAAAAAGTTTTTCGGATGTATATAATCAGTTGAACAACCTCACATCATGGTATAGCAAAACATGTATCGTAGTGGAAACGGCCTATCCATGGACAACGGGCTATGCGGATCAGGCTGGAAATGTACTTGGTACAGGAAGTCAGATGTCCGGATATGCGATGACACCAGCAGGACAGCAAGCATTTATTGAACAACTGATGGCAACCGTGAAGTCTATTCCCAATAACAAAGGATTAGGCGTAGTATACTGGGAGCCTGACTGGACAGCCTATAACGGAGCATCTGCTACCACCTGGGAGAACGGTTCCAGTTGGGAGAACGCTGCGCTGTTTGATTTTAGCTGGAAGGCAATGCAAGGATTCAATGCCTTTAATTAATCTATAGTATACTATATACTTCCGGTGTGGGAGATACAAATCTCTCAATACCTGAAGTATATAAGAGTGAATTAAACTAAAGACGAGTATTCAAGAGATGAAATTCAGAAGCGCGCTAACGATCGCCCTCACAATATGTCTGTTTTCTTTTGTGAATTGTAAGGAAGATGATGATCCGGTTATAGATGATCCAGATGAAGAAGAGCCACGTGACCTCGCCGGTTTTTATTTTGGTGCCGATCTCTCGTATGTAAACCAGGTGTTGGATCACAACGGTGTATATAAAGACGGTGGTTCAGTAAAGAATCCATATCAGATTTTTAAAGATCACGGCACCAACCTGGTGCGATTGCGGCTATGGCATAATCCTTCATGGACGAAAGAAGTTTATGGGGCTCAAGGGACTCAATTGTATAATGATCTTTTTGATGTAGCCAAATCGATGCGACTTGCCAAGGAGCAGGGTTTGCCGGTGCTGCTTGATTTTCATTATTCGGATACATGGGCTGATCCGGAGAATCAAAAGATACCGGCTGCATGGAAGGAAATCAAAGACATTACGGTGTTGCGTGATTCAGTATATAATTATACCTATAAAACGCTTCAATACCTCAATGCCCAGGGCATTATGCCGGAGTTGGTACAAATCGGTAACGAAACGAATTGTGGCATGCTCTATACGGATGCTCCCGATGGTTTCCCTGCGTGCAATGTATGCAACGGTGCATGGCAACAATTCGGAACGGTAGTGAAAGGTGCTATAGATGCAGTGAAGGCGGTTTCAGCAGTATCAACTGTAAAAACTAAAATTATACTTCACGTTGCAGATCCCAAGAATGTAGAGTGGTGGTTCGATAATATTATAGCAAAAGGGGGTGTTACTAATTTTGATATGGTTGGTTTTTCTTATTATCCATTGTGGCATCCAACCGTAACACTCGACCAACTTTCTGATAGAGTGGCAGCATTCAAAAATAAATATAGCAGGCCTGTTATCATGCTTGAGACAGCATATCCTTGGACTACCGGAAGTGACGATGCCTATAATAATAACTTCGGAAATGAATCGGCTATTGCAGGATATCCTTTTTCAAAGAATGGCCAGTCAGATTTACTCATCAAGCTTACGCAAGAGATGCTCGATGGTGGAGGACAAGGTGTTGTCTATTGGGAGCCTGCATGGATCAGCTCTGGTATGAAAGACCTTTGGGGTACTGGATCATCGTGGGAGAATTGTGCCTTCTTTGATTTTGAAGGCAACGCGATAGAGTCTATTGACTTTACAAAATATAGTTATAAGTAAATCTATTGATCAGTGATACTTTGCTCATTCTGTCTGAAGGGATATTTCCATTGAGCCAGGTGAATAACGTGCATTAAAAAAGGTATATATGAAGGTGAACAGCGAAGAACGCAGGAAGTATCAAATAGTGGTTGTTTTTTTTGTGCTTGTGATAACCGTTTTGAGCGCACATGCACAAAAATCAAACGATGTGTATGTTGACAAAGACGGAATAATGCGCTGGGGGAAAACAAAAGAAGAGGTGCATGCCTTTGGCGTCAATTATACCGTACCCTTTGCGCACGGATACCGGGCCGCAAAGAAGAAAAACGTTTCATTGGAAAAAGCCATCGATGACGATGTATATCATTTTGCGCGGTTGGGATTTGACCTATACCGTGTACACGTATGGGATTGTGAGATCAGCGACAGCGTTGGAAATATACTGAACAACGAACATCTCAAACTTTTCGACTATATGTTGAAAGAGATGAAAGACCGTGGTATGAAATTTATGTTGACTCCTATAGCGTACTGGCCCAATGGTTATCCGGAGCCGGAGGAAAAGACACCGGGCTTCGCGAGCAAGTATGGCAAAGATGCGTGCCTCACAAACGAAGATGCTATAAAAGCGCAGGAGAATTACCTGTTTCAATTTTTGAACCACGTGAACCCCTATACGGGCATTGCCTATAAAAATGATCCGGATATTATAGCGTTCGAGATTTCAAACGAACCACATCACCAGGAAGCTGCGGAGAAAGTTACCGCGTTTATTAGCCGTATGGTGAAGTCCATGAAAAAGACTGGCTGTGGTAAGCCGATCTTCTATAACATCAGCCACAGTATACATCTTGCAGATGCTTACTTTGATGCAGCTATACAAGGTGGTACGTTTCAATGGTATCCTACAGGGCTTGGTTCAGGACATGAGCTTGGCGGGAATCTGCTACCCAATGTAGACCGGTATAGTATTCCATTTGCGAGTAATCCAAAACTTAAGAAAGCAGGTAAGCTGGTATATGAGTTTGATGCTGCTGATGTTGGGCGCTCTTATATATATCCTGCAATGGCCAGAAGTTTCCGCGAAGCAGGGCTCCAGATTGCAACTCACTTTGCATACGATCCAACCTATATGGCGGATGTTAACACAGAGTATAACACGCATTACATGAATCTGGTATATGCCCCACAGAAAGCGTTGAGTCTTAAAATTGCAGGTGAAGTATTTCATCGTCTGCCATTGTATAAAAACTACGGCGGCTATCCGTCCAATGCTTCATTCGGTGATTTTAAGGTGAGTTATGAAAAAGATTTGGCGGAGATGGTTACGGAGCGTGAGTTCATCTATACCAATCATACAACCACAACACCGTCCGCTGCAGAGAAACTACAGGAGATTGCAGGTTGGGGAAATTCTCCTGTAATAAAGTATCAGGGGACTGGTGCATATTTTCTGGATCGTATTGAAGCCGGTGTGTGGCGTTTGGAAGTGTTGCCTGATGCGGTTTGGGTAAATGATCCCTTCGGACAGAATAGTTCTAAAAAGAAAGTTGCTGTTGTTAACTGGCGTGAATGGCCTATGACCGTCAACCTTTCTGATCTTGGTGTGAACTTCAAGGTGAAAGGTATCAATGAAGGGAATATATATTCGGCCACAGCCTCCGGTAAAACATTTGCGATTACACCGGGTACATATTTATTAACCGGTGAGAATACGGTAGCAAAAATCAGCCCTGCTGCGCGGTGGAAGAACATTAATCTCAATGAATTTGTAGCACCACATTCATCTGTAGATGAAGTATATACATTGCACAAACCGCTGGCTCAGCTTTCCGAAGGAAGCACATGTACATTGCAGGCCTCGGTTGTAACACCGACACCGGTACAAGCCGTGGAAGTATATATCTACGGGGCAGGATGGAGGCCGGAAGTGTTGCCCATGGAACATGTAACCGGCTATGCCTATAGCGTTACGCTTCCTGACAAATTTGTGAAGGTAGGAATGCTCCGTTATTTCATTGCCGTGAAATCGAACGATGTATATATTACGTATCCATCCGCTGTAGAAGGTAAGCCTGCAGATTGGGATTTTTATGGTGAGCCTTTTGTAATTCCGGTAACAGCGAAAAAATCTGCTATATATTTATTCAATGCCGCTACCGATGCAAGTGACTTGTCGCGTCAATGGATGAGAAGCTCGACGGTTGTGCCGCTGGCCGAACCGGGAAAAGCAGAACTTCAGGTAAACGTCAACAGGTTATTCGAGGTCGATCCGGAAAATAAAAATGCTGAAGTAATTCATGATTACTCCATGCGATATTTCTTCGGTGATAAAATCAGTGGATTGAAATCCGGTCTCACGCAAGCGAAAAAGCTTGTATTCAAAGGTCGCGCTCTGAATGATAAACCGTGTAAACTTCAACTCGCGTTGGTAATGAAAGATGGCTCCGCTTATGGAGGCGTTATCACGGTAGGGGTAGACGCCACAGAATATAGCATCAACCTTTCTGAACTTCAGAATGTAAAGCTCGTAACATTGCCCAGGCCGTATCCCGGTTTTCTGCCGTACTTCTTCAAGCCTTCGGCTCTTTGCGATTTTGATATCACGGCCGTGGAGTCTTTACAGATTTCAGTCGGGCCAGGTATAGCAGTGTCCGAACTGCAATCCAAACACGGCATTGCTATCGAGAGCATTCGTGTAGAGTAAAAAATGTTTCAGGCTGTGCACTATATCAGATACACAGCCTGAAACTATATATCAATTGCGTGTTACCGTATCGTTGGTGCCTTCTGCAACAACCAGTTTCAGCGTTGCACCTTTATTTTTATTTTGCATTGCACTGGTCAGAATAATTCTGTAGTCACCTGCTTTTGTGTTTGCAGCCACCGATATTTTGGCAATGCTACTTTCAACCACACCTTCCGCAGGTTCAAATGTTACCGTTACACCTTCTGGTAAGCTTGAGGAAATACCGAGTGTTGCTTTTGATTTCGAATATGCTTTGGAGCGGTTCAGGGAAATCGTCACGTCCTTTGTTTCACCAGGTTTAATTTCAAGTGTAGACGAAGAAAGTTCAACCGTGTACTCTGTGCGTGGAGCTGGTTTTTCCTGTGCTACCGATACCATGATGGTAGCTATAGCCAATGTCAGTGTTGCGATAAAATTTTTCATATGCAGTATTTTAAATTTCCTTACGCGAAGGAAATCGTGCGCGATGAAAATTGCTGTTCAATGAAGTAAACAGCATCATGGATGTCGCGGATTGTAAACGGCTGGGGTAAAAAGAAAACGCTTTGGGGCGAACGGTATAGCAATCTCAGGCGAGTTCCATCAGATTTCGAAGCTGTTGGATCTTTTCAATTACTTCCTTTCCTTTTGGCCTCGACACCGGAATGAAATAATCTGTGTCCAGGATCTGAAGCTTATAACCGTTCGTATTGCCGGCGATGTTGCTGATGGCGTTGACATTTACTATATAGGAGCGATGGCACCGAATGGCGAATGAATTGTTGATCTGTGCTTCAATACTTTTGAGGTTAACACGCAACAACTTCTTTTGGATGCCTTGTCCGTTTTTCCACACAACAGTTGAGTAATTGTCATCGGCTTGAATGAACAGCAGATCCGGCAGATGCAAGCTCAGCGTCTCGCTGGTATCGGAATGTAAAATCAGCGGAACATTCGCATTTGATTTAACAGGGACTTCCTTTTTAAGCGTCTTGATTTTTTCCAACTCCTGATTCGCTTCCAATGCACTTCGCAGATTTTGCTGCAACATTTTATTTTTCAGAAAGAGAAACATAATAGTCACAGGCATAAATCCGGTAAGTGCTACCTGCAAGTTTGCTCCTTTTATATTCGCCCAGAGGGTACGTTGTGGGCAGATAAATAATTCATCGATGATGGTGCTGGCTATACCAATGAGTACAAGGTGAAGAATGGTGATGAGAATATATTTACCGATGGTGAAGTTATCGAATGCCTTCGGAAACAATCTGGGTAAAATAATAATGTCTAAAAAAAGTACCACGAAGGTGACACCACCAAAGAGAAATTTCTGTGCAACTGTTAATGTGGTGTGATGCGAAAAATTTGGTTTAAAAACACTAAGGAAGGCTACCACAAAAAGACTCACCACGAGGATGAAGACTATATTCTTTCGATCATCGTCCAGGTAAAAAGGAAATGGAGCTTTTAGTTTCTCAGACCAATTCATACAATGGCGTTCTTTCCGAAAAGTACGAATTGATTCGATTATAAGTTGCGTTGCCGTGTACGATCCGTCATCCGTTAATGTCGAACATTCTTATAGGAAGATGTACGCACTGAATCTGTTTCGCTTCCTTCATTTCCGGAGTTTATTTTTTTCATGTTCTTCCGGATGTTTTGCTTAACCTCTTTCGGCATATATTTTTTCTTGCCAGGTTGTGGACAATCCCATTCTTCAACGGATACGTGACTGATCATTTTGGAATTGCTCTTTGAAGCTTTGGACTGGTGATGATCCTCTGTAGTTTCTGTTTCTGAAAGTGGTGGCGATGGATCAAAGTATCCTTTGTGTGGCGTGGACCTTTTTATTTTCGCAAACTTCGGCTCGGGACAAGGAAGTTTACCAGACTGGCATGCAGTCGATAATGCGAGTATCAATAATATCAATCGTCCGTACATATTTCGTGGTTTTTATATACGACTCCTTACTAAACGACCACCTAAGGTACAGAAGTATACAGACAAGCTCAATGGTTCAACTTAAAAATCAAAAAGGTCTGTTTGTAAAACAGACCTTCCGGATAGCTCGCCTAGCCCTATAACAAAATTAAATTTGGTTTCAATTTGCGCTATTGGGTATTGCTATTCGTATCGCAACGCCTTTACCGGATTGGCCCGGGCGGAGCGAAGTGTATGATAGCTGATGGTGAGTAACGCAATGGTAAGCGCCAGGATACCTCCCAGTAAAAATGTAAGCGGGTTGATGTTGATCCGGTAAGCAAAGTTTTCAAGCCAGGCGTACAGTAGCCAATACGTTATAGGACTCACGATTATAAAAGATATAGCAATAAGCCACGTAAAATTCCGCGATAACAGAACGGTGATTTGTGTTTCTGTTGCGCCCAATACTTTTCGGATGCCGATCTCCTTCGTTTTCTTTTCGGTAGTAATTGCAGCAAGACCAAACAGTCCCATGCACGAAATTAGAATTGCAAGGCCGGCCATGATCGAAACGACCGCGCTCATTTGCTCATCCGAGCGATATAGGTTTGCAAAATGTGAATCGAGAAAAGTATAGGTAAACGGATAGCTGGTAATGTTCTTGTCCCATATATTCTTTACAGCACCTATAGATGCTTCTACATTCTGACCATTTACTTTAATAGACATTTCATCATAGCCCCATTCGGGATGTACCACCATCGACAACGTATTTATTTTATAGTGTAATGAATTGAAATTAAAATCTTCAGCAACGCCAATGATCGTGCCCAGGGAATCGTTGTGATACCAACTGTGACCTGCTGATGCACCAACCGTTTCTTTCAGTGCAAGTTCTTTCGCGAACGATTCATTAATGATGAAAGCTTTGCCATTATCGCTCGCGTGTTCTTTTGAAAAGCCGCGGCCTTCTTTTAGTTTGATACCGTATACTTTCAGGTAATCATAATCGACATTTACATTCGAAGGAGTGATCTCTAGGATACCGGTATCTGCTTTTACTTTGAATCCCCACTGATGGAAGTTATTACCGAGCCGCTGACCGGCAGCCGTTACGCCCACAATGTTACTGTTGGCAAGCAACTCGTTCTTCAGTGTCTCAAATTTTTCATTGACTTCGTTATTCATATCTACCAGCATGATCTGGTCCGTGGAAAACCCGATGTCCTTGTTTTTCATGAAATATAGTTGCTGCAGCACAATGAATGTGCTCACGATCATGGCGAGTGCTAAACCAAATTGTACCACCACGAGACTACTGCGAAATATAGATTTACCTTCGCCTTTGCTGCCGCCTTTTAATATACGGGCAAGCGTAAAAGAAGTCATGTAGAGAGAAGGATATATACCCGTTAGAATTCCCAGCCCGAGTGTTATACCAAACAGAAGCATTGGCTGCACGGGATGATCGAATAGTGTTGCTAGCGCAAGCTGCCTTCCAATCAAATTGTTTAATAGCGGTATACATAACAGGTCAAATAAAAAGGCCACCGCCAGGGCAATGACGGCTAATAAAACGGATTCAAAAATAAACTGCGAAAAGAGTTGAAGTTTTTTAGCTCCTATGCTTTTGCGAACGCCAATCTCCTTCCATCGGTGTGAAGCGCGCGCGGTAGTAAGGTTCATGAAATTAACGCCTGCAATCAGCAGGATGAACATGCCTATAATAAAGAATACATCCAGGTATTTACCGTTGAACTTCCGATAGTTATTATAGTCATGTTCTATATCCATGGAAGCTAAATGTACTTCCTCCAGTGGTTGCAGGAATAATGTATAGTACTTATTTATATCCTTGTTGTCGGTATGTCGCAATAGAAATTCCGGGAACTTCGCCTCCAGCGCTTTTATATCGGTACCTGGCTGCAGGAGTAAATATGTGTTCAGAAAGTTCGAACCCCAGCGCGCATTGAACTCCGGATCACGTCTCGTAAAAGTTGTAATAGAAATCAGTGCATCGAATTGCAGATGTGAATTCTCGGGTACCTCTTTTATGATGCCGCTGATTTTAAATTCTTCATCTACAATTGTGATCATATTACCTATAGCTGTTTCCACAGATGGAAAGAACTTTAGGGCAGTTTCTTCCGAGAGCAGAATACTTTGCGGTTCATCCAAAGCAGTAGAGGGATCACCAGCCAGTAATGGAAAATCAAATAAATCGAGAAACGTACTGTCCACTGCGAACACCTGCTCTACAAGTATTTGCTTTTCGTCCTTCTTGAATAACTTTTTGCCATGACTCCAGAACCGTGTAAAGTTTAGCACTTCCGGATAGTCTGCTACCATGCTTGGCCCCATGCCCGGCATAGAGAGCGCTACCTTCTGCAAATTGGTGCCGGTAAAATTCTGGATTTCATCCAGCCGGTATAGCGTTTCCTTTTTATGGTGAAAAGAATCGAAGCTTCTTTCATCTTTAATGAAGAGGTAAATAACCATGCAGGCCGCCAGTCCAATGGCAAGGCTAAAGATGTTGATGAATGCATACAACGGGCTTTGGCGAATATTGCGTATAGCAATGGAGAGGTAATTACGGAGCATAGCAGATGTATTTAAGAGCGTTACTCTGAAAATACGAAATGGTTACAGAGATGCCCGGAATTTTTACTCTTCGATTTCTGGAAAATAAAAAGGTTGTCTCAAAACTGAGACAACCCTTTATAAGATTAAGCCTTAACGTTATTTCGATTCAGCACTGCAGCGATATTTGTTATATACTGCTGGCGTAGTGTTGCCTATAGCAGCTTAGTAGTAAGAGAATAAATACGTTCCGTGATCCGTTTCGCTGTCACCATAAACATCGTCGTCTTTTACTTCGTATATATTTACTTTAGCAGGATAGTTCAACCCATCGTAGCTATAGGTAAGTGTAAACGTCATGGTAACGAAACTGTTTGATGTGTCCGTTCCTTTATATACCATCTTGGTAGCATTGTTACGATCGGCAGCCAGTGTTTCAAAGTACTCCTGGTCAGGATATGATATCAGGTTCAGGTAATATAAAACGCCACCTTGCAGGTTGAACGGATTTGGTTTGGCATCAAATACATTATCAAGTGTATAGCCAGCCTGTTCTTTTTGCGCGTTAACATGCGTGATGTTGTTGCCCGTATAGGTATAGGAATTTTCGTTGCCATACAGGTTCGGCCATACCAAAATGCCATAGTCCGTTCCATTGCGGCTTATAACTTTTCCGCTGCCGTCATAAGAATAATCGATGTCAGCAGTTTCGTCTACAACCAGGAAATCTTCATCCGGATAAAAAGCAAGATGCTTGTTTGTAACCTCATCGCCACTAATGGCCAGGAAAGCTTTTTCAACACTTACAGGACTGCCGGATGTATAGGTCTTTGCCGTATAGGAAGAAGGCGTACATTCACCAGAGGCATAGTGAACTTTCAGTCGAGTAACGATACTGTCGGTAGCGCTTACTTTAGCACTTGCATCCGCATAGGACACTCGCACAATGCTATCAATGAGATTGTCTTCATAGAAGAAAGTATACTTCTCCTGGAGTACAGAAGTTTTGTCGTAGTATACGATCTGTTTTACTTTTCTTTCTTTAGCATATTCCGCAGAGCATTTTACGCATACATCCGGATTGTCATCACAACCGGAAAAGATAAAACAACTAAGTGCTAAACAGGAGAGGAGTGCGGCAAACATTGCCGAGGTTTTGAGGGTCTTTTTCATGGGTGATTAAAGATTTAAGTCATGACAATAATTTTAACGGGGTCGAAATTAGAAAATGAAACGGAATGAATGGAGAAAGTATACATGTAATTCGCCTTTATACTACTATTATGTGATATGAATCTGGATAGACGTTGTAACACTAAAGTATATTTAGGGTAAATATATACTTTATGAGAGCGGAGAAGTTGCGAAGGTTCGCTGATGGCCTGGTTTAGGACAGTCAATTCTAAAGCTACACCTTCATCGGCCAACTTAAAGGTTCTGTATTCGACAGGTATATATACCATTGTCCTAAGATCTCGGAAGTCTGGTCTTGTTATAGTATAGGTTTTGGGGTACTGGAGGCGGGTTCTTTTGAATGAATCCCTGAAAACGAAGTTGTAGTATAATGCTGTATTCCTTAAAATTGTTATTTAATTCAACGGAAATGCGGAAGGAACTGGCGAAGGAAGAAGGTCAACGGAAAAAATTCAGGGCAACGTTTAGCCGGTTGGGGAAGAAGGTGAATTTCAAAGGCTACTCGGAAGAGACGGTGTTGTTGCAGAATGTAGTGGACGTTGAAACCAATAAGGCTGTGACGGATCACATCTGGTTCAGCTTTACAAAAGGATTTGAAAAACTAGTACTCACGGAAGGCGTAACACTGGAGTTTGAAGCTCGTGTAAAGGAATATAAAAAAGGATACGTCAATAGCCGCTACAAAATTAATAACAGTAAAACCGACTATAAATTGAGTCATCCCACCAGGATTGTACTCGTAAAATCCTGATAGCGCATCTTGGTGAAAGCTATTTTGTAGGTAAAGGCTTAACGGTATAGCCTGCATTCCGAAGCAACATTACCAACCCGTTTTCTCCGGCCAGGTGTAATGCACCCACAGCCACGAACGTTGACTGCTGTTTAAATATACCCGGCAGTTGCAGCATCCATTTTTTATTCCGGTTGTCAAGCATTACTGCAGCCTCCTTGGGAGTATATACCTGGTCTGCCATAAGCGCTTCAAGTTGTGTGAGGCGTCCTTCGCGGTATAGCTTGTTCATGCTCTTAAGTTCGGTTAAAGCTTTGTCCTTCTCGGCAACGGTTGCTACCAGTAGCTGTGCCTGACGCTCATATGTGAACTGTCCAAATATAGCGTGAATCTGGTCGTCAAATGTTTCAAGGCCTATAAGCTGTTTACCTTCTTTCGCTGCGCGTTGCTGAAAGTATAGATCCATCGCTATATCTTTTATAGGATCAAGCGGATAATGCTTCTGTTGTAACAACGCCGTGAGCAATACCTGGATCGTCATCGGATTTATACTATTGAACATTTTCAGGTCGTAACCTGAAAGCTCCTGCAGCCAATCGTTGGTTTGTTTGAATTGTTCAGGCGTAAGTAGTTTATCTAGTGTAGTTCCTTCTAATTGAGCTGCCGTCATCATCTTACCGCTCATTGTGCTGTCGAGCAGTATTTCACTGACATGTGTTTTTGCGGTAGCAAACCTGGATGACACCTGTGTTAAACTATCGGCATAACGATGGCTCATCAAATGAAATGTTCCGAACAAATATGAAGGCTGCGCGAGTTCATTGCCACTTACTTCCCAGAAAACAGAATTTTCAACGCCACCTTTTTTCTGTGCTACAGACTGATTAATGGTAACGACTAGAAGAAGCAAAACTACTTTTAGCTGCGCGTCTTTATTGATGAATATCATCTAACAGATTTTTTAATTTATCGAGGTGATTGCCGTATAGTTTTCTCAGGTACCAGTTTGTAAGCCAGGTACTGCAAAAGAAAAAGATCAAGGCAATCGTGCAGAGATAAAAGATGGTACGCGGGTTTGTCATGGTGTTGAGGAAATTATCAGTGCCGCGTTCAATGGCTGCAAACAAAAGTCCTAACAGGAAATATATAGGGTATAATATAGTATAGCTCCGCTTGTAAAAGCGAAGGTAACTGGAGAGGTTATCGATAAGCCTTTCAAGAGATGCACGCATATTTTCGGCACCCGGATTATAATTCCGCAAGAGCGTGAGTTTCTTAATATAGTAAAATGAATAACCAACGAACAGCAGGAGAATGGAAACTGCTGTCCACTTCAATGCACCACTCTGCAATGTAAGTGCATGAATAAGCAGTGCCACACCGGCTACAAATGTAAAAACCAGTTCAAACCAAACGCTGCGTTTTAGTTTATCAACAATGGACTGACTTTTGCCTTTCAGCATCAATGCGATTTCCGATTCATCTTTCAACCGAAAGCCCGGATCATTATTCTTCCATATACTTTTTAGTTCTTCTAATTCCATACTTACGGGCACATAAGTTTTCTTAATTTCTCGCGGATACGATTCATGCGTACCCGTACATTGTTTTGAGTTATCCCTATGGTCTCAGCGATTTCATCGTATGGAACTTCTTCGAGTGCCATCATAATCATGGCGCGTTCAATTTCAGGAAGTTGCCGTACAGCCCATTGAAGTTTCTGAAAATCTTCCTCGCGATCGTCCGCCCAGCTATCAGAAATGTTCATGTGTACCTCTTGCAGGTCTTCGGTTTTTACGAGACGCGTTTGTTTTCTAAAACCCGATATAGCTGTATTCAGCGCGATGCGATACATCCACGTGGTGATCTTTGCTTCGCCCCTGAACGAGGGAAACGACCGCCATAGTTGCAGTACAATTTCCTGAAACAGATCATTGCGTGCGTCCTGGTCATGCTCATACATAAAACAAATCTTATGTATCAGCCCCTGATGCTCGTTAATAAGGTTAATGAAATTCTGTTCTTCTCCGTTCGCCAAGTGAGAGGGTAACTTTGATGAATGGGTCGAAGATAGGGAAAGATAATTACAGATCGTTAGCGGTAAATGTTAAGGGCTATTGTGAATTATTAATGGTACTAATCAATGTGGTGGCGATAGGTAGATCGATAGCCGAGCAAATATGCAATGGGGAGAGCCATAGTAAAAACTATTTTCTGAATGATATATGGAGGCTTTGTCAACCTGAAAACATCAGAGAACCTGCTCATCAGCAAAGCAATTTGCAAGAAGCCCGGCATGCCCGTTTCATTTGTCTTGCCATCGCAGGCAAGACCTATTGTAGTTTCTAAAAGATACTCGGTGTCACGTGCCGGATATACTTTCCAATGAACAACTGCTTTCTTGCGACTGTTATTCCACATGGTATGCGCTACATTCGGTGCAACGTGGAGGCTATCGCCTGCCTGCAGAATCTTTTTCTCTCCATTCATGCGCACCGTCAACTCTCCTTCCATCACCCTGAATTCTTCTGCCTGGTATGGATGATAATGTACCGGTGGCTCCTGTGAAAACGCCCGATAAGTCGATATCATTTCCAGAAGCGCACCATTTGTGTCCTTCGTAGTTTGCAAAAACTTAACCGTCTGGCCGGTAACCGGATTGGTGATCTCTTTGTTTTTGAAAGCCATACTATATACTATAGATTGCGATGTCTCAAAGGCTGTTCAAGTATAGATGCAGTGCTTTCAATTCTACATCTGTAAACTCTTTTGCCATAGTCCACGGCATTTCGTTTGGTTTCAGAATTTTACCTTCCGGTGTTTTTCCTGTACGAAGAGTCTCGATAAACTGCTCGTCTGTCCATTTACCAGGTTGTCCCGTAGAGGAAATGTCGGCTACAACGGGGAAGCCAGGCGCCACAGGGTCTCCACCTTTCATGTTTTCACGGTGGCATCCCTGACATGACGTTGATAAATATTTTCCGAACTCAATGGATACTTCTGCTTTCACTTCCTTTACCAGCGTTCTTTTATGATCGATCATTTCCGCGGGAAACATGGGAAGCTTATCCATGTCAGTAAGTATATAGGCGAGTGGGCCAAGCGTATTGCCTTCGTTAAATTCACGGTCAACTCTTGGCAGCTGCGCACAATAGGCGATAATCGCGCCCATGTCCTGTTCGCTGAGAAGAAAATATTCCTGTGATGGCATAAATAACAAAGGCTTTTCATCTTTGCGTATACCATGCTTGAGCGCCAACACCCAATCTTCATCGGTATGGTCTTGCGGAAGTCCGCCTTTACCTTTCGTAAGATTCGGTGCGATGAGGTGCGCCAGCATAGGATCATCAACAAATACTTTCCCACCCAAGTCCTGTCCATGACAATCCGTACAACCCTTTGCTTTCACAAGGCGAGCGCCCAACGCCAAGGCCGCTGAATCTTGTCGTATAGCCAGGGGTTGTGGTTCAACAGTATAGTGTGTGCTTCTTCTGCTCTCCACACTAAAGTATGCTTTCATGAAAAAGCAAGCGACAATCAATACAATTACTCCCAGGATAATTCCTGTAATTTTCAGGATCTTCTTAAACATATTCTTCTGTCAAGTTTTAGCACCTGATACGTAACTGCTATACCGAAAAGCCTACGCGTAACGGAGTTTGATCTTCGTTAAACGGAGTCTTTTTTATCTCTTAAGAATAGGGAATCAGGGATTGGACATTAAGCAGAAGGCGTGAGGAAGTGTTTACGGATTGCCGTTTAATGGGAAGTGATGCAATGCTTTTGAAGAATGCTGCCGGTGATACCAGTCGTTGTATACCAATTCAACCGTGTCCGTTTTCAAAGTGCCGAAGGCGAAGTCCCTATACTTCTCCAAAATATCAATATACCTTTGTGTGTTTGTAAATGATTTTCGAAAACGGGTAATGGTGGAATGAGCAGTTTGTATAGTATACCGTTTATCTATAGTCTGTTCCAATGTCGAGCTTCGAAAGTTCAGGCGAAGATTATCGCGAATATTGTATAGAGTATGGTCTGGAAGGAATCCCTGGATCATCACACACGAAGGCGATGCGGTGACGCCTTTGAATTCGATCGTTATACTTTTTTGGGATTGTATACTTTGGTTGATTATCCCTATATATTCTGCAACCGGGATGTTTGCTGTCTGAAACCCGATATAGCAAGATATAATGGACATGACTGTGACATGAATATCGGAATTCGGATAGTAGTATTGATCGGGCTCTATTACTCGTAAATCATTCAGCAACGTCTGGATATTATTTTTTATAGTATCGTTTGGGCGAATCAGAAGAGTCATGCCATAACGATCATCAGCGGGAGAATCAATAAGGTTGTCAAGTTGATAACGATCTGATCGTATCTCTTGAATAGCGTGTGTGTAGAGCTTGTCGTAATGCTCAGTCAAATTCATGGACAATTAAATCATTTACTGTAAGCAGATGCTATTTACGAAATACTATACAGTAGGGTTTAAGCTTGTTGCGCAAGCTATAGGAAATTCAATTTTATCCATCTTCTCGTTTACAGGCATCAATGTTAGAATTGTGATTATTATACAGAAAAACTTTCTTGAAAAATCTGGTACTTCCAGTCTTTTAAGATTGCTGGTATATATAGGGCTTATCCGATTGGGGAAAAACGGTAACACTTTTAATTTTTTTTAATGTGATCATTCGAAGGAAACGTAGCGTGATAATTGTAAATTAAGGAAAACAAACAGTTAGCACTTATTCCTGAACGAGAAGTTCTTTTGAAGTCCGGTATAGTTACTAGTAAGAAGTCAATCATTGTGTTAAAAGATCATCATTCTATAATGAAATTACGTTTTTGCATTTCTGCTTTATTTCTCTTTTCAAGTTTAATGACGTCAGTTGCCCAGACTGAAAATTTCAAGTTTGACCATCTATCGGTTAAGCATGGATTGTCTCAAGGAAATGTATGGGACATTCATCAGGGACGTTTGGGGTTTATATGGATCGGCACAGAAGACGGTCTCAACATGTATGACGGATATACTTTCACAGTTTTCCGGAACGACCCTGCTGATTCGCTCAGTATCAGCAACAACTTTATTCATTGTATAGAGCAGGACGCTGAAGGTAATTTATGGATTGGTACACAGGGAGGGATCAATATTTATAACCGCGACAACAATCGTTTCGAACGGTTGGTAAATAATAAAAGTATCAATGGCTCCTTGAGTAGCAGTGATGTGATGGCAATGTTTTTTGATTCCCAGGACAATTTATGGGTGGGGACTGAAAAAGGACTTAATCTATATGATCGGAAAACAAAGACCTTCAAATATTTTCTACATGATGCAAATGATCCAAAGTCGCTTGCTCATAATAGTGTAAAAGCTATACTCGAAGATAACAAAAAACGCATTTGGGTTGGTACAACAAATGGCTTGAGTCTTTTGAATAGCGATGGAAAAACATTTACTAATTTTTACCATGATGCAAACAATCCGTTAAGCTTAAACAGCAATAGAATTACTGCCCTCTTGGAAGATAAGAACCATGTGTTGTGGGTGGGTACATTTGATGGCGGTATAAATAAGATGTTGTCGACACCCGGCAACTTTGTTCATTATGAACAGCGGGAGAATGACCCAAAGAGTTTAGCGAACAACTACGTTGTAGACCTGTCGGAAGATGCTGACGGAAATATATGGGCCGCTACAGACGGAGCATTGAGTCGCCTGAACAAAGATCAAACCTTTACCAACATCAAGCCTATACAAGGTGATGAAAGTAGTTTGATGGGAAGCACGGTAACAAAAGCCATGTTCGATCTGAATGACCGTATGTGGGTAGCGACCCGGTTTGGCGGAGTGAATGTATATGATAAAACTAAATATGGATTCATTCATTTCAAGTATAACATTTTTGATAAGCGCAGTTTAAGTAATAACAATGTTACCTCTTTTGAAGAAGATAAAAACGGAGACTTCTGGGTAGGAACGGATGGAGGAAGTTTGAATCACTACGATCGACAGTCCAATACATTTACAGAGATCGATGCCTTTGATACAAAAAAGGTTTTGGCTATAGAAAAGGATTCAAGAGGAGGACTATGGATTGGTACATGGCATAATGGGCTATATTATTACGATCCGGCAACAAAACAGGTGAAGCATTACCTGTCTGATCCTGACAAAGCCAATACGATCAGCGATAATAATATATTCTATATCATGAAAGACCGCAAGGGGGATATATGGATTGCAACCTGGGGAAATGGTGTCAGCCGGTATAATATAAAAACCGATGATTTTACACGGTTCACCTATGATCCGAATAATCCCAATTCCATCACCTATTCGGGTGTGCAGTATATATATGAAGATTCAGAAGGAAAGATCTGGTTTGGTATGGAACAGCAGGGGTTGGACATGTTCGACCCGGAAACGAATAGATTTACGCATTACAAAAACGGAGGGAAGGCAGGAACGCTTTCCAACGATTATGTCTCTTCTATATTTGAAGATTCCAAGAAAAGACTTTGGATTGGTACACATGGTGGAGGTCTGAATCTTTTTGATCGGAAGCTTAAAAAATTCAAAGTATATAGACAGAAGGATGGTTTGCCGAACGATGCTGTTGTAGGTATACTTGAAGATTCAAAGCATAACTTGTGGGTTAGTACCAATCAAGGCCTATCTCGTTTTGATCCGGAGAAAATAACTTTTAAGAATTTTAAAGAAAGTGATGGGTTGCAAGGTGATCAGTTTAACCGTTGGGCATTCACGCGATTGTCTACTGGTGAATTTTTGTTTGGAGGAACTAACGGATTCAATTTGTTTTATCCGGATAGTATAAAAGCCAACACGTTTAAGCCCCCGGTGTTCATCACCGATTTCAAGCTTTTTAACAAGACCGTTGGCATTGGCGCAAATGAGGTGTTGAGAAAAAATATAGTTCTCACAAAAGACATCGAGCTTAGCTATAGCCAGAATATGTTCTCGCTTGATTTCGCGGCTCTGAACTACCGGCAGCCGGAGAAAAATCAGTATGCCTATAAACTTGAAGGATTTGATAAACAATGGAATTATATAGGTACAAAGCGAACCGCTATGTACACCAACCTCAATCCAGGAGAGTATACTTTTAAGGTAATAGCCTCTAACAATGACGGATTGTGGAATGAAGAGGGTGCTTCGATCCGCATCATTGTAACACCGCCTTATTGGAGTACATGGTGGTTTCGTACAATTATACTCTTGGTTATAGCGGGCGGTATATTTGCTTTTGTACGGACGCGCATCAATGCTATTAAAAACCAGAAGAAGAAACTCGAAGCCCTGGTACGTGTGCAAACGGCAGAGGTAGTGGCGCAGAAAGAAGCGTTGCAAACACAGGCTGAAAATCTCCAGAAGTTAAATGATAAGTTACAGACACAGGCCGGTGTACTCGAAACGATCAATCATGAACTGGAGGATCAGAAAAATGAGATCGTTGCCAAACGTGAGGAAGCAGAGCAAGCCAGGCGCGATGCTGAGCGAGCCAACCAGGCAAAGAGTATATTTCTGGCCACGATGAGCCATGAGATACGGACACCGATGAACGGTGTGCTGGGTATGGCTTCACTATTAGCCGAAACACAACTTACCACGGAGCAGCAAGAGTATACAGAGACAATTCGCAGTAGCGGAGACGCACTGCTGACGGTTATAAACGATATACTTGACTTTTCAAAAATTGAATCGGGTAATCTGGAATTGGACTATCACAGCTTCGACATGCGTCAATGTGTGGAGGAAGTGATGGATGTTTTCTCATCGAAGGCAGCACAAAAAGGATTAGACCTGGTATATCAGATCGATTACCAGATCCCGGCACAAATTATAGGCGATAACCATCGGCTACGACAGGTGTTGATCAATTTGATCAACAACGCAATGAAGTTTACTCATAAAGGCGAAGTCTTCCTGGGTATAGATTTACTTTCCATGGATAATGATCAGCTCGAACTTGCGTTTCATGTTCGGGATACCGGTATAGGTATACCTCCCGATAAAATTTCACGGCTGTTCAAAGCTTTTTCACAAGTGGATTCTTCGACTACCCGCAGGTATGGTGGCACGGGTTTAGGGCTGGTGATCAGTCAGCGACTAGTAGAATTAATGGGAGGTATGATCACTGTGGAGAGTACAGTAAATGTTGGCACTACCTTTAATTTTGTGATCAAGAGTGCCGTGAGTCAGGAGTCCATTCGTCAATATGTACATTGCAATACCGTTGGTAATGAAGGTAAAAAAGTATTGCTGGTCGATGACAATGCTACGAATCTTATTATACTGAAAACACAACTGGATCAATGGAAGCTCACTCCTACGCTGGCGCTTTCCGGACACCAGGCGTTAGATATACTTACGCATCACCAAGATCATTTTGATCTTGTGATTACCGATATGCAAATGCCGGATATGGATGGTGTACAATTATCGCAGCGTATCAAAGCAAAAAACGCACGGCTCCCGATAATACTATTAAGTTCTGTCGGCGATGAAAGCAAAAAGAAATATCCTGATCTGTTTAACTCGGTATTAAACAAACCGGTAAAGCAACAGCAGCTGTGCAGAGTTATACAGGCAGCCTTGCGGCCGGAGGGTATGCTTGTTACCGTAGAGGCGCAAAAGCCCAAGCAAGTATTATCGGAAGAGTTTGCAGATAAATATCCGCTTAGGATTTTAATTGCAGAGGACAACCCTGTGAATCAAAAGCTTGCGATCCGTGTACTGAATAAATTAGGGTATAAAAAAGTTGATGTTGCTCACAACGGTGTAGAGGTAATCGAAAAAGTTGCAGAGCAATTTTATGAAATTATCCTGATGGATGTACAGATGCCTGGAATGGATGGACTGGAAGCAACACGTAAACTAAGGACCATGTCAGGCGAGCGCCCTACAATTATAGCGATGACTGCGAATGCTATGCAGGGCGATCGCGAGGAATGTATCAGTGCCGGTATGGATGACTATATCAGCAAGCCGGTTAAGCTTGAGACACTTGTATCGGTTCTTGAAAAGTGGGCGGTGAAGAGTGATGTGTAATTTAAAAGCATAGGGTATAGTGTAGTGCGTGCCCCATGTGTTTAAGTCGTGTGTGCTTTTGCGCGGGGTATAGATTGTGCTTTCTGCAAACGCGCAGGCCGCGTGTAAATTGGTTTGTCAGTTCGGATCGCTGACGATCCGAACTGATAAACCAATTTTGTTAAGAGACTCGAGGCGATATGTTGTTGGGTATACTTGATCGGTAGGATGATCGTCAATGTGAAAAAAAATTATACTATATCTTTATAGGCATCAGGTGTATAGGTGACGCGTGCGAAATTTTTAGTTACGAGCTCTGTATCAATCACCTTTCCGCTTTCAAATTTTAGAATCTTCTCTCGCCATATTTCATTCTTCCGAAAGAACTGTCCATCGATTTTCAGAAACTGATGATCTTTTTCGAAAACATGATATGCATAGTTGAGTTCAGTGTCAATACGAAGTTCTCCTTCCAGACATTTATCCGTGAGCCATAGATTTACCTGAAAGGTATATTTCGTGTTATTGGTGAATTGATAATCGCGGTAGTTATAGAAAACCGTAGCGCCACTTCCAAAAGGTAAAACCCTTCCATCATCCGGAAAGGGATCGAAAGAGTGATGATAACGCTCGGTTACTGTCAGCGGACTATGCATAACCAGCCAATGAATTAAATTCGAGATCTGACAAATACCACCACCAATGCCCGGCCTGGCTTCTCCGAATGACAGTTCCATTCCCAGCAGGTATCCTTTTCGCGCAGAGGGAAATCCAACAAGCTTGCAGAATGAAAATGTTTCTCCCGGTTTGATCACAATACCATCAATCTCTTTAACAGCGATCTTGAGATTCGTTACCTTATTAATTTGTAACTGCATATCGCTTTCGCCCAGTTTCTTCAATAAAACCGATTGGTGCTTTTTTATTCTATAGGGAAGCTTTTCTGTAGTGTGTAGCGAAGTATATCTTTTGCCATCAAAATGCCAATCAAGATAGCGTCTTCCGCGCCTTACCCATACGGCCAGAAAATATAGGGCAGGATGCCGCTGACTCAGTAATTTTCGTGATCTCATTCGTGCGCGCTGTTTTTTATATATAGCCGTACTGCTGCGCGGGCAATCATATCCGCCTCACGGTTATAGTCATGGACGTCGGTTCGCTTTTGATGCGATGCAACTTTAATGAATGTAACGGGATATACTTCCAATAGTTTTAGAAGCGTTTGTACAAGCTGTGAGTTCTGAATATCAGTTCCTCGCCTGGTATGAAAATCATTACTCTTCAGTTTGGATGCACGGCCGGGGATGCCCATCACATATTGACTGTCGGTATATATTTCAATGCGTGCAAGATCCAGTGAAAGGTCTTTGATGTGGTGGATGGCTTGAATCACGGCAACAATTTCCATTTGGTTATTGGTGGTATGCTCAGCGGTTCCTTTCAGGACCAACTTCTCGTCTTCCAAGAGCAGTATAGCTACCCATGCTCCTATACGAAGACCGGTATGACAGCTCCCATCGGTGTATATGCGAACAACTGCTGAAGTGTGCGGCAAGTTCAAAGTATTAAAACTCTAACGGTGCACCCTGCTCTGGGTATACCAGTTTGACCTGGAGCGCATTCAACTCACTCAATTGTTTTTTAATCTTCGTTTCATTGTCGGCAACCGGTTTAATATGCGTAATCACAATCGGAAATCCTTTCAAGGAATGATCGCTATAGTTGTTCAGAATGTTGAGTTCGTTCATGAGCAATCGCGGAGTAAGGTGTCCAAACAATAGCTTGTCGGGTTGCTCATTTGGAAAAGATACTTCAATGAAAATGGCTTTTAGTTGTTTTGCTTTTATCAGTGGGCCGACCTGCTGCCACAGTTGGCGAAGGTTTTTGGAATGCTCAATAGTATCAGCACCGGTGTCACCCAGGTATAGTATATAGTTATTATTTTGACGTATGAGAAAGGCAGTACTCTGACCTGGTGCAGCATGACTCAGCGCAAATGCTTTTACACTCATTGAAGTTTGTGTTAACGGAATTTCATTCCTGGTAGAGAGCGCGGTATACTGGTACTTGTTGAGTGTTGGCTTTTCTCCTTCATTGCCAAAGTTTGCCCAGCTCTTCCAGCTGAAATATTTTTCTTTAATAACATCGAGACAAAATGGAAGTCCATATAGCGGCTTCGGAGAATCCTCCGGTGAGTTGATGATCAACCCTGCAACGTGATCAAGGTGTGGATGGGAGAGAAGATACCCTTTGATCATGCTTCGCTGTATTTCCGAAGGTGTGCCTTTTACAAGACCGCGATCGACTACTTTTTGCAGTCCCGCGTGTATTGTGCCTGCATCGAGACATATATAATCCGTTGTGCCCTTAACGCCCACCAGGTATGATGATAAATTGCTCTCATCGCTGCCGCCTTTTACGCCCAATGGAATTACCTGGAATGTAGCTTGCGATAAAACAGTAAATGCATATACTGTAAAAATTGCCGTGAGGTAAATTGTACGATGTATCATGTTGCAATGATACATCGTATTGATGAGAATTGCAGTACAAGATTATTTAATCGAGCGTGTTAACTTTTGCTAACGCATTCTCTGCTATAGTATCCGTGTAGTGTAGAAGACAGGTTTATTCTTTCAATTTAATTGGAACCCAGATTTCCTCTTCCGAATCCGGATCATCGTTTTTGTATTTGTCCCCTAATAGTTCAAAATGTTCACGGGTGTCTAAGTCATACTCGGATTGTGGTAGCCAGGCGCCAAATATATATTGGAATGTTTTATAAAAAGTCGCGGATGCGCCCCTGTGTAAGAACACAGCATAGAGACCACCACGCAAAGTATAGGGCTCCATCGTTTCCGGGACATCTGTAAAATCAGAAACTTCCTGTGCTGCCCATTTCTCGAATACTGTGTCAGGATTGAAATTCTTGAAGTCATGCGAGGGATCATATACCTGAATGCAAAGTAAATCAGTAGACTGACTGTTTTTGATAAGGTTTCGTTCAGGCATAAAACTTTTCCACAACTCAAAAGTTTTGTTGTTAGACAAACTCATGGTAAGCCGTTTACCTACCAATTTTTTTTCCGGTAGTGTCTCAATGCGCGGTTCTGTTCCGTATGTAGTTGTATAGGCTTGCATGTTTTTTTTTATTTAGGATGGCGCCTTATTATATAGGGATGGTTATGTATACAAATATAACAACGTAAGAGCTGCTTCACATAATCAAGTTTACGGAGATTAAATTTGATTTGAGGCGGCTCCATGTTTACTGTTTATTACGCTGATGTGATCAACAGCGCCTCCTTTGTAAAATGCAGGTATTCTACAACCAGTTTTACTCCCGGCTTATAACGCGAATAGTCTTCGGGATTTACCTGGATTCTTATTTCACTATTTTTATGTTGTCCTGCAAAGGAAAAATATTCGCCGTATTCCGTTTTATCTTTCCCAATAACAATTCCGGTAAGTTTGCTCTTTCCTCTCGAAATATCCTTTCTTAAGTTTCGCAGACTATATTTCACAAACAGCAAGCCTATACAATAGACAAATAAAAATGTAAACACCGAAGCACCTCCCAGAAGCAGAACATCATAATACTTTAGATCATCAAATTTTTCCCGAAGCAGATAACCAATAAATGCTATCACGGGCAGTGTACATAGAGCACATATCCATGGCACTTTTGCTTCTTCCTTGATTTTGTGATCAAGCGCTTTTAAATCAGCACCATTCAACGGAATGTTTTCCTCTACTATAGTATCGAGATAGTGTACACTAATTTCTGTCATTATGCTTTTTAACGCAGCGTTTGAATTCTATTTATACATTCGGTAAATGAAGATATAGGCAATCGCTTATTTAATGTATAGCCTTGTGTTCGTTGTGCTCGGCTTCTGTTTTTATTTTGCTTCTATGCATCTTTCCCCACGCTGTAAGTGCCTTTAATACATCTTGCAGTGAATCGGTATATTCGGTGGCTTTGTATTCGATAACAATCGGAGACGCTTCCTCATGGACGGTTCGCGTTACGAAACCGTTCATCTCCAAATCTTTCAGTTCGTTGGATAAAACACGGGCAGAGATACCGGTAACTTTTCGCTGCAACTCATTAAACCGTTGACTTCCTTCAGACAGCGTAATGATAATCTTTAGCTTCCATTTTCCTCCGATGACGTAAAGCGCATCATCAACTGCGCTGAGGTTTCCTGCACATTCGCGGTGTTCTAATTTGGTTCTGGATATAGGCATATAGTCGAATTCAAGCTTACGTAAAGGTTAGCGCTAACCTTTTGTATACTACTTACAAAGGTATAGCAAAGCTATTTAAGTTTGTAACAGCAAATTCCGGAAAAAAGTCGCTGTCATGATGCGCAAAAATCAAAATCGATTGTATACCATTCGAATGGCACAGCTATGAGGCCACATGTGATTAAATTCACATGCTGACTGTTTAAAGCATGTGTCCGTTCGGAACAAACCTTCAGAACGCACATGAAAAAAATATTGCATATCGTATCCAGCCCAAGAGGAGAGGAATCAAACAGTACATTACTGGGAAAAAGTATTATAGAGAAGCTGCTTGCTCAATATCCCGGTAGCACCGTTACGGTTAATAATGTAGTCGAAAGAAAGTACCAACCGTTGGAGTCGATTCACGTTACAGCGTATCGGTTACCGGATGATAGCCACACACAAGACCAACGAATTGCACTTCGTGAATCGAATGCAGCCGTTGCAGAATTGTTTGCAGCTGATATTATAGTAATCAGCACACCACTATATAATTTTGCTATACCTGCAGCGCTCAAAGGATGGATAGACCATATCGTACGCCCCGGAAAAACGTTCAGCTATCAAACCGGCAAAGTAGAAGGTTTGTTAAAGCAGAAGGAAGTATATCTGGCCATTGCTTCCAACGGTGTATTTTCGGATGGTCCTACGAAAACTATGGATCACGCAGAGCCATACCTGCGATTCATACTCGGCTTTGTCGGAATTACCCAGATAGCAACATATCGTATTGAAGGTTCTGGTATACCGGGCGTAATGGAAACCGCAGTACAGAAGGGACTGGAAAGCGTAATGGTATAGGTATATTTCTAGTGAAAGTCATACGTCCTGTTTTAGACTCAAGTCTTGGGGATTATGCCTATGCCCCCATCACTCCTTTTGGCTATTTCTTTATATAGTTGCTTACTATTTTTATTATTCAAAGCCGGTAGGATTGCATATTGCCGGCATAGTCTCCCGCGTGTTTGCGCATACGGGAGACTTGTCGGTTATAAATAAATTTAGCTATGCTGATCTTTTTCATTAACTTTTTGTTGAAGGTCAATAACGTAATTATACAATCCCTGTGAGTAATCCGGTTATAGAAAAATCAACCCTCGAATTTTTAAAGAAACTTTCTGCGAATAACGATCGTGATTGGTTCAATGAGCATAAAACGCAATATGCGTTGGCCAAAGAAAATACAGAGCAGTTTATGGATGCTTTGATAGCAAGAATGAATGTGCACGATCAGCTTGAAACGCCATCCGGGAAAAAAAGTCTGTATCGTATTTATAGTGATGTCCGTTTCTCGAAAGATAAAGCTCTTTATAATCCAAGATTTTCCGGCTATCTAAGACGTAGCAAACCGTTGCTTCGCGGTGGATACTATATCCGTATCAAACCTGGTGATTCGCGTGTAGCCTGTGGTTTTGCTAATCCGAATGCAGATGACTTGAAGAGAATTCGTGAAGATATTTCTAATAACTATGATGCATGGAAGAAGCTTCTTAACACGAAATCCATCAAGCAGAACTTTGGGCAAATGGAAGGTGAGCAGGTAAAGACTGCTCCCCGTGGATTTTCTACTGATGATCCTGCTATAGCGTTATTGCGCTATAAACAATTCTGGTTCGAGCGAAAGTTTACCGATCGTGAAGTAGCCTCACCTGACTTCCTAAAACAAGTGAATGATACCTATAAATCAATTCGCCCTTTTTTCAATTACATGAGTGAATTGTTAACAACGGATTCGAATGGAGAGTCTTTGTATTGAGTAATCCTACAATCCTACATAAACATGTTGTAGTCACAACCCAGCCTCTATACGTCCGTTAGACGGAGCATTCCTTACGTTAGAAGTAAATTCGAATGAAAACTCAGACCCTCTCGTACCGTGACGTTGTTTCTTTTTTTCAGCAAGTATCTGTTGATGATTCGCCCGGTTTTATGAAGCGTGTTTCGGGTGAACAACCCTGGGGTACACTGGAAGAAAGGATTCTGTCAGGCGACCATTACAGGTTTATGGAATACGCGGTTTGTCCTGCTGGAAATTTTCGTATGCAATACCAGGAAGAGCAAATGCCGAACAGTATAAATATATGTATAGCATTGCAGGGTGAGGTTGGTGTAACGTTGAAAGAGAGTGGCGTATCGGCAGTGTTAACGGGGTTGCGTCATCATTCCATGTATGCGTATGAGCAGGAATACGATTTGATTGTACGGAAGAATATACACGGCATACATATAGCGCTGGACCGTGAATACTACGCGAACCTTTTATGCGATAATGATCGGTGGACTGCATCACTGAAAGAAAAACTTCTAAGACGTGAGTTTGTGATGCATGGTGATGCCGCGCTTGAAAAGGAAATGCAGCAAGTGATTCGAACGATCAGTAATAATACGCTGAGCGGTAATTTGCGCAAGCTTTTGATCGAAGCAAAAATTTTGGAATTGGTTGCATTACAAATCAGTCAGTTTATAGCATTAGAAAAAACGGGTGGTAACATTCCGAAGTTGAAGCGCAATGACATCGATACATTTCACGATTTGCGAATATATCTAGAGTCTCATTTTACAGAAGACTTGTCATTATCTGCGCTTTCGCGGATGTTCGGTCTGAATGAATTTAAGCTGAAGAAAGGTTTTAAAGATTTGTTCCAATCAACTGTATTCGACTATATATATGATCTGCGCATGAATCATGCACATCATTTATTGATGGATCAGCGGAAATTTGTCAATGAGGTTGCCAGCGAAGTAGGCTATAAAAATCCAAATCATTTTTCTACCGCGTTCAAGCGGAAGTTTGGAGTTTGCCCGAGTGACATTTAAAGGGACTGCATGCGATATATACTATATCATCAATAGTCATTTTACCATTCTGCAGCGGGATCAATCTTAAACACTTCCGACATTTCGTCCAGCAGAGGCTGAAGATGTTCAGTATGTTGTCCGTTGCGGCCACCGATTACGGGAGTTACTATATGCCAGTCGGGAAGATGCAAGTTTGTTTGTTGTATAACGGCCTCTACTTTCAGAATCCAATTTCCTTTTAAAACCTTCTCACCCTCAAATATACCTTTGTCTATTAATTCTGCCTCGAAAGGAGATTCTTCAAAAATTCCCAGTGCATAGGGAAGCGTAAATTCCAGTGACTGCTGAAGCCTTGTAATACTCTCTTCGGTGGCGGTTCCAAGTTTTTTTATAAACGTGTTTGCGTGTAAGGTGTGGTATAGCAATTCTCCTTTGATCTTTCGTGCTAGTTCTGCCAAAGGTTGAAACGATGATTGCGTAAGCATTTCAAAGCGGAGTGCTTCTGCAGTATCAAAAAGAAAATGACGGATTAAACTGAAGTCATATTCGCCATTCGGTAATTCTACCAGTATACAATTTTGGAATTGATTGGCATTGCGCATGAATGCAACCGTATCAGGTGCCTGCTCTCCGAGTTGTTGGAGAATCTGGTATAAAGCATAGCTCTGCCCGACTTTATCTTGGGCCATAGAAGAGAACGCTATATCTTCTTCAAGCAACGGACCGAAGCCTGTCCACTCCGAATTACGATGTCCGAGTATGAGTTGATCATCGGCTAGTTTATATAGAAGTTCTTTTATAGCATCCATTTGAGTTACGGCTATGACTGGCGTTCAAGAAATGATTTTAATTTGTCGCCTCCTTTGTAATCAGAGGCATCGCGGAATTTTTTTTCCGGCAACGTGTTCCAAAGATCTTTTTCCTCCGGTGTAGTAAAACGTATTGTGTTTGTGCGGATGGCCCATACGTTGTATACCATTTTATCGCTGCTAAATTGTTGTTTCGCAATGAACATCGCTTCTTCCGGAGTAGAAGCTTCCACCGTTCCGATATGCTGATGTTGCTTGCCGCGTTTCAACAAGTGGTAAATTTCAAATGATGATTTAGTGTTGTTTTGTGTTGCGGATTCTTCGATTAAAGTATATACATTCTGGCTGCCTTCCGTTGTTGGTGATATATATACATCGCGCGTATCCGTAACATACAATGAGGTGCAGGTAAATCTTCGGGTAAATGTTTCTTTCGCCAATACATATGCCATCTCCAGGTCGGGTGCATGTACGGCACCTTCGTGTTGGAAGGGTTTTCCTTCTTTAGGTTGCACGAATACTTCAAATGTACCAAACTGATCCAAAGCAGCTTTCGGTATTATATTCCCGGCAGTTCCTACAACCGGTAAACGATTTACTCTCGGATCAAGCGATTTCACTCTATTTATATATTTAGTATACGCATTTTATTTCCTGATGCTCTTCTGACACTCGGTCATTCAGGCTGATTTTGCTCTTCACCGTCTCTATATTCCACTTCTCCATTGCATCAACCTTTCCTGTTTTTCCGGCTTTTTATAAAACTAATTCTTCTCTATTATCGTTGTTAAATTCCACCCACCATGAAATACGTTGACTTCCTTATGGCGTTAGACTTGCTGTCGCGGTACTATCCGAAGTATCACTCGAACGAATTATTTCTACTGGCGGACGACATTTGGAAATGGATTAACAATGAATTACCGGAAGACAGCAGTGCACTGATTTATCTGAAGAGTCTCTATAGTTCTCCCACGGAAGCATTGTCGGCTGTATGGAAAGAGATCTTGCTGATTACCGGATCATTCGCGGCCTTTCGAAGGAATTAGGCAAGCGGCATTATATATGCAGCCTTCGGTGACTGTAAAGCAGTTCTCACCCACCTTCCTCTCTCTTCTGCAATCCGTCTTACTTCCAGTCGCTCTTTATTGCAAGGGCCATCGCCATTAATAACGCGTTTGAATTCTTCCCAGTCAGGTTCAGTATAGTCCCATCGGCCAGTCTCCTGATTCTTCTTTAGCTTTTCATCCGGTATAGTAAAGCCGAGTTCCCAGATCTTGGGTATATACATATCAAGAAATTGATTCCGCGTATCGTCATTCGTTGACATCTTTACTTTCCATTTCATCAGCACTTGAGTGTGCGTTGAAATTCTATCAGCAGGTCCAAAGAAATGCATCATCGGAGTCCACCACCTATTGATCGCTTCCTGGAACATCTGTCGTTGTTGTGCTGTACCTGTTGCCAGGTATATAACACAATGATGTCCATATTTTAAATGAAAGGATTCTTCTGCGCAGATTCTTTCCAGCGCTCTGCAATACGGGCCGTAACTTCCTTTCGCATTCGCGAGTTGATTAACGATAGCACCGGCATCTACCAGCCAGGAAATGAAACAAGCATCAGCCCAGGTATAGGCAGGATAATTAAAGATGTTCGAATACTTTGATTTACCAGAGATGAGATCATCGATCATGGCTTCGCGCGATTTACCTAAAGTCTCTGCTGCACTATAAAGAAGTTGAGCATGGCCTACTTCGTCCTGCACTTTGGCCATGAGGGCAAGCTTTCGTTTGAAACCGGGAGCTCGTGTAATCCAGGTTCCTTCCGGCAACGCTCCAATGATTTCGCTATGCGCATGCTGTTCAATCATGCGGATCAATTGCTTGCGATATAGCTGCGGCATCCAGTCGACAGGCTCAATCTTTTCTCCGCGATCGATGCGTGCTTCAAACGCAGCAAGTTTTACTGGATCTTCCTGAAGACTTTCAGTTTGAATTCCTTCGAATGTATTACCTCCACCGTACATAGCTATAGCCGTTAGGCATTAATCGTTTATCCGTTAATAGTTAACCGTTATCTGCACCGTAGTTATCGGATACACATAACGATTAACCCATAACAGCAAAAGCTATTTACGATTAAAAAATGTTAATACAAACGATTGTTAGTCGAAAATTAGTCGTTTTTCTTTAAGCCGTTCACGAGCATGTCGGCGAGTTGAAAGCCGAGTTGTGAAGGGTCGATAGCCGAACCCGGATCATACCACATTGGCATCCAGTTCAGGGAAGAAAACAGCGTCATAACGGCAAGCTTCTTATCAATCGAGTCCTTAAACTCTTTGGTTTGAACGCCTTGCTCAATGATGCTTTTAAAGCGGTTGATGTAGTTGATGCGCATGAGCAAAAAATCGCGCAGGTAAGGCTGGCTTAAATGCCGGTGCTCATTCATGAATACGGCAGACGCTGTAAGGTCTTTCGCCATAACCTGGATGTGACCTATAATTCCATTGCGAAGTTTCTCACTGGCAGATATATCTTTTTTACTTTCAACTTCCGCTAGTGATTTTTGAAATTCAGCAGCCATGTCGAAACACAAGCTTCTAAGAATTTCTTCTTTTGATTTAATGTGTGAATACAAACTGGCAGCTTCGATACCCAGCAGGTGGGCAAGATCACGCATCGAAGCTGCAGCATAACCTTTCTCTTTAAAAAGTTCTGCTGCTTTTCTGATTACTTGTTCTTTCCTCGATAAGTTTGAAATGGCTTCACTCATAGTTTCAATCGACAATTACCTTAAAGTTACGGAATATCAATTCCCCTTAAAAGTAGTATTAGAAATTATGCAGTGAAAGGAAGTAAAAGAAAAATACAAAGTAATTTCAAGTAACGAGTGTTAGTTATATATAACAAGTCCGAAAGTGTGTATTATACTTTCGGACTTGTGTAAATAGTACGCTATTAAAAAATCACACCAAAGCTAAAGGCATTAAGTTTAGGACCTTTACCTTCTTCAAACAGTTCGTTGATGTCGTAATTAAAAAAGAGATCCGTAGAGCGATAGCCTATCTGCAGTCGTGCACCATAGCGCAGGTTGTTCAGATAGAAGCTGTCGCGATCTTTATCTTTCTCACGATCGCCATCATCTTTATATACCAGTTTAGAATGACTTGATATTCTATAACCTATGTATGGACCAATGCCTATACGGAATGAATTACCATCGCCTTCCCATAAGCGTGACTTGCGACTGTTGTCACCAAAATCTATAACGGGTATAAGCGATGCAGTGACATACGATGCGGTTAATTTACTCTTTACAAAATCTACATCGCGTGTATCTTGAACAAACTGTACTCCATCATCAGTTTTCTGAATAAGAATGTTGTCTTCCTGAAATTTGAAATTATACCAGTTGACACCAAGTCCCCATTCGAGGAAAAACTTTTTGCCTAGTCTTGACCGTTGTATAGAAGACATGCCTACATACCAGGAGCCCCAAGGACGCACAGAATAGTTTGCATTGCTCGAAGGAAAACTTCCATCTTCCAGATAGTTATTTGTACCGAGCTCGAAGTTGAACGATTGCCATGTACGACCCCAGTGTCTGCTGTTGCGAACATCTACATGCCAGTCATTATCATCGCTATCATGATCGTGATCTTTATCATCGCCCTCACGTGTCCAATATACTTCTTCACTATCGCCTTCTTTGCGCGTAGTATCTCTTTGTGCAAGAGCAGTGGTGTCGTTGTTCTCAAGCTTGGTGAGTATATTTTTGAAGAGCTCATTGTAATTATAGTTCTTGAGCACTTCCAGGTCTTTACGATCTTGTATCGTAAAGATTACACGACTCGTTTTGCCTAACTCTACAATCACGGTATCGCTTTTCTCCTGCGCTTTTACAGTGATGGTGAGTAATGTTATAGCTGCTATTAGAAATGTTTTTTTCATACTTGATTTACTTGTTTTGTCCACGTTTTTCATTTTTAAAATTCAGCGCCAGAATTTCATTTTTCTTCTGCCGTAGTTCACCAACAGGGTCTTGATTATTTTTAAGATCCTGTGCTTTCTTCAGCAGCTTCTTAAACGTAGATGGTTTCTCTTCATCATCGGTTGCTTCACCTGAAACATTTTTATTTAAATAGCTATTTGTCTCCTCTGCACTAAACACAAGGGTGATGCTTGATTGTGTAAGAACTACACGTTCTTGCTGCGCAATGACAACGTCTGTAGTTTCTGCATGAGAAGGTTCAGCTATTTTTTCTTGAGGTACTTCTGTTTCAGCGAAACGCTCTTGTGTTGCTTCGGTTGGTGAAGTAGAAACCGGAGGTATATACTTTTCTTCTCTTTTTATTTTATTATCAGTTTTTTGTTCGATCGAAGGCGCTACTTTTTTCAAAGGGGTAACTGCATCCGTTTTTTGTGATTGATTGATTACAGGGTCGACAGCTTGTTGTGGAATTATATCCGGAGCCTCCTCTTTTGCAGGAGAAGTTGTTGATGGTATAGATTCACTCTTGCGTGCTATACTAGAAGGCGAAGGAGATATAGTATTGTTTCTTGTTGAAGACCAAAGTATATATCCGGCTACAGCCAGCAGTAAAAGTGAGGCAGCCACTTTCCACCACAAACCACGTTTGCTATTTTTTTTATCAAGGCCGGCTTCAATTCTATCCCACGCGCTTGCTGGAGCAAGCTTTGAAAAATCTTCGAGTTTTTCACGAAACAATTTGTCAGGTTGCTGATTCATCGTTGCTTATTTTTTGATTCGACATCCAGTCGTGTTCTGTTAATTTTTTTTGAAGGTATACACGTGCTCTGCTCAATTGCGATTTAGACGTGTTCTCGCTGATCCCCAGTTGCTCTGCTATTTCTTTATGCGAGTACCCATCGATAGCATACAAGTTGAAAACAATTCGATATCCGGCAGGGAGTTCCTGGATGATGTTAAGAAGATCTTCTGTTTCGAGGTGGTCGCTCAGGTTATCGTAATCCGGTTCGCGGTCTGCTTGTTCGAGTTCTGTTTCTAGGTACATCGACCGGTTCCTGCGCAGGTGGGTAAGTGATTCGTTCACTACTATTCGTCTGATCCACCCCTCAAAACTTCCCTCACTCTTAAACTGATCAATCTTATCGAATACTTTCATGAACGCTGTTACCAGGATATCTTCAGCCTCCATTGAATCTTTGACATACCGGTAGCAGAGTCCATACATTTTGGACGAGTAAGTTTCATAAAGGCGTTTCTGAGCGCTTCTGTCGCGCTTCATACACCCTTCAATCAACTCATTTTCTTCGGCCCGGTAAATCTTTAATTCCATTTAAACGATTCAAAGCTAAGATGCTTATACGGCCGTAAGGGTTGCGTGGGGTTAAAAATATTTGCTTAAACGCTGCACGGTATAGCAAAAGGTTGAGACAGCAGAAGGATACTATTCTGAGAGCCGTTATGGAAATGAAGAGTTCAGGAGAAATTAATACGCTGCCTGGTAATCCACCGTAAGGGTGATCCAGGAATATTTTCGTGGCTTTACGGTAATACAATTGATGCAGCCGTTGCCGTCATACAAGTTGGCGAAGAGCCCTTTGTCCTCTTTAACAAAGACGGAATATTTTCCTTCAGGTAATTTTACTTTGAAAGATCCATCGGCACTACTTAAAACTTTTGCCACCATTGTTGTTTGGATTTCAGAAAAGAAACCGTCTTGCTGTGTTGCATCTTCTAAGGTCGCGGCGTTGTATATATAAATTTCGCGCACGATACCTTGCTGCGGAGTTTTAGCTTTTTCGGGAATGGGTATAGGCATTTGATCTCCGCTAACCCAGAAGACCTGGCCTTGGATGCCTTGCCTCTGCGCCTGTACCGTTCCGAGTAAACTTATCAATGTGATGAGCAGGATGAGTTTTCTCATATACCTAATTTACAAAAAATCCATTTAAAAGTTATTGTCGCCTTCGAGATTTATTGGCGTTTACACAGAATTGTAATGCCACCTAAATTTGCAAAGCAAACAATTACTTTCAGAAAGAATTAGATGATCAGGCAAACTAAGTAGACTAGTACTATTAATAAAAAGATGATCATGGTATAGGGGGATTTGAGGTTTAGACATCTATTGTTTTATGCAGGTGTGAGGGAGTGTGCTGCTCCCTCACTACTACACATAATATGAGATACTATACTTTGCTAACGGTCGCGTTTTGTAACATTCGGATGACCACGATAATCAATATCGCTGGCAATTCCTTCTTCCATTTCAAGATGTTCCGTAACGTTTACTTTGGCAGAAGATGCACCGTTTACTTCCACTATAGCATTGCGTACTTCAAAGCTATAGGCCCGTAAAGATGAAGCACCTTGTATAGTTGCATCCATCGTATTGGCAGAACCTTCCAACGACAGCTTTGACGCTCCGCTTAAATGCAGGGTTACATCCTCCGCTTCGGCTTCTCCGCTTACATCAACTGCACCCACCAAGTCTATATCGAGATCTGCAGATTTAAATTCTGTAAAGGATATTTTACCAGCACCTTTCGCTTTAATCTTTTCAAGCTTTGGCATCGTAATGTTGATCTTGATCCGATCGATGTCCAGGAAATCTTTGCTCCAGTTTATTCCGCGGTCATCATTAAAATCGATTACCAACGTACTGCCCTGAAGCTCGATCTTGTACTTTTCTTTTTCATTTTCCGGACCTGTTAATTCTACGGCATATTCATTTCCGCTGGTTATTCGTACATCAAATATACCGTTCACTTCAACTTCATCGAAATCCTTAAGACCATATTGATCACTGGTTTCTTCTCTTGTTTCGGGGTCGCCTTCGGCTACAGGACACGTTAAGCAATCCAATCCTTTTGGAGTCATGCGCCAGGTTTCTCCGTCAAGGTAATCGCCATCCACATACTGCGTGATAAAGCGGCTTACATCTTCGGTCATCGTAAACGGGAAGTCGTATGGTATATACAACGTCATGACTAGACGCTGACCACGGAACACCGCATCCTTTTTAAATTGAACGTTGGAGTCGAATGTGAATATAGAATCCTGGATCAACACGGAGTAGTCTACCATGCGCGCGTTCTCTATAGCTTTCTGCCGTGTGCTGCCTTGTGCCTGAAAATCCTGTACAAGCTTGATGTCCCTTCCATCGTAGCCTTTTAAAGACAATGATGTTTGGTCATAATCATCCATACCGGTTTGATTCAGTTTTAAGATTGCCTTTTTCCCGGTTACATGATATGTGTTTTCGATTTTATAGGAGCCATTCTCTTTGAAAGCGTAGGCTATACGAGGGATACCTATACCGAGCATAATGACGCTCACAAAGAACAGCACGAACAATGTCCATCCGGCAGCGGCACCAAAAATGATTCGTTTGGCAATGATAGATATACCGAGTAAAAGAATCAGGATGCTTGGAATCAGACATGCTATAAATCCAGCAAGAGCAATCCATCCGGGGAAAGCACGCGTAAGAGCATCTACCGGCATACCAAAGTTATCGCCTTGTACCATCCACGGAAGTGAAAAGGCGGTGCCTGAAAAAATACCCAATGCTATACCACCCATTACCAGCACACTGAATGCAAGAGATATACCAAGGAACGCTATGAAGATTCCGATGAGTATACGCAATGCTTCTACTAAAGGGCCTATAACTTTTGCAAGTGCAGACAGGATCATGCCGATTAACCGGAAAGGGAAAAGTAAAATTTTGGTAATAGCACTTTCCTCTTTGTTCGGATCAACGTTCAGATTTTTTTTTATGGTCGATTCAATGTTCGAAAGCGTAACCGGTTCACCTTGCATTTGCATGCGGTCGGTTAGCGTTTTGGCCTCGGGTAATGCGATCCATAAGACAATGTAAAGAAGCAAGCCGAGTCCACCCACTACACTAAAAATTACGAACAGAAGACGGATCACTACTACATCTACACCAAAGTAAGAAGCAACGCCCGCAGAAACACCTCCCAGTACTTTACGCTCCGGGTCGCGATACATTTTCTTATCAACAGTTGGTTCTTCCAAAGTATAGGAACCGGGTACAACGATCCACATTACCAGGTATACAACAATTGTAACCCCGTATGCGAATGCTAACACTGCAAAAAACAGTCTGATCCACAGCGGATCTATATTAAAGTAGTTGCCAAGGCCTGCACAGACACCTCCCAGAATTTTACGTTGCTGATCGCGCATTAACTGGCGCGAAGGAGTAAACGTTTTATAAGATGACTGTCCCGTATAGGATGTGTCCTCTGTGGTTGTCTCCGTATAGGTATTATTGGTAGCTTGCTTAGGAGCTGCCCCTGGTGTGAACTCTTGATCTTCTGCCGCTTTGAAGTCGCTTACACTACCCATTGTAGTAATAAGAGTATTGACATCTTCGGAGGTGATTACCTGTTTGCCTTCATTTAATTTCGATAAAAAGATCTCGGCAATGCGACTCTCAATGTCGGCCATGATCTCGCTGCTGTCCTCGAAGGAAGAAAAATATTTATTGATTGAATCCAGATACTTTCGCAGGTTATCATACCCATCTTCTTCAATGTGGAAGATGATGCCGCTGATGTTGATGCTGATATTCTTTTTCATATAGTCAATAGACGTGAGATGTTAGACAATTATATGTTAGGCTTAGAAGTAATAGTTTGCGTGGAATGTACGAGTTCATCCCAAGTCTCGGTAAGTTTTCCCAAAAATTTACTTCCCTTGTCAGTAAGTTTATAATATTTTCGAGGTGGCCCGGATTTCGATTCTATCCATTTGTATTCGAGCAACCCCGCGTTTTTGAGGCGTGTAAGGAGCGGGTAAAGGGTACCCTCCACTACAATAATTTTTGCTGCCGTAAGCTCATCCAGCATATCGGAGGCGTAAACTTCGCCTCGTGAGATAATGTGGAGGATGCAGTACTCTAAAATTCCCTTTCTCATCTGTACTTGCGTGTTTTCAAGGTTCATACATCCCTGGTTATTGTGTTCAATATAGATCTATATACGGATAAGTACTATGCATGGCCAAGTACTAGATGGAAATTTTTAGAATATTTTTGAAATTCTCATAGAATCTTGATTTTTAGCAACTTACTTCAATTCAGAAGTTCGTATGTACCTTTGCTAGGAGGCGTTATTGAAGTTGAATTCCAGTTTAATGAACCGTATTTTTTCAGTTTTGCTGATTTTTTCAGCAGTCGTCCGAGCGGATGCCCAGATGGGTAACGAGTGGATTGATTTTGGCCAGTCTTATTTCAAAATCCCGGTAGGCAAAGACGGCATTTACAAACTTGACTATTCCTCCTTGCAGGCAGCCGGTTTCCCGGTTGGTTCTGTTGATCCCAAAAAGATCCAGCTTTTTCACCGGGGCATAGAGCAGGCCATATATATAGAGGGGGAAGATGATGGACAATTCAATTCTTCGGACTTTATTGAATTCTACGGCAGGCGTAACGATGGCACACTGGACGCTGATCTTTACAAACCTTCATCGCTTCAACCTCACAAATATTACAATCTATATAGTGATACAACCAGTTATTTTCTAACAGCCGGTTCACTTTCAGGCAAACGGATGGTTTCATTCTCCGAAAACAATACATCCGGTCTCAGCGCAGAGAGTTATCATTTTGATGAGAAGTTGTTGGTGTTTGTAAATGAGCTTTCTCAAGGTACAGACTACAACGTTGAGATGCGGTATACATTTTTTGATCGTGGGGAAGGATTCACGGGCTCGCAGGTAGTTCAAAACCAGGTGATCGATTATACATTTTCAAATGTTACCAATACAGTTACTTCTACATCGCCTCCTACATTAGAGCTTTTATTGGTAGGCCGCGGCCCGATGGCGCATGCTGCCGAAATATATGCAGGTGCCGGTCAACGATTAATCGGAACGGTAAACTTCTCTGGTTATGATGCCTATACCTATATACGAGATTTAGCGTGGAGTGATGTAGCAACCGATGGTACATTGCCCATTCGTATTAAGGTGATTGGTTCTGGAGGAACGGACCGCCTCAGCACATCCTATATGAAACTGCGTTATGCGCAACAGACGACTGCATCATCGTTAAGCGAAAAGGTATTTAACCTTGCTGCGAACGTGGCTGGGAAATCATATATAGAGATACAAAGTCCTTCAGCGGGTCTTCGTCTTTTTGACGTAACTGATCCATCATCCGTAGTGAAGATTGGCACGACTTCCTCATCAACATTAAATGCTGTTGTTCCATCAACTAATATATCTCGTAAAATCTTTTCAACGGCTGCTACTTTGTCGGCTAAAATAAAACCGGTAAAATTCAGACCGATTAACCCCCACGATTACAATTATGTTATCATCAGTCACCCGATGTTACGAACAGCAGCTGGTGGCTATAGCGACCCGGTAAAGGCATATGCTGACTATAGAGCTTCAGCTGCTGGTGGTAACTACGATACGTTGGTGGTGAACATTGGACAACTTTATGATCAGTTCAATTACGGAGAAATTTCATCGCGTGCGATTTACAAATTCATGCAGTACCTGGCTGCTACAAGCTTGCCACGCTATCTTTTCATTATAGGAAAAGGACTTGACTATGGAGGTCGATATCATCGTAATCCTACTGCTGCTGGTTATGCAACCTATAAAGATCTCGTTCCTGCTGCAGGGCATCCTGGTTCGGACGCATACTATACCGCAGGTTTATCGGGCACAACGGATGAACCAGCCGTTCCAACAGGGCGCATAACAGCAACGAATGCTGCTCAGGTTGCTGCTTACTTAAACAAAGTAATTGAAACAGAGGCCAAACCCTTTGATGACCTACGAAGAAAAAATGTTCTCCACCTAAGTGGCGGAATTGAAGAGGGTGAGCCTGAATTGTTCCGTTCGTTTCTTGAAGACTACGCCACTATAGCAACAAGTTATCATCTGGGAGGAAAAGTATCCGCCATTGCCAAACGCTCTACAGATATAGAGCTAATCAACATTGCCGAAGAAGTTAATAAAGGATTAAACCTGATTACATTTTTTGGTCACGCATCAGCCACAACACTGGATTTTGATATAGGGTATGTTACCGATCCGGTGATGGGCTATAACAATCCCAATAAATATCCGATGTTGATTATGAATGGATGTAGTGCCGGTGCATTCTTTTCGAATAAGATACTATTTGGTGAAGACTGGGTGTTGGCAGCAAACAAAGGAGCGACTGCATTTATAGCGCATAGTGCTTATGGCTTTGTATCCAACCTCAGAATATACTCTGAAATGTTTTATAAAGTAGGGTTTGGTGACTCCGTGTTTATCCATAAAGGTATAGGTGATATTCATAAAGAAACTGCCAGACGGCACATTCTTCAAACGGGTTCATCGCTTGCCAATACATCACAGGTTCAGCAGATGATGTTGTTGGGCGACCCTGCTGTTCCATTGTTTGGAGCTAGCAAGCCTGATCTGGAAATAAAAGATGATAATATATACCTTGAATCTTTTGATGGAGGAGAGGTTACAGCTTTAACAGATTCATTTTCGTTGAAGATTATTGTACGCAACTTCGGTCAGGCGAAAAAAGATACTATGCGCATCGAAGTTAAGCGCTACCTCAATGATAACTCAGTAATAGTATATGATTCACTATATCCTTCTACGCTTTACAGTGATACGTTAACATTTGTGGTGCGAAAAGGTCGTGAAGATGGTTCCGGCAACAACCGTTTTGAAATTACATTGGACCCGGATGGAGTGATTGCCGAACTCAGTGAAACCAATAACACGGCCTCGTTTACATTGCCAATAGCGTTGAATGGAACCAAGAATCTTTTCCCTTCTAATTTTTCTATAGTTCACACTAAAGATCTTGGACTGTCATTTCAAACATCGGATCTTCTCTCGAGTGAACGGGAATTTATAGTGGAACTGGATACTGTAAATACATTTGACAGTCAGTTTAAAAAAACATTTACTATAAAAGGTACAGTGCTGGGCCGCCAGACGATTGCCCTGATAGAAGCTGATACACTTGCCTATTATTGGAGAACCAAACTATCACAGCCCCTTGCAGGAGAAAGTGATGCATGGACGTCAAGCACGTTTACCTATATAGACAACGGGCCGGAAGGTTGGGCCCAGGTGCATTTTCCCCAATACCTTACGAATACAACGGAAGGACTAGTGCAAGATGCAACATTACGGAAGTTGAATTTTAAAGAAACGGTAACATCACTTGATATTAAAATCTTCGGTTCCGCTTATGGTGCTACATACCTGGACTATAGTTATAAGATTGGCGGAGCAGAGTATAATCTATACAGGCAAGGCTATGTATGTCGCAGTAACACTATTAACCTGATTGCGTTTGATAAACGTTCAACGTCTCCTTATATAGGCATTCCATTTAAATGGTATAATAGCGGCTTGCGCTCCTGTGGACGTTCGCCTTGGGTGATCAATAGCTTTTATTATACCGAGATGATCACGAATAATAATGACGACATCCGAACTTATGTAGATAACATTGCTGAGGGAGATTCTGTAGTGTTATTTAATCTTGGAGATGCGTACTATCAAAACTGGCCCGCTGCTGCTAAAACAAAGCTGGGTGAACTCGGTATATCAGTAGCGCAAATTGATGCGCTTGTTCCTGGTGAACCTGTGGTGATCTTTGGTAAAAAAGGCACTGCCCCTGGAACAGCAAAGTTTATCAGAACCTCAGGTACTCCTGCCAATAAGCAAGTACTAACTGTAAGCGGAACAATCACGGGAGGGTATAGCTCCGGTACCATGGAATCTAAATTGATCGGCCCCGCAAAAGAATGGGAATCCTTCCTTGCCAATACAAGGAACGTAGAGTCGCAGGACGCCATGAGTTTCGATATACTGGGGATAAAACTGAATGGAGACGAAGAAATTATATACCAGGATATTGTCGATGACCTTGATTTGTCGTCTATCGATGCTGGTATATATCCTTACCTTAAACTTGTTTATAAGACGGGGGATAATATAAACCTGACTCCTGCTCAACTCGAGAAATGGCTGGTGCTATATACGCCAGTGCCCGAAGGTTTACTGGTCTTTAAAAACAATTATGAACCCCAAACTATATCTGAAGGCGAAGTATGGGAAGGTAACTATGGATTTATCAACATCAGTGATAAAGAATTTTCTGATTCGCTTTCTGTACGATATGAGTTGTTTAATAAAGATCAACGCGTATCTCAGTTGGAGTATATAAAGATAAAGCCTCCTGCACCTGGAGATACTTCAAACTTTAGTCTGAACATCCCTACATCAGGCATGGTTGGCTTCAATGACGTTACCGTATTTGTTAATCCGCAGATTGAGCCGGAACAATACTATGACAACAACGTATTGTCGCTTACGGATTATCTGAAGGTAACGCTGGATGAGTTTGCCCCCGTATTGGATGTTACCATTGATGATCGTCATGTAGTGAACGGAGACTTTGTATCCAGCAATCCATTTATCTTGGTTCGTGTATGGGATGAAAACAAAAAGAACTTCAAACACGATCTGGAAGGAATGAAGGTATATCTTACGTATCCATGCGAAGAAGAGAACTGTAGTCCAACACCTATCGACTTGACGAGTGCCGAAGTCATATGGTATCCGGCAACCGAAACCTCCGATTTTAGAATTGAGTTCAAGCCAACAAATCTGCCGGAAGGTAAATATACTTTGCGCGTGGAGGCATCGGATGCACGCAATAATAGTAGTGGTGCTGACCCCTATCTTATTGACTTTGTAGTGAGTAAGGAAACTTCTATTACAGTTTCTGAGCCTTACCCGAATCCTTCTTCCTCTGAGTTTTATTTCAGAATCATTATGAGTGGAGAATCTTTGCCAGAGAATTTTAACCTTGAGTTAGTGGATGTAAACGGCAAACTGCTCCACACTTTCTCACAGGATGATATTGCTGATTTTCATATCGGTGTAAATAGCCTCAAGTGGGATGGCACTGATTTAAATGGCAACACAATGCCGGATGGAGTATATATATATAAGCTGCAGCTTAATCTGAATGGAAGTCAGATAACAAGAGAAGGCAAACTTGTACTGTTAAAATAAGCTATAGATAGCTGCTTTCGAATACTAATAATATCTCAACAAAGTAGTAATTACTCTTCTGATACCATTTGGAACATTGGCCGTTTTTCAAGTGGCATATGAGCATCGATATCCTTTATGTCCGCCTGATTTTTTTCAAGAAAGCGATTGTAAGAAGCAACGACGATGTCGTACTCTTCACGATAATTATTAACACGTTGGTCAGCCTGCTGAATTTCTTCTGCAAGCTTTTGAAGCGTTGTATTGTAATTGAATTCAGTTTGGGATTGCGCCAATGAAAGAAGTTCACTTACAAGTGAATTGGAAGCAAAGTCATATTCTTCAACAACATCACTATTGGCCATGGTTTTCTGCGTATAGCGTAACCGCAGCAATTGGTCGAGGCGTTGTTCGTATACCGCAAGCTCTTCGCTTCGTTCAGGAGACGATATCATCAACTCGTGAATGAGGTTATGCATAGCTTTGATTTTCTGGTTGTCATCATAGATCATAACATTCCACGCCTGCAGCATACTGTCTTGTAGGCCAAGATAGCAGTCCGTAAGCGAGTCCAGTCGCGTAAATGTTGTTGTCTGCTCCTGCGCGACTTTTTTATCGCCACAGTTCCAAAACACAAAAGCACAACTGGTAATAACCACACCAGATAACAAAGTTCTCATACTAGCTTATAATCTAAAAAGGCTCCAAGTGACCAATACGGTATAAAGAAATAAAATGTTCCTCTGATTCTCAGCATTTTATGGGATGAGTATGTTTTGAGAACCAATTTCATATTTCAGTTTGCAATAGAAGAATCCATCAATTGAATAAAAATAGCACAACGATTCAGTGTATAGGTTTAAATTGTTCGAAGGCTTCTTTACAGGTATGGCAGTAGTGGATCGAACGGCAGAGGGTGGGGCCGAACGTGTTTCTTAATTCTGTGTTAGTGTCATTGCATCGTGGGCAGGCTACATGTTCCAGTAAATCTATATCCTGAAAGATTCCTGCGGAAGGAGGAGGAGCCAGTCCGAATTTTTTCAGAGCCTGTTTCCCTTTCTCAGAGATCTTATCAGATGACCATGGTTGCCGAAACGACACTGTAATGGCAACCTCGTGAATACCTCTCGCCTGTAGCGTCTCCGTTATTTCACGTTGCATTAAATCCAGCGCAGGGCAACCAACGAAGGTTGGCGTCATTTCGATTTTTACAGTTTCCCCAGCTATAGCTATAGATGTGATTACTCCAAGATCTACCAATGATAGAACTGGTATTTCCGGATCTTTGACTTCTTCAAGCCATTGGTAAATCTCATCCACTGTAAATGACGACATGCTATAAAGCTACGAATAGATCGCGTTAAAATGAACCGGGAATGATCTGGTTCAAATGGTGCTTCAGATGCCTCACGTAATCAACGGCCAACCATTCGAGTGAATGAAGTTCAGCTATATCGCGGCCGGTGTTACATTCCTGCGTGTATTTATCTTCGGGCATTGAAAGTAGAACAGCGCATATGCGCTCATTCATAAGTCTCCAAAGTATAATTACGTCTTCTTTTTTCGAAGCCTGGTAATTGTTTACAGCTACCCAGAAATTTTGATCGTATAAAATTTGAGGAGGTATACTTTCGTATTGGCCACAAATGAATCTGCGCAGGTTATTGTGCCCCGAGTCGATCAGGTGGCCCAGCACTTCTTTCTTACTCCATTTATGAGGTAACGGTTTCGCTGAGAATTCAGCATCAGGAATATGGGTTAATCGATCAGCAAAAAGATTAACGATTTGCTGGAGCTCAAGTGCTACAGTTTTCATAATGATAGAAGAAAAGCCTGTCGGCTTGTTGATTTTAACTGGAGCTACTTTTTCTCCGATACCTTTTCAAGGTTGAAGAGTTCGTGGAGCATTTCTGTAAGAGATTCTGCATCGCCACGTTTACAAGCCGCCTTTAGTTGAAGCACCGGGTACTTCAATATTTTCTGCATCAGCGATCGGCTCATTTCATCAAGCTTTTCAGCTTCTTCCGGTTTCGAATTCTTTAGAAAACGAGCCAGTTCTTCCTGACGGATTTTCTCAAGTGTATTTTTTAGCTTTTGAATAGTAGGAGAGACTACCATTTCTTTCGACCAGTCTTCAAACTCACCTATAGTCTCGCGAATGATCGCTTGAATTCTAGGGATAGCCGCTTTCCGTTTTTCTACTGCTTCATTTGTTTTCTCCTGGATGTCATCGAGGTTATAAACAATGGCACCTGGAATTTCCTCAATTGATGCTTCGATGCTGCGAGGCATGGAAAGGTCGATGAAGAATTTATGCGAAAAGATTTTGATGTCGTTTAAAAGATCGCGGTTGATCAACGGCTCATTTCCTGAAACAGAACTGATTACAACGTCCGCTTTTTGTATTTCTTCTTTCAGATTTTCAACGCCGCTAAATTTGAATCCACATTTCTGTGCAAGCTTTTCAGCTTTGTCAAGTGTACGATTCAGAATCGTGACATTTTGAAGACGCGTATTTACAAGATTCAGACAAACATCCTGACCGATCTCACCTACACCTACCACTAAAATTTTTGGTTCACGAATGCCTGCGGTCAGGTCATCAGCCATTTCCTTGGCAGCGTATGAAATGGAAGCAGCTCCATCGCGGAAGGAAGTTTCCTGAACAACACGTTTGTTTACAAAGAAAATGGTGTGCATCAATCTGTGGAGGAAAGGTCCCGCCATATTTTCATCTGCACTCCACTGATAAGCATTTTTTACCTGTCCGGAAATCTGGAGATCACCAATAACCTGCGCATCCAGTCCAATAGCCACTTCAAACAAATGATTTATAGCACTTAAACCTGTTAAGGTGGTGAAGTGCTGCTCAAATCCTTGTTCGATATTTTTTACAAAAGAAAGACCTCTGAAAATTTCGGTAGCATAATCCTGCTCCGATACGTAATAAATCTCCGTACGATTACAAGTGGACACTATCAGAACATCTGTGGCCTGAGTGTAGTCGCGGATAAAATTCAATAATAACTTAACTGCTGACTCAGTAAGAGATACCTGCTCACGGACCGCCACGGGCGCGGTTTTATAGGTTAGAACGAGTGCTTTTAGATTCTGTGTCATTTTCGAGTTGCAAAGGTAAAACCAGAATGAAAATCAATCATGATAAATGTCAGTAGATATATAATTTAGAATTAATATAAATAGTTCGCGTGAGCAATCGCTCCTCCTGTTACGGAGAAGCGATTTTAAAGTTGATCATCATTCCAGATTATTTTCCAACGATATCGGATTGCATCGGACCAAGGATTGCCAACAAATCATTTTTTTCTTGGGCGGGTACACTAAACTTGTCAAGCGCAGCAACGAGATCGCCAACCAACGCATTGAATTCATCCTGCGTTATACCCATGCCGGCATGAGCCGCAGCCATTGTCTTTCCTTTGTATTGACAAGGACCACCTGAGCCTGCGCAGATCTGGTCGATGAGGTTGTTACGAAGCAATTGCAGTCTGGAAGAATTTGCAACCGTAGCTTCGAACCGGGCATTGATTTTACTATCCGCGGCAACATTCGCTAAAAACTGATCGGTAACAGCGGAGATCGCATCAATGCCACCAAGGCGAGTATACAAGGTTGTATCTTCCTTCATTTCATCATCGTCATCACTGCAGCTTACAGCAAAGGCAAGTGTGAGAATAGTAAACACTACAGCAACATTTTTAAACAGTTTGGTTTTCATAAATACATTGGGATTTAAAATTGAGAAATGTTTTATCGGGTACGTAAATCAAGCATCGATACAAATTGCTGAACCGATGCATTCACCTGGTGAACAGGACAACCACCAACGGCAGCGAGCTCTCTTTTTTCTGTATTGCATTGCGTTGAGAGCAATGCGTTCAGCGTAGCTTCATCTACTTCATCGGGATAATAAATGACAGAGGCAATTGTGCCTTCCGGATTGATAGAGCAAGCCGTAACGCCTGGGCTACTGCTTATTTTTTCGGTCAGCGAAACACGACTCTTATCACTTAAGCTTCCGCTTAAATTGAAAGAAACTAACTGTACATGTTTTAGTCGCTCGGTAACAGACAGGTGCCGAAGGTTGGCGTACAGAATCAATGCTATAAATGCCACAGCAAGGATGGCCGAAGTAATTCGGAGAGTTTTCATAAAGTATTTTTTTATACTGATGACTTTTTTATACCTGACAACAAAGAGCAATGCGCATTACCGGTTCAGGCGTTTGCATTTACATACGAAGTGAGTGGTGCAATTGGATTTCGAAAAAAATCCCGTTATTGAAGAATTCTTTTACAGTTGTAGATAATTACAGTATAGTTTATGGTGATTAAACGTTGGGTGAAGAATTTCTTCGGCTTTTCGCGCTCGCAGGTAAATGCATTTATGATTCTGTTGCCGTTGATGACGATTCTTATTTTTTCAGAGCCGTTTTATCATTGGTATACCAGCCATTATACAGCACATGAATCGCCTCGAGAAATACTGTTGGACAGTTTAATGATGCAATGGAATAATGAGAAGATTGATAGGACACTACATCCTCTTGTCGCGAAAGCATCTCTTTTTAATTTCGACCCGAACATTATTTCGAGAGAAGAATTTTTGTCTCTTGGTTTTTCTGAAAAGATATCCGGCCGAATCATCAACTATCGCAAGAAGGGTGGAAGATTCAGAATAAAATCTGATCTGCTGAAAATGTATGGTATGGATTCATCGTTCTATCATCGGCTTTATACCTATATTCAGTTACCAGAAAAAACAGAGCGAAAGTTTTTTGCTGACACAAAACCAGAGTTTAAGAAAGCCGAATCAAAACGGGCATTTGTAAAATTTGATTTGAATATGGCTGATACGGCACAATTGAAAAAAGTATATGGTATAGGGGAGAAGCGCGCGCTGCGGATCGTTACTTACCGCGAAAAGCTCGGAGGTTTAATCGACCTGGCGCAGCTTACAGAAATATATACTTTGGATTCTGCTGTCATCGAAAAATTATCCCAGGTGTCCTTTATAATTGAAAAATTTAATCCACAAAAAATCCACATCAATACCGTTACCGATATAGAGCTGGCAACTCATCCCTACCTACGGAAGTCTGTCGCCAAAGCTATAGTTGCCTATCGATTTCAGCATGGAAAATTCAATGATGTTGAAGATCTTCGAAAGATACAAGCCTTAGACGCCACGACCATTCAGAAAATCACCCGATATTTGGATTTTGAATAAAAGTTAAATGCAGGCACTCGATAAAAGATTTACCTGATACTAATACTAATGCTCATATTGTTTAACTTTTAGTGATCGATCACGATACATGTCAGATACTATAAAACACATCCTTCAGACTTACCTGCGCAGGCTTACAAACCTTACGGGAAATAGCCGGTCGTTACTTCTGTTTCGACTGCACGCAGAGCAGTTGATGGATATACATGAACTCAGTTTTCTGAACAACGAGCGATCATTTGAAATTATCAATGCATTGATCGCGGGGCGCAATAAGAAGCTTTGCCAGGTGCTGGACAGTCGCCTTGAAGCAAACAACGAAGCCAGCAAAAAACTAAAAAACCTCCAGCGCATCGACCGGTTTATATATGAAGAGCGCGGCTCGAATGACCTTCATGTAGGCTGGCCTTTTGTACATGGTAAATTTTCAGATGGCACCATGGTACGTTGTCCGCTGCTTTTTTTTCCCGTCACCATTGTCCAATCCGGACAACACTGGGTATTGGAGCCGCGGGAAGATGCTGGTGTTACATTTAATAAAACGTTTCTGTTAGCATACTCGCTATATAATAAAGTAAAGCTGGATGAATCGTTAACCGATACTACATTTGATGATTTCGATAAGGACAGTACCGTTTTTCGTACGCAGTTATACCAGCTGATCAAAGACAAAATCGAAATCAACTTTAACCCTGATAACTTCCGGGATGAACTTATACCTTTCCAGGAGTTTAAGAAAGATGCATTTAATGAAACTCACCGCAATGGTGAGATCAAACTATATCCTGAAGCCGTGCTTGGTATATTTCCACAAGCTGGCTCACAACTCGTTCCTGATTATCAGTATCTGTTAGAGAACGATTCTATTCTGGATCTCGAAGATTTCTTCACTGGTAAATCGCAGCAGGTAGCAGATGTACGCATCAGCGAAGAAAAAATATTTACACCCTTTCTGCTGGACGCTCACCAAGAGACTGCGATAAAAGCTGTGAAGGTTGGGAAGTCGGTGGTAGTACAAGGCCCTCCCGGTACAGGTAAATCACAAATGATTTGCAACCTTCTTGCAGATGCTATGGCCTCTGGTAAGAAAGCTTTACTCGTGTGCCAGAAGCGTGCCGCGTTAGATGTAGTGTATAAACGCTTGCGCGAAATTGGTCTCGAAGATTTCCTCGGGCTCATTCATGATTTTAGAAACGATCGGAAGGAAGTTTTCGCGAAGATCGCGCGTCAGATTGAAAATATAGAAGACTATAAAACGCGAAATCGTGGTGTAGATGTTATTCAAACCGAGCGCAGATTTTTTCAGGTAAGCAGAAGAATAGACCTGATCACCGAAGAACTTGAAGAATTTAAGAGTGCTCTCTTTAATGATACCGAGTGTGGCATTACTATAAAAGAACTATACCTCACCTGCGATCCACATGCAGATTCAATAAATGTAAAACAGGAGTATCAGTACTTCAGCTTTTCAGAGCTACCGGATTTTACGCGTACACTGAAAATGTATACCAACTATGCTGCGTGGTTTGAGGGTGATGATTACCGTTGGCGCGACCGTAAATCTTTTGCCGAGTTTCATCCTGCGGATGAGCGCGAAATAGAAAAAACAATTCATGATATAGTTCAATATCAAAAACAAGTTTCAAATGAAGTACAGACGCTTCTTGGTATACCTTTAAACCTGGAGGATGCTGAATCATTTTATTTCAGGGAAGATGAAATTCTCGGAATGATCAGCGTCTTGAAAGATGAAGAGACGTATCGTTACTTTCAGACGATGGTGCGCGAGAGCGATGATGAAACGAGTTTGCTCTGGCTTGCAAACATGGAGCGTGTTGTTCTGAATTGTTTCCAGGAAGAAGGACCTGAAGCAACGATCATCAGCGATCAACTCGGTAAAGTGCAGGAAGCATTACAACAGCGTGTGGATGCACGAAGTAATCTGATTCGCATGGTACGCTGGGAGTTTTTCTCGGAGAATAAATTTCTGGTAAAACGTATTCTTGTAGCGAACGGACTAGCCTATAATAAAATTGGACTCAATGTGTTGGAGCAACGCATTGATAGTCGCTTGAATCTGGAGCATCATTTAACGGCACTTCGCGGCAAGAGCTGGTTACAGGAAGTTCCCGGCGATTACAATGCCGATCAATTAAAGAAATGGTTTCGAAGGAAGAAGTTTGCCGTTCGCGCAAAGCTTATATTCAGTTCTCTTCGCGAAGTAAACAAAGCTATAGATGTTCAGTCTTTATCCCGCAAGGAATTTATAGATCTCCTTCAGCAGGCATCAAAACTTGTTAGCGACATTCCGGCACGTAAGGCAGTATGGCTTCGGTATCTTTCACCATATCAATACAGACAAATTGTATTGGAGCCATTTCTTGAAACTGAATTTACAAAAACACTTAAGCGTGATTTCGATAACTTGTGCGCCTTCGATAAACTAAAGGTGAGTCTCAGACCATATGAAAAAGAAGTGATCACCAGGCTAAACGATCAGCTGAAAGAATGGGACGCGGCACGCATGGAAGCTTTGTTTCAAAATAGTATACGGCTTGCTTGGATCGATCACATTGAAACAAAATACCCGGTGCTTCGATCCGTGTCTACCATGAAAATGGAAACACTGCAAACGGAATTGCAACAACTGGTATATGAGAAGCAAAAGTTAAGCGAAGATATACTGTTGGTGCGCGCCCGCGAACGTATCTATGAAGGTATAGAATATAACCGGTTGAATAACCGCATTACCTATCGGGATCTATACCATCAGGTAACAAAGAAGAAAAAGATCTGGCCTGTTCGAAAAGTTATAACCGAATATCGTGAAGAGCTTTTTCAATTGATGCCATGTTGGATGGCTTCACCCGAATCGGTGTCAGCAATTTTTCCTATGATGGAATTGTTTGATATCGTAATTTTTGATGAAGCATCGCAGTGTTTTGCAGAGCGTGGTATACCTTCCATGTATAGAGGAAAGCAAATCATTGTAGCAGGAGATAACAAACAGCTTCGTCCGAATGAAATGTACCAGGTACGTTGGGAAGATGACCAGGAGAATCCGGAGCTTGAGGTAGACTCGGTGCTTGAACTCGTGGAGCGATATGTATCTACTGTTCACTTACAAGGACATTATCGGAGTAAATCTTTAGAGTTGATAGATTTCTCCAATAAGCATTTCTATGAAGGTAAACTCCAGTTGTTGCCGGATAAAAATGTGATCAATAAAAATCAACCTGCTATAGTGTATACGAAGGTAGATGGTGTTTGGGAGAACCAGACAAACAACGCGGAGGCTGAAGCTGTGGTAACTAAAGTGATTAGCCTGCTGCAGACACAACCCGGTAAAGAAATTGGTGTAGTTACTTTTAATGCACCGCAGCAAATGCTGATCCTCGATTTGCTTGAGGCAGAAGCTATAAATATAGGTATACCGTTGCCTGCTACACTCTTTGTGAAGAACATTGAGAATGTACAAGGTGATGAGAAAGATATTATCATTTTCTCCATCGGGTACGCACCTGATAAGAAAGGTAAAATGATGATGCAGTTTGGAAGTCTGAATTCAACAGGAGGGGAGAACAGACTTAATGTTGCTGTTACTCGTGCACGCGAAAAAATAATTCTGGTGTGTAGTATATGGCCTGAGCAATTGAAAACAGACGATGTGAAGAATGATGGTCCGCGTTTGCTGAAACAATACCTGGCCTTCGCACGTGAAGTAGATCAGCGGAGGTTTACACCACAAACCAATGAGCAGGATGGCGAACGTTCAAGTTGGTATCTGAAGAATCATCTTCGTAACTGGAGTGTATCGCGGTTAAATGAATTCTCATTCGAAACAAACTCATTGCCTTTCTCTGACATCAGCGTGAAAAAGAAAGATAATTACCTTGGTATTTTGTTAACAGACGACATCCGCTATTATCAAAGTCAATCCATAAAAGAAGCGCATGTATATACACCATCACTTCTGTCGCAGAAGAACTGGAACTACCGTATGATATATAGTCGTAATTATTGGAAAGATCGCGAGAAGATTGAGCATGAAATTATACTCTTCTCCGGTACAGCAGCTTCTTGATGGTTAGATATTCCAGTTGGGAACACCGTTCTCAAATTCTGAAACATTGTGGCGCAATACTTCCATCAGGTTGTCGGACTTTGTAAATATAGCATGCTGCCGGTCAGAGCTGTTCCCTTTTTCAAGAACGCCCTCAATCACTGAAATATAGTGACCATAGCCTAGCTGTTTGATATAGGGCTCTACTGATCGCAGCCAGCTTTTGATATCCTTCCTCAATACCGTTGTCTTTCCATTTTTACTGGTGACAATTTCGGCGTTAAGTCCAAAGCGAATTGCTCTCCATTTATTTTCACGGAAGATCCAACGCTTCAAGGGCGTATGCGACTTTGTCCATTCTTCTTCGTGATCACGAAACCAATGAGCGAGCGCATGTACAAAGGCTGCTATACCCAACGCCTCGGCTAGTGTAGCGGGTTCATCACAGAAGCGAAGTTCCAGTGTTCCGATCTGCGGACTCGGACGAAGATCCCACCAAAGATCTTTCATACTATGTATAGCTTTCGATCGAAGTAAAAAGTTATATAGCTTTTGAAATTCTTTCCAGTCTTTAACTAAGTACGGCATACCTGCAGTGGGCAATGCCTCGTATGTTGTCGGCCTGCAAGAAGACAAGCCGGTATACATACCTTGCCAGAAAGGCGAACTTCCGGAAAGCGACAAGATATGCGGCAACACATGCATAAAGAAATAATTGAAGCGAATACAATCTTCACCAGACTTCATTCCCAAATGAATATGCATACCGTATACAGCCATCCTTCGGATCAGCCACTGATTGCGATCAATCAATTCGTGATAGCGTGGTGACGGTGTAACCAATCGATCGCGGTAATCCGCTAAAGGATGTGTACCGGTTGACGCGAGTGTTAACCCCAGAGGGGCCGATGCTTCGCGTGCTTTTATAATTGAACGTTTCAGATCTTTTTCAACATCTTGTACTGTATTGCAAACGCCCGTGATAATTTCGATCGTACTCTGAAAGAACTCCTGCTTAAAAGCATCATCTCCTATGGATTCAATGATCTCTGCTGCACGCGGTGTCAGCAACAAATTTTTTTGATCAAGAACCTGCAATTCAAGTTCAACGCCCATGGAAAGTTCGCGCTCACTCGAATTGAATTGTAAATCGTTAGTATGACTTTCTTGCATGGGGAAAAATAATTAAGATATTCTATAATCCATTAACTTTCCGGAATCAAATTCATTTGTAAAATTCATGTGTGGCATAACGGGTATTTTTGCTTTTAACCTCGTTGGTAAATTCAACAAGATACAAATCACGAATGCCACGATGGCAATACAAAAACGCGGGCCAGACTTTCAGGATATTTATATTGATGAATGGGTGGGTCTTGGTCATCGTAGATTGTCTATTATTGACACCACTTCTGTTGCCCACCAGCCGATGTGGAATGAAAGCAAACGCTATTGCATAGTATTTAATGGTGAGATTTTTAACTACCAGGAACTAAGGCAAGAGCTTGAGCGAAAAGGGTATACATTTTTCTCTCATTCCGATACGGAAGTTCTGTTGAAGCTATACATCGATCAGAAAGAAAAATGTCTGAATAAATTGAATGGCTTCTTTTCGTTCTGTATATACGATAAAGCTGAACAGACCTTCTTTGTTGCCCGCGATCGTTTCGGTATTAAGCCGTTGCTATATCTTTTCGATGAGGATAAATTTTTATTTTCATCCGAAATGAAATCATTGCTGCAGTATGGTATTGAAAAGAACATCGATTATAATTCTCTCTATACTTATCTTCAGCTTAACTATATACCTGCACCGGATTCTATATTTCTGAATGTAAAGAAATTAATGCCGGGGCATTATATGAAGGTGTCACGACAGAATATTGACATTCAATCCTACTATCAGATTCCGTACAACCGCGATGAAGCTGAACGAAATCCAATCTCCTATAAAGATGCACAGGCAAAGCTGATACAGTTACTCGATGCTTCGGTGCAGCGAAGATTAGTAGCAGATGTACCGTTGGGTGCGTTCTTAAGTGGAGGAATAGATTCGTCAGTGATCACAGCGTTGGCGAGCAAGCACAAGCCTGATCTGCATACATTTTCCATTGGCTTTCGCGATGAAAAATTTTTCGATGAAACAAATTATGCACGACTGGTAGCCAAACATTTTAAAACAGAGCACACCGTTTTTTCACTTACGAATAGTGATCTCTATATGCATTTAAATGCTGTACTTGATTATATAGATGAACCTTTTGCAGATTCATCTGCGCTGGCGGTATATATATTGAGTAAGGAAACACGCAAGCATGCAACGGTTGCCCTATCGGGTGATGGAGCCGATGAAATGCTGGCGGGCTATAATAAACACGCTGCGTTTAATCGCATCATTCACAAGGGAGTAAAGGAAAAATTAGTGGGTAGCTTTCATTCACTTTGGAAAGCACTGCCGCAATCGAGGAATAGTCCGTTGGCAAACAAAGCCAGACAACTGGCCCGCTTTAGTGAAGGGATGAAACTTTCTTCGAAGGACAGATATTGGCGTTGGGCAAGCTATGCTGATAAAGATGAGACGTTAGCAATGCTTCATCCGGATTTACGGATCAACCGATGGCTGAGTGAATTTGTGCCGAGACGTAAAAGTATACTGCAAAATATACCTGATCAGGAAAGCATCAATGATATACTGCTTACGGACATGCAACTCGTGCTGCCAAATGATATGCTTACAAAAGTAGATTTAATGAGCATGGCCAATGGACTTGAAGTGCGAGTTCCCTTCCTGGATTACGAGGTAGTGAATTTTATTTTCAGCCTTCCGGGGGAATTCAAAATCAACGGACAGTATAGAAAGAGAGTTCTGCAGGATGCCTTTCGCGATGTGCTTCCTGCTCAACTATATAATCGGCCTAAAAAAGGCTTCGAGGTTCCCTTGTTAAAATGGTTCAGAAATGAAATGAAATCCCTGATTGTCGATGATTTGTTGTCAGAACAATTTATCCAGGCGCAAGGCATCTTTGACTATCGTGAAATAGAAAAACTCAAACAACAACTTTTCTCATCCAACCCCGGAGACGTACATGCCCGAATTTGGGGATTGATCGTTTTCCAGTCCTGGTGGAAAAAAATTATGTAGTATGCCGGTTTAGTTTTTGGCTAAAAACTTAAATAAATTATAAGTTTTGTGTAGATGTGCGTGTGTTTCTAACGTTGCTATATCGATTTCTGATGTTTTTATTTAAATGTGGTTCATTTTTTAACTAATACCTTTAAAATTTATATTTTAATGCATTGTTGCCTTTAGACTAGCTAACCTCAAGATTTTGTCATTTAAGAGCTTCCAGCTGCGCTAGTTTAACGGACAGCGTCTGGTTGTTTAGTAAGGTCAGGTGGAAACATCTGACCTTTATTTTTTAATCAAAACTGATTCAGTATAAAAATTTAAAAATGCCGATTTGGTCAAAATTTACTTGACCGATGAGTAGTATTTTCATTATAATATTTTGATCAGCTTATTTTTTAAAATATTATAATTTAAAACGTTCATGGTTAAAATTTAACCCTAACTACAACGATTTCTGTAATTTTTTCTGAAAAGTAGTTTGATTTTTACCCTATTGTTAAAAAATTTATACCATTAAATGACGCTTAGGCGTCTTTATCTAAACCTAATAACTAAACAACTATGAAAAAGTCCGTTATTTTTCTTGTCTTGCTCATCGCGGTAAGCATTTTGGCAGTCTTTATGCCATCTGTGCCCACCACTATCGTTACGGAGGGAATAAACTCCGGTGACACAGCGTGGATGCTGGCAGCAACTGCAATGGTATTACTCATGACTCCAGGCTTAGCCTATTTCTATGGAGGTATGATCGATACCAAGAACATTATCTCAACCATGTTGCAAAGTTTTATTGCCATGGGTGTGATAAGCGTATTGTGGATCCTGGTTGGATTCAGTTTGGCTTTCGGAGAAGATGTTGGAGGCCTTGGACTTGTTGGAAACCCTGCATCATTCTTTATGTTTGAAAACGTATTGGATGGTAAGCCTTGGTCACTCGCACCAACTATACCATTGGTACTGTTTGCATTCTTCCAATTGAAATTTGCAATCATTACGCCTGCTCTTATTACAGGAACATTTGCAGAACGTATTCGCTTCAAAGCTTATATTCTGTTTTTAGTTCTTTTCTCTTTATTGATCTATGCTCCCCTTGCACACTGGACATGGCATCCTGAAGGTTTCCTTTTTAAATGGGGTGTGTTGGATTTTGCTGGCGGAACAGTTGTACACATGTCAGCAGGTTTTGCTGCATTGGCCGCTTCAATTTACTTGAGAAGCAAAGGAGAAGAGAAGACACATATAGCACCGGCCAATATTCCATTCGTATTGCTGGGTACTGGTTTACTGTGGTTCGGATGGTTCGGTTTCAATGCAGGTAGTGCATTAGGAGCTGGTCCTTTGGCTGCCTCTGCTTTCGCTACAACAAATACAGCTTCTGCAGCAGCAGGACTTGCATGGATTTTATTTGATGCCGTAAGAGGTAAAAAACCATCGGCACTTGGTTTCTGTATCGGTGCTGTTGTTGGTCTTGTTGCCATCACACCTGCTGCAGGTTTTGTAACAATTCCCTCAAGTTTATTCATCGGAACATTCGCTGCTCTGATTAGTAACATAGTAGTATCATGGAAATCTAAAACTTCACTCGAAGATACTTTGGATGTATTCCCTTGCCACGGTGTAGGTGGAGCAGTAGGTATGGTGATGACTGGTTTATTAGCCAACACTGCTGTTAACGCTGCGAACACCACTGGTAACGGTTTATTCTTCGGTGACACTACACTCTTCATAGTACACCTTAAAGCACTTGTGATTGTAGTCGCTTACAGTTTTGTAGGAGCACTTGTACTTCTGAAAATTACCGACCTGATTTTTGGATTGAATGTTACTCCTGAAGAGAAGAAAATAGGTTCAGACTTTAGTCAGCACGGCGAAAATCTATACCCTATGGACTTCAGCTCACTGAAAGAGAAAGTTATTTAACAGAAGGCCGGGAAACCGGCCTCTAAATAGACTCATTAACCAATTCATTCGACAAACCAAACCTAAAACCAAACCTATGAAAGAGTACCAATCCCAATTCCGGGAAAGTTCTTAATGAATTGCCTGATTCTATTTAGAGACTAGTTGTGTTTCGGTGAACCGGAATGCAACCCAACTTAAAAAAAATCCTTGGAGGTGTGAGAGACCTCCAAGGACAATTATGGCCTCATGTTAAATAAAACACATTACACAAGATGAAATTTAAAAAACTACGCACTATATATATTGCAACACTTATGGTCTTATCGTTCACTGCATATAGCCAGTCGGATTCGACAAAGACATTTACATTTTCCGGATCGGTTGATACCTACGTACATACTTCGTTGGGTTCAACGAACGATGCATATGGTACTCATGGACCATCAACAGCATTTGCTAACCTGAAAGGTTTTTCATTAGGGATGGTTAATTTGATAGCGTCATACCAAGGAGAGAAAGCAGGTTTCATCGCTGACGTTGTGTTTGGTCCAAGAGGCCGTGATGCCGTTTTCTATGATGAGCCTCGTGAAGGTTCTTATACTGGTCAGCGGATCATCAACCAACTTTTGGTATACTATAAATTGTCTGACGGTGTAACCTTAAACATGGGACAGTTTAACACGTTTGTTGGATACGAAGTAATTTCTCCAGCAATTAATGTTAACTACTCGACGTCTTATTTATTCTCAAACGGTCCATTCAATCAAACCGGGCTTCGTGCTGATTTCTCTTTTGGTGATGGAGGAGTTGCAAAACTAGCGATCATGAACCCAACGGATATGTTGGAATTTAATCCGGTTAATACATATACTCTTGGTGCTCAAATTGGTAAGACAAGCGATGCAGGTGGTGTATGGTTGAATCTCTTATACGGAGATCAGGATGGTACATTAGATGAAGATGATTTTGATGGTGATATAGTTTCTTCAGCAGGAACTCTTTTCCAGGCAGACGTTACAACTGGCTGGACTTTAAGTGATGCATTTTTCCTTGGAGCAAATGTTTCCTATCAGACAATCTCAGCAGGTGAGGCTTTTAATAATAATGGCGGTATAGATGATCTTGATACAGATGCAACATCTTTCTTCGGTGTAGCATTGTATCCTAAGTTAACACTGTCAGAGACTTTCGCTCTTGGATTGCGCGGAGAATACTTCTCATCAAAGAAAGGTCATCCACTTGCATCACCAATAGGTGTAGATGCTGGCGGCGATGGTAATGTAATAGCTGCGACACTTTCTGGTAACTACAAAGTAGGCGGTCTTATCATTATACCTGAAGTAAGATTTGATAAAACTTCTGAAGATTCATTTACAGATAAAGATGGCGATGCAAAGGATGTGTTAACAACACTTACACTGGCAGCTGTTTACAAATTCTAAAATATATACTTACCCGAATGATTTCACGAAGTCATTCGGGGATATAAAAATTACAACAGACACAATTAAATAAACTATAAACAACTATTAAATTTTAATGACAACGCCCTATGTCAAAGACTAAATTAGAGTACATTTGGCTTGATGGTTATGTACCAACACAGAGCCTTCGCAGCAAAACTAAAATCGTAAGAAATTTTGATGGCAAATTGGAAAGCTGCCCGGTTTGGTGCTTCGATGGTAGCTCTACTGAGCAGGCTCCCGGTGGTTCATCTGACTGCTTGTTAAAACCTGTCGCTATTTTCCCGGATCCAGCTCGCAAGAATGCTTTCTTGGTGATGAATGAAGTACTGAGTCCGGATGGAACTCCACATCCTTCAAATGGTCGTGCACTGATCGATGATGATGATAATGATTTCTGGTTTGGATTTGAACAAGAATATTTTCTGTGGGATACAGAAACCGATAAACCTCTAGGTTTCCCGGCAAGTGGTTATCCTGCACCACAAGGACCTTACTATTGCTCAGTCGGTGCAAAGAATGCATTCGGTCGTGAGATTGTAGAAGAGCATCTTGACCTGTGCATTGAAGCAGGTATAAATGTAGAAGGTATAAATTCTGAAGTAGCAACAGGCCAGTGGGAATTTCAAATTTTCTCCAAGGGTGCTAAAGCTGCGGGTGATCAGGTTTGGATTGCACGTTATCTTCTCGAGAGAACTGCAGAAAAATATGGTATAGCTATTAACTGGCATTGCAAGCCATTAGGTGCAACAGACTGGAATGGTTCTGGTATGCATGCTAACTTCTCTAACGGATTGTTAAGAGAAGCAGGCTCAAAAGAAATTTACGACAGAGTTTGTCAGTCATTCGCACCGGTAGTGAAAGAACACATTGCTGTATACGGAGCTGATAACCATTTACGCTTAACAGGTAAGCATGAGACACAATCTATAGATAGATTCTCATATGGCGTATCTGATCGTGGTGCTTCTATACGCATTCCAATTGCAACGGTGGAGAATGGATGGAAAGGTTGGTTGGAAGACAGAAGACCAAACTCTGCTGCTGATCCATATAAAGTAGCAGCTCGTATCATTAAGACAGTAAAGACGGTTCCGGAGTACGCAACTTCAAACGGTCATTAAAAATACCCTTTTCTTTCAGGGCGTCTGGTTGTAGTTGAAGTCGGACAGAAATGTCCGGCTTCTTTTTAAAAATCAGAAAATCTGAAGGAAAAATTAAGGTCATCGCCAGGTTGATATCTCTATTAAGGAGTATATCATTCATAGCGATGACCTTTTGTTTGTTTAGGACAATACATTTAATATATAGAAGTATACTATAGCGGCTTTATAAATACATTTTTATACCACACTTCATTGCCGTGGTCCTGCAAGTCTATATATCCTTTTTTCGTTAAGCCATAACCAGGAAAATCTTTCCATTTGCTTTCAGCTCTCTTTTTATTCCAATCTTCGGAACCGAGTTCATACTCAACTACCTTGGTATCATTTAACCAATGTTCTACATGGTTTCCGTTAACTATTATTTTACTTTGATTCCATTCACCAACAGGTTTGGCAGCCTTTGCTGAAGGTACATGCATATCATAATTCGCTCCAGTTAACTGAACAGGCTTGAGGTCTCCAGGATATCCCTCATCATCAATTACCTGATATTCCGGACCAGACGCATACGGCTCCGTAAACTCTTCGCTAACACGAAACATTACGCCACTGTTGCCTTGGGCTGAAATTTTCCAATCAAACGAAAGTTCAAAATTTTCATACTGTTCATTTGAAGTCAGATCCGATCGATGATTAGTTCCATTCTCAATAAAAGGTTTACAATGAAGTGTACCATCATTTACTTCCCAACTACTGTTTTCTTTGCCCTTAAAAAAATGCCATCCTTCCGTAGTTATACCATCGAACAAAGACACCCAGCCTTTAGCTTTTTGCTGCTCGGAAACAAGGTTGTCGCCCAGTGGTTCAGATGACGGAGTGGTAGCAGTAGAGTCCGGAGTAGAAGATTGCTCTTCTTGTTTTTTTGGCTGGCATGCCATCAGAACAATTATTGCAAAGGCAATAGATAAGCGTGATTTCATGATTGAAGTTTTTTAGTTGTTCGAAGTTAACTAAAACGCACTAAATCATGATCGCATAATGTATATAGTAATGTTAGTCCAGGGTACGAAAGATCCAGACTTTTGTAAACAAGCCGGCACCGACTACCTTATCATGGTCATCGTTCGATATTTTTGTGAGGGAGAAAATCTTGAAATCGCTAATCGATACATTCCGGCCGCGAAGTTTTGTGTTCGTTCTCTCGGCTTTTTTTTCTACTGCTTGCTGATGCCTCTCTAAGCCTGGGTTTGTAAGGTAAGCGAGAACTAAAAAAATAGCAATGAGTAAGAGTCTGGTGATAAGTTTGAAAATCTTAAAGAGGATATATAGCACTACAATGACCGCAGCAATAACGAGGACAGTAACAATGGTGTTCATCATATCATCAGAAAGGTAAAAGAAAGTGTTGTAAAGAGAAAATGAAAAATCCTGCTCATGTACAGCTACACAAACAGGATTCTATATAGTATATCTTATTAGAAAATTTTGCCAGGATTCAATATACCGTTGGGATCAAAGGCCTTTTTAATGCCTCGCATCACCATCAGGTTTGCTTCACCCATCGCTATAGGCATATAGGGTTTCTTGGCAATTCCAATTCCATGTTCTCCTGATAATGTACCGCCCAGGCTCACCGTTAGTTTAAAGATTTCACCAATTCCATCTACTACTTTTGTATCCCAGTCTTCATTGCTGATTTGCTCTTTCATAACATTCACGTGAAGATTTCCATCGCCTAAATGTCCATAGCAAACAGAGTTAAAGCCGAATTGCTTACCGATCTCTTTAATACCCACAATCAGTTTAGGAAGATTGGCGCGAGGGACAACTACATCTTCTGATTTGGTTAGCGAGTAGGCGTTAACAGCCGGAGATATATTCTTTCGGATCTTCCAAAGCTCTTCCTTTTGAGAAGCCGTGTCTGCGAATAGAATTTCTCCTACCTGGAATTGTTCTACTACAGTCATTACACGTTCCGCATCACGCATCAGCACTTCATCATCATTGCCATCGAGTTCACAAAGCAGGTAAGCATCCATGTTTTTAGGAAACTGCGTTGTCACTTTTGCTGCATATATCTTCTCGCAATAATCTATAGTCTTCATGGCTGCTTCGCGTTCAAAAAATTCCATACCGGAAGGTTGAACACCTGCACGAAATATTTCAGCGATAGCTTTACAAGCCTCTTCATTTGTAACAAACGGCATAAGCAGCGTTACTGATTTTTGAGGCAGCCCTCGCAGCTTGAAAACTATTTTAGTAATTATACCTAACGTTCCCTCACTGCCACACATCAGTTGAGTGAGATTATATCCCGTTGAATTCTTTAATACATTCGCACCTGTCCATATAATTTCTCCAGTAGGCAACACCACCTCAAGGTTCAAAACATAATCACGCGTAACGCCGTACTTCACAGCTTTTGGACCACCGCTATTTTCAGATACATTTCCACCAATAAAGCACGTGCCGCGACTTGCAGGATCAGGTGGATAAAAGAGTCCTTTCTCCTTAACAGCATTTTGAAAGATCTCAGTGATTACACCGGGCTCGACTGTAGCCTGAAGATTGAGTTCATCAATATTTAAAATTTTGTTGAATCGCTCCATCGAGATCACTACCCCTTTGTTAATTGGCAACGCTCCACCACTTAGTCCAGTGCCACCACCCCGTGGTGTTACAGGAATAAGATGTTGATTACAAAGTTTCAGGATACGACTAATTTCCTCCGCAGAGCCGGGCTTGAGAACTACATCCGGGAGAAAAGAGTAGTCTTCCGTTTCATCATGCGAGTAATCGTAACGCTTTTCAGGGTCAATAACTACGTTTTGTTCGCCAACAATGGCCTCAAATTCGCTAATGATGCCGGTGGATACTTCTGCAAATGCCATGAATCAGTATATTTGTTTTACTTTTTAAGCTAGATATGAAGCCATTTTTTCAGTTCAAAATTAAACAAAAGCTTCTTCTCTCGACCGTAGGAATAGCAACACTTTTTTTAGTGTCTTGTGCATCACACAAACAAGTGAGCGTTAGGGATGAGCGAGTAGACAAAGTTATTCGTACAGCAAGAACATTTATAGGCACGCCCTATAAATACGGAGGCACAACGCGATCGGGTATGGATTGTTCAGGGTTGCTCATTAACTCTTTTCGCTCCATCGATGTATCACTTCCTCGTAGTTCGGAAGATCAGAGTAAAATTGGCAAAGAGGTAAGGATGAGTGAAATTGAACCGGGTGATCTCGTCTTCTTTGCGACAGGTAAGAAGAAAAAGAAAGTAACACATGTTGGTCTTGTAACCGATGTAAAATCAAAAGACAATGTGAAATTCATTCACGCATCTTCATCCCTGGGAGTAGTCGAAACAAATATTTTTGCCGAATACTATCAAAAGCGTTTTCGTGGTGCGAGACGTTTGATTGAATAGTGACATACGAAGTATACTTCTGCCAACGCTTCGTGTGATTTAATATAGCCGATGTGAATGAGCAGTCAGTGCTTCGCTATTTATCTATAGCTATAGATTGATCGTTGATATTAATATTAGTAGAACTTAAATTATAAATGGATCATGGATAAGAAAAGCAAACAGTTTCTTTACGAGTATCTAAACAATGCATCGCCTACCGGTTTTGAATCTTCCGGACAACAAATCTGGTTAGACTATATGAAGCCATACATAAACGAGTATATGGTAGATGTATATGGAACAGCCGTTGGAATTATAAATCCAAAGGCACCTTATAAAGTTGTGATTGAAGCGCATGCTGACGAAATATCATGGTTCGTAAACTATATTACCGAAGATGGATATATATATGTACGCAGAAATGGAGGATCAGATCATCAGATCGCACCTTCGAAGCGTGTAAACATTCATACCGATAAAGGTACTGTGAAGGGTGTATTTGGATGGCCAGCTATTCACGTGCGGGATGCAGCAAAAGAAGAAGCGCCTTCTCTTAAGAATATATTTATAGATGTAGGAGCTGCTTCAAAGAAGGAAGTGGAAGACATGGGAGTTCATGTAGGCTGTGTTATTACATTCGAGGATGAACTGATGGAATTGAATAAGAGCTGGCTTGTAGGCCGCGCACTGGACAACCGGATGGGAGGGTATATGATTGCTGAGGTTGCCCGTAGGTTACACGAGAATAAAAAGAAGCTCCCATTTGGGTTATATGTTGTTAACGCGGTACAAGAAGAAATCGGTTTACGTGGTGCGGAGATGATTTCCCGGAGACTGAAGCCCGATTTGGCTATTTGTACAGACGTAACGCACGATACACAATCACCGATGTACAATAAAAAAGAGAGTGGCAATCTAAAAGCTGGCAGTGGCCCTGTTGTTTGCTATGGACCGGCTGTCCAAAATAATGTGTTGAAGATGGTCATTGAGACTGCCCAAAAGCGCAAAATTCCTTTTCAACGTCAGGCTGTGTCTCGTTCAACAGGTACTGATACCGATTCTTTTGCATATTCTGCAGAAGGAGTAGCATCCGCACTCATTTCATTACCATTGAAATATATGCACACAACTGTAGAAATGGTCCATAAAGATGATGTCGAAAACGTTATCAATCTCATTTATGAATTTTTATTGCAGTTAAAAGCGGGGCATGATTTCCGCTATATTAAGTAATCATTGGGGAAAATCTTACATCGATAAGGTTAACCCATTTATGGGCATGACCTTACGCGATTTCGTAGCCTATCTTTGTATCAACAAACAACAACCTATCTATCTATTTATGAAAAAGTTTAAAATCCTAGCACTGGCAGTACTGCTTATGTCTGGAAGCACTTTCGCGCAAGAGAGACCAATGCACGAAGTGTACTCTATGATGGTCTTCAATTTTACCCGATATGTACAGTGGCCTGATCAGGCAACCAGTGGTGAATTTGTTATCGGTGTTATTGGAAACAATGACGTATTCAAAACACTAACAGAATGGTATGGTGGAAAACCAAGAGGTTCTAAAACCTATGTGATAAAGAAATTCAATTCTGCAGCGGAAATAGCAGATTGTCACGTGCTATATATTGACAAATCTAAAAGCGGTGAATTTGACGTTGCAAATTCAAAGGTTAAAGGGAAAGGTACCCTTGTAATTACAGATAAAAACGGACTAGGAGAGAAGGGAAGCGGTATCAACTTTAAAACGGTTGATAGCAAGCTTAAATTCGAATTGAATCAAAAGGCCATTGAGGCATCTAACCTTAAGGTTTCCGGTTCACTTTCTTCTATGGCGATACTGATTTAATGGGTTGTTTGGAAAGCCTCGGGGGTTACTCTCTGGGGTTTTTTCAATATTAATTCATAGATTGGTAGTAAGAGCCCTAATAAACTTAATCTATGAAAACCTCTATTTTTTTGATTCTCTCGATCTTCACCCAGATCGGGACAGGTGTAGCACAGGAAAGGCCACCCCATGAGATTCATGCAGCGATGTTGTACAACTTTATTAAGTATGTGCAATGGCCAAATGAAGGTGAAACTGGTGATTTTGTTGTTGGAGTGATTGGAGATGACAACGTCTTTAATACTTTAAAGCAGTGGTATGATGGCAAACCAAAGGGAAGCAAGAAGTATGTGATCAAAAAACTGGGATCTGCTTCTGAGTCGTCAGACTGCCAGGTGGTATATGTTGGTAAATCGAAAAACAGAGATTTTGATACTATAAAAAGCAGCACCGCAGGGAAATCGATTTTAACGATCACAGACGGAAATGGACTCGGGCAAAAAGGAAGCTGTATTAATTTTAAAGTAGTAGACGGAAAATTGAAGTTTGAATTGAACCAGGCAACAGTCAATGGTTCAAATCTCAAGATATCAAGCCAGCTTAGTAGCATGGCTATATTGATATAAAGTATCATTTGGAAGAACAAAAAGAGCAGATTTTTTGTCTGCTTGTGAAGATGGAATGTAGGGACGAATTGTTCAGGGAACTTGTAGAGAACTCTGAAGATATATTTATAGTAGCAGACCGTGAATTAAAAATCCAGTATGCTTCTTCATCAGTTACGAAAGTATTAGGCGTTGAAATTGGCTTTTTACTTGGTAAAAATATCCTTGACTTTATTGAGAGTGAAAAACTTCATCGGTGGGATCAGAGCTTGAAAAAAGGCGAAGATCACATTACCGATGAAGTTATATTTACCGATGGAAGTAACCACGAGGTTTATTTTGATGTAAGTGTATCAAAGCTTTTTCATGAAGAAAAGGCACAAGGGTTAGCTCTCAAGTTATACAACGTTACTTCTCAAAAATTGCGTGAGCAAGAACTCATTCGCTCAAATCAGCAACTCGATCAAGTCATCTATAAAACAACACATGATCTAAAGGCGCCAGTCATGTCGGCTTTAGGCTTGGTAAAAATTGCAGAGCAAGCATCTTATGAAGAGCAGAGTTTGTATCTGGGGATGATTAAAAAAAGTCTTTTGCGGCTGGATTCTTTCATTGAGGAAATGAATAATTTCTATCGAAATGAGAAGTTAGCGCTTCATCGCGAAAAGATAGACCTTGAGAATATGTTATCGGAGGAGTTGGACAATCTTAAAAATCTGTACCCCGATAGATCCATAGATATATCCTGGAATATAGGGGGAAATGCGGAATTGCTTTCTGATAAGGTAAGGGTACAAACCATTATTACAAATATTCTTTCCAACGCTATAAAGTACATGGACTTGCAAAAGCAAAATCCATTCATCAAAATTGCAGCACAGATCACAGAGGAAGTTTGTGATATACAGGTCGAAGATAATGGCATTGGTATAGCACAAGCTTATCAGGAGAAAATATTTGACTTGTTCTTTCGCGCTACAGATCAAGGACAAGGTACAGGCCTTGGCTTGTTCATAGTGAAGGATACAATAGATCGGTTGAAGGGAACGATAAACGTTCAGTCAAAAATAGGAGAGGGGACAATATTTAAGATTAGTATACCCAATCAACTATACCAACCGATAGAAATAGAATAAAGGTCTACGCACAGGGCCGCAGAGTTTTTATAGAGAGGGTCTTTTCTTTGTGAGTTCTGTGCGTTTTTTAAGAAATAAAGAAGCAAGCTGTGCTTCTTCCCATTGAAAGTCTACGCACGGGGTCGCAGAGTTTTTATAGAGAGGGTCTTTTCTCTGCGTGCTCTGTGCGTTCTTATTTTAAGATATACCTCAGAGTATATATCAATCAGGTTAGTCTTCCCTCAAAACACGTTGCCGTTATATATAACTCTACATTCTGAATATAATCTGAATTCAGGAATACTCATTGCGCTTTCCCTACCACTATATAAGTAAAAATACGGATGCTATACTTAGTGACTTCACTACACTACCCTGCGTAATAACAGGATTGCGCAGCATATGTGGTTTTAGATAAGTTTGATGATGTAAATGCGAGCACATTTATGTGCTTAAATGAAGTGATTTTAACGATTTATCTAAAATTTAAAAATGATACAAGGAAGATTTAAGGCGAGACTCATTTTGATAATTGAGGACACCAGAACACGCGAAGGACTTGGGTATGCTATCGAATCGAACACCCGTTGCTCCCTCATTAATTCTTATAGCACCTGCGAAGAGGCTATTAAAGAACTCAATAAGACGTCTCCCGATCTTATTGTAATGGATTTAGTTTTTGCAGGTATTGAAGGCATCGAAGCCATCAAATGCATCCGCGAGAAACGTCCGCAGACAGAATTCTTAGTTGTTACGGGCGAGCGTCAACGCGAATTGTTTTTATCAACGATTGCTGCTGGTGTAACAGGATATGTTCTCCAGGAATCTGGATTATCCTATTTCTTAACAGCATTGGATAAAATCCTTGACGGTGGTGCATATCTGAGCCCTGTATTTACACGGACATTATTGGAAACATTCTGGGTAAATCCAGTATCCCCGCTGTCAGATCGTGAAACTGAAGTATTAAAGTTAGTAACGGAAGGTAAAAGTTATACTCAAATAGCTACTCAACTTCAGATCTCTCAGGAAACTTCAAAGACACATATAAAGAATATATATAGAAAGCTTAAAGTGGGCAGCAAGTCAGAGGTTGTTAAGAAAGCTATAAACGATAAGCTGGTATCCATTATTTAATCCAGGTGGGTTCTATATTATACTTTGAATTGGTATAGTATATTCTTGGATCAATGTAATTACAAAATTCCCCGTTGTTTGTATTCTATTTTCTAAGCAGGATTTTAATCCTGCTTTTTTTTATGTTATTGTGGGTGTAACTATAGTTATACGGCTCTTCAAGTAGCAATATAATATACGTTGTAACGCTTGTGTAGAATTCGGTATAGCGATGCTGCTTAGCTATCGTTTGTGTATTATTTTATACTACATATTGCGTTAATCTTTTGCTATAAAATTGGCGATAATACGTTATTTAACGCTTATCGAAGCTTCTTCATCTTTAGCATATAAACCTAAACATTAAAGCATGAAGAAGTATCTACTGTTTCTGCTTGCCCTGCTATGGGCAAGTTTTGAAAGTATTGGCCAGGGACGAACGCTCTCTGGAAAGGTCACCTCAGCAGAAGACGGGTCAGTCTTACCAGGCGTAAACGTAATTGTAAAAGGTACAGCGGATGGTACCGTAACCGATGCGGAAGGGATTTACTCTTTATCCGCCCCACCTAACGCTATACTTATTTTTACTTTTATTGGATTAAAGTCTGAGGAGGTTGAAGTAGGTGATCGAACCACAGTAGATATAGCACTCTCAACAGACGTTACTCAACTTACTGAAGTTGTTGTCACAGGGGCTGGTGTTGCTACCGATAAAAGAAAATTAGGTATTGCAGTTGAATCTGTTTCTGCTGAAAAACTTCCGGCAGCTCCTTCCGGATCTATTGATCAAGCTTTAATTGGAAAGATTGCCGGTGCTCAGATATCTTCTATAAGTGGTAATCCTGGTGATCCTGTAAACATTTTGCTAAGAGGTATCAACACGGTACAAGGTGGTACCAAACCTTTGATTATGGTGGACGGTGTACAATTGGCAGCAACGGACATCAACTCGCTAGATCTAAGTAACGTTGATCGCGTTGAGGTAGTACAGGGCGCTGCTTCCGCTGCCATCTATGGAGCACAGGGAGCCAATGGTGTTATTCAGGTGTTTACAAAAAAAGGACAGAAGGGAAGGCCGGTTATTAATTTCTCTACGAGCTATTCCACGAATCAATTTTTAAATATAGGTGACGTTCATAAAGCCAGACGACACGGTTATATAACCGATGCAAATAATAATATCACAGATAAGGATGGAAATATATTGAGCTATGATGAATATGGTAGCATACAAGGTATATCTTATGTCTACGGTAAAACAGGCGCCTCAGAACAATATCCAAATGGAAATGGTGCTACGCGTTATGCTATTCAAGATATCCGAAACGATTTTAACAAGGAGTATGGTGCAAACCTTAAATATTATGATCACTTCAAACAAGTTTTTCAAACGGGCTATACAACCAATAATTCATTAAGTATTTCAGGCGCATCTGATAAAAGTGATTATTCAATATCTCTTGCCAATAATCATTCAGTCAGTCCAGTGATGAAAAATGGTGCTGTAGATAGAAGCAATATTACACTCAACTTAGGCAATGAATTGTTCAAGGGATTTAAGATTAGGTCTATAACACAACTAGTATATACTAAAAATAATCTTCATCAAGGTTTAGGCGCAGCTGGTGGAAATAAATATGGTTATGGCAATACTTTAGGTAGTGTTAACGGTGTATTTAGCTTCCTGAATACATCTCCATTTTTTGACTTGACACAAAAATTGGCAGATGGTACATATCCCGGCTATCAGGAAGCTGGTGGTTTCTTGAGCGTGAATGCTGGTAATCCATTTTATCGTACAGAGTACTCCAATCAAATCGACAACAAGATCGATGTAATACAAAGTTTTGATGTCAATTATACAGTGAATAAGTTTATTGAGTTGAATGCCAAATATGGTCTCAACTATAGGACTGAAAATTCTAAATGGACTTATCTAAATCAGTCTGAAAATATAAACTCTGTTTATTATGACAACTGGATAAGCACCTATGCTTCTGATTTAAAGGGAGAGATAGACAACTGGCAATACAACAATACATTTCAAAATTTTTTGGCGAATGCATTTATCAGGACAAACTTTGAAGATGACTTTCATTTAAATATACCTATTGAAACCAGTACACAAATAGGATTTGATTATCGTAAGAGAAAGTATACTGAACTTGATACCTATGGTGTAGGATTGTCACTCTCACCACCAACGAATCTTCAATCCACATCAGATCAGGCCGTGGCATTTGACTACACCGAAGAGTTTGTTACGTATGGATATTTAGTTAACCAGAAAATAGACATTGGAGATTATGGTGGAGTAACTGCGGGATTTAGAAGTGATTGGTCTTCTGCTTTTGGAGGAGGTTCTAAACCATTTACATTTCCTCATTTTGATGGTCATATTTTGCCTTCTACTTTCTGGAAGGACAGTAAACTTGCAGATGTTGTTCCTTACTTTAAAGTGCGCGCTGCCTATGGCGAAGCGGGTATTCAACCAAACGCATTCGACAGGTATCCTGTTTTGTCACAACAAAATGTTGGTAATGGTTTAGTATATACTGTGCCGGAGACGAGCAACAATCCAGACCTGGCGGTTGAGGTTTCTAAAGAAACGGAGATAGGTACTGACTTCACAGTAGACGTAAGCAATGGCGGATACTGGTTTAAATCAATCACAGGATCGTTTACGTACTGGAAAAGAAAAAGTGAAAACGTTATATATACAGTTAGTGTATCGCCGTCAACAGGCTCAACAGGACAACTTACAAATGCAATAGACATGTCATCCAACGGAGTTCAATTTTCTTTGAACTTGCCGGTATATAGTTCATCAATCGTGACATGGGATTTTACTACTAACTGGGGACATCAGATTTCCAAAATAGATGCTATAGCGGGAGGCAACGATATTATCCTTAACTCAGGCGCTGGTGATGCTTCGTTAGTATTAACGCCTGGCCAAATTATAGGACAGATATATGGCTATAAAGCACTTACAAGCGTGGATGCTATCCGTGCAAACGGTTCGCGCTATATTACTGCCGGTAGTGAAGGAAACTATGAAATTGTGGATGGACGTCTCGTAGACAAGACCACTTATCAGATCCAATTTGCCGACGAGAAAACTGCATTGGCTAATCCCAATCCAAAATTCAATGCTTCATTTATAAACTCCGTAAGCTATAAAGATTTTATAACGTTCAGCTTTCAATTCGATTGGGTATATGGAAGTAAACTATATAACCAGACTAAAGAGTGGATGTATAGAGATGGTATACATGGTGACTATGAAAAGCAAGTAACTATAGATGGAAAAACCGGAGCGTTTCCCGCATATTGGTCCAGTGCCTACTATGGTTTATTTGGTAGCTTAAACGGAGCAGGTAATCTTGCAACCAAAGACTTCTTTCTGGAAGACGCTTCTTTCTTGAGACTTAGAAATATCTCATTTGCATTCGATCTGGCAAAAATTATGAAGGTTCAATCCTTGAAGAAACTTCAATTGGTGCTCACGGGAAGAAATCTTTTGACTTTTACAGACTACTCAGGTTTCGATCCGGAAATTAGTTCAGGCACAGTGAACTCATCCTTTGATAGAGGTGTAGATCACAACACATTGCCAAACACCAAATCATATCAGGTTGGGTTGAACATAGGATTCTAATTCTTTAAATCTAAAATCATGACTAAATATATATATGGAATTTTTGTTGCAGTTGTTCTGGGAACAATGGGTTGCAAAGATCAATTGGACATCGGAAATCCAAATGCACCAACATTATCGGCGAATGTAAATACAGAAACTGGTGTTATTTCCCTGGCACAAGGCGGTGTTTATATAAATGGTTTTCTGAACGGAGATACCTGGTTGGGCAATAGTTATTTTTCTTTGCCCATGGGATACAATGAATTAATGGCTGACAACGTAGGTGCTTCTGCCTCTAACAATCAAGTTACAACTGTAGGACAGCCTGACTATATTATTTTGGACGATGGTACGAAAATGACAAACACATCTCCTTCTGTAGGTATACTTCGTACCTATAACACACGTGCCGCCACCGGTGCTGGTAATAATGCTATCCATTATCAGTGGTTAAATATGTATGCACTTAACAATGCCTGCAACCTTGTACTATCGGTTGTCGATGAAATTCCTTTTACAGGCGATGCTGCCAGTAAAGCCAACACTATAAAGGCATGGTGTTATTGGTGGAAAGGATTTGCGTATGCCTCTATAGGAACGAAGTATTATGCAGGTTTAATTGTAAACGAATATGGTGTGTCGAGTAATGATTACGTACTACATGATGCAATCCTTAATGAATCGAATACATACTTTAATCTGGCTGCCACAACGCTTTCAAGCATTAGTTCAGCCAGTGATTATTCAGAAGTATTAGTACAATTGATTCCTTCGCACACACAAGTTGGCAACGGAGGAGTGCCTACTATAGATATGTGGAAGCGAAACATCAATACAATGTTAGCCCGTAATATATTGCTTAATAAATTATCCCCATTTGTAAATAATAATCCGGATGCTTCTATTACGCAATCGTCAATGAGCGGTGTAATGACGGACGCAGATTGGAATGCAGTGAAGACACTGGCGACAGATGGTATCCAGGAGAGTGATATAATATTTACAGGAAGAACTACTGGTACAAATGATTTCTTCTCTGCAACGGGTGGCACTGTTGCCTCGTTGACAGCTACCAATGTATCGACCGCTACATTTAAAGTCAGTGAGCGTGTTATTCAGAATTTTAAAACAGGCGACAAGCGATTCGATAATAACTTCAATACCAATAACAGATATAGCAACGACTATATATATACCACGCGCTATAACACTGTGAATGGAGGCAATGGAATTGAAGGAGTATTTGTGTATGCCGACCGCGATGCGGGAGAGCATGAACTCATCATTGCAGGCAGTTATGAGGAAAACGCATTAATGCTGGCCGAGGCCAATATTCGTCTGGATGATATTGATGCTGGCCTTTCCTATATAGATGATGTTCGTGACTACTTCGGCGCTGGCCTTACGGCTGTTTCAGGTACAGGACTTACAGTATCGGAAGCACTTTCTGAACTAACGAAGGAAAGAAGAGTAGCATTGTTATTTCGCGGACTATCTTACTATGACAGCAGAAGATGGGGATGGACGTATGATATTTCGAAAGGTGGCGGAAGTTATGGCAATACTATAGTGCAGGGCACTGTAGTAAACACCAATGCTATAATTAACTATAACTTCATGGACTATTGGGACGTGCCAGCCAATGAGTCGGCATTAAACCCTCCGTCTGAAAGTAGCGTTGCAGTAGAGAATCCTAATTATTAGTATATAAATAAAGCCCTGCTGTAAAGAGCAGGGCTTTGATTATACATGCGAGCGATTCGTTTTTATGCTTCAAAATCATTTTCGTTAGAGTGGCAGTTATATCAGACAACTGGTGCTCAAGTATCATTTTTTATCTATTTTTTTGTCTTTTAGACCTCAGAGTAAAGTATAAATATCGTTTGCAAAACCATATATATTCACATATACCACATTATGTGTGATTTATAATTATATATTTTACCTCCATCAAGTGATTTTCTGCTGATTAAAGCTTCTTCAACTTTAGGACTTTAAACCTAAACAATAAAGTATGAAGAAAACTCTACTGTTTCTGCTTATCTCGCTATGGATAAGTTTTGAAAGTGTGGGCCAGGACAGAACAATCTCTGGCAAAGTAACTTCGGCAGAAGATGGCTCAGGTCTGCCGGGTGTTAACGTTGTGGTAAAAGGAACTACTATAGGTACGGTAACTGATGCCAACGGTGCCTACTCATTAGCGGCTCCTGAAACAGGTACGCTTATATTTACTTTTATTGGATTAAAATCTAAGGAAGTTGAAATAGGAGGGAACACTTCGGTTGATGCGCAATTAGAACAGGATCTCACTCAGTTAAGTGAAGTGGTAGTTACGGCGTTGGGTATAGAAAAATCTGCTAAGTCGATTGGATATTCTGTGACGAAAGTTAAGAATGAAGAACTTACCCAATCCAAAGCTATAAATGTTGCTACTGCTCTCTCCGGTAAAGTTGCAGGTCTACAAATCAATACTATTAACAATGGTATTAATCCAACGACCCGTATAACACTTCGAGGCAATCGTTCTCTTACCGGAAATAACCAGGCACTAGTTGTTATTGATGGAACTCAATCCACTAGTGATGCTATCAATTACCTGAATCCTGATGATATTGAAAGCGTCACAGTATTGAAAGGTGCTAACGCAGCTGCGCTTTACGGAGCGGATGCCTCTAATGGTGCTTTGATCATTACAACAAAGAAGGGCTCAAATGTTGTCCCAGCCATAAATTTCTCAAACACTACATATTGGGAAAGCATAAGCTTTATGCCAAAATTCCAGGAACGTTTTGGAGCAGGAACTGAATCCTATAGTAGAGTATATATCCCTTTTGAAAATCAGTCTTATGGACCTGAGTTCGATGGAAGTACGGTAGATTTAGGTCGCACATTAGAAGATGGTTCAATTCAAAAAACAACATACTCCTATAAGAAAGATGCAAAGAGAAAATCTTATGATGTAGGTCATACAGTTCAGAATAGTTTGTCATTAACGGGAGGCGACAAGACCAGTAGTTATTTTCTTTCGCTTCAAGATGTCAACACAAAAGGTATTGTACCAGGCGATAAAAACAGAAGAACTTCTGTTCGATTCAATGCAAGCCGTACAATGTTCGAGAAGTTAAAGACCAGCTTTAATGTTGCCTATGCTTTAAGACAAACCGATAGGACCACTTCTGATTTTTACTCGAATGTTTTAAATACTCCGGGACATATTCCCCTGAACGAGTATAGAAATTGGAGGAATTATAAAAATGCGGATGGATCATTGAACTATGCTAATCCTAATAATTACTTCAACGATTACTTCTCTAACCCTTTCATGGCAAAGGATATGAATCGTCAGAAGGATCGCTATGGAAACCTACAAGGCAATGCAGAAGTAAGCTATCAGATCACAGATTGGATGGGTGCTTTATATCGCGCAGGGATGACGTATCAAAGCTATGACTATAAGTTTACTCAAGAAAAGTACGATTACAATGCGTTTGCAAAGTCGACAGGGAAATATATAGCACAGTCAAATATAACGGGTGGTCTCACAGATGCTATCGGTTACACGAATAAGATTGTTCAGGACTTCATTCTGACATTTAAGAAAAACATCGGACCCGTTACAACGGATTTGGTTATCGGAAGTAACGTTCGTGAAGAGAAAGCAAAATTTGTGAGCTTATCGGCAAATGGTTTAGTATTACCTGAATTATATAATGTTAGTAACCGTGTTGGTGAAGCTACTGCAAATGAATTCGAATCGACTACTCGTGTAGTTGGGTATTATGGAGATTTGACTATAGGTTATAACGAATATCTATATTTACACGCTTCTGGTAGAAGAGATGCATATTCAGTTCTCTCAAAGCAGAATCGAAACACATTCTATCCTGGTGTAGATATTTCCTTTGTTGCATCTGAAGCAATCCCAGCACTAAAAAATAGTGCAATATTAAGTGATGCAAAAATCACAGCGTCAGCTACAAAAGTGGGTAACGTTAACGTTGGTGCTTATGCGCTGCAAAATGTTTTTAATGCAGGGAATGGTTTCCCTTATGGAAGTTTAGCTGGATACTCTTTAGGAGATACGTATGCGGATCCAAACTTAAAACCCGAATTGACAACTTCATATGAGGTTGGTGGTGAGTTTGGATTTTTAGATAACAGAATTAATCTTGAGCTCGCTTACTATACTCAAAAGACAGTTGATCAGACAGTAAATATAGATATAGCTTCATCCACAGGATATTCAAGAGCAACAGTAAATGCTGGTACACTTCAGAATAGTGGATACGAGATTACTTTAAAGACAACACCGGTTTCTACAACGGGTGGGTTGAAATGGGATTTAAATATAAATTTTGCTGACAGGGGTACTAAAATTAAAGAGCTTTATCAAGGGCTTAGCAATATTAACCTGTCAAATTACTATGGACAGACCGGTGACGCCAGTTTAGGTCAAGTGTTTGCACAAGTAGGCAGTCAATATCCTATTATAAAAGCGATTTCATATCAGCGTGATCCAGAAGGACGAGTAGTTGTTGATCCGTCTACAGGATATCCTATTAAGGATCCTAATCTCAAAACTTTTGGACAAGCGAATCCGAGGTATTTTCTAGGTATACAATCAAGTTTAAAATTCAAAGGGTTTACGTTCAATGCACTGGCTGAGTACAGAGGCGGTAATGTAGTATATCATGGATTAGCGAGTACAATGTGGTTTACAGGTGTAGCAGAAGCAACAGCTGCTTATGGACGTGAACGCTTTGTATTTCCAAACTCATCTTACCTGGGTGCCGATGGTAGTTATGTCGCAAACACATCAATCGCTACAAAAGATGGAGGTCTAGGTGCATGGGACTCTAACTTAAGAACGGTTGGTGAAAACTTTGTAACCAGTGGTAATTTTTGGAAGCTAAGAGAGGTATCTCTAACGTATGATGTACCGAAGAGCATTTTTTCTTCCGTGAAATTTATTAAATCAGCTTCGGTAGGATTGATTGGTAGAAACTTATTAATGTTCCTTCCGAAGGAAAATAAATATACCGATCCGGAGTATGCACTTGATAATAGTAACTCTGTAGGATTGAACAGCACGGCTCAAACGCCACCTACACGAACTTATGGTTTCAATGTATCAATAACATTTTAATCTCCTTTAAGACCATTTTATGAAAAAGAAATTTATATACTATATATTGTCAGCCGTGGCAGTTATTACAACAGCCTGTGGTGACGACTATTTGGATGTCAATACAAATCCGAATCAAGCTGTTTCAGCAACCCCGGAGACAGTGCTGACAAATGCTTTGAATGTGACGGCAGCACGACTTGTTCACAATGAAATTGGTGCTTTCTGGGTTGGCCAATGGTCTCCTTCAGGATCAGTTTCTGGTTTTACACCAGAGAAGACATATGACATCCAGACTACTTTCAGGACTGGCGTTTGGACAGGTCCCTATAATAATCTTGAAGACTATAAATATGTAGAAGAAGCTGCAGTAAAAGAAGGCAAGCAGGCTATAGCGGGTATTGCACGCGTTATGAAGGCTTTTAACTTCCAGATTATAGTAGATGCTTATAACAATGCACCGTATTCAGAAGCTCTCGAGGGCACGACATCTATTCGCCCGGCATACGACAACGGAAGCGCTATATATGATAGCTTAATACGTGATATTAATGTTGCTATAACATATTTGAGCGTTCCTGTTTCAACAACAAATCCTTCTGCAGGTTCAGCTGATATTTATTTCAATGGAGATAATGACCTGTGGATCAAATTTGCAAATACACTCAAGTTAAGAATGCTTCTTAGGCTAACGAATGTATCTGACAAGCAAGCATTGATTGCATCAGAAATGGCCAAGTTGGCTCAATCAAATACAGTATTCCTTGACAGCGGAGAAAATGTTTCTGCAAATCCTGGCTACCTGAAAACTGCAGGAAAGGAAAATCCTTGGTATGAAGCGTACGGATACTCTGCGGCTGACTCAAGATCAGGAAGTCATGATTTCTATTGCTGGAGCAATTTCTTTGTTTCCTTTTTATCAGATACGCAGGATAGTGTTCGTATAAAGCTTCTCACGTATCCAGTTGGTACTGGTGCAGATAAAAAAATTATTGGTGTACCATTCGGTGAAGGCAATGACACTTATCTATACTCAAAAATTTCAGGGTTCGGACCTGCTTTCCTTCCTACAGATAATACAGTTAAGTCAGCGACGCTTTATAAGAACGATCAAATTGTAATGAGTTCAGCTGAAAGTTTCTTCCTTCAGGCTGAAGCAGTACAGCGTGGATTATTGACCAGTAACTTATCTGCACAACAGTTGTATGAAAAAGGAGTAACGCAATCTTTTTATATGCTTGCTTCATTAGCCGATACTACCGCTTTAAAAAGTAGCTGGCCTTCAAATGTTAATGTAAAAAAGGGGCTAAAAAAATATCTTAGCTCCGGTATAAGTAATGTTGACTGGTCAGCTTCATCCAATAAGGTTGAAGCAATTATCACTCAGAAGTGGATTGCATTAGCTAACTATGGTGGCTTTGAAGCATGGACAGAATACAGAAGGACAGGTATCCCCAATGTTCCTCTATCTACACGTGCTCAAGGTAGCCAATATCCTGCACGGCTTCTCTACCCGTTATCAGAGTATAGTAACAACTCTGAGAATGTTTCTGCGCAGGGAGATATCAATCAGTTTACAAGTAAAATATTTTGGGATGCACAGTAAAACTAACGTATTGGATACTATGAAAAATCGAATAAGACTATTACTGGCAACGCTGGTGATGCCAATCGCTACAGGATTATTTTTAACTTCCTGCTTAGAAGATAAAGGTTATACTGATATAGTTGATGAAGTCAACAGCAGCAATACTATTGTAAGTTTTTATGGCAATGGAGGCACAACAGGCACTCAGTCTGTTCAACTTACAGCAGGGAAAGATACGGTTGATTATGAGCTCCACATCTCTGCGACATCATCGCACAGCATAGGGAAGGATGTCACTGTAACCGTTTCAATTGATGAGAGTGTTATCGCACAGGTAAATGCATCGATTGAAAATGCCGATGCAAAATTCACATTGTTACCGGATTCTGTATATGATATAGTATCGAATAGTGTTACTATTCCAGATGATACAACTGAAGCATCACTTTTTATACGTATATATCAGTATAAGATGGATAAAATAAAGAGTTATTTGCTCCCTGTTAAGATTAATGATACTGAGGACATTGTAGTAGCAGATAATTTGGGGACAGCCAAGTTAGCATTCATTGGAAACCCAATAGCTGGAGCTTATCTGTGGGATTTTTACCGGTATAACAATCAAGATGGTTCAGGTAGCCCAACTACGACTTGGACAGATGATGCAGTAGCCCTATCTGCTGTAAGCCCTACCAGTATCAATGTACCTACAGGGTATTATGTTCAGCCTAACTACCTGATTACATTTGATAATAATAGCGGTGTACTTTCCAATTTTAAGGCGGTGATTGATCCTGATGAGATTAAAGCAGCCTTTACTGATAATGGTGTTACTGTTGTTGATGGTCCAACAATTACTGTTAGCGAAGATTATAAAACATTTACAATTAAGTATACTGTTTTTAATGGATCTGCCTATAGGAATCTAACGGATATCTATCATAAATAATAAAGTCTTAGTTATGAAAAAGGGTCATGTTCAACTTTGGACATGACTCTTTTTTTTTGATACATAAAACCTCACTTTCTTGTGGAAGTACTTACTATTTATACTCCATCAGTGTCACTGGCCTCGGAACTCTGATGTTTCGAGGCGGAATACATCATTCATTATATACTATTTTGAGCCACCTTGGGTCATATAGTATATTTATATATAAAGATTAAAAAAAAATAATATGTATGATTTGTGTTATTATAGTTTCTATTGCAGTATTCTTAAAGGCAAGAAGCATGGGACTGGTGAAGAACGAGCCAGTTTTGTGCTGGCAACCACAGTGTCAGTTCTTGTCATTTCATTATACTTTTATTGCTCTGTTTACTTTACTATACAAATCGTCAGTGCCGAAGTCGCGTCTATAACTATATTCTGTTTTTGCGTTATAAACTATTATTTGCATCTCTACCACTTTGTTAGAAAAAATCGGTATATAAAAATCGTGCGAAGGTATGATCAATTGGAAACGAGTACGAAAAGAGCAATAGGGGTAATAGCCTGGCTTATTTTCTTTGGTTCTTTTGTCATATTTGCATGGTCCGGTATCCGTATGAGTAATTTATCATAATCAAGATGTATACCATAAAGCCTTTGTTGATGTTGCGAAAAAGCTAAGCTGTGTTAAGTGCTTTTTATCTTATACCCATCAGAGTCACTGGCCCTCTGAAATTTCAAGGCAGAAACAACACATCATTCATTATATACCAATTCGAGTTCCCCTCGCCATAATTAAATGTTACTGCATCTAAAAATACCTACAGAATTACTGATATATATCTATGTAATATACCTACAAATACGTATGTATAAATACGGATTGCATCTATAGCAGCACTTCTATAAGTTTAAAGCCGTAAAGATGTGGTAATGAGAAAATGTATCATTGATAGAAATTTTCAAAAACAGCGAATCAGCGTCATCAAAGAATGTTGATTAAAACGGCAAGGCGAAGCTTAAAGAGCGCGCCTTTTTTTGTGTCATAATTTTTAGAGTAACTAAATTATTTATAGATGTAAAAGAAAGGCAAAACACAAATAACCTAAACTAAAACAAACCTATATATGAGAATTTCTACTTAAGGTAATTACTATTCGCGCTTCCTGGTCCCAGGCGATAAGGAGATGAAAATTGTGCCTGCCACACCGACTGCAATCGGGCAGCAGGCTGTTTCAAAATAATTAGACAATCATTTAAAACATCTCAAATCTATGATTTTATCTACAAATTATGTAGAGCGGCTATTCTTTGCTTTAGACCTTAAATATCAATCCCTTTCTAACACACTTAAGTCTTTTGCAAAAAGTATGTTTTTCCTTTTGATGCTAGTGGCATATAGTCTCACAGCTACTGGTCAGGCAACCAAAACTATATCCGGTACTGTAACAGATAATGAAGGCACAGCTATACCAGGTGTTACCATTTCTGCGAAAGGTGGCGCGGGAGTAACTACCGACTCAGAAGGAAAGTTTACACTTCAGATTCCAGAGGCAGTTACATACTTAACATTCTCATTTGTAGGGTATGCAACGCAGGATGTACAAGTGCCGGCATCGGCAAACATAACCGTCATGTTACAGGAATCAGCAAGTCAACTGGATGAGATTGTAATCATTGGTTCGCACGCGAGTGGCAGAACGGTACTGGAAACACCAGTTCCAGTAGATATAATAGATCTGAAGGAACTATATAAAACCACTCCTCAAATATCGATCAGTCAGATTCTGAACTATGTAGCACCTTCGTTCTCATCAAATGCACAGTCTATTCAGGATGGTACAGATCATATTGACCCTGCATCATTACGCGGTATGGGTGTAGATCAGGTATTGGTGTTGTTGAATGGTAAGCGTTTGCATCAGACATCACTTGTGAATTTTCAGGTTGGTCCTGGTCGTGGACAAGTAGGTACTGACTTGAACCAGATCCCTGTATCAGCAATATCAAAAATTGAAATCTTGCGCGATGGAGCTGCGGCACAATATGGCTCCGATGCCATTGCTGGTGTGATTAATATTATACTTAAAGAAACAACCGGTGTAGTCGAAGTAACGGCAACAACAGGAGCTTATTTCACAGGCGATGAAAGTCTAAAACAGCAGGATAAAAATTATGATGGACAGCAGTTCTTAACAACGTTTAATTACGGTATACCATTAAATGATAAAGGTGGCTTTATAAACTTCAGTGGTTCTATAGAAGATAGAAAGCGTACCAACAGAGCTACCGATTATGAAGGAAGTATATTTAGAGATTACAACGCAACAGATGGCAACGGTAATCTACTGTACGACATTACACAGTTCTCGAGAGATGCAACCGATGATAATGCTCTTGCTTATTTTCAAGCTAATAATTTAACAGGTGCAGATATTACAGATGCAGAATTAGCAAGAAGAGGAACTACACGCAGAGACTATACGATGTATGTAGGGCAAGCACAGTTAAGAGATGCTAAAGGTTATTTCAATGCTGTACTTCCTATTAATGAAAACTTTGAGTTCTATTCTTTTGGAGGAATCGGATTCCGTCAAGGACGCTCATCAGGATATTCACGTCTTCCATCAAACCCTTCACGATATTTACCTGAGCTGTATGAAAATGGTTTCCTGCCGCATATCAATTCTAAAATATCCGACAAGAATTTTGCAGTAGGTATCAGAGGTAAATCTGGTGAGTGGAATGTAGATTTCAGTAATATATATGGCTCCAACCAATTCCTGTTTATCATTGATCAATCGATTAACTTCTCGCAGTTAACAGCATCTCAAACAAGTTTCGATGCGGGTGGACATGCCTTCAGTCAGAATACAACGAACTTTGATCTCAGCAGAAAGTTTGATGTTCTGAAAGGACTAAATGTAGCCTTCGGAGCAGAACACAGATATGAGAACTTTAAAATTATAGCAGGCGAGGAAGCATCCTGGAGAAACTATGGATTGGATGCCAACAATCAGCCAACTGTATTTCTTAGAACGCCTACTACTGACGAGAACGGAGATATAGCAGTAAATACAGCTATTCGTCCCGGTGGATCACAAGTGTTCCCGGGATTTCAATCTGCAGTAAATCAATATAGAAACAGCTATGCATTTTATGGTGATGTAGAACTTGATGTTACTGAGAAATGGCTTTTAGGCGCTGCAATTCGTTACGAGAACTATAGCGACTTCGGCGGTACTACTAATTACAAAGCCGTTACGCGTTATAAATTAGGCAGCAATTGGACAGCACGCGCTTCCTTTAACACAGGCTTCCGTGCACCTTCTTTGCACCAGGTATATTTCCAAACCACTACAACACAATTGGTGAATGGTACACTATCTGAAGTAGGTATATTCTCGAATACCAGTAAAGTAGCACAGATATTAGGTCTCCCTAAATTGAAGGCTGAGCAGTCACAAGGTTTTACAGCTGGTGTTACCGGAACATTCCTGGATAACTTCAGTTTGAGCTTGGATTATTTCCTTATTAAAGTGAAGGATAGAATTGTATTTACAGATGCTATCTCAGGTGATCCTACTGGAACTCCTAGTCAGCAGCAGATCTATAATTTACTTTTACAAGCGAATGCTTCTGTTGCTCAATTTTTCGTAAATGCAATTGACACAAAAACACAAGGCCTGGATGCCGTTCTTTCCTATACTAACAAGATAGGAGCGGGCTCCCTGAAAGTTGATCTGGCAGCTACATTTTCTCAAACAAAGCTGGATGGAAAAGTGAAAGTTCCGGCTACGTTTACAGGCAACGAGAACTTCTTCTTCCCGAAGAGCAGCCAGACTATATTGGAAAATATATCTCCTGTACAGAAGCAAAATTTGATTCTGACGTACTCTTTGAAAAAGTGGAGTTTCTTCTTACGTAACGTACGCTTTGGCAAAGTGATAGATCCTAATATATATGACGATGATAATAACTATATGACATTCCAGCCTAAAGTTATTACGGACTTGTCAATAGGTTATAACATTACAAAAGGAGTGCAGGTAACAGTGGGTTCTAATAATTTATTAGATATATACCCTTCAAAAGTTGATAAAGTTAAATATCCAGGCGGATATGATGATGGACGTTTCCGCTATCAGAACGCGGCTTCTCAATTTGGATACAACGGGCGTTTTCTTTTTGCTCGTTTAAATCTGACCTTGTAGAAAAGGTGTTTAGTATCATTGAAAGAGGCTGTGAATTCACAGCCTCTTTTTTTATTTGTAAGGGGTATATTAAGAATTTCCAACAACAGAGATTTTGAGGACACGAATCTTTAAACTTCAAGGTAAATCGCGTACCTTTGTCCGATGCGTTTTTGGCTAATAATCCTCCTGCTGCTCGTTGTTGCTTCTCTTCAGGCACAGCAACAGGATAGCCTTTTAAACACGCTAAAATTGGATAGTCTCTCCATTCCCAAAATGGATGCTCTGGACTCAATTCAGAATTCTTTTTATACCAAGTCTGACAGTCTGAAACTTGAATACAAGTCAAAATTTGCATCGATTGATTCTTCTCGATCCGGTTTGCAAGGGAAAATAGATAGCTTGAAGTCCTTGCAACTTCCTACTGATAAATACACACAAAAGCTCGACAGCGTTTTGCAGCAGCGTGAAAAATCGGTTGCGTCTTTAAATTCAAAAATAGACGGCTTGAAATCGAATGCCACAGATAAGATAAACAAGCTTGAGCTTTCTCCGGAGCTACAAGAGAAAGCAAGCGCGCTAACGGGTAACATTCAGGATTTCAAACTTCCTGTAAAAGATATGAATATACCTTCGCTGGATTTACCCGATAATCCATTGAAGAACCTGGATGGCTTGAATACATCAATAGAATCTCCGATTGGTAAAATTGGCGAACTGGATGGCCTTCAGAACATCACAGGAAAGGCAGGCGATCTTTCTTCGCTTACCGAAAATGCTGGCGCTTATCAAAAAGATATTCAGAATATAACACAAGGCAATCTCACAGATGTGAAACAATTGCCGGAGGCTCTGGAAACTAAAGCAGGTGATATTGCTGGTGTCGGTGATCTGAAAAAATCTGCAGGTGCGATAGACCCGATGTTAAAGTCAGTTGAAAGTCCCGAAGCGATGAAAGAGCAAGCCGTTCAGCAGGTAAAAGAAGTCGCTATAAATCATTTCGCAGGGAAAGAACAAGTATTACAGGAAGCGATGGACAAAATGGCGAAGTTGAAGAATAAATATTCAAGCCTGAACAGTCTGAGTGAAGTTGGGAAAAAACGTCCTAATGAAATGCGCGATAAACCATTGATAGAGCGTTTGCTCCCTGGCATAGCATTACAAATACAAAAGAAAGGCAATGATATACTCGTTGATTTCAATCCATATATAGGGTATAGACTTTCCGGTCGCCTCACTTCAGGACTTGGCTGGAACCAACGGTATGGCTATAATACAAATCATAATTCCTTCAGTCCGAGTACAAGAGTATATGGACCTAGAATATATTCTGAGTTTAAAATAGGCAAAGGATTTGCCCCACGCGCTGAAGTAGAATTGATGAACACACAAGTTCCTCCCAAACTTCAATCGAAAACATCCGATGTAACAGGACGCGAGTGGGTACCGGGTGCATTTATAGGCTTGAAAAAAGAATATAGATTCATCAAGCGTGTAAAGGGAACTGCTCAAATCATGCTTCGCGTATTTAACTATGAGAATAAAAGTCCTTATGCAGATGTACTAAACATGCGTATAGGTTTTGAATTCCCGATGAAGAAAAAAGTTAAACCCGTCAGCAGTTCCCAGAATTGAAGCATGCAACGCACCTTCATCGACCAACTGAATCAAAGCATTACCATTTCTTTTCCGCCCAGGCGAATTATATCCCTGGTCCCCTCTCAAACTGAATTACTGGCAACACTCGGATTGCAAACTGAAGTTGTAGGCATCACAAAGTTTTGTGTTCATCCTGGGGAATGGTTAAAGACGAAAACTATAATGGGAGGTACTAAGAATTTTAATTTTGATGTTATTGATGCTCTTCAACCTGATTTGATCATTGGTAATAAAGAAGAAAATTACGAGGATGGCATCGTTGAACTTCAGAAGAAATATCCTGTGTGGATGAGCGATATAGTTTCATGGAACGATGCGCTCGCCATGATAAAAGGTATAGGAGAGATAACAGCGAAAGATGCCGAAGCATCTGATACTATAGATAAGATTCAAAAATCATTTGAATCGATAACGTTATTTGGATCACAGTCAGTGCTATATTTCATTTGGCGAAAACCCTGGATGGTAGCAGGAAGAGATACCTTCATTCATACCATGTTGGAGAAGTTGAACCTGAAGAGTGCAATACAATCTTCGCGTTACCCGGAGCTTAGCGCTGACGAAATAAATAAATTGAAGCCAGACTATATATTTCTATCCTCAGAGCCTTATCCGTTTCAGGAGAAGCACATCGAAGAATTGAAACAAATCAGCCCATCATCAAAAATTATACTTGTCGATGGCGAAATGTTCTCCTGGTACGGAAGCCGCTTGTTACACGCCCCGCTATATTTTAATGCCCTGCGGGATGTTATCTGTTAACGTATATTTACTTTTGTGTAGCTCTACATCTATCCGTGATCTTTGTGCAATGGATTTGATTAAACCAAACCAAATTCCTTCAGATCATTCCAGAAATTAGGATACGATTTCTTTACCACCTCGGGTCTCTCGATCTCAACATTCATAAGTGTAGCTAGGGGGGCAAAGGCCATTGCCATGCGATGATCTTTATAAGTGTTGAAATATACCTGGGCGGGTAAATGTGTGGATGGAATTAATGTCCAGTTTTCAGTGTCTTCTTCTACCAGTTTGCCGCCAATCTTTTGCAGCTCATTCTGAAGCGCTGCAATGCGATCGGTTTCTTTTATACGAAGACTCTCCAATCCTGTAAAGTAACCTTTTATACCTTTCGCTGCACATACTACAGCAACGGTTTGGCCGAGGTCAGGGCAATGTGTAAAGTCCCAATGAAGTTCTTTCTGACTTTCTTTTTTAGTGAGCTTCAATAAGCCATTCTCCATGGCTGCGTGTACACCAAGGCGGTCCATAATCTTTACAATGACACTGTCACCTTGCAGTGATTGCAATGAAAGTTTAGGCAGGTATATCTCTGCTTTTTCAGCGAGCGCTGTAAAAGCAAACCAATAGCTGGCACCAGACCAATCAGATTCCACCGTGAAGGGTGCAGGTGTATATTGCTGATGAGGAACAATTACTTTGTTGCTGATGAACTCACTGCTTGCGCCAAAGTGTTTCATGATTGAGGCTGTCATCTCTATATAGGGGCGACTGCCAATTTTTCCTTCGAGCTCAAGCGTCAACCCGTTTGGTAACACAGGGGCAACCATCATAAGTGCTGAAATGAATTGACTGCTTACATCTCCGCGAATGCGTATGGTATCCGTTTTTTGTCCGCTGAAGCCATTTAACTTTAATGGAGGATATCCGTCTTTTTCCATATACTCTATATCTGCACCCAGGCCGCGCAAGGCATTCACGAGTATACCAATGGGGCGCTCTTTCATACGCGAAGTTCCCGTGAGAACTTTATGCTGATTGGTAACAGCAAAGTATGCAGTAAGAAAACGCATCGTTGTGCCTGCATCTTCTACATCAATAATTTCTTCGGTCGAGTTTACCAGCCGCAACATCAGTTGCACATCGTTGGCATCAGACATATTCTGAATTTCTGATTTACTACCGGCCAGTGCATTTATAATCAGTGCACGGTTGTTGATGCTTTTAGATGCAGGAAGCAGTGTTGCTGTTCCCTTCAAAACATTCGTTCGCTTGAGATGAATTGTTGTATTCAATGTGATCAGAAATTTGAGTGGGCAAATTACTCTTTGCAAAAAGATTTTTTGATACAACGCTGAAACTTTTAACGCTGAAAAAAGTTAAATTGTAATATGAGTACTACCCGTAAAATAGCATTAGGACTTGGTCTTGCTTCGGGTGCATTGTTGGCTGCCTGGTTACTTACCGGTAATCGGAAACGTAAAACGAAAGAGTATATCTCTAAAAAAGCTGACGGCCTGAAGAAAACCATTAAAACTGAGAAAACACCATTTGATGATTCAGACGCTCACTACATTTGAAGCGATTGATAAAAAGAGAGAGCCTCTTTTACCTCATCAAAATTGATTTCGCAATCCCAGCGCGCTCTTCCTATCCCTTCCTGAAGAACGCACAGTATTTTATTTCCCTTATTTTTCTTATCCTGAACAGTGAGCTGACCAGCTTCTGCAATTTGCTTTTCATTCAGATCAACCTTGCCATACACGGCAAGTATATATGCAGCAATGCTTTGAAAGTCGTCATGACTTAGCATGTTACGTTCACGTGCTATAAAGCCTTCTGCAATAAGGCCCAATGCAATCGCTTCACCATGAAGAATGCGATGCCCGCTGGCCAGCAGGTAACTTTCAACGGCATGCCCTATAGTATGGCCTGCATTCAGAATTTTACGCAATCCTTTTTCCTTGGGGTCTTGTGTTGTTACATCCGCTTTAAAAGCAACGGAATGTTTTAAGAGACCATCCCAGTCCTGCTCCTGCAATGATTTCTTGCGGATCGTATCCCACATATCTTTGTCAGAGATCAGCGTATGCTTGATCACCTCAGCAAAGCCTGACCGTAGTTCGGCAACAGGTAATGTTTTCAGAAAACCGGTATATAATAATGTTAAAGCAGGCTGTTGAAAAACTCCGATGTGATTTTTAAAATGATCAAAGTCAACGCCCAGTTTGCCACCGATGCTTGCATCTACTTGTGCAAGCAACGTGGTTGGAATCAGTATAAAATCGATTCCTCTTTTATAGGTGGCAGCACAGAATCCTCCCATATCTCCCAACACACCACCACCCAATACAAGGAGCACAGCATGTCGATCAAGAGCATAGTCAGTCAGTTGTTTCCAGATCAACACACACGTCTCCAGGTTTTTCTGTTCTTCACCACTTTTGACTTCAATAACAAAATGATCGGGAAGCTTTTGCTGAAGGACAGGATAACAATGCTCGCGTGTATTCTCATCGGTGAGAACGACAACTTTGCTGTATTTTTTTTTATTTAAAAACGCCAGTAAATCGTTGGAAGGATCAGCAGAAAACAAAATGTTATCGGGCAGCATGTGTGATTTTAAGTTCTTTCGAATCGAAAGTTATTAAAAACATTAGAACTGTTTATGAGAGAACTTGAGCTAACAATTGTAAGCAGTATATTTGCCCGAATTTTTTCAGCATGGAAGCAGAACCCAGGATTTCATTTGAAGACACCTCTGTAGCATTCTCCTACAAATCAGATGCGGCTTTACGGAAAGCCAATTTTATTTTTTCGATGGTCAATCATCCGTGGATATCCGCGGCAGCGATTGGATCTGTAAAGTTTGCATTGAAACTACATCTGCCTGTAGAGGGCATCATTCGCAAAACAGCCTTCGATCATTTTTGTGGAGGCATCAGCATCGATAATTGTGATGATGAGATTACACAGCTTTCGAAATATGGTGTAGGCACCATCCTGGATTATTCTGTTGAAGGTGAAAAATCTGAAAAAGGATTCGACCAGGTAACAGAAGAGATTATTCGTACGATCGATAAAGCAAAAGGAGATCCTGCGGGAATTCCGTTTTCTGTTTTTAAAGTTACCGGTCTTGGTGACAGCGATCTGTTCGAAAAAATTCAACGTGAAGATGTATTAACGATAGAAGAGCAACGCGCCTTCGAACGCGTTCGTAAGCGTGTTGATAAAATTTGCGCACGTGCACACGCAAATAAAATTCCTGTATTGATAGATGCAGAAGAAACCTGGATACAGGAACCAATCGATACACTTGCCTATGAAATGATGGCAAAGTATAACAAAGAGAAAGCGATCGTCTTTAATACCTATCAGCTATACCGTATAGCATCGTTGCAGAATTTGAAAAACTCTTTCGAGGAAGCAGCACGGAAAAAATATTATATAGGAGCAAAGCTGGTACGTGGTGCCTATATGGAAAAAGAGCGGGCACGTGCTGAAGCGATGGGCTATCCTGATCCTATTCAACCTGATAAAGCTGCTTCGGATAAAGCGTTTAATGAAGCGTTGGAATTTTGTGTCGAGAACATTTCGCGTATAGCCTTCATGTGTGGTTCTCACAACGAAGAGAGCAATCTATACCTTACTACTTTGATGCACAAGTACGGTTTGAAGAATACTGATGATCGTATCTGGTTTGCACAGCTCTATGGTATGAGCGATAACATTTCATTTAATCTGGCGAAAGCCGGATATAAAGTTGCCAAGTATGTTCCTTACGGCCCCGTGCGTTCAGTAATGCCGTACCTCTTCCGCAGAGCGCAGGAAAATACTTCCGTGGCCGGACAGAGTAGTCGTGAGCTTATTTTGATCCGCAAAGAACTGGAACGAAGAAAGCGCAGCAGAAAATAGCATATTTCAGGATTGTTCCTTTTCTCCCTATTTCGAGTATTTTTGCGGGAAATTTTTAGATCATGCAACTTAGCGAACAGGAGATCATCCGCAGACAAAAACTGGATGAACTCAGGAAATTAGGCATTAATCCATATCCGGCAGAACTTTTCGAAGTGAATGCTTCCGCGAAGGAAATCCTGGAAAACTACGAACGTCAGAAGAGCGACTATCGCCAGATCTCTATTGCTGGGCGCATCATGAGCACCCGCGTGATGGGGAGTGCTGCCTTTGCTGAATTGCAGGATGAGACCGGTCGCATACAGATCTATATTCGCAGAGATGACATCTGCCCTGACGAAGACAAAACTTTATACAATACTGTATTTAAAAAATTACTGGATATAGGCGATATCATTGGTGTGAAAGGCTACGGCTTTACAACACAAACCGGTGAGATCTCCGTTCACGTTACTGGCCTTACGGTTTTAACAAAAGCATTGCGCCCGTTACCTATAGTAAAAGAAACGGTAGACGAGCAAGGCAACGTGCAACGCCACGATGCCTTTACAGATTCAGAGCAACGCTATCGCATGCGTTATGTTGATTTGATTGTAAACCCGGAAGTACGCGATACATTCATCAAACGTACACAGTTGGTAAACTCCATGCGTCAGTACCTGAATACAAAAGCTTACCTCGAAGTTGAAACGCCCATACTCCAACCGTTGTACGGTGGTGCTGCTGCACGTCCTTTCAAAACGCATCATAACACATTGGACATGACGCTATATTTGCGCATTGCCAATGAGCTATACCTGAAGCGCTTGATTGTTGGTGGATTCAACGGTGTATATGAATTTTCGAAAGACTTCCGTAATGAAGGGATGTCACGTTTCCATAATCCTGAATTCACGCAAGTGGAATTATATGTAGCCTATAAGGATTACTATTGGATGATGGAGCTCGTAGAGGAGATGATTGAAAAAGTAGCACTCGATCTTCACGGCACAACTGAAGTAAAGGTAGGAGAGAACATCATCGATTTTAAACGTCCGTGGACACGCTATACTATGTTTGAAGCCATTCAGCATTTTACAGGTGTAGATATATCTGCGATGGATGAACAACAGCTTCGCGAAACCTGCAAGCAGTTGCACGTACCGATGGATGATACCATGGGTAAAGGAAAGTTGATCGATCAGATCTTTGGTGAGAAGTGCGAACCGAATCTGATTCAACCTACATTTATTACAGACTATCCGTTGGAGATGTCGCCTCTTGCAAAGAAGCATCGCAGCAAGCCCGGACTGGTTGAACGCTTTGAAGCGATCTGTAACCGTAAAGAGATAGCAAACTCATTCTCTGAGTTGAACGACCCGATTGATCAACGTGAGCGTTTTGAAGACCAGCTTGAACTGGGTAAACGTGGTGATGAAGAAGCGATGACGCTGGATGAAGATTTCCTTCGTGCGCTTGAATTCGGTATGCCGCCAACGGCAGGGCTAGGGATCGGTATTGATCGTCTCTCCATGATTATGACGAACTCTGCGTCGATACAAGATGTACTCTTCTTCCCGCAGATGAAGCCTGAAAAACCAGCTTCTGGTTTCAATGAAAAAGAATTTACCGATGCTGGTGTTCGCGCCGAATTTATACCGATACTTCAGAAGCTAGGTATACAGTCGCTTGCGCAGATGAAAGAGATGAAAGCTTCGAAGCTCTTTAACGATGTATGCGGAACACGCAAAAAAATGAAACTCGAAATCACCAATCCTACCATGGAAGAAGTGGAAGGCTGGTTAAAGTAATAGAGTATAACAAGTAATAAAAAAAAGGCTGCATGTAAAAACGTGCAGCCTTTTTTTTTGTGATGAGATATGTTACTCAAATCCAGATCTGTTATAGCCGTTCTATGAAGTTGCAGAGTTCCCCGCGAAAGATGTTCAACTTGAAATTGACCTATATACCCAACTAACTAAAAAGAAAATCAAAAATAAGGACAAAGCGACCGCACCTATGCCAGCGATAAAATTTAAGATTAGCACAGCACCAGCAGCGCTGAATGATCCGGCATACCTTTCATTTTTAACTTTCATAACTTTTTTCCTGTCTCTGTACCAAGTATAGAGACATACCCATCCGATGAGTGATGAAATTAACTCTAAAACTATATATCCAAATATTTCCATTGATTAAGAATACACAATAACTTTCTGACCTCCTTCATTCAAATATATTGCAAGAATATAATATATTAAATGAACCGGTCAGTTTGAAAAGAAAGTGTTTATTTCGCATTGTTTATCTTCTTGAATTATGTTTCGAAACGTTATCGGATTTTTGCTTCTACTGGCGTTGTTCAATGCCTGCAGCGGTATTAAAGACTTGCCCAAATATCAACTGAATGATGGCACCTATGAATTTAAACAACACCCGGACAGATACAAGAAGGTCTTTGTTTATGTAGCAGACGATACAATGAGTATTTACCTGAAAGAGAAAATAACAGAACCATTTATACCTGACAGGTTGAAGGACCAATTTTTTCTTAAGCGGAGTTTCGATGTGGATGTAATGACTATACCTTTCAAATTCCGGCCAGCGATCGGTAACATGCCCAGGCAACTGACAACTGATTTTAATGGCAATATTTTTATAGGGTATCGAATAGATCGGTTTCGCATAAGCTATAAGAAGACACCTATAGGAGTGAAGCAAATAAACAAACATCGGGGTTTAAGCATTGGCGGATTTGGTGGACTTGGCTCTACTTCTGTCACACCCTCGACTACGAATAATCAAATTGCTGACGAGTATAGTGGATTTATACTTAGCCATGGTCTGGCGGTAATGGTCGGTGTTAATAATCTAACCGTAGGTATAGGTATCGGATGGGATTATCTTACGGATCGCGATAAGAATATATGGATTTATCAAAACAAGCCATGGTACGGATTAACCGTTGGACTAAATCTCAATTAAATACCAGGTAGAATATGTATACTTGTTTTGATAACTAATTTTTCTCAATGCCTATTATGCCTTTCTTAATTCGGTCACCACAGAAGTAAGAGTAAATAGCAAGTGGAACAAGGAGCACCAATGTTGTTTGTAAGTAAGGTTTTAGAATATAGGTTTGAATCATTTCAAATGTATTCATGGCGCCCTTT